>JABTTV010000001.1:3600000-4200000 GCA_015075725.1 Anaerolineales bacterium | reverse complement strand
AGCCAGGGCTGACGCGGAAAAACAGGCGGCTAAGATCCTTGCCGATGCGCAGGCTGAAGCGGGAAAGACCGTCCGCGAAGCCACGGAACGGGCCACAGTCGCCAGCAAGGATGTGAAAGCTGCGGCTGAAGCGGAGGCCGCACAGGCGCGGGAGTCTGCGGTCGCGGAAGCCGAATTGGAGCGCAACCGCATCCTCGGCGATCTGCGCGGGCAGGTGGCGGCACTTGCGATCGCCGCCGCCAATAAACTCGTCGGGGAGGCGCTGGATGAAAAGAAACAACGTGCGCTCCTTGATGAATTCTTCTCCGGGGTGAAATCCGGGAAGATCGTCGTGCTGGACGATGTCAACTTCAAAGGCAATTCCGCCGAAGTGACGAGCGCGCTTTCGCTCACTGAAGACGAGAAAGCTGTTGTTAAGAAGGATCTTTCGAGCAAGGTCGGCGCGACGGAAGTTGTATTCCTTGTCAATCCGTCCATTCTGGGTGGGCTCGTCATCAAAGTGGGTGACAAGGTCATGGACGGCTCTGTTGCCGGAAAACTTGAAGGCCTGCGTCAAAGCTTGAAATAAAATAGGAAAGAGGGCTTTCCTGTCAAAGCCCTCTATGGTTTAATACAGAAAAACGCTCCCAGGATGGGAGCGTTTTTCGCATGTTTACGATTTCACAATAAAAATCGTCATTGGAGAAATCCGCCCTTGATTGTCGTGTCTTAATACTTTACAATAGCGGGCATTAATCATCCCGATAGACCTGAGTGAGGTGATACCGTTATGAACGAGAAACACATTCAGCAGGTGCTCGAGATCGAAAAACAGGCGCAGGAAATGCAGGATAAAGCCAAACGCGAGGCGCAGGAGATCCCTGTAAAAGCCGAGCAGGAGGCACAGGCTCTAATTGCAAAGGCGATCGCCGATGCGCATGATGAGGCGCGGAAGATGCTCGCCGATGCGCAGTCACAGGATGCCTCGGATGAGCTGGCATCCGAGATCGCCGCCAAAAACAGCGAGTTTGAGGCGATTGCCAGGAAGAATTTCGACAAGGCGGTTGCCTTCGTTCTCGAACGCGTCATCGGCAGGGCGTAAATCATGGCGAGCGGCGTTTCCGGTTACGCGGCGATCAGCACCCGGGTGCGGGCAATGTATTCCTATTTGTTCACCCCGCAGGATATGATCCGTCTGAGCGATTCACCTGATTTCATGTCCTTGGTGGGCGCGTTGAAGACATCGCCTTATGGAAAATATCTCACCGGACTCAAAGACAACGAACTGACACCGCGGCGTGTCATCCTTCAGATCAAGAACAGGCTGGCAGACTCCTATTCCAGCGTCGTCCAGCAGTCTCCGGAACAGACCCGTCCGTTGATCAAGCAGATGTTCCGTTATTACGAGGTGGGTAATTTAAAAGCTGTCATGCGCAGTATTCAAACAGTTGCTCCATGGAATTCAGAAATTGCAGCATGGGATCGCGTGCGTGAAGTGCTCTTCCCTCTGGGATCGACCGCCTCCATCCCCGCCCAGGCAATGGTGGAATCGGGCAGCGTCGCCTCTGCTGTGGACCTGCTGCATGGTACGCCGTATGAAGCGACCATGTCCTTCGCGATGAAACGTTTTTCCGCGGAGCAGAATCTCTTCCCCCTGGAAGTGGCTCTTGACCTGGACTACTGGCGGAGGCTGTGGTCTGAAGCAAAGAAACTCTCCGGCAAGGACCGGGAAATGGGAGTCAAGATCATAGGCTCCCTGCTCGATATGAACAATTTGATGTGGGTGATTCGATACAAGATCTATCACAAGCTTTCAGAAGAGGAATTGATCAATTACACCCTGCCGTTTGGCTTCCGCGTCAGGGACGAGGATGTCCGCGCGATCGCGGCAGGTTCGGATATTGCCGCGACGGTCTCGCGTGTCTACCCGGGAATTCCCGATGTGAACGCTCTGTTGGAACACCCGCAGTCCGGTTTGCCGAAATTGGAGCAGCAGCTCAAGCGCCAGGTGATGCGGCAGTGTGTGGCGGCTTTCATCGGCGACCCATTCCATATCGGCATCCCGCTAGCTTACCTCATCTTAAGCGATTTTGAAATCCAGGATCTGACCGTCCTGATCGAAGCGAAATCCTCCGGGGTTTCGGACGAGGAATACCGCGGATTGCTACTGAAGACGAAGATGATCCAATGACCTGGAAATATCGCCTTCCCAAAAAGTGAGGGTTGGTGACGAGTAACTTATCACTTCCAAACATGGAGATGTTATGTTCTTTCCGAGAGAAATGACCGAACTCGAGCTGATCGTTCCATCCAAGGACTTGATGGCTGTCGTCAAGGTCTTGAGCGGACACAGCGTGTTTCATCAGGTGGATAGTGCGCATTTGGGCGTGGAGAACTTGGGTCCCAGCGGATGGCAGGACAGGGCAGGCGCCTACTCCGCAATGGAGCGCCGCGTGCAGACCTTGATGCAGAACCTCGGTTTGCTGGAGGAGTATCCCGCCAAAGCCGATGCAGAATCCATTGCCGATCTGGATGTCGTTCGGCAGTCGCTTGACCGGATCGAAGACGAAGTCAAGGGGACCAGCGACCAGTTATCGGCGGATAAGAAGCGGCTCGAACTCCTGGAGAGTCAACTTCGACAATTGGAGCCGATTTCCGAAGTAAATGTGGAAGTGAGTGCCTTGCGTCAGTCCGCGTACATGCATTCCATCCTGGGTGTGATTCCTGCCGCGAATATCAGCAGGTTGCAGACCAGCCTTTCGAGGGTTCTGCATGTGTTCTTTACCCTGCGGGACGATCCTCAGAAACCTGTTGTCTGGCTGTTGGGACCCAAAAGCAATTCTGATATTTTGGAGCGCGCGGCAAAAAGCGCCTATCTCAACCCGTTGGCTCTGCCCGATGAGTTCAGTGGAACCCCTGAACAGATCACCGTTTTGCTCAAGCAGGAGATCGAAGCGACAAAGAAGAGGATATCCGATCTCGAAGCAAGTCTCGCGAAAATGGCTTCGGCTCATAAAACAGAACTTCAGCAGCTGCTTTGGGATATGCACATCAGCCGCATCATGGCGGATGCGATTGTGCGTTTTGGGCAGTTGCGCCACACATACGTCGTGGTGGGGTGGGTGCCGACTGCGCACCTAGAGGAATTGACCGAAAAGCTCAAGAACGCCTCGAATGAGATTCTGATCGAAGCCATTCCGACGACCCGATCCGGTCATGGCTCGCATATCCCGGTCGCATTGTTTAACAACAAATGGTTGAAACCCATTCAAATGCTAGTGGGTACCTATGGGCATCCCAGCTACAGCGAACTCGACCCGACACTGCTGATGGCGTTCACTTTTCCCCTCCTGTACGGTGCGATGTTCGGCGACCTGGGGCAGGGATTGGTGATGGCACTGGCTGGCTTCCTCATGCATAAGAAGATATTCATGAAAGGCATGCAAAGCCTTGGCTTGCTGCTCGTGTATTGCGGACTGTCTGCGGCGTTATTTGGGTTTTTGTACGGAAGCATCTTCGGCTTCGAGGGCCATCTGGTCGAGGAATATCTTCACTTCCACTTTGAGCCTACCTGGATGAGCCCTCTTCACAACATTCTCGGCATCCTCAGCATTGCCATCGACGCCGGGATCGTTATATTGATGATCGGCTTTCTGCTCGGCATGTTCAATAGCCTCCGCTCAAGGGATTGGGCGCATTTGTTATTTGGTCATTCAGGCGTTGCCGCTTTCCTCTTTTACCTGTGTTTCCTGGCTCTGCTGGGTGGTTTCCTCGGTGATACTGCCATCGCTCCGAAAGTCGCCGTGGCGATCGGCAACCTTCCGCTTCCATTCACTACCCTGGCAGGTGTCTTCGCCCTGTTCGTGATGTTCGGCGGCTTTTTCCGGAATATGGTCGAAGGACACACCCTGATCGAAGGGAAAGGCATCGGTGGTTTCATGATGTTCCTCGTGACCTCTTTCATGGACTTGTTCGAATCCGTCATCAGCATGCTGAGCAACACGCTTTCCTTTGTTCGCGTGGGCGCATTTGCCGTTGCGCACGGCGGTTTGAGTCTCGCCATCTTCTCGCTTGCAGGTGAGGAGCCCAACATTGGCTTTTGGATCACGATCCTGCTCGGCAATATCTTCATCATCGGTTTCGAAGGCCTGATCGTCGGCATCCAGACCATGCGTTTGCACTATTACGAGATCCTCGGCAAGTTCTTCCATGGCGGTGGTCTGCAGTTCGAGCCGTTGAAGTTGAATCCCTCGCGGGAGGAGGCTTAACCCTGCATCCGGTGAACCTGCCTTTCATGGTCGCTAACGAGTGTGAATAAATAAATTATTCCAACTAAAAGGAGATAAACAATGTTCTTGGTCTTTGCAGTACTGGTCGGTTTGGTCCCGGTGATTCCGGCGGTGATTTACCTGCTTCAAAACGGTAAATCCAACCCATCGCAGGCGGTATCCCGTCTTGTGAGCGGCTTCAATGGATTTAATTTCCTGGTCGGGTTGTTTGCTGCGGGTCTGGCGGTTGTTTGGTTTGCATCGCCAACATCGGTACTTGCGGCAGGCGCAGCCCAGGAGGCGGCAGTGGATCAATATGCGACCCTCGCTGCGGCGCTTTCCACGGGTCTTGCTTGCATCGGCGCGGGCATTGCGGTGGGCGGTTCCGGCGCTGCGGCAGTCGGCGCCACTGCAGAAAAACCTGAATCCTTCGGCCGCGCTTTGATCTTCGTGGGCCTATCCGAAGGGATCGCCATCTACGGCTTGATCATCTCCTTCCTCGTGCTTCCGTAATCGGGGAAACCCGGATTGCCCTATGAAGATCCTGGTCATCGGTCATCCTGATGCGGTGTTGGGCTTCTCCCTGGCGGGCGTGGGTGGAATCGTGGCCTCCACCGCCGAGGAAGCCAACCGCGCATTGGACGAGGCGCAAGCCAGCAAGGAAGTCGGCATAGTTCTTGTCACGCAGGATGTGGCTGAATTGATCCCCGCTCGCATGGAACACCTGAACCTGCGGAGCACCATTCCATTGGTGGTGGAAATTCCATCGCGGGGCGGCGTTCCGGAGGGCCAGGCTTCTCTTGGCGACATCGTCCTGCGGGCGATCGGCATCAAGTTGTAGGCCTTCCTGCAAGTTCTAAACCAAAGGATAAGATTGGATTGAGCGTTATGAAACCTGAAGCGGAAGATATCGAACGGCTCGGCGTCGCGATCATGGTGGAGGTGCGAGAGGACGCCGAGAGACTGCGTGCGGAGGCGAAGGAAAAAGCCGATGCCATTCGCAATCGTGCCCGGGAACAGGCGGAGGCGGAACGTAAGGTCATCCTCGACCGTGCCAGGGCAGACGCGGACCGTCTGCGCAGTCAATCCCTGGCGACCGCCCAGCTCAAGGCGCGGTCCATGCAGCTCGAACAACGTGAAAAAATATTGAACAACGTCTTCGAAGAGGCGAAGAAAAAACTTGCCGACGTGAAGAATCGAAAGGATTTCAACGCCATTGTCGAAATGCTGGCACGTGAAGCCTTGAGCCAGTTGAAGGTGGACCAGGCGGAAATCCGGGCGGATGAAGTTACCCGCAAAGTATTGGAACTTGACGACCTGTCGAAGGAACTGAACGGTAAATTTTCTTTCGGTGGGAATCTCGACGAAGGGACGGGTGTTGTGGTCAGCGCCTCCGGCGGCAAACTGTATTTTGACAACACCCTTGAAACCCGCCTGGAGCGTCTGCAAAGCGCCCTGCGTTCCTCTGTGTATAAAGTGTTGATGGGAGAAAACGTATGAGCGAACAAGTTGGAACGATAACCTGGATCAGCGGACCCGTCGTCCGCGCCCGTGGTTCCCGTCATGTGGGCATGCTCGAACTTGTTGAAGTGGGTACCGAACGCCTGGTAGGTGAAGTGATCGGTCTTAAAGGCGACCAGATGACGGTTCAAGTGTACGAAGAAACGGCGGGCATGCAGACCGGCGCGCCGATCTATGGAACGGGATTGCCGCTTTCGGTGGAATTGGGTCCGGGATTGATCCAAAGCATTTACGACGGTGTTCAGCGGCCTCTTCCGTTGATCGAGGAGGCGGTGGGCTCCTTCATCAATCGCGGCGCCCGATTCGATTCGATCAGCCGCGAGAAAAAATGGAAATTTACACCCAAAGTGAAGGTCGGTGACGAAGTCAAAGGCGGCGCGGTTCTCGGCTCTGTGATGGAAACTGATACATTCGAACACCGCATTATGCTCAACCCGGACGACTCTGGCACGGTCTCTTGGATTGCGGCATCCGGCGAATACACAGTCACAGACGTCATCGCAAAAGTGAAAATGGGAAGGGAGGAAAAATCGGTCACGATGCTCCAGCGCTGGCCCGTTCGCCGGGCGCGACCGTTTGTGAGCCGCCGCGGAGCGAACATTCCTCTGATAACCGGTCAGCGGATTCTGGATACATTCTTCCCGGTCGCCAAAGGCGGCGCGGCAGGGATTCCCGGTCCTTTCGGATCCGGAAAAACCGTCACCCAGCACAGCATCGCCAAATGGGCGGATGCCGAGATCATCGTCTATATTGGATGCGGCGAACGCGGAAACGAAATGACCGAGGTGCTTCAGGAATTCCCGCATCTTGTCGACCCGAGAACTGGTCGCCCCTTAATGGAACGTACCGTGCTGATAGCGAATACGTCCAACATGCCTGTTGCGGCGCGCGAAGCCAGCATTTATACGGGGATCACCATCGCCGAGTATTATCGCGATATGGGCTACCACGTTGCGTTGATGGCAGACTCGACATCCCGTTGGGCGGAAGCCTTGCGTGAAGTATCGGGCCGTCTTGAAGAAATGCCCGCGGAAGAGGGCTACCCCGCCTATCTCGCCGGGCGTCTGGCTGAATTTTACGAGCGCGCGGGATTTGTGAATAATCTCAACGGCACGCAGGGGTCGGTCTCGATCGTTGGGGCGGTTTCGCCTCCCGGCGGCGACTTTTCCGAACCCGTAACCCAACACACCAAGCGCTTTATCCGCTGTTTCTGGGCATTGGATAAATCCCTCGCCTCGGCGCGACATTTCCCGGCCATCAACTGGCTGGACTCTTACTCGGAATATCTCGAGGATGTGGCTTCCTGGTGGCGGGAAAAGACCGGCAAGGACTGGCTTTCCATGCGCAACCGTGCCATGGAATTGTTGAGCGAGGAAAGCCGCCTCTCCCAGATCGTCAAACTTGTGGGTCCCGATGCGCTTCCTTATACGGAACGCATGGTACTCGAAACAACCCGCCTCATCCGTGAAGGGATTCTGCAGCAGAATGCCACTGAATCTGTGGATGCGTTCTCGTCGGTGGAAAAACAGATCCGTATGCTCGAACTGGTGCTGTACTTTCACGAGCGCGGCATGGCGATCGTCCGGCGGGGAGCGCCGATCAACTTGATCCACGATCTGCCCGTTGTGGATACGATCATTCGAGCCAAGTCCACTGTGACGAACGAGGAAATGCACAAATTCGACGACATTCAAAAACAGATTGACCAGCAGATGGGTCAATTGGATGCGGAGTACAGATCATGAGCGATGTAACAGTACAAGGCGGACAGGAAGTTCTCGGCGTCGGGCGCATCGAGGGACCGATTTTGGTGGTCGAAGGCGGCGCGAACGTCCGCTACGACGAAGTCGTTGAAATCCAGGATTCACGCGGTCAGGTTCGGCGTGGACGCGTGCTCGAAGTGGGTGAGGGATTCGCAGTCATCCAGGCATTTGCCGGTTCCACCGGTCTTTCGATTGACGGTACCCGTGTGAGATTCCTGGGTAATACTCTTCACATTCCCGTTGCAGAGGAGATGCTCGGGCGCATCTTCGACGGCCTGGGCAATCCCATCGACGGCGGTCCCGAACCGTTGACCGACCGCTACATGGATGTGAACGGACAGCCGATCAACCCGACGGCGCGTATCTATCCGCGAGATTATATTCAGACAGGGATCTCCACGATCGATGGTGTGAACACACTTTTGCGCGGACAGAAACTTCCATTGTTCTCCGGTGCCGGCATGCCCCACGACCAACTTGCAGCGCAGATCGTGCGCCAGGCGACTCTGGGTAAGATTGCAGGAGCGCCGCCAACTGAAGGGGAGGAATTCGCCATCGTATTCGCCGCGATGGGAGTGAAGAACGATGTGGCGGATTACTTCCGCCGCTCGTTCACCGAAAGCGGGGCGCTCACCCGGGTGGCGATGTTCCTTAATCTCGCGGACGATCCCCCGGTCGAGCGTATCGTCACTCCACGCGCGGCATTGACGCTGGCGGAATACCTTGCCTACGAACTCGAAAAACATGTTCTGGTCGTATTGACCGACATGACCAACTATGGCGAAGCCCTGCGTCAGATATCGAACGTGCGCGGCGAAGTACCGAGCCGAAAAGGGTACCCCGGCTATCTCTATAGCGATCTGGCGTCGATGTATGAACGAACCGGACGCATCCGCACGAGCAAAGGATCGATCACGCAGATCCCGATCCTGACCATGCCGAACGATGACATCACGCATCCAATGCCCGACCTGACCGGTTACATCACAGAAGGGCAGATCGTGCTGGGTCGTGAGCTAAATTTCGCCGGTATCTATCCTCCCGTTGCCGTCCTGCCGAGCCTTTCGCGTTTGATGAAGGACGGCATCGGCAAGAACCGCACGCGCGACGATCATCCGCGTTGGGGTGCGCAGTTATATGCGGCGTATGCCCGCACACAAGATGTGCGTGCTCTTGCCTCCGTGATCGGCGAGGAGGAACTTTCGGATGTGGACCAGAAATACCTCAAGTTCGGACGCGCTTTCGAAAGGGAATTCGTCAACCAGAGTTTTACAGAAAACCGCTCCATCGAACGGACGCTCGAGATCGGCTGGAAACTGCTTTCGATCCTCCCGAAGAAGGAATTGACCCGCGTCACTCTCGACGAGATCGCACAATACTACAAGGGCGACGATGCCTCAAATTAATATTGCTCCCACCCGCACGAACCTGATCCGTCTCAAGAAGGAATTGCGATTTGCGAAAGAAGGGTACGAGATCCTTGATCGCAAACGCGAAGCTCTGACAGGCGAACTGGTTCGTGTGGCGAAAGAGGCGGATGCGCTTCAAAAAGAGGTCTGGAGGCTGCTTGATATCGCCTACGATGCGATGGAAAAGGCGCGTCTTGTCATGGGCTCCGACCATGTGGAATGGGCGTCGCTGGCGGTCAATAAAACCGTGGATGTCCATCTGCGCCTGCGCGGCGTGATGGGAGTCGCAATCCCCCAGATCGAGGCGCGCGGCGAGCCGCCGAAACTTCCCTACAGCCCCGGAGATACTTCTGCGGTGCTTGATGAAGCCAGCGACGCATTTCGCGAGGTTCTATTGCGCATCCCGCAGCTTTCCATGTTGACCGCGGCGGTGTGGAGGCTTGCCAACGAATTGCGCAAGACCCAGCGGCGCGTCAACGCGCTCCAGCACATCTTTATTCCGCAGTACAGGCACCAGATCGAATTTATCGTCAGTTCCCTGGAAGAGCGCGAACGCGAGGAAACCTTTCGGTTAAAATGGCTGAAAACAAAGATGACCAAGGCGAAAGCTGAAGGTTAGCCAAATTCAAGAATTGTCAAACAAACTCGAGGTGACATCATGAATATCGCAGTATTGGGTTCGGGAGAAGTGGGGCGGACGATTGGCTCGAAATTGGTGCAGTTGGGCCATGATGTAATGATAGGCTCAAGGGAGGAAGCCAACCCGAGAGCGGTTGCCTGGGCAAAGGAGGAGAAGCATAACGCGCTTTTTGGAACCTTTGCCAATGCGGCGGAATTTGGTGAGATCATATTTAATTGCACGCTCGGTTCGGCGACGCTCGATGCGCTGTACTTGGCTGGTGCTAAATATCTGCGGGGCAAGATCCTGATCGACACCTCCAACCCACTGGATTATTCCGACGAAAAACATTGGAAACTTATAATCTGCAATACTGATTCGCTCGGCGAGCAGATTCAGCGCGCATTCCCCGAAACCTATGTGGTCAAGACATTGAACACGGTCTATTGCACTGTGATGGTGGACCCGGACAAACTTGTGGAGCGGACGGATATTTTCGTCAGCGGCAACAGCGCGGATGCCAAGGCGCGGGTGATCAAGATCCTGCACGATTGGTTCCATTGGAAACACATCATTGATCTCGGTGATATCACCACCTCGCGCGCTGTCGAGATGTACTCTTTGTTGTGGCGCAGCTTGAGACTCTCCACCGGCTCGCACCGATTCAATATCAAGGTCGTATCGACTTAACCTTGCGGCGGTCCGATTTCAAAGGATTTTGGCGATACAATTGCCAAAATCCTTTTTTATTGCTCGATGCCATGACAAAACACGACAAAACTCCCCTTTCCCATTTGTTTATCGATTTTCCACTGGACAAGCCTGCCGACGTTCCGGATGCTCTTGTAGAAGGCATTGCCATCAACAGCCGTGCCATCGAACCCGGATATCTGTTCGTTGCGATGAAAGGCGGCACAGCAGACGGCCACGATTACATTCAGGATGCGATCGCGCGTGGTGCCTCGGCGGTGATCGGGGAACGCGACCTAGGCGGACTCTCCATCCCTTATCTGCGACTCGATGACACGCGTCGCGCGCTGACCTGGCTTGCCGCGGCCTTCCATGGCTTTCCCGCCCGCAAGCTGACCGTCATTGGCGTGACGGGCACGGACGGCAAAACCACCACCAGTAATCTTCTTTACAAGGTCATGGTTGCAGCAGGACTCAAAACAGGAATGATCTCGACCGTCAATGCGGTGATCGGCGATGAAATGCTAGATACGGGATTCCACGTCACAACGCCGGACGCGCATGATGTTCAGGCATATCTTGCAAGGATGGTGGACGCCGGGCTGACTCATGTTGTTTTGGAGACCACATCACACGGCTGGGCGCAATACCGCGTGGATGCCTGTGAGTTCGACATCGGTGTCGTAACCAATATCACGCACGAGCACATGGACCAGCACGGCGGCTATGAAAATTACCGCGCTGCGAAAGCTAGGCTTTTCAGCAGTCTCGAGTGGACTCGCGAAAAAACCCAGGGTAATCCGCGTTTGGGAGTGATCAACTTCGACGACGAAAAATCCTTCGGCTTTCTGAATGGGTTCATCAAAACAAAAAAGATCAACTATGGGTTGGGGGAGGGGGCGGACGTACGGGCCGAAGAAATCGGTTTCAACCCTTCAGGAATCCAATTTACCGCCGCAGCGATAGACTTTCGCGTAGGCATTTCGAGTAAATTGGTTGGGGCTTATAACATCTCGAACTGTCTTGCCGCGTTGACTGCCGCCGTTTATGGACTTGGCATTGACCCTGAGGTCGCAGCAAGGGGAATTGCCTCGCTCGAAGGAATCCCGGGCAGAATGGAGCGCATAGACATGGGCCAGAATTTCACTGCCATAGTGGATTTTGCCCATACTCCCAATGCTCTCAAGGTCTCACTCGAAGCCGGACGTACGATGACCGATAAACGCGTAATAGCTGTGTTTGGTTCGGCTGGTTTGCGCGATAAAGAAAAACGCCGCATGATGGCAGAGACTTCCGCTGAATTGGCAGATATGACTGTATTGACCGCTGAAGACCCGCGTATTGAGTCGTTGGATGGTATTCTCGAAGAAATGGCGCAAGGGGCGATCTCCAAAGGCGGCGTGGAGGGGAAGACCTTCTGGCGCGTACCTGACCGTGGCGAGGCGATCAAGTTTGCGTTGAGGCTTGCTCGGGAAGGCGATATTGTTCTATCCTGCGGGAAAGGGCATGAACAGTCCATGTGCTTTGGGAAGACCGAATATCTCTGGGATGACCGCACAGCGATGCGCGCCGCGCTGGCGGAATTTCTTGGGGCAAAAGGACCAGCGATGCCTTATTTGCCGACACAGGATAAGATGGAAGAGGAATGGCTTAAGGGATGATCCATTACCTGCACCGCGAACAGAACATCCCTGGAACGCTGAATGAAGTTTGGGATTTCTTTTGCGACCCTCTCAATCTGAACACAATCACACCCGGGGATATGAACTTTGAAATCGTTGCAGGTGGGGATGCGAAAATGTATGAAGGACAAATGATCGAATACCGCGTGGAGTTTATCCGCGGAGTCCGTTCGTTATGGCTGACAGAGATCACACATGTGCGGGACCGGGAATATTTTGTTGACGAACAGGCATCGGTCCGTACAGGCTTTGGCATCATGAACACATTTTCGCGGCGAAGGCAGGCGGAGTCAAGATGACCGACAAAATATCCTATGTCCCACCGTACGGTTTCCTGGGAGACCTCGTCCACGACCTCTGGGTGGGCAGACGATTGCGGCAAATATTCGATTTCCGGCAAAAAAGGATCACGGAACTGTTTGGGAGCATGGAATGAGCAAGTGGATTAAGCGAGTTACCTTGCAGGGAAGGCACGTCCGCCTCGAGTCGTTGGGGGAAAAGCATATTGCCGGGTTGGCAGAGATCGGCAAGGGACAGGATTTCTGGAAGTATATGTTGTACGGCGAGATGAAAGCCGAAACGGATTTCCGCCGATTTGTGACCGACCTTCTCGCGCGCGAGGAAAAAGGGACCGATCTTCCCTTCGCCGTCATCCATCTCGCTTCGGGTCGTATCGCAGGCTCGACCCGCTATTTGAATATCGATCCACCCAACCGCGGATTGGAAGTGGGCGGCACCTGGTACGGATTGGATTTCCAGCGCACGGCTGTCAACACGGAATGTAAATATTTGCTGCTGACCCACGCTTTCGAGACCTTGAAGGCGATCCGCGTGCAGATCAAAACGGATTCGCTCAATGTGCGCTCGCAACAAGCCATCGAACGCATCGGTGCGGTGAAGGAGGGCGTGCTGCGCAATCACATGATCCTCTCGGACGGGAGAATCCGCGATTCGGTCTTCTATTCGATCTTGGATAATGAATGGGCGGGGGTGAAGAAGAAGTTGGAAGAAATGCTGGGAAAGTACGGGGATGGGTAGTTTATTATTCCAAAAACAAATATTCTTTTATCTGTCCAAGGCTTGATTCCCAGTCTTTGTAAGGGTCCAGGATTCTGATCTTCGACCCGTGCCAGTCATCATATTACCTACCAGACAGTCTGCGCCACTCCTCGAACAAACTCACCAACCCTTCGAAATCATTTAACCCGCGGTTCTTAAACCAGGGATAAGACAGCAATTCCTCCTTTGTTGACAGCATCCATGCCTTGCCGCGCATGAGGCGGAGTCGTTCGAGGGCGGTTTTTGTATCATTCTGGTCGAGATGGATCAATACCGGAGCAAGGGGAGCGAGGATTTCTTCTTCCTTATGCGCGAACTCGATGATTTCTCCACTATCGATTTCACTCATCAACATGTAAAGGCACGTGTTCTGCCAGATGCGACTCTCGATGGCCGTTATGGTGGATGACACCCCGGCTTGTAGTGCAAATTTCTCCAATAAGGGGATGACTTTTTTTGGTAGCCCCTGTGTGTCAAAATCGAGGCAGGGGATGGGATGCGGCTCATCGTCCTCCCGGTAGAATTGCGATTCAATTCCATGGGCTGTTAACGTATCATGGATCCATTTAGTCGTAGTGGACTTCCCTGCGCCAGGCAGACCCTCAATGAGTATCAATTTGGTGTCGCGCATGGCTTGGCTCCAGAAGATCCCATTTGTTCCCGTATAAATCCTTGAACACAGCAACAATGCCGTAAACTTCATGACGCGGCTCTTCGAGGAATTGTACGCCATGCGCCTTCATGTATTCATGGTCGCGTTGAAAATCGTCTGTATGTAGGAAGAGGAAGACCCGCCCGCCGGTTTGATTCCCAATGGCGGCTGTCTGTTCGGTTGTGGAGGCTTTTGCAAGCAAAAGGGATGAGCCGGCACCACCGCGCGGTTTGACGACGACCCAGCGTTTGCCCTCCTGAGGGGTATCTTCGATAAGATCGAAATGCAATGTGTTGATGAAGAATTCGATGGCTTCGTCGTAATCGCGGACGAGATAGGTAATTAGGGCGAGGGATTGATTCATTGGGAAAAAGGGATAGGGGAAATGAATGGTTGGAATCAACTTGCGGCGGGGAGGGATGCGTCGCTTGGGCGTTGGGAAAACTTGTTGAGCAGGATCAAGCCGAGGACGCTGGTCAGCCCAAAGAGCAGACCTCCGATCCAAATGGACTTGGGTGAAATATTATCATTCAGCCAGCCACCGATGAGCGGGGCGAAGGTACGCGAGAGACCCCAGCCGAACCAATACATCGACATGTAACGCCCGCGCATATCTTCGGGTGAAATATCGGCGACGTATTTGCTGGCGGTGGGCACGATGGTCAGTTCGCCGAAGGTCAGGATGACCATGCTGAGCCAGAAACCCCAAAAGCCGATCGCAAGCGAGACGCTTCCCGCGCCGAGTGCATAGATGAACATGCCGACCGCGATCACAGGCAGGGTTTTATATTTGCGCGAGATATTTGTAACCGCATACTGGACAAAGACGCACATGGCGGCGTTGGTGGTTGGAATCCAGCCGTAAAGCGACTCGGGGATATTGAAGCCGGTCTTGGCGTAAACGGGCATGAGAATCCACAGGATGGATGGGGCGATCATGCCGGTTGCGAATAGGGCAACGAATGTCATGTAGGCTTTATCTTTGAAGACGCGCAGATAACCGTTGGAGTCGGGTCGCGGCTTGATGCCAATGTGGATGTTCCTCCGCGCCTCAGGCGGGACGTGGAGCGTTTCTCTCGCGAAAAGAATCCAGATCAGGCTGTAGGCGAGGAATCCGACCGCTGCGCCGTAGAAGGCGAGGCTGTAGGAAGTGGAGGCGAGAAATCCGCCGACGGCTGGACCGATGCCGAATGCGGCGTTGTTGGCGATGCGGTTGATGGAGTAGGCGTCGGTCCGTTGGTGGGAGGGGATCATGTCCGCGAGCATGGCATCCGCGCCGACCTGATACATCGGGTTGGACATGCCGATGAAGGCCATCAGGATCGCAAAATGGATGTAGGTCTCAGCCTGGACCATGAAGATGTAAGCCACCCCGATCATGGCGAGACTGACGACCATCACGGCTTTACGCCCGATTCTATCGGCGAGGGAGCCTGCGAGAAAGGATGCGAATAAACCCACACCTGCGTTGATGGAAATGAGCGAGGCGACCGCGCTGAGCGGCAGGCTGAGTTTCCCCCCCGCATAGATCAGCATGAAGGGCCAGACCATGCTCCCGCCTGCAGTGGAGATGACGATGCCGAGGATCATCAACCAATATTGGCGGGGGTAGCGGGAGTAAAGAGTTTTGATTTTGGTCATGGCGTGGGAAGTTTAGCATGAAAAATTACTCAATCGAAAGGCTTATCCCTGCATGAATCTTCCTAGCAATCTCTCGTCCTCCGTCAGGCCTTCGCACAATTTATCCAATTCTCCATACTCCTTACCCCATCGGGACAGAAATGCCTCAAAACTCCCTTTGGAATCCCATCGGTCGATGGTGAGATATCGTTCCGGGTCGTTTTCATCGTGCAAGAGCTCCGTGCCAAGATAGCCGGGCGCTTTTCGGAACAATTCCGACCAGTCTCCATGCGCGGAATAGATTTTTATGAACTCATCAAGTTTTTCTTTTTTGACTTGATATTCCCAGACGATAATGTACATACAGCTCCTTTCAATAAAAAACGGACGGAATTTATATCCGTCCGTTCTGTGAATTATTCAAACGAGTTTACGCCGGAGAACTTTCCGCGGCGGGGGTGGGATTGCGCCTTGCCATGAAATAAGCCAATCCGAAGCCGGTGACGTACATCCAGATGGCGTACAAGCCGGGGATGATTGCCATTTCGTTATTATTCAGCAGCGTGAGTGCGACCGTGATGGAGACCGTCGAGTTCTGCAAGCCGGTCTCGATGGCGATGGTCATGGATTGGACGTAGTCGATGCCCAGGAATTTGGGGACGTAATATCCTACGACAAGCGAGGCGATGTTCAGGAGTATGAACGCCGGGGCGAAGCGTGGACCGTCACGGACGATCACATCCCAATTCTGCACGACGAGCGCGAGGATAACGAGGAAAAGAAAGGCCGTGGCGAAGGTCTTCGACCAGCGTTTGCTGTTCTCGGCAAACTCCGGTTTCCACTGGCGGATACCCATGCCGATCAATGTGGGGATCAGTGTGATGACCGCGACCTGGATCATCGTGTCCACGACCGGGAAGTCAATGTCGAGCGCGCCGGTCCCGTACAGGGAGTAGGCGATTCCCAATCCGAATGGAATCGTCAGAAATGCCAGCATGTTGGTGATGGCGGTCAGTGTAATGCCGAGCGCGCGGTCGCCGTCCCCTGCGTGGATGATGAGATTCGACGTCGCGCCGTCTGGCGAGACTGCCAGCAGGATAAGGCTGATGGCGTAGACCGCTGTCAAGCCGAAAAGTCCAGCCACGGCGAAACCAAGCAGCGGGAGCAGGATCATCTGGCAGAACAAACCGATGAAGATCGGTTTCGGTTGCACGAAGATGCGGCGAAAGTCCGCAACCGTTAATGTCATGCCCAGAGTCACCATGATGATGGCGATCGCCAGCGGGAGGATCACACTTGAAATTATGCTTTCTTGCATGGTTTACTCTCCTGTTTTGGGGTTGATAAATTGGATATTGCCCGATGCATGGTAAAACCCCGAATCGGATAAAAAGTCTCGAAATAAAAAATCCCGGAGTTCATTCGAACTTCGGGATTCTGACTCATTCTTGTTTATCTTCGATCGCGTCCGCCGCGGTCACCGCCGCCTCGTGGACCACCTCGCCCGCCCCGGTCTCCGCCGCGTCTTGGCGGACCACCCCTATCGCCCCGTCCTCCGCCGTTGCGTCCACCGCCGCCCTTGTCTTTTTCGCGCGCTTCTTCGAGGGTCCAGCCTTCGAGCACTGCCTGGCGGGATAAACGTATCTTGCCCTGCGGGTCGACGTCAGTGACCATCACAGTGAGTTCATCGCCGAGCACGCACACGTCTTCAACTTTTTCCACCCGTTCGCTGTCGAGTTGGGAGATATGCACAAGTCCGTCAACTCCGGGCAGTATGTTCACGAACGCGCCGAAGGCTTCGATACGCACAACCTTGCCGGTATAGATGTTGCCCGGCACCGCCGACTCACCCATTGCTTCGATGCGTTCCTGCGCGATCTTTGCTCCTGCGCTGTCCGTCGAGGCGATATATACGGTGCCGTCTTCTTCGATGTCGATCTTCACGCCGGTTTCATCCTGCAATGCGCGAATGTTCTTTCCGCCCGGTCCGATCAACGCTCCGATCTTGTCCACCGGTATTTTCACCGTGATGATGCGCGGCGCGTGCGGTTTCAGTTCTTTGCGCGGTTCGGGCAGGACGGCAAGCATTTTCTCCATGATGGACATTCTTGCCACGCGAGCCTGTTCGAGCGCTTCCTTCATCATCTGAGTGCTCAAGCCGGAGATCTTGATGTCCATCTGCAGGGCGGTGATGCCAGCGGATGTGCCGGCAACTTTGAAATCCATATCGCCGAGATGGTCTTCGGTTCCCTGAATGTCGGTCAGGATCTTATACCTGCCGGATTCATCTGTGATCAGTCCCATCGCCACTCCGGAAACGGGAGCCTTGATCGGCACACCGGCATCCATCAGCGCAAGGGTAGAACCGCAGACCGATCCCATCGAAGTCGAGCCGTTGGAGGACAACGCCTCGGACACGACGCGGATGGCGTACGGAAATGTTTCTTCGTTCGGGAGGATCGGTTCCAGCGCCCGTTCTGCCAACGCCCCATGCCCGACCTCGCGCCTGCTCTGGCCTCGAAGAGGTTTGACCTCTCCAGTCGAAAACGGCGGGAAGTTGTAATGATGCATGTAACGCTTTGTGTCGTTGGGGGATAGGTTATCCAACTCCTGCGCTTCGCCGAGGGTGCCGAGCGTGGCAAAGGAAAGAATTTGCGTCTCGCCTCTTGTGAACAAGCCTGTTCCGTGTGCGCGCGGTGAGACGTTTACGTCACACCAGATCGGGCGGATCTCGGTCGGCTGACGGCCATCCGGTCGTTTGCCCATGCTCAAAATCCGTTCGCGAACGACAGCCTGCTCTGCCAGTTCGAACGCCTCGCGGAATTCGTTGACGGGCATGTGGTCGGCCGGGTTGCCTCCCTCCGGCACGGTGCAGAATTCAACTTCGGCAGTTTCCTTGATCGCGGTCATGCCTGAATAGAATTCGACTTTGGCGAGAGGTTTGTCGAGCAGTTCGTTCATCGCCTGGCTGACACGGTCAAAAACTTTCTTCTTGATCTCTTCGCTCGGGAGATAAAGTTTTACTTCACGTTTGGGCTTGCCGATCTCAGCCGCCATTTGCATTTGTAATTCGATGATCGGCTGGATCGATTTATGTCCCAGATCTAACGCGGCCGCCATCACATCCTCGGGGATTTCGTTCGCGCCGCACTCCACCATGAGGATGGCGTCTCTCGTGCCGGCGATTCTCAGATCGAGGTCGGAGGCGTCCATTTCAGCAAACGTCGGGTTGATGACGAATTCGCCGTTCACTCGTCCAACGCGGACGGCTCCGACAGGTCCGCCCCAGGGGATATCCGAGATCATGATCGCGGTGGAGGCGGCGTTGATGGCGAGGATATCCAGCGGGTTCACGCCGTCGGACGAAAAAGAGTACATGATGACCTGCACTTCATTGCGCATGCCATCCTGAAAGAGCGGGCGCAGAGGCCGGTCGGTCAATCTCGCAGTGAGGATCGACTCTGTGGAGGCGCGTCCCTCCCGGCGGAAGAAAGAGCCGGGGATCTTTCCTCCCGCGTAAAGCCTTTCTTCGTATTCAACGCTCAAAGGGAAGAAGTCGATGCCTTCGCGCACGCCGCCCATTGTGGCGGATGCAAACACGATCGCTTCATCGATACCCAGCGTAAGCGCGCCGCCAGCCTGCCCGGCAAGGCGGCCCGTTTCGATGGTCACCGTCTTGTTGCCAACAACGGTCGAATAACGTTTACCTTCGGATTTCATATTTGATTGTCTCCTAAATCAGGGCAGATGGCGATCCGCCCCTTACATATCCCGCCTCGGGTCAGGGACTGAAGAGTGGGAATGACGCCTTGCGTCATTCGCGCTGTTCAATTCCTGACTGCGGGTTACACATAAAGACCTGACAGGTTTCCAAAAACCTGTCAGGTCTCAGATTACTACTTGCGGCGCAATTGCAAACGATCGGTCACACTAAGGTACGCCTGGTAATTGCTTTGGCGCAGATAGGTGAGCAAGCGGCGGCGTTGCCCCACCAGTTTGAGCAATCCGCGCCGACAGGATTGATCCTGCTTGTTATTGCGCAAATGCTCGGTCAATTGATTGATGCGGGTGGTCAAAATTGCGACTTGGACCTCGGGCGAGCCGGTATCCTTGTCGTGGCGGTGAAAATCCGTGATCGCCTTCGTTTTAATTTCCTTTGCGAGCGGCATGACGTATGCGTCTCCTTTCTAAAAACTATGCAGGTCTCCATGTCCGCAGCTCATCCTCTAAAGAGGACCTACCGCAGGGCAGGACCAGTCACGGCGGAAAATTATACCAGAGAATCCCTCCTCAACTGACGTTCATGCATCTCGAAATGCGCGGTCACATAACGGAAGAGACGCTCAGGTGTGACCTCCCCCGCAAGATCGGAGACGAACTCCACGGGATATACAACCGATTTGAGCAAGTCCTCCTCCCGCATCCGCATCAACCCGGACAATATAATTGAATGTGCCCTCCCGTAAGCCTTGAGCAATCCCTGACGATTGATTCGTCTTTTTCTACGTCCAAACCACGCATTGAGCGAATTGAAAATCCGCGACGGGAAATGGCTCATTACGAAGCTGAACAATTTCCGCGCATGGACGATCAGCCAGATTTCCAGCGCGATCGCCCGCGGACCCAGTGTAATATGATGAAGAATATCGCCCACCGTCCATTCGGGGTTATGGGTGGGCAGGGGATAATTTCGCTCGGGGATCGAATTCACCACTTCGGTAAAGCGACGGCGGGTTTCTTCCAGTTCCTGTTCGAGTTCCTGTTTGTTCATTTCACTCCGTGCGGCAAATCTCCTGATTTGGCTCGAAGGTCGTCAGACTTTCGAATCCTGGTTTTCGAAATTCATTCTTGCATATCGTTTTTGTCTGTGATAAACTCTGCCCGTTCAATTCTAATCTGAAAGGAGGCACTTCGAATGGCAATCGTAATGAACAACCAGGTAGATTTTTGCGTGCCTCCCAGCGGGCTGATTGGGTAATTAAATCCCATGTTTTCCATCCGCAGGCGCGTCGATGCCCTGCGGTTTTTTTATTGCCGCCGGGCGGACTATTAGTTCAACAATACCAACAGCAAAAGACTTTATCAGGAGATATCCATGCCTTCTGTCATTTCGATCTCGAAACTGGCAAAACATTATCAGGTCCCCGAGCGCGAAGCGGGCTTGAAAGCCGCCGCGAAAGGGCTCTTCAAACGGACGTACAAGACCGTCAAAGCCGTGGATGAAATATCGTTCGACATCCAGCCCGGTGAAGTCGTCGGTTTTCTCGGCCCGAACGGCGCTGGAAAGACCACCACGCTCAAAATGCTCAGCGGACTCTTGCACCCCACATCCGGCGGGCTATCTGTGTTGGGTTACGAACCCGCCAAACGCAACCACGATTATCTGCGTCAGATAACGCTGGTGATGGGCAATCGCAACCAGCTTTCATGGGATCTGCCCGCTCTCGACTCGTTCGATCTTCAACGCGCCATCTACAGCATCCCGACAGATGAATTCAAGCGCACCCGCGATGAGTTCGTGGAATTGCTCGAGTTGAAAGACCTTGTGCAAAAACCCGTCCGGAATCTTTCATTGGGCGAGCGCATGAAGATGGAATTCGTCGGTGCATTGCTGCACAAACCGAAGATTCTCTTCCTCGATGAG
Organism: Anaerolineales bacterium; assembly: GCA_015075725.1. NCBI lineage: Bacteria > Bacillati > Chloroflexota > Anaerolineae > Anaerolineales > Anaerolineales bacterium. Next base: position 4,179,094 of record JABTTV010000001.1, on the reverse strand, counting down.
CCGACTCTGGGTCTCGACGTGACGATGCAAAAGCGCATCCGTTCGTTCGTGGCGGAATACAACAAACGCTACGGCGCGACGGTCCTGCTCACCAGCCACTACATGGCGGATGTGGAAGCCCTATGCAGGCGGGTCATCGTCATTCATCATGGACGGTTGCTTTTTGACGGCGACCTTGCCGCATTGGTCGAAAAATTCTCCGCCTTCAAGACCGTTGGCTTTACGCTCGATAATCCCGCCGCAGACTTTAGTCAATACGGGGATGTGGTATCCATTGACGGGTCCAGAGTGATGATGCGCGTTCCCAAGGAAAAGACCTCGGCGGTCACATCCCGCCTTCTCACTGAACTATCCGTTGATGACCTCACTGTCGAGGCCGCGCCCATCGAAGATGTGATCGAATCCGTCTTCGCGGTCAGGAAGGAGGCGCTCGAATGAAACGCTATTTCGATTTTTACACGTCCATGATGAGGGTTTCGGTCCTCGAGCAGTGGCAGTATCCCATCGCCAATTATTTTTATATGATCGGCATGCTTGCCGAACCGGTCATCTACATGGTGGTTTGGTCTGCGGTCGCCGAACAGCAGGGTGGGTCGGTGGGTGGGTATACTCCCGGCTCGCTTGCCGCTTATTACATCGTATGGACGCTCGTGCGCCAGATGAACATCGCCTTTACGCCCTACGGTTGGGAATGGCGCATCCGCCAGGGAAGGCTTTCGATGTCGCTTCTTCGTCCGATGCATCCCTTGCATGAAGATGTTGCGTTCTTTGCCGGTTGGAAGGTTGTCATGATCATCCTGTGGATTCCCCTGGCGCTTGTGCTTTCGCTGATTTTCAAACCGGACCTGAATCCGACCCTTCTCGACGGGGTGGTATTTTTTGTAGCGATATGGATGGCGTACCTGATTCGCACCATCACCTTGTCGCTGCTTGGCATGGTCACATTTTGGACGACGCGCGTCAGCGCCTTGTTCGAGTTGTATTTTGCCGCAGAGCTGATCCTCTCCGGCCGCCTCGTGCCTCTCTCGCTCATGCCTGATTGGGTGCAGAGGGCGGCGTGGTTCTTCCCGTTCCGCTGGGCGTTTGGCTATCCCATCGAAGTGCTGGTGGGGAACATGTCTGTCAACGACTTGTTCATCGGCTTGGGAATGCAGTTCATATGGGTTTTCTTTGGCGCAGTATTCGTCAGTCAGATTTGGAAGATCGCCATTCGCCGCTTTTCGGCGGTGGGAGGTTAATCATGCAGGGATTTAAACTGGCTTTCAACTACCTGCGGATCGGGATCATGAACGAATTCCAATACCGCGCCAATCTTTATATCCAGATTCTCCAAACCTTCATTGCGCTCGCCACCGGCCTGATCGGCTTGAACCTTGTCTTCAACCAGGTCAATGAGCTCGGCGGCTGGGGCAAGGCGGATTTGCTTGCCGTGATGGGTGTTTTCACCATCACTGGCGGCATCATTCGCTCGGCGATCCAGCCGAACATGGAACGGCTCATGGACGAAATCCGCGAAGGGACTCTCGATTACATCCTTACCAAACCCGCCGACGCGCAGTTATTGGCAAGTGTGCGCGAGTATCGCCTATGGCAAAACACAGACGTAATCATCGGGACGATCGTTTTAATCGTCGCAATGTCACAACTTGGCTGGCGTATGGATTTCTGGTCTTCTCTTGGGTTCATCTCGGCGCTGGTCATGGGTGCCATAATGGTGTATTGCTTCTGGCTTGTCATTACATCCACCGCGTTCTGGTTTGTGCGCGTGCATGAGATTGCCAATCTCTTCGAAGGTCTCTATGCCGCAGGTCGCTGGCCCGTGGATATCTACCCGAACTGGCTGAGATACGGCTTGACCTTTCTCGTCCCCGTCGCCTTTGCCGTGACCGTACCCGCCTCCGCCCTGACTGGACGCCTGTCTCTCCAAACCTGGCTTGGTGCTCTCGCCCTGACCGTGGTTTTGGCGACCATTACGAGGGTCATCTGGAGGTTTGGTTTGAGGAATTACTCCGGAGCATCGGCGTAAGAGAGTGTCCTGATATTTAGGTTTCACGGCTCGATTTTCGCCTTGAAGTCGAGCTGTGACCCATATTGTAAACCTATCTAGAATCTAATTTTAACAGGGAAAAACAAAGACCTCCTCATCCGTCTGAAATAATTTTGTAAGGAAGTAAAATCCCTATATGGCGATTGCCCGGTGTATAATAAAACTGCTATGGTGATTCTAAACTGCAACTCATTCAACAGACCATGTTACTCGAAAAGATTTTTAATCGGGCAGGTGCGCCTTTCCCAATCATGATATGGCATTATCTGTGCACTGTACGCTTCAAGCGACAATTATGTTTCGATACCGTTGAAATTCCTTTCCTTCCGGCGTCAAAAACTGCGGGTGTATAATAGGTTGATAAATGTTGATTTCCATAAATTATAAATCAACTAAAGGGCGCGTAAATCGAAATCAAGTTTTGCGGGAAGCTATTTCTATCCATTCTATGAGCTCAATTCAGTGGATACAGTTACGAAATTTAACCTATAGCAGAAAGTCATTGGGAATTATTGCGAAGTGAATATTTTAATTACCGGAAATCTTTCTTCTCTCGCCCTTCCGATAACGCAGAGATTGATTAAGGACCAAAACAAAGTCGTTTTGGCATCATATAACTCGCAAGCTATCCATGTAAACCAGCGAAATGTCATTGTTCATTCTTTAAACCCAGCCGACCCAGTTTTTTTTAATATCCTTTCTTCTTATAAATTCGACATTGTCGTATTTTTAGCCACAAGAGAGGAATTGCTTGATAGTACTGGCGGTAACTATTCGGATGGCCACCAATTGGACGCTCTAAAGAATACGCTGGAAAACTTTGGGTCGGAGAAACTCCGTCACTTCATTTTCATTAGTTCCACGGAAGTTTTAGGAAATTCGAAAAATCCTTCAGGTGACGACCGGGGGACTCCGGAATCGATCAATGGAAACGTTCTTCATTCCTGCGAACAACTTTGCCAGTTCTACCAAAGAAATTACGGTTTAAATCTGACGATTGTGCGCGTGCCATTTGTTTACGGGCGGCAGGAAAAAAACGGATTGTTAAACCGGTTAATTGATAGTGGCCGTCATGGCAGGAAAATCGTATTGCCTGGCGCACCGGATTCACCCTGTGCCTTCTTGCATGAGGATGATGTAGCGGATTTCATCAACAATGCTGTTAATGCGGATTACTCTCATGAAACGTCTAGCGTGAATCTGTCAATGTCGAATCCGATGGACTTTTCAAACCTGGCTGATATGCTTGGAAACTATTACCCCAATATTACTTTTCAAGAAGGGAATAAAAATAATGCTCTGACGCGGCCTGCAGATAACGCCCTGGCAAAAAGAATTTTTGAATGGAATGATACCCGTGATTTACAGTCCGAACTTCCAGAGGTCATTGCGGCGGCGGGCAGAACTTTGGCAAAACGGTCGTTCGTACGCACTATGGCTGAAAGATTTCGCTCTGATAGGCCGCTATTACGATGGGCCGAACTTATTGGAGGCGCGGCGCTCGCAATTTACCTGAGTCAGCTGACTAACACCCTGATACAGTTTCAATACGTGGATTTTCGCCTGGTGTATGTTGTCATCATGGGCTCGATTTACGGACTTCAGTTTGGTTTGTACGCATCGATCCTGATGGGCATTTTTGTGGTTTACACATGGTTTCAATTAAATGTGGAATGGCAGCTGCTCGTTTATAATGTGGGAAACTGGTTTCCGTTCGTCATGTATCTTGCCGCAGGCCTGATTACCGGTTACGCTCATGATAAAACAGAGAACCAAATAGTCAATGGGCAGAAGCAATATCAATTGCTCATGGAGAAATACACATTCCTGTTTGAGGTCTTTAATGAAATTCGCGCCTTGAAAGACGAATTTCGAGAGCGGTTGATAGGGTATCGCGATAGTTTTGGAAAGATTTTCACAATCACCCAGGAACTCGACAAACTTCAGGAACATGCCGTTTATTTCCGGGCGTTGACCATCCTTGAAGAGTTGATGAATAATAGAAACATCGCTATTTATACACTGGACAGCAGCCGGGCGTATGCGCGGCTGGAGGCGAAATCGCCCGAGATGATCTCCTCGTTAATTCTGAAAAAATCCTTGAAGTTAAATGACTACCCCGAATTGCTGGATGCCATCGAAAGTGGGAGGATATTCCAAAATACCCGCTTGCTAGAAAACTACCCGGCATATGTAGCACCGGTGTTTAATAATTCCTATCCGTTCAATGTTCCGGTAGCGATGATCGTCATCTGGTCAGCTGAGTTCGACCAATTCTCGACTTATTATTACAACCTTTTCAAGGTGATTTGTGGTTTGATAGAAGCATCCCTGGTCCGTGCCACAATTTTTCTGGATGCAAATTACTCGCAAATGTACTTGCCAACTACCCGGATCATGAATCAGGAGGCTTTCCTTGATCTGCTCAAAGTTCGGCTCGAAATGAAAAGGAGCAAAGTCTCCGACTTCCAGCTAATCCTGTTGGAAGAATCAAAGGAGGAGATAGAAGGACTTTATCATTTGCTTTCAAAAGAGATTCGTTCCGTCGACATTGTAGGGATGTTGCGGGATGGAACATATTATGTTCTTCTCTCTCAGGCGGATCGGCTTGCCTCCTCTGAGATTGTCAGACGCTTGGAGCGGCACGGCATCCAGGGCAGGTTGATAGAAGCGGCAGACCTTCCCTTCGATTAATTCATAAATTAACGACCTTATTGGAGAGATAAAGTTTGAGCATTCCGTTCGAGGCCTACTTCGTTATGTTGCATCTCTTATTGGCGGGGGTCTGCGTGTTTTACATTCTTACCGGAAGAACACATCTTCGGTGGGAATATGTTATCGTGGTTACTTTTGTGCCTCTCTTCGGTCCCCTGATAGCTGGTGTGGCAGAGTCAATGAATGTCATGAAACTGCAGAACAGCAAACCTGTGGACCTTGAGACACTTTCACTGGGCGATAACATCCTGTGGGTTACGTTGAAAAGTTTTAATGAGAATAAAGACATTGTCCCTTTGGAAGAAGCAATACTTATAAATGACGTGAGCATTCGAAGGAAGTATATGTTGGAGACGCTTTATTCAGATCCCATGAAATTTCTTGATGTCCTGAATATAGCAAAATACAATGAGGATATTGAGACCTCGCACTACGCCACGACAACCATCTCCAAAGCCCAGAAAGATTTACAACTTTCCATACAAAAATTAGCTGTCGCAATAGAAAACGACCCAGCCGACAAGTCCTTGTTGGACAAGTATGTCGAATCGTTGGAGCAATACATTGAAAGCGGTCTGTTGGAGGAACATTTACTTCGGAATATGAGGATTGTATTTTCCAAAGCCCTGGAAAAAAAACTGGAAATGGCGGATCAGCCGCAGGAAGTTTTGATCAAAATGTTGAAAAATCGCATCAAGTTGGGGGAATTTAACGCGGCATATGACATTGTGGACCGCCTTGTCAAAGAGTGGCCATTGGACGAGCGATCTTGGATTTCATACATCCGCGCCTGTGTGGATAGCATGGATAGTAGGAGATTGGAGGATATCCTGTCCCGGATTCCCGTTGAAATTCAGTGGACGAGGGAGGGCAGGGAGTCTTTGAAATATTGGCTTTCCCGATAAAGTTGACGCCATTATGAAGCATACCTATAACTTTTCTCTTTTGCTCCTTCCGCTAGCTCTGCTTGTCGCGCTTGCGTTTACTCTTTTTGTGCAGCGGGCAGGTATCCAATATACTGTCGAACCGAAATACTACACAGCATTGCAATTTTTACCACAGGAAAACGTCAATGTGTTCAATTTCTTTCCTGAGAATCCTGCAAACACTGTTGTTATATACGAGTCTAGTAACACTCAGAAGTATTACACAGATATAATGGAAAATCTGTATGCCACATTGGCTGACATGAGGGTTAAGTACGATGTCTATGGTGTTGATTCCTCCCGGCCGTTAGACCTCTCTGATTATCACACTGCTATTGTCGTCATTCTCGATCTAACCAAGGCAACTGCAGAGGTTGATTCCGTTTTGAACTGGTTGGATGCTGGAGGAAGTGTTCTGTTTCTAATCCGCCCTGATCCCACTGAATTACTTTACCAAATCTCTCCGCGAGTCGGCGTCACAAAAATCTCCGACGGATTGGTTTCAACCCAGGGGGTCGAATTTGAAACGGACCTCCTGCCAGGTACCGAGGGCAGACGTCTTGGTGTGGATTTCATCAATGGAAGAAGCTATGATGTGGAATTGGGTGAAGATTGCGATGTTCACCTTGTTAGTGGAGACGGTACGGCCATACCCCTTTTGTGGGATTGCGCGCGCGGCAATGGTCATGTCGTTTTTGTAAACTCGGATCAGTTCTCCAACAAAGCGGCCAGGGGGATCACGGCTTCTGCGTATACATTAACCCAGGAAGTTGTGGTTTATCCTGTTATTAATAGTTCCGTATATTTTATTGATGATTTTCCTGCGCCCCTACCCGAAGGACAAAACGATTATATTACCCGTGATTATCCCGACATGGAGTCTTCGGTATTTTTTACTGAGATATGGTGGCCTGAAATGCAGGAGATAGCCGAGCAATACAACATCCGCTATACCGCTGGAATTATTGAAACATATACTCAGGTGGTAACGCCTCCTTTATACCAGCAGTCAGACCAGGAACCACACAACTTCTTCGGGCGGTCGCTTCTTTCCATGGGCGGTGAAATCATATTTCACGGTCATAACCACGTACCGTTATGCACCACGGCTAATGATGTCAACCAGCAGTTTGATTATCCTTCCTGGTCGAATACCGAAGCAGCTCAATTATCGGTGCTTGACCTTTATACTTTTACCAGTGAAGTATTTCCTGATTACAACGTGCTTGGCTACATTCCTCCTTCCAACGTACTGTGTTTTGATTCGAGGAGGTGGCTGCCCTTGGTGGTGCCAAACTTGAAATTGATCGCGAGCCTCTATTTGCCTTCGGATATGCCTGTGTATGTCCAAGAATTTGGCGAGGCATCGGACGGAGTTATCGAACTTCCGAGGGTGATCTCAAGCTACAATTTGGTCGATGATGAATATATGCAATGGGCGGCAATTAATGAAATTGCGATGCATTATATTAATTCCCATTTTCTGCATCCGGACGATATTCTTGATCCCGAGCGGGGCGCGGAAAAGGGCTGGGAAAACCTTCGCGACCAATACATCGAATACATAGCGTGGCTGGCAGAAGCTGCCCCGGGATTAAGAAATATGACATCCAGCGAAGCCGCAATGGCGGTTCAAAGGTACTCTCGACTCGCCCTCACCACGAACTTTCAGAATAATGCGCTTGAGATTTCCCTGGGTAACTTTTACGATGAAGCCTGGCTGATATTGCGGTCTACTCGAATACCTGTATCAGTCAGGGGTGGCGCCATTACCCAAATTACTTCTGATCGTTACCTGCTCCAGGCTAGTGCATCGGAAGTTGTTGTTGATTTTGAGGAATTGCCTTGAAGATATGTTTCATTCTGGAGGGGAATTATCCATATGTCCGTGGCGGAGTATCCACGTGGGTGGATGGATACATCCGCTCCCTACCGGGGCATGAGTTTGTTCTCTGGACGATTACTGACAAGGATGAGAGCTCCAAATCGAAATTTGTTTACGAGCTTCCCTCCAATGTAGTGCAGGTGCATGAGAATTTTCTCGGCGCATCCTTCAACCTCAAGATCAATAATAACCCTAATTTGAAGTTTTCAGGCAGGGAAAGAGCAGCCTTGACTGATCTGATCCGGTGTGGTGATCCGGATTGGTCTGTAGTTCTCGAGAGTTTCAATTTGCGAACGAACCGCTCGGTGGAGTTTTTCTTAAGTGAAGAATTGCTTTCAATTTTGAAGGAATATGCCCGTGCGGAGTTTCCATTTGCAGGATTTAAGGATTTGTTTTGGACCATTCGATCAATGTTTTTACCGCTTCTTTATTTGATCGCGCAACCCATGCCTGAGGCGGACTTATATCACAGCCCCTCGACGGGATACGCTGGCGTTCTCGCGGCTCTCGCATCCATAAAATATGATAAACCTTTTGTTCTGACCGAACATGGCATATACACGCGGGAACGCGAGGAGGAAATTCTGAGATCGGACTGGGTTAAATCCTATTTCAAGGAATTATGGATCTCCATGTATCTAATGTTTGCCCGGCTTGCATACAAACAGGCGCATTGTGTGACAAGCTTGTACCGGCGCGCAAGCATGATCCAACAAGAACTTGGCTGCCCGCCTGAAAAATGCGAGATTGTTGGAAATGGGTTGCATCTTCATAAATTTTTATCGATTCCCGAAAAGATCAGGGATGGTTGGGTCGATATTGCCATTATTGCGCGGTTTGCACCGATCAAGGATTTGAAGACGTTAATCTACACATTCTCCCGCCTGAAGCAGGAAATGGAAAACGTGCGCTTGCACATCATTGGAGGCGTAGACGACGAGGAATATCATCAGGAATGTCTGGATTTGATCGAATATCTGCAGGTAAAGGATATTATTATTCCAGGCACTGTACAGACCACAAAGTATCTGGAAAAAATCGACTTTACGATTTTGACCAGTATTTCAGAAGGGCAGCCTTTTGCGATTCTCGAATCCTTGGCTGCGCGCAGGCCGGTTATCACAACGGACGTGGGTAGTTGCCGCGAGCTTGTGGAAGGCGGGCCGGAGGATGATTTTGGGCATGCGGGAATATGCGTTCCGCCGATGCATCAATCCAAGTTGCTTCAAGCATTGTTGGAAATGTGCCAGCACGAGGAGAAGCGGAAGATAATGGGAGAGGCGGGGCAAAACAGGGTTAAGGAAAAATTTGATATTAACGATATGATCAACCGCTATATGAATGTATACGAAAGGGCTGTGTCTCGATGGCAGGTATCGGTTTCGAATTAAAAAAATTATTTCAAAACAAGGGGCTGTTACTGCAGGTCAGGGCGAACATCTATGCAAGTATTGTGATCGCTGGTCCCACACTGATGGGTGTGCTTTTATTGCTCGGGACGCGTTATATTTCTTCATATGGCGGCGCGACAAACCAGCAGCAAAACTTGATTGTGGTCATCATCACATATTCACTGTTGTTTTCCTTGATTTTAACCAGCTTCCTCCTTTTTGTCCTTTCCCGATACGTTGCTGATATGTTATATATCAATGCGTACGAAAGAATATTGCCTTCGATGTACGGCGCAATTGGGCTTTTCCTGGTGATCGGTTCGGTATTGTGGATTGGATTTCTCTCGATCAACAGCTTGGAATTCAATTTCGCCCTGTATTCCTTTGCCTTGTTTTGTGAAGGTGTCGTTGTGTGGATTCAGATCAGCTATATCTCGGCGATCAAAGAGTATCGTGGAATTCTGTGGGGCTTCCTGATCGGCGTTGCAGTAGGGCTTTTATGTGGGTTAATTTTTGTAACCTTGGGTTATGAAGTTGTTGCTTCGCTACTGGCATCTGCATGTATTGCGTATGGGGTATTGATTGTTGATTTCACAGTCCTAATTCATAAATATTTTCCGGTGGGTTCGGGCAGCCCTTTAAGGTTTCTGGCTTGGATCGAAAAATATCCGCAACTCCCCTTCGTTGGACTATTTTCAACCCTCGGTTTGTTCATTCATTTGATTCTGATGTGGGTGAGCCCCTGGGGAGTACAAGTCGATGGATATTTTTATCACGCACCGCGGCATGACATTCCGGCGCTGATGGCGTTTATGACCAGTCTTTTCACCACGGTGAATTTCGTAACAACCGTGGAGGTGAATTTTTACCCGAAGTATCACTTGTATTTCAATCTGCTAAATGGGGACGGATCGTTGCTTAATATTGAAAAAGCCTATGATGAAATGTTGGATGTGTTGAAGCAGGAGATTTTTTACCTTGCGATCCAGCAAATATTTATATCCCTGATCGCTGTTACTTTGTTCGGGGAATTGATCGCTTATTTGAAACTTGGATTTAGCGGGAGCATGATCGAAGTGTTCCGGGTGCTCTGTGTAGGGTACGGTATCTTTGCCATTGGGAACAGTCTTTTGTTGTTCCTTCTTTATTTTTCCAGCAACCGGGATGCCTTATTGGCTTCCGCCATGTTTTTTGTCGCAAACACGGCGCTGACGTTTTACACGATTTCGCTTCCACAGACGTATTATGGATTTGGTTTCATAGTTGCCAGTATTATTTTGTATCTGGTGGCGCTGCGGCGATTGTATTCCTACACCGATCGTCTCGATTATCATATTTTCACTGAGCAGCCGGTTTTCTTTGTCCAGAAAAGGAGCATCCTAACAAATTTAATACAAAAATTGGACTATTGATATTGAATTCCAGACAGTTAAGGTGAAAAAATTCGTGCAGCGTGGCTCACTTTTCTGTCATTGCTTTTAGGTTTGCTTTTGATTTGAAGTTTATAGGGATAGTATTGCCTGCAAAGTAATCATTATATTTGGTTTCAACATGTCGTACCCATCTCATCCCCTCAACGGGGGCAGTCGCCGATTAAATAAATAGGCGCCCCAGGCAGGAGTCGAACCCACAACCTACTGATCCGAAGTCAGCCGCTCTATCCATTGAGCTACTGGGGCGTGGCCGCGATTATACCTGATTCTCCCAGAGAGGCTTGGACCTTCAGCCTCTCCGGGAATTTTATACAGCTAGGGCACTTTGCTCATATTGATTTTAATGACCTCATACAGGAATACATCCACTGATCCTTCGTAATACTCCTGATAAGTGGCGATCGGCTCGGCGCCTGCGGGTCTCATCATGGTAACACTCGACCAGTACAAGCGCCCGTCTTTGAGTACCAGCAGGTCGATCAGAACATGCGCATTGGGATGAGTACCCACGTAGATGGCGTGCTCATAGGGGATACTTAATCTAGACGGGACGGCTTGTTCGTCTGCATACAGTTGCCCGCTTTGAAAAAACGACTCAATGATACCGTCGAAGGTCGAGCCGAGGGCTGCGTTATAGATACAATTCAAGTGAACATTGGGTGTGGCGCTCTCGCTTACTCCCGTGAACTCCCGGCAAATTCGATGTTCGCCGGGCGTTTCGCCGGCCAGTTCCCAATTGGTGATGAAAATCGGCGCGGATAGGTTGTTCAAGTCTTGCGCAGTCGCCAGCGCATCCATGCTTGGGGCGGAAAGACCCGATGATTCAGCGGCTGATGGCGAAAGGTAAAAAAATACACCGGCCGCCCCGGCGCTTATTGCTGTCAGGCAGCAGCATGCCAGGATAAGCACACCTGCGATCAGCCAGCCGCGCTTCGAACCTGATGAATTTAGAGATTGGGTAGCTTGTTGGTTTTCCATATACGCTCCTTTTAAGATGAGCAATAATACTGGAAACCCCAATGGGTAAAGGATGAAAATTCCGTTACAATTTACTCATGTCTTCACTCGCCCTTGTGACCGGTTCCGCTCACCGTCTCGGCAAAGCCTTTGCGTTGACTCTTGCCCGCATGGGATATTCGGTTGCGCTGCATTATCGCGGGTCTGTGGTTGAAGCGGAACAGACCGTCGACGAAATTCGATCCATGGGCGTGGACTGTCTTCCGATTCGCGCCGATTTGACTCTGCCCGAAAAAATCGATTTTCTTTATTCGCTGGTCGATGAGTTTCACGCTCCTTTGAGGGTTGTGGTAAATTCGGCTGCGGTAATGCCTGTGGGGAGCCCGCTCGATCTTGAATTGCAGGAATGGAACACCGCCCTGGACCTAAACCTTCGTGCGCCATTTCTGATCGCCCAGCATGCTGTCAAACGCATGAAGGACGGCGGATTGATCGTAAATATATCGGACGTTGGCGCCCAAAAACCGTGGACTCGATACCCATCCTACGCCGTCAGCAAGGCGGGATTGGAGTCGCTTACGAAAACCCTTGCGCGCGCCTTTGCGCCGAAGGTTCGCGTCAACGCCATTGCGCCCGGGCTTGTCCTTCCTGGCGAGTTCGTCACCCCTGAGCAATGGGAACTTTTGGTGAAAAGGCTTCCTCTAAAACGGGCTGCCACGCTGGATGAGATCACATCTGCGCTAGAATTTCTCATAAAGAACGAGTATATTACCGGTCAAACCATCGTCGTCGACGGCGGTTATTCATTGATCTAACGATCAAAGAGCAAATCCCATCCGCGATCTCCATTGACTATTCGCCAATCCCCAATGTCTCCCACAAAAAAACTCCTTCCAGACATCATCGTCTCCGTACTTTTATTCGTCTCCGTCGTTTATTACGCGTTCAACTTCATCGATTTTGCCATTCCGCCTTTTGAAGACGCAGCGATGCTCATGAGGTATGCGCAGCACCTCGCAGCCGGACATGGCATTGTATGGAATATTGGTGAACCACCGGTTGACGGCGCCACGGATTTTCTTTTTATGGTCGCATCGGCTGGTTTGATCAAACTCGGGCTCACGGTCGGTCAGTCCGTGCGCGGCATTGGCTTTGCTTCACATTTACTTACGGTACTCATCATCTACTGGACAAATCGCCGCATCCATAACGGCAGTATTCCTGCGTCTTTTATAAGCGGGCTTTATCTTGCTGTTGGAACTGGACTCTCCTATGTATCCGCCTACTTCGGGACGCCTTTCTTTGCCCTCGCCGCCGCCTCCACCTGGACCTTAGGCTTGAATCTGATGAAAGAACCGCAACCCCGCTGGTGGCTTTCCCTCGCTTTCGCCCTGAGCGGTCTCGTCATGGGATTGATCCGCCCTGAAGGCGTCATCCTTGCCTCGCTGATTTTGCTTTCAATCGTCCTCATGCGCGGACTGAATGACTCTCTTTCCATTATTATTGTCTTTGGCGCGGTCTTTCTCACATTAGGCGGCTTTTACTTCCTCTGGCGTTGGGATTATTTCGGTTATCCCCTGCCCAATCCATTCTATAAAAAGGGGGAGGAAGGCTGGGATTGGGCTGCTTTCAATTCTTCACTGCTGAATGCCTTGCGCTTGTGCCTTCCAGTGGCGTTCGCTTTTATTGTTGCCTTCCGTTCCAAAGAAACGACAAAAACCGCCATCGCGTATCTTGTGCCCATCCTTGGCTTTGCGGCGGCGTTCGGCTTGATCTCCGACGAGATGAACTACGGTGCGCGTTTTCAATATGCGATCGTGCCTATCGCGCTGATGTCGTGGATTCCGCTGATCGGGCATCTCAGGCTCGAAGCGCTGGATCAAATTCAAGCCCGGGAAAGAGCCGCGTACATTGTCGCATTGATGAGCCTTGCGGGAGGCATCGTCTATTATTCCTGGTTCCAAAATTGCTTCCTCGCCCTGCATCAACAATCCTGTGACCGACCCTACGAGCGTGATGGACGGTTGGAGATGGCGCAGATGCTGTCCGACTTCCGCGGCAAAGGCTATCTGGTCGCGACGACCGAGGCGGGCTTGATCCCGTATTATTCGGGCTGGGATGCGATCGATACGTGGGGATTGAATGACCAGTTTATTGCCCATAATGGTTTAACTGCGGAATACCTCGACAGTAAAAAGCCGCACATCATCATGTTCCATGATTATTATTCGCCGCTCGTGCCGCCCAGGTTGACCGATGCCAATCTTGCCCAGCGCTGGTTCAACATGACCATTCTGCTCAAAACGTACGCAGAAGACAACGGTTATGTTCTCGCCTCCGTGTTTGGCGACAGTCCGTACGATACACATTATTATTATGTGCGCCCTGATTTCGAGGATAGCGAACGATTGGTGAAGCGCATTTCTGAGTTTCGTGATTATTACTACCCGACAACGGGAAAACGCTCGATCAACTACGCAAACTTTCCCGGACCATAACCCTTGGTTTTGGAAAGTTTATCAGGAGAAACGCATGTCTGAAGTTTCAGAACTTGCCGAAAAACTTAAAACCGAAGGTGAACGCATGACGGCGTTCTTTGCGGGATTGAGCGAAGAGCAATGGAATGCTGATGTATACACCGAAGGGACCACGTGGAGCATCCGCAATGTGCTTTCGCATTTTGTCACCTCAGAGCGCGGATTGATCCGACTCTTCGAACGCATTCGCACGACCGGCGAAGGATCTTCAGTTGATTTCTCCATTGACCGCTACAACACCGCACAGCAGGAAAAGACAAAAGATTTGTCTCCTGCTGAACTGATCGAACAATACAAACAAACCCGCGCCGGGTCCGTGCAGTGGGTAAGCGGACTGAAGGAAGCGGAATTGGAGATCAAGGGGCGGCACCCATTCCTGGGCGAAACGGTCATTCGCGAAATGGTGAAGATGTTATACCTGCACAATCAACTTCATTATCGGGATGTGAAGCGGGCTTTGAAATAATTCGCCACAAAGTGTCGCTGAGGTTTTCCTTTACGCTCTTGATGACCCTTTCCTGTCGAAAAGGTTTTTATGCTACTCTCTCCTTTCAAACTCGAACGTTATTTTGCAAGATACGAATTCAACACCGAATTCCTGCTTTGCTCCTCGGATTGTGAATCCATGTCGATCTCGGAGTTGCTTGCCCTCGAAGATGGCGCGGCGGATAAATTCCAAAGGCACTGGCTTGGGTACACTGAATCGTTGGGCAGCCCCGCTTTGCGATCGGAGATTGCAGGAATGTATTCGACAACCCAGCCTGAAGACATTTTGGTCTTTTCTGGCGCGAACGAAGCCATCTACCTTTTCATGTTGGCGGCTTTGAAGGAGAATGACCATGTCATTGTCCAATCGCCGCATTACCAATCCCTGAGCGAGGTGGCAAAGGGACTCGGATGCCTTGTCAGCCCGTGGCGTGCGCGCGAAGAGAACGGCTGGGCGTTGGATCTGGTTGAACTGCGCCGCCTCATCCGTTCATCGACAAAAGCGATTATCGTTAATGTGCCGCACAATCCAACCGGTTATCTCATGCCCCGCGCGGACTTTGACTCACTCAATGAACTTGTAGAAGAAAATAAATTACTTCTTTTCTCCGACGAGGTCTACCGCGAATCCGAATACAACCCGGCCGACCGGCTTCCCGCCGCCGTGGACTATGGCGTCCACGCTGTCTCGCTTGGCGTCACTTCCAAAACGTACGGTTTGGCAGGTTTGCGTATCGGCTGGATCGCCACCAAAAACCGGGACCTTTACAACAAATTGGCTTCCCTGAAAGATTACACCACCATTTGCAACTCTGCCCCCAGCGAGTTCCTTGCCGAAGTTGCCCTTCGTCACCGCATGAAGCTTGCCGGTCGAAATCTGAACATAATCCAAAGCAACTTAACTATCATTGACAATCTCTTCACGCGCCACGCTTCACTTTTCACCTGGCATCGCCCGAAGGCGGGTTCGATGGGCTTCCCGAGACTTCTCGAAGGCAATGTCGAATCTTTCTGTGACGACCTCGTCAAAAAGGCAGGAGTCCTCCTGCTCCCCGGCACAATGTACGACGAAACGACCAACCACTTCCGCCTGGGTCTGGGACGCAAAAACCTCCCTCAAGCGGTGGAGCGTTTGGAAGAGTATCTGGTGAGATCATAAACCTCTAACCTCCAATTACCAAATGTTTCGCCTTACCCGCCCCCTTCACCTCCTGCTTGCCGCACTGACCTACCTCCTCGGCGCGGGCATCCCTGCCTATTTGGGCAAGCCGTTTCAACCTATTCCGTTCGTGCTTGGCTTGGCGATTGCCCTGCTGGCTCAAACCAGCATGTCCTATCTGCGCGAAGTCTTCCGTCCGCACAATGAGCCGCTCATCGGAGGTGAAACCCCACAGAAAAAAGAGACTCTCCGCAACAACCTTCTCTATACTTCCATCGGCATGATCGGCACCATTGCTGTCATTGTTTTCCTCATCTACCTCAACTTCACCCTCTCGCTCACCGCTTTCCAATTTCTGCTCTTTTCCCTTATCCTCATCCTTATTAGCTCCATCCCGCCTTTTCAACTTGTCAACCGCGGATTTGGCGAACTTATCCTCGCCGTTCATATTGCCTACATCATCCCATCCCTCGCCTTCCTCCTGCAAACCGGCGAAATGTCCCGCCTGCTGACCACACTTTTGCTGCCGCTTTCCGCGCTTGCCCTTGCATATTTTCTTGTCATCAACTTCACCACATTCCCCGATGACCAAAAATACGAACGTGGAACACTCCTTCGGCGAATCACGTGGGAGCGCGCCGTTCCGCTCCATCACAGTCTTATCATCTTTGCCTATCTTACTTTCGCGATTGCCCCGCTTTTTGGTTTTGCCCTCCGCCTCGTCGCGCCTGCATTCCTCACGCTTCCCTTCGCCATTTTTCAGATCCTTCAACTTCGTGCCATAGCAAATGGCAATCCGCCCAACTGGAGGCTTCTCGCATCCACTTCATTAGCCGTCTTTGGTCTCACCACCTACTTCCTCACTCTCACCTTTTGGCTTCGCTAACCTTACAACCTTTGACCTTCGACTTTTAACCCGATATGCCCGAATTTCTGACCCTCCTCCCGCCGGACGAAGCGCGTGAAAAACTTCTTGCGGCTCTTTCCAGGGCGACGCCTGATTCAGAAATCCTGGCTGTGGATTCCGCCCTGGGCAGAGTCACTGCCGAGGATATTGTTGCGCCGCACCCGTTGCCCGAATTCCCTCGCACCACCGTGGATGGATATGCCGTCCGCGCCGCAGACACTTTTGGCGCGACAGACTCCCTGCCAGCGTATCTTCATCTCATCGGCGAGGTGCCAATGGGGGATGAGCCGTCCATTGAAATTGGCGCAGGTCAATGTGCTTTGATCCACACTGGCGGCATGCTCCCGGATGGCGCAGATGCGGTTGTAATGTTGGAATACACCCAGCAAATTGTAGGCGCGGGGTCCGTCCGCCCAGAGATCGAGGTTTTTAAATCCGTCGCAGACGGCGAGAATGTCATCCGTATTGGCGAGGATGTTGCCAAAGACCAGATCGTGATTCCCAAAGGCGCCACTTTGCGCCCAGCCGAAATTGGCGGGCTGATGGCGTTGGGAATCACATCCCTGCGCGTAGCCAGAAAGCCGCGGGTAGGGTTGATCTCAACAGGCGATGAAGTCATCGAACCTGGACAATATCCAAGACCCGGACAGGTGCGCGACATTAACTCGTACACGCTGGGAGCATTGATCGAGAAGAGCGGGGGAATTCCCGTCCGCTATGGGATCATTGGCGATGAATTTGAGTTACTGAAAAGCGCTTCGGCGAAGGCTCTCAATGAGTGTGATGTGGTCATCGTCACTGCCGGGTCGTCCGCCTCCACCCGCGACATGACCGCTGAAGTCATCCGCCAACTTGGGGAACCCGGTGTGCTTGTGCATGGCATCAACACCCGTCCCGGCAAACCGACCATCCTCGGCAAGTGCAAGGGCAAAGCGGTCATCGGGTTGCCCGGCAATCCCGTCAGCGCCCTGGTGAATGGATATTTATTTGTCGTGCCGGTCATCGAGAGGTTGCTGGGCGCAATACCCAAACCCAAAGCGACTGTGCAGGCAAAGTTAACCGTCAACCTGCCGTCGCAGGCAGGGCGCGAAGATTGGTGGGCGGTGAAGTTGTCCCCCTCGCCCTCAGGGAGAGGGGGCAGGAGTGAGGGTTGGATCGCCGAGCCGATATTTGGGAAGAGCAATTTGATATTTACCCTGGCGGCGGGTGATGGCTTGCTGAAAATTCATCCTGACGCAACGGGATTGAGCGCGGGTGAAATCGTGGAAGTGATTTTGATCTAGGACGATAGACCATTGACGTTTGACCATGAAAAAGATTGCCTATCGTCCGCGATCTATCGTTCATCTTTGCTTATTCGTTTGGTTTTCATAAATAGAACGCCTTGCCAGGTGTATAAGACCATGCCTAGCAATATACCCAGCCCTTCGGCGGCTGGAAATAAATAAATAAAAAGTGAAACGAAGCCCATTGCAAAATAAACCAGGTTTAGCAGGCGCGGCATCTGCTGAGACTCCCAATGGACGATGCCGATTAGGATTTGAGTCCATCCCAAAAAATGCCAGCCGACGGCGGTTAAACCTGCAATAAGCGTGGTCCACACGACGAGGACAGGAATGGATTCTTGCAGGTTCAATTCGGGATGAAGAATGTGATATTGCCGGTTGGATGAACGGATGAAGGCGACGGCCAGCATCATCCCTGCGGAGAGGAATGCTGACATCAACGCCAGCGACATGCGCCGTGATGCTTGCCCGCCGGATTTTTCGCGAAGTGTGAATACTACAATGACGAGACACACAGACCAAACCGGTCCGTACATAAAATCGGCCAGGTGATAAGCAAGTTGACCAATGGTTGAGCGTAAGTCTCCAACGAGATAGATAAATGCCGGCACTAAAAATGTGACAGCCAGCAAAAGGGATGCAATCCCGCTCCATTTTTCTATTTTTGAATCTGTCCTCGTCGGACCCATGGGAACTCCTTCAGCCAGCAGGTGGTTTTGCATAGTTATTTGTGAATCGCCCATTACCAGATATCGCCGATTGTAAATCCATTCGGGTATGGGTCACTGGGGTCGACCACGAATTGATGGATGCCCGTGATCCACGCTGTGCCGCCAATGGTGGGGACAACGGCTTTGTACGGACCGACCTGCGTCTCTTCGATGAGCCGACCCGTGAAGAGCGTGCCGAGAATCCCTTCGTGGATGAAATCTTGATCCAAGCCAAGTTGATGGCGCGCGTACAGTGTTGCCATCTTGGCGCATGTGCCCGTGCCGCAGGGAGAACGGTCAATGACGCCTGTCCAGGTGGAGGGTTTGTTCCAGTCGATTTTGCCGGTGGAAACAGTGACGACATTTTTGCGGTGCGCTTGCGGATGTACCGGCGGCGCGGAAAGCTGCCCAATGGTTGGACCGGTAATTTCCGGGTTATCAGGATGCATGACCGGGTATTGCTCTGCCGTGGCAGATTTGACCATTTCAGTGATGCGGGTGATGTCTCTGCCTTCGTCGGGCGTGAGTTGCAAGCCGAATTGCGCGGCGTCTGCAATCGCGTAGAACATGCCACCCCAAGCCACGTCCACTTTGACGGTGCCAAGCGTGGGGATTTCGACATTGAGGTCGAGATGCACGGCAAAAGCGGGGACGTTCTTGAACGTGATTTGCGTGACCTTGCCATCTTTGCACTCAGCACGGATGCCGACCAGCCCAGCGGGCGCTTCAAGCATGAATTCGGTGACGGGATCACGCATAGGAATCATGCCTGTCTCGAGCAGGGTTGTCGCCACACAGATGGTGTTCGTGCCAGACATGGGCGGATACTCGGTCTGCTCCATGATGATGAAGCCTGCGGCGGCGTCTGGATTCGTAGGCTGCATGATGACGTTGCAGCATAAGGCGGGGTATCCGCGCGGCTCGCGTAACATACGCAGGCGCAGGTCGTCGAGATTTTTCTCCATGAATTTCATCTTCTCGAACATCGTCCTGCCGGGCACGTCGAGCACGCCGCCGGTGATGACTCGCCCCGGTTCGCCGCAGGCGTGCAGGTCAACAGCGGTGATCATGTTGGTGAGGCGCATGGGAGGCTCCGTGGAAAGTAGAAAATAGGGAGTGGGAGGTGACGAAAGAAGAAAGAGGAATAAAGGAAGATGGTTATGCCAAGTTTACCTTATTTGATTCCAGCCTGATAAAATATTTGTATGGAATACAAAAGAGACAGCTTTATCATTTCAGATGACCCTTCGCGCCTTGATGTGGATGCAATTTGTGATTTCCTCTCACGCGCCTATTGGGCGGACAAACGTCCGCGTGGGGTGATCGAGAAATCGATACAGTTTTCGGTGAATTTCGGCTTGTACGATGGGGAAAGACAAATCGGCTTCGCGCGCGTGGTGACTGACCGCGCCATCTTTGCCTATCTTTGCGATGTCTTTATCCACGAGGACTATCGCGGTCGGGAGTTGGGAAAATGGATGATGAAATGTGTAATGTCCCACCCTGATTTACAGGGGATGAAACGTTGGTGTCTTCTCACTCGCGACGCTCATGGATTGTATAATCAGTTTGGTTTTACCGAACTGGGCAACCCATCTCGCTGGATGGAAAAGCTCGACCCGGCCCAATAACCAATTGCCAATAACGAAGGATATGCGTGCTCGAAGAACTCTTCTCCAAACCCGTAGGCTTTTTCCTGATCGTCATGGCGATCATCCTGATCACGCCGCTGATCTCGGAACGGTTAAAACTGCCCGGCATCATCGGCATCATAATCGGCGGCATGCTCATCGGTCCGCACGGGCTTGGCCTGCTCGAAGATAACGACCGCATCCAATTCCTCTCGACCATCGGACTGGTCTACCTCATGTTCAGTGCCGGTCTCGAAGTCGATATCAATCAGTTCATGAAGGTCCGCGCACGGGCTTTGGTGTTTGGCATCATCACCTTCATCTTTCCGCAATTGATGGGTATGGGGCTTGGCTACATCCTCGGGCTCGACTGGCTTGGGATGATCCTGCTTGGTTCTGCGTTTGCATCCCATACCCTTATCGCATTCCCCATCCTTACAAAGCTTGGCGTCACTCGTAATGAGGCGGTGGCCGTCACAACCGGCGCAACCGTCCTTACAGACATTGGCGCATTCATTATCCTTGCAGTAGTCCTCGGCGCAGGCAAGGGCGGTTTGAGCTTCGGTTATTTTGCTCAATTGTTCGTTCTACTTGCCATCTTTACGGCGCTCATCATTTTTGGGTTGCCGCGTTTTGGCAAGTTTGTCTTTCAAAGACTCACTGGTCGCGCCGTCGAATTTCAATTCGTGATTGTCGCGCTTTTTGTCGCCGCCTTTGTGGCTGAAGTCATCGGCGTGCATGAAGTGGTCGGTGCGTTCCTTGCGGGACTGGCGGTCAACTCGATGTTGCCGTGCCACAGCCCGGTGGCGGGTCATGTACTCTTTATCGGCGAGTCCTTTTTCATTCCCGTCTTTTTATTATACAGCGGTCTGATCACCAATCCGCTGACTTTTCTCGAAAGCCCGCAGACCATTGTTGTGGCGGCAGGGGTCACAGTCGTTGCATACGTTTCCAAATTCATCGCCGCCTGGCTCACTGCCCGGATTTACAAATACTCAAAATCCGAGTTCTGGACCGTCTATGGGTTATCCCATGCCCAGGCTGCAGTCACGATCCCAACCCTTGTTATCGGTTTGGAAACTGGACTTTTTGACCCAACACTCTTCAACGCCGCCATCCTGATGATTCTCCTCACTTCGATCACTTCGCCTCTCATCGTCCAGCGGTTCGCCCCCGACATTCAAACTGTCTCCGCCGACGTTGAGCAGACTTCACTCTTCGGTCGGATTCTCGTCCCCGTCTCCGAGTCGGGACACTCCGAAGGTTTGGTTTCTCTTGCAAGTTTGCTCGCCCGGGGTTCGAAGGGAAAGGTTTTGGCGGTCAGCATCGCGCAGGACAAGGGACCGAACGAACACAATAGTCTGATGATGCATAAGGAATTATTAGGCAAAGTGAGCCAATCCATGCATGATCCGGACGCCGAGATCGAATTCATACCGCGTCTTGCCGCCACTCATGCACAGGGAATCCTTCATATGGCACAGGAGGAAAAGGCCTCACTGATCGTCATGGGCTGGCGCGGACGGCGGACCTTTCGTGAGAGCGTTCTTGGGTCGGTCCTGGATGAAGTGATCTGGGGAACCGATTCTCCGGTGGTGGCGGGGAAGTTATCCCTGCCATTGAACAGCATGCGGCAGGTGATCTTTATTGTTCCACCCAAAGCGGTGCCTCCCATCGCCCTGCGCCGGATGGTGGAAGCCACGCTTGCCATCGCCAAGGCGTTGAACGTCCCTCTGCTCGTCCGCGCGGATAAAAGCTATGTTCAAAACCTCGAAGCATTATTTGCCGCAATCAACCCCGACCAGGTATATAAGCTGGAGACATTGAAAGACCAGCTCAAACCAGAGAAATTGGAACACGAAGTCGTCAGCGATTTCATCATCCTGCCGGGTTTTGGCTCCCGCAAACGTGTTCAGGATACGCTTGGGAACATTCCCGAACAGATCGCCCGGTATTTCGAGGGCAACCTCGCGATCTTGCATTTTGATAGATAGCCAATTGTGTCACTCTTGGCGGAGCGAAGAGTCTCTCAGAAAGGAGTGGAGATGCCTCGCTTCGTTCAGTATTACGTCACTATCGTCATTTCAAATAGATATCGTAGAATGCGATCGTTTGTCTCATTGCCTGCGAGAAATATTTGGATATATTGTGGTTGTCGCCGTCGTAGGTATATAAATTTACGATCTGTCCATACTGCCGTCCCAACTCCGCCAGCCGGATCGAAAACTCAACGGGGACATCTTCGTCCGCAGTTCCATGATGCAGTTCCAATGGTCCGGAAAGCTCCGCGAGGTAGGATGTCGCAGAGACAGAATCCCAAAAGACAGGGTTCTGCTCCGGAGTTCCATATTGCTCGATCCATGCGCCGCGCCACCCCCTCCCTGTGGAGCTCGGTGAGGGAGTGAATGCGCCCGTCCGCCGCCAGTTGTAGAGCAGGTCCGTATACGAAGCGACGACGCCAGCCCAGATCACGCCGACTTTCACTTCATCCGAAATGACCATCGCGCGCAGGGTCAAATATCCGCCCATCGAATGGCCCCACATGCCGATCTTCTCCGGGTTTATATCGGGATGCCGTTGGAGGGATGTGACGGCATTCATGACATCGATCTGGTAGCCGGGGTTGCCGTATGCGCCTGTCGCCTCGCCTTCGGATTGATCGTGTCCGCGGTAATCGATGCGGAAAACGACGTAGCCCGAGCGCGCAAGTTGATCGACATAGTGAATGTATCGCTCGGTCGTGCGGTACACGTCCGGCGGGATGTAGCCGTGGTTGAAGACGATGGCAGGGAAGCCCCCATCGGGTTTCTCGCCATTGGGAATGGTAAGCAGGGCATAGATCTTCAGTCCCTCAGAAAGATAATAGACATAATATCGGCGGTAATTCACGCCGCGCTCCAATTCTTTAACGACGGTGATCTCGCTGCCGGGATATTCCTGGTTTCTGAGCGCGATGATGCTCATGGGGTGCGGAACAGGAGTGGCGGTGGGCGCCGGGGAATATGTGAGTGCTGGCTCCGAAGTCAGTGTAAAAGTGGGTGTCGCTGTGGCGGGCTGGGGTGAGGGAATGGGCAGGGGAGTTGCCTCTGCGCCGCAGCTGGAAAGTAATATCGAAAGCAAGAAGAATACCGATAAGTTTTTTTTCATTTCATTCTCCAAATCTGCGAGGACATCTTTCTTGTAGTATAGAGAACAAAAAGAGACGGTCTATTACCGCCTCCAGGATTAATCTCTTATAATTATAGCTTCTTCCACGCCGCAATCCACATTTTGACCCGTACACGGACCCGGGCATCGGCATTGGCCGATGCCCATAACGAACTTGTTTTTCGGTATAGGTCGTCGTCCAGCTTTTCGAAATCCTCCCATTCCTCGTCGATGTAAGACTTCATCTCGGAGGGTGTGTCCCAGATGTAGAAGAAACCGAATTCGTCACCCTTTTCTTTCGAGAACCAACCGAGCGCTTCAACCTCCTTCATCGCTTTGAACGCGGCGTTATCATCTGCGATGCCGACGGGCATATCCATTAACTTGCCTGCGACCCTATGTCCGGTCGAAGAAACCACCTCCACAGACCAATTATCCTCGACGGGGCGCAGGTCGATCAGGATGCCTCGCGGCTTTAGGATTCGATGGATTTCGTTCAGAGCATGGACCATGCTCTCGTGTTCCATTCATCAAAGCGACCAGGCGAGGATGGCGATATCGAAAGTTTCTTTACGGAAAGGAATGTTTTTTGCGCTGGCACACGCAAAGCGGACTTTGTCGTGCAGGTCAGGGGAGGAATCCGCACGGGCGACACGCAAGGCCGAATGGTCGGGGTCAAACCCGATGGTCAGGGACGAGGCGGAGGCGTACTTCCACGTCAAACGCCCTTCGCCGCATCCGACCTCCATGATGCGTTTTCCATTAAGGTCAACAATGCTGTCCAGATGTTTTTTTTCGAAACCTTCGGGATCTTTTTGCAGGGTCATGGTTATTTACCGAGGATCGGATAATGAACTTGGGGCGCTTTTCGCTCGACAACCTGTTCCGCGGCGAGCGCCATTCGGAGGAGTTGATGCTCTTCCCATGCGCGACCGATGGCTTGCATGCCAACGGGCAATCCGATTTGAGTGTAACCGACAGGGAAGGAAATTGCGGGGTGACCCGTCATGTTCGCGGTGGTGACGAAGCGCATGATCTCGGTCAGGACGGTGAGATCAGAATCGCCATCTGGTAGGGCGCTCTTCTTGATCACAGGCGCGGCGATGGCAGTCGTGGGAGTAAGGATCACATCCACTTCTTTGAAGGCACTCACGAAGTGACCGATCATCCGGGTGCGGATGCGCTGCGCTTTGACATAATCGTCCGCGCTGAACTGCCGGCCCAGCGCAAGGTTGACCCGGACATCGTTTCCGTGCTCGCGATGGTATTTGTCATAATACTTCCCAAGACCCTGCAGCATCTCGCTGACAATGGTGAATAAATGTGCCACACGATTGGCTTCGAGATCGGGAATTACGATTTCCCTTACTTCGCACCCCATCTCTTCGAAATTCTTGACCATGGCATCGCACAAGGTAACAACCTTTTCTTCCGCATGGTCGAACCAGGGGCGATAGATGCCGATTCTGAACCCGTTCAAATTGAGATTGTCCCAGCCTTCGAGGGTGGGTAGCGGCTGGTGCAGGGAGTTTGCGTCTTTCGGGTCGGGTCCGGCGATGATGGCATAGGTCAGTGCGGCATCGGTGGCAGAAGCGCCGATGGGTCCCACATGAGCGACGCTCCAGTCGAGGGGGTACGCTCCGTGTTCGGTGACTCTGCCGAAGGTGGGTTTTAAGCCGACAAGTCCGCAAAACGCCGAAGGAATGCGGATCGAGCCGCCTCCGTCCGCGCCGATGGCGACTGGAACGAACCCGGCGGCAACAGCAGTGGCGGATCCGCTTGAACTACCACCCGTGTAATGGTTTGTGTTGTAGGGATTGCGCGGCGTGCCGTAATGCGGATTCAGCCCGGTCACGCCGATGCCGATCTCATACATATTGGTTTTGCCGATCAGCAATGCGCCCCCTGCGCGCAATCGCGCAACAACAGTTGCGTCTTCTTTTGCAGGCGTCTTACCAAGGAACGAGGTTCCCACAGTGGTGGGGTAGGGCGTCATATCGATTTCATCTTTGACTGCGACGGGTACGCCGTCGAAGATGCCAAGCGGTCTGCCTTCCTTGAAGCGCTGAGTCGATTCACTTGCCTGTTTCATCACATTGTCGCGGTTGATGGCAATGAATGCCCTGATCGGCGGGTTGGACGAATCGCTGGCTTCGATGGAGTCCAGCACACGATTTGCAACTTCTTCCGGGGTCGTCCTTCCATCGCGATAGGCTTTGGCAAAATCGTGGATGGATGCAAATCGAAATCCCTTGCCTTGAGATGGTTTTTCAGGCCAAAGCGCCTCCGGTACGGATGCCGGGTCGGTTTGCAATACCCCGGTGTAATGAATTGGAAGATTCGTTGGCGGTTCGTCAAAGTGCTGTTTGCGCAGGTGAGTAATGCCCGCGGTTTCGAACAGATTGGGAATCAACAATCCCTGCAGCGGTCCTTCAAGCAAGGACGCGGTCAATTTCAACATTCCACCGGCAAGGTAGGGGAAGTTGACCGATTTCAGGTCATATTGGTTTTTCATGATGCGCCTCTTTTCGGATTGGTCGTAGTTTCCGCTTTCCTTTCGTCAGCACTTCGTTTCGCAGGCAGGCTCAGGGCAAGCCTGGTGTTTGACAACGCCGTTTACACAGCTAAACTTTAAAAATCAAATCCAGATACTTCTTTAGCATATCACTCACCAGTCCGCGCATGGGCATGGTGGATGCCATGCCATACACGGGCGCCATGCTCCCCTTCTCCTCGGGATGACTTTTCACATGCGCCACCGCAGCCTTGAGGTCGGAGATGAAGCTCTCCTTCACGCCGGGCTGGGTGTGTCGCAGCGTCACACAGATGTGCATGCACGAAGGCTTGTGCAATCCGTTCAAGCTCCATTTTTTGCGGCTCATAAACTCCAGGACTTTGTAGATATCGAGGCTGTCGGACGCGAATGCGATCACGAAGAATGAATCGCCGATCAGGCGCAATTCTGGGATTTGCCTGACTTCATTTTTCAAATACTCGGCGGTTTCGAGAATCCTTTTTGTCGCGTCCATGTAGCCTTGTTCGCCGATGGAAGTCAACGCCGCCCAACATGCCGCGCTCAACGCGCCCGGCCGGCTGCCCGCAAAGGTGGGTGAGAAGTACAACCCGCCGGGCCATTCGGTGGTTGTGTAATATTGATAATGGCGCAGTTCCTTGTTGCGGTACAGGATCACCGATGTGCCTTTCGCGGCATAACCGAACTTATGCGTATCCACCGAAATGGATGTCACACCGGGCAGGCGGAAATCAAAAGGTGGGACAGCGTAGCCCAATTTCTCCGCCCAGGGTAGCACAAACCCGCCCAGGCATGCATCCGTGTGAAAACCAACCCTATGCTTAAGCGCAAGGTCGGACAAATCCTTGATCGGGTCGATGGCTCCGTGTGGGAACGAGGGGGCGGACCCCATGATGACCACCGTGTTGCGATTGACAGCTCTTCGCGCGGCGTTCACATCGGCGCGCGAGTCCGCATCCACAGGTATCTTGACCATTTTGATCCCGAAATACTGGCTGGCTTTGTCGAATGCTGCATGAGCTGTGATAGGGGCGATCATTTCGGGACGCGCGATTCCCCTGGTGTCCCGTGCCCAGTCGCGATAGGTTTTCATCGCCAGCATGATGCTTTCCGTTCCGCCTGAGGATACGGTCCCGCACACAGCCTGGCCTTCGCCTCCGAGCATGTTTGCGCACATGGATACGATCTCCGCCTCGAACTTGGTCGTGCTGGGCCAGACATCCGCATGCAGGGGATTACTCTGTGAGTTGATCGCGTACACCCGGTTCAAGAATTCGATGTGTTCTTCATCGCCGTGGTAGACCGCGCCGGAGACGAAACCATCCTTCCATTGCGCCTCCTCCCG
The DNA here is from genome assembly GCA_015075725.1 of Anaerolineales bacterium. Lineage (NCBI taxonomy): Bacteria > Bacillati > Chloroflexota > Anaerolineae > Anaerolineales > Anaerolineales bacterium. The sequence continues at coordinate 4,151,999 of JABTTV010000001.1, read as the reverse complement.
TTTGCGAAGCGATTCCATTTCCTGCAAAATCTCCGCGCGGCTGCGGCCTGTTTCAGGCAGCCTTGCAAAGGCTGGGAATTTATCCTTGTAGGGTTTCAGTGATGTTTCCAACCCGCCCATTAATTCATCGTATTCCTTTTCGATCTTGCGGCGGATGGATGGGATTTTCTTCAGGCGCTTCTCCGCCCATGCCACCATCGGCGGCGGGAGTTTGCCGATATTCTTCATTAATAATTCTTCGAGGTTCATATATATCCTTAATTTCTTCTTTCTACTTCCCGCTTTCCATTGCCATCCCCCTGTTCAGCCTCGCATACACCTTCTTGTTGTTCTCATACACTGCCAAAAACTCGCCGAACAATTCATCGTAAATCTTTCGATGGTCGGGATTGGGTGTATAGGTTTTCGCCACCGGCACGCGCGAAGCGATATCGTCATAGTGGATGTGCCCCAGCGATGCCGCCGCCAGCAAAGCTGCCCCACGCACGTTGACTTCGATTGGATCTTTCATTTGCCGGATCGGGCGGTCCAATATGTCCGCGTGGATCTGACACCAGATATCCGACTTTGCCCCGCCCCCGACCATGTTGATATATTCAACTGGCTTGTTAATGAATTGCTCGACATACTTCAAGAGCCAGCGAGTATTGAAAGCCACTCCCTCGAATACTGCTCGCACCATGTCCTCCCGTGAGGTTTGCAGGGAGAGGTTGAAAAAACCTCCACGCACGAAGCGATCGTCGACGGGAGCCCGCTCGCCGTACAGCCAGGGAGTGTAGATCAAGTTTCCGCTCCCGGCGGGAGTCCGTGCAGCGATCTCGTCGAATAATTTATAGGCATGACCGGGTTTCTGGTTCGACAGTTCGTACTGATATAAAAACAAATTGTCGCGTAGGAATTGCAGGTTCACTCCTGCGCACTCCTGCTCATTGGTGAGCAAGTACCTGCCTGGAATGGCGGATGGAAGTGCGGCAAGACTGTGGGAAATGTCCGTTTTCTTGAACGGCACGTGGCAGGTCAGCCAGCCTGAGGTGCCGACGTAAAGGTGAGTATCGTAATCCGCCACCGCCCCCGAGCCGACCGCCGCGGAGTGAACGTCAGGAGAGCCGATGATCACTTTTACGTCATCGCGTAAACCCCATTCACCTGCAAGAGCAGGCAGTAATGAGCCAAGCATGTCATTTGCATGGCGCAGGTCGGGCAGTTTGCCCCGATCGATTTTCGATAAACGAACAAGCTTCTCGTCGTAAACGATGCGGTCGATGTTTCGATTGTCGGTCAACCAATGCAGCACGATCGAGTTGACTGAGGCGGCGAATTTCCCTGTCAATAACAATCCCAGGTAATCGATCGGTTCCAGGAACTTATATGTGCGCTCGTATATTTCCGGATGAACATTTTTGAAGTACAGGATATGCGCGATGGGATCCTTGCCGGTGTTGCTCGGTACACCTCCCGTGGCACGAATCCATTTCCAAAGTTTTACCGGCTCGTACCCTTCCACTTCGATCGCACCCCCGCAGATCTCGCGGATATACGGCTCGCCTCTTGAATCCATCCAGATGATCGCATTCGACAACGCCTTGCCATCCCTGTCGACCGCAACAGTACCGGACCATTGCCCTGTTGTTCCAATTGCGATAATGTCGTCATTCGGTACAAGTTTCCTGCCGAGCAATCGTTTGACGGCTGTATCGATCGCCTCCCACCATTCGGCGGGAGATTGCTCCGCGCCGCCATCGGGCAGGAGGATCAGGCGATTTTCCTGAAACTCGCTTCCCACCAGGTCCCCGCGTAATGAGAACAAAGCAACTTTCGGTCCCGAAGTCCCCAGATCGATCGCAAGCACATATTTTTCCGACGACATGCCCACTCCTCAAATGACAGTTAATACTTTCGCTCCACGGATTTTACCTTGCTTCATTTCGATCAGCGCCTGATTGGCGTCCTTCATATCATATTCCTGATATTCCGGTTTGATCCCCGCCCCCGCCGCCAGCTTCAAGAAATCGCTCACGTCTTCGCGCGTCACATTCGCCACGCTCTTGATTTCCTTCTCCATCCATAAATGCTCCGGGTAATTCAACTGGAGGAGGACATCCCTGTCCGTTTCCTCTTTACGGATCGCATTGATGACCAGTCTGCCCCCCGGCTTGAGGATTTTCAACGCCTCGATACCCGGACCCCAAACCGGGGTGGTATCTATGACCGCATCCAACGCTCCGGGTGGATTCTGATCTATGCCTCCCGCCCAATCTGCTCCCAAGGAGAGGGCGAATTCACGTTCCTGGGGGTTACGACTGAAGACAAAGACCTTCGAATTGGGAATCTTGAATTTCACCAATTTCAAGACAAGGTGGTTCGACCCGCCAAAGCCCATCAAGCCTATAGATCCCCCATCCTGCAAATTGGATAATCTGAATGACCGGTACCCAATCGCTCCAGCGCACAACAATGGAGCGGCTTCCGAATCTGAAATCGAATCCGGGATGGGATGCACAAAATCCGCGCGGACTTTCATGTACTCGGCGTAACCTCCGTCGATGTCGCGTCCCGTCGCCTTGAAATCAGGACATAAATTTTCGCGCCCGCTATTACAGAAATCGCAATCTCCGCACGCGGATGCGATCCACGCCGCGCCAACTCGACTGCCTTTGTTGCCGCCCTCTTCGATAATCCCCACCACTTGATGCCCCAAAATGACTGGCAATCTTGGAGGCGGCATCCGGCCTTCGATCTCGTCCAATTCGGTGTGGCAGACTCCGCAGCGGGTGACTTTGAGCAGAACCTTGCCTGCATCCAGTACCGGATCCGGCACGTCCTCCAAGGTAAGGGGAGCCGGGTTTTCTTCAAGAGCCGCTGTCGCGCGCAGAAGTTGGGCTTTCATGGAGAGATTTTCTTGTCATTCATCATTCTTCAACCATGCCACTGCTTCGTCAAAATCATAGAACACCCTCAAATTGATCCCGCGATTGCGCGTGACATTCTCATAGAACACATTATCCTTGTGATACTGCACATTGGCAACAACCGCCACCTTGTCCAGTTCGGAGAATGCACCCGTCGTTTTGTAATGTCCCGCCAGGTCGTAAAGTGAAAGGATGGACGATGTGTACTCGACCTGCCTGTCGTCGATCAAGACCCGTGAATGGGAAAGCCGTTTGCATGTTTCAAGGATCATCGCATGGATTTTCATGTTTTCCCCCAGCCCCTCCTCGATCCCGTTGCCTGCAAAATACAAGTATGCTCCTTTTCCTTCGACTGATTAATGAATGGACATGGTATTCCTGCAGTGCAAATCCCTAGAACAGAAAAGGGATGAGCATCTTCGTCGTTTTCATATACTCCTGATACTGCGTTCCAAAGAAATGAATACACTCAGCTTCATCGGTTTTGGCGGTCAGGATCAATAGGGTCGTCGCCAGGACAGCCAGAAGAACGCCCATCGCCGAAATTTGTTTGAAGAAGATACCCCAGGTGAGAAACAATAGCGAACAGTAAAGCGGGTGGCGGATATACCTGTAAACCCCGCTCACGACCAGTTGTGTGGTCTTTTCGAAACCCAGCAGGGAATCATCGCCATTGCGTATCCCGGCGGGTTTGCCCCTTGTTCTCAATTCGTAAATCCCAAGCCCAAGCGGCACGAGCGAGACTAACAACAACGCCCACGCAATCAACTGATTCCACGCGAGGGGTTTGTAGAACCAAAAGGTTACGTTCAACAGAAACAATCCCAACATGCATTCCCAGGCAAAAAAGCGATAAAAACCATGCGAGCGCGGAGAGCGCAGGGATTTGTGCGAAATGAATAAAAGGATCGCTGAAAGAATGATGAACGCCGTGGTTTTCATATTCTATTTCGGCGGTAATGTAAGCGCGACCTCCGTGCCTTCTTTGACCCATTTGTCGAGTTGGGAGGAAGTTTTGCAGCCCTTCGCATCCACCACCAGCCAGCCCTTCATCGGCCTGCCGGAAAAGTCAAAGAGTCTGACATGCGGCTTTTTGAGAAGTGTCTCGTACTTTTCAAGTTTCACCCGAATGATAAGACTGTCTTCCAATACCCCGCACGCCATGTTCCCATGAATGAGAAATCCGACTCCGCCGAACATCTTCTTTTCCACGAACGGAATTCCCTTCAATAGAGGCCGAATCCGTTCGACCAGTTTCAAATCAAAAGCCACATGGCCTCCAATTTTCAATCGCTAATTCAGCAATTCTCCAATCCTTCACATCACTCCAATTGCCATCCTCAGCCGGTTCCGAACTGACGGTCACCCGCATCGCCCAGGCCCGGCACGATGTAGGCGTGTTCGTTGAGATGATCGTCTATGGCGGCCACATAAATGTCAATATCGGGATGCGCCGTTTGCATGGCTTTGATTCCCTCCGGCGCGGCGATCAACCCGACGAACTTGATCTTCTTCACACCCCATTTTTTCAGAACCTCTGCGGTTGCTGTCGCAGAGCCTCCTGTTGCCAGCATCGGGTCGAGAATCAGGCATACGGCAACCCGCGGCTCGATGGGCAGTTTGTTGTAATACTCCACCGGCTTGAGCGTCTTCTCGTCGCGGTACAGACCAATATGCCAGACCTCGGCGCTGGGCATCAACTCCCAAATGCCCTCCACCATTCCCAGTCCCGCCCGCAGGATGGGAACCAGTCCGATCTTTTCCCGAAGTTGTTGGGCGTTCATCTTCGCCAGCGGTGTTTCGATCTCGACCGGGGAGGTGGCAAGGTCGGCGGTGGCTTCATATGCGAGAAGTCCCGCGATCTCACGTACGAGTTCGCGGAACTTCTTTGGCTCCGTCTTCTTATCGCGCAGCCGGGCGAGTTTGTGTGCGACCAGCGGGTGTTTCGATTCGTAGACGTTGGACATGCGATGTCTCCTGAGGATGATTTACCTGATTATAGCGCGAAGTGATTTTCGACACGTGAATTCCGGGAGGGAATTTTGTAAACTGAATGGCGGAGAGGAGGAATGGGGCTGCATGGAACAAAGATCATTGCATTTGTCGAAATTCTGTTTGTATTCCCTGTCAGACAAGTGACAGGTATGCCTTGCGCCTGTCAGGCGGATCTTGAATCAAGAGTCTGATCGAACGTGGCTCTGTTTGACGAAAGAGAAAACCATGAATGCTCAAACCAAGCCGCACCCCGCGGTTTGTTCGCCAAGATTCTCGATCTAGTACTTACGGTTCTTTCGATCAAATAGATCGGATAAAAAGGCAGGTCGATCATGAAAAATAGATCCATTGTCGCTTATTTCGCAATTCTCATCATTCTCTGTGCGGGGTTTGTGATCGGCGCAAGGATGATGGGAGAGCAGGGCGTCTATCTGGCGGGCGGATACATGCTCACGCCAGCAATTACCGCGCTCGTCACGCGTCTGGCCTTCCATGCACCGCGCTTCAAGGACGCCCATCTGCGATTTGGCAGGTTCAGAGATTACGTCAAATTCTGGCTGTACTCGCTTGGCATCACCGCTTTTTCGTTCGCGCTGTTCACGCTATCAGGTTCCATCCGCTGGGTTTTTTCAGGAAAAGTTTTCCTCGACCTGCTTGCCCAGCAGTTCGCTGCAACGGGAGAGGATTTATCGACTGGACTTCCGCCCGGCTTCACGCCCCAAATGATGTTGTGGCTGTTTGTCATCGGCGGGTTGACCGTGTTCAACATCATGCCCGGCATCGTCTCTGGTTTCGGAGAGGAGTTCGGTCATCGAGGGTTCATGTTCCCGTTTCTATCCCCGGACAAGCCCTGGCTTGGATTACTCCTCGGCGGGCTGATCTGGTATCTGTGGCACCAGCCGCTGGCGTTGGTCTTTCCCGTCCCGGCCCCGATCCCCGTCTGGCAAACAATAACCAATCACCTTGCTGCGATCATCGGTGCGATCTGCACGCATACATATCTTTGTTATGTGTACGCCAGGAGCAAGAGCATCTTTGTTCCTTCCATTGCTCATATTGCAATGAATAACGCCACGCGTTCGCTGGCTTATTTTGTCGTCATAGAAAACCAGTTTACGGCAAACCTGATGCAATACATCGTGATGATATTCGTTATTGCACTTCTATACCAACAAAACGAATTGAAGGTCATCCTGGAATTCCTGTCTGAACCGAATGATCGGGCATGAAAAAAGAATTCACTCAAGGATGCAAGGAAATAGATAATGAAGGATGTGCAGAAGAAAAACACAAGCTGTCTTTCACGGATCCTCCGCACGCTATTATGGGTCATCCTCATCACCGCTCTTCTTCTCATGGGAGGTTGTACCTATCAACGTATCGCCCTTGCGCGGACCCGTGAACAATTCCCCGCGCCAGGTAAACTCGTGGACGTGAACGGTCATCTCATGCAAATTCATTGCGTCAGAAGCGGCTCGCCTACGGTAGTGATCGACGCGGGCAACGGCAGTTTCTCCGTCGAGTGGATGCCCATTCAAGATGAATTGAGTCGGTCGACGCGAGTCTGCGTCTACGACCGAGCAGGCTACGGGTGGAGCGAAGCGGCTCCAGGTCCGCGTGACGGGGCGCAGGCGGTGTCCGAATTGCATGATCTGCTTGAGGCGGCGGGAGAGGCGGGTCCGTATCTGCTGGTCGGTCATTCGTTGGGCGGAGTCCATGTGAGGCTGTTCGCGCTGACATATCCCGATGAGGTCGCGGGTTTGGTGCTGGTGGATACCGCCCATCCGTTGACCATCACAACAGAGTTCGAGATGCAGATGCAATCTTCGATTGGTTTTTATCAGGCGATGAACTTGATGACCAGCACAGGTCTGTTGCGGATTTTGGGACCTCTGGGCGGCGAAGACAGCATGCCTGCCACCGCGCGCAAACTGCCGATTGAGTTTCAAGAGACGTATTTGAACCTGCTTCTCGATCCGAATCAATACGTCACTGCCATCGCCGAGATGCAAGCGCTCCCGCAGACATTTCAGCAGACAAGCGAATTGATAGTTGGCGAGCATCCCTTCGGCAACCTGCCCTTGATCGTGCTGACCGCGGGACAGACCTCCGCGCCTGGCTCGACGCCATTCAACGAACAATATGTCCCCGTACCTGATTCGCAGATTGAATTTCAGTTGGAACTCGCGAGACAATCGTCGCGGGGCGAACAGCGAGTCGTCGCAGAGAGCAGTCACTCGGTCCACCTCGATGCGCCAGAGGAAATGCTCAGAGCAATCCGTGACATGCTCGAAGTCATCCGTTAATCCATCTCGCGGACTTGTATAAAGCAATACCGATATACACGCAAGTGAGAGTGGTTCAAGCCACAGAACCTGCTGGTGAAATTTCAAGATGGAATCAGGAGAATATGAATGATGCGAAAATTCTTCCACTACTTTTTGGGCATGATCGTTCGTCCCAAATTAACAATCGAAGAACTGGTGCAGGAAACTTCCATACGCTACGCAGTCACACTGGTTCTCTTCGGTCTGGCGCTCACGTTGTTCAACCTCTTGCTTTTCGCTATCTTTGGTTTCGACTGGCTCGGCACGCGGCGCGAACTTCCCAGTCCGACCTACATCGGTTTCTTCGGCAGGTTGAGCGTGGGGACGGACGATTACGTTACTCTCTTCAATTTCCTTATTAATCCACTGATGGCATTGGTCGGGTTGATCTTCATCCCTGGACTGGCGCAATTGCTCGCGAAGATTTGGAGAGGTTCGGGAACATTCGAGCAGATGTTGAATACGATCGTGTTTTCAACAGGTGTGCCCTCCATAGTAATTTCATCCGTGTTGAACGACATTCTGCTGGGTGGGGTTTTACCCAACCTGCTTACAGGTCATCCCTACGCCTTCACCGCCGCTCAGACAGGCGAGTTTGGCGCGTCGATCCAGACGTTATGGTGGATCTACATGATCGGGATCTATATTCTTGCAAAGGACGCGTGGACGATTGCTTTGGGCGCGCTGGCTATTCGGCGCATTCAAAAGATTCCAATCTGGACGGCGGCGCTGATCATGTTGTTCGGCTACGTCCTTTGGTTTTACGGCATGGCTGGTACGTTTGTGCGATGAAAAGGAAGTCATTATGAAATCCAAACTCCTCGCCTTCGTTGAAATCCTTCTGGTCTATGCTGTGATTCAAATCACGGGAATCCTTCGCCGTTCGACTGAAATCGTGGATTGGGAAATAAGAACTCTCGGCTGGTCTTATACGGGGATGTTCATCTTCGTCGGCATTCCCGCGCTCGTCATCTGGCTGACGCGGCGGGATTGGGCGGAGTACGGCGTCTCGCGCTCGGACTGGCGGACAAACCTCGACATCGGCATCAAAGCCTATCTCGTGCGCATTATCCCGTATGTGGTTGGCGTGGGCGGCGCGATGTGGTTGATGCTCGACAGGAATCAAATCAGCGGCGGCGCGTTCGTCGCGTTGATGGAAATCGTCGGGGTGGCTGTCATGCTCTGGGTGTTGAATCGGCAGAAGCCAGTCAAGTCGGGGCGGGGGAATGTGATCGTCACCATTCTGTTGCTACTCTTTCCAATTGGTGTTGCGCTTGCGATGAACAAGCTGAGCGCGATCGTCATTTCGACGGTTGTGTGGCAGTTCGTCTTTTCGGGGTTCGGGGAGGAATTCGTCTGGCGCGGCTACGTTCAATCGAGACTGAATCAGGCGTTCGGTCGTCCGATGCGCATGTTCGGAATCCAGTTTGGTTGGGGACTCATCATCGCCTCCCTCCTGTTCGGACTCCTGCACGCGTTCAACACATACGATCCTGCCTTCGGTTTCGCGTCGCTGTCATGGGGGTGGGCGCTCTCGTCGTCGGTGGCTGGCTTGTTCTTTGGATTGATCCGTGAAAAGACTGGCACGCTTCTAGCCCCAGGCATCGCGCACGGACTTCCCGACGCGGTCGGTGAAGCGCTGGTAAAAGTTTTCGGCTGGATGTGAGGAAAATGGATTGGGAAAAAGTGATTTTTGACCCGTGACTCTCGTTCTCGAAAGGCGTAAAGTAGGTATACGCAAGGAGTCCATCATGAAACTGAGCGGTTTGCACATCCTCTTGACCTATCAATGCCTGTACGAGTGCGATCATTGTTTTGTTTGGGGGAGTCCGCGTCAAAAAGGCGTATTGACCCTCGAACAGATCGAAGACGTTATGTATCAGGCAAAACAAGCGGGGGTCACGTCGATTTACTTCGAAGGCGGCGAGCCGTTCTTGTATTATGCCGTTCTCAAGAAGGCTGTCCACCTTGCAGCCGACATGGGTTTCGAGGTCGGCATCGTTTCGAACTCATTTTGGGCAACCTCGGTTCCAGACGCCGTCGAATATCTTCGCCCGTTTACGGGCAGGCTGAGCGATCTATCTGTCAGCAGCGACTTGTATCATTGTGAAGATATGCTGGGCGAAGGTTCGCAAAATGCCGTTGCAGCAGCAAAATGGCTTGGAATTCCAACCGGCGTGATCAGCGTCGCTCAACCCGAAGAAGAATCTCGAGAGTCGCACGGTCAACTTGCCGAGGAGGAAAGCGGCGTGATGTATCGCGGCCGCGCGGCGGTCAAACTTGCGGAAAAAGCGCCGGGACATGCATGGGAAGGATTCGATTCCTGCCCGCACGAAGATCTGCGCGAGCCGGGCCGCGTCCATCTTGACCCGTTTGGCAATATCCACATCTGTCAGGGGATCGTCATCGGCAACCTCTTCCAGAAACCGCTCAAGCAAATCTGTGAAGAATACGATCCGGATTCCCATCCCATCTGCGGACTCCTGCTCTCTGGGGGACCCTCTGCGCTGGTGACGGAATTCAATCTCGAGCACGCCTCGTCCTACGCCGACGCCTGTCACCTGTGCTATGAAGCGCGGACTACGCTGAGAGCCCGCTTCCCCGACCTGCTTGCGCCGGATCAAATGTATGGTGTTTTCGTATGAATGGCAATGACTTTATGAGTTGGGTTCTGCGTTCGCCGTTCCATAAATTGTTGAGCGGTGGAATGATGCTGATCACCGTGACAGGGCGAAAGACGGGAAGGATATTTACAACCCCGGTTGGGTTTTATGAAAAGGATGATCACCTCTGGGTGCTTACCACGCGAAACCGGACGTGGTGGAAGAACCTGCAAGACGGCGCAGAGGTCGAGTTATTTCTTAGGCATAATCAAGTTTTCGCTTATGCCGAGCCGGAATTGGGTCAGCGGTCTGTGGAGGTGCGCCTCGTTGAATATCTCGGTTATGTGCCGCGCGCTGCAAAGACTCTCGGTATCCGCATCCAGGACCGAACCCCAAATCCTGAAGATATTTCGAGAGTTGCAAGGGACAGGCTGTTTGTAAAATTCAAACTATCGAAATAAACGGGAGATCAGCGGGAATACCCCGAACAAACCGCAAACGAGAAACCCGGCGATGAGGATGGTCAGGCAGGTCGGGAATAACCAGCGAATCCATGTCCAGTAAGCGTAGGCATTCCAAGCTTTGATGACGGTAGGCTGCGCCTTGCGCAGCAAATCAGGCGCATCGCTATCGTGGGTAGGCACTGGTCCTTTTATCGGGGGCTTTCTCTCAAGTGATGGCTTTGCCTTCACCAGTAATTCCTGTGGAATTATTAAATTCACCCCGCAATAGGCGCATGCCATTCGGCTTTCGCCGGGGATGGATTCGTTCGGTCCGCCGCAGGTTGGGCAGGAAAATGATCGATCTATCATAAGTGCGGCAGCTAGAAAGAATTGAATACCGCCCAGAGCGTCCCGCCGACGATAAGCAGTATCACCACCATGATGAATCCTGTGATCAAACAACTGAAACCAAACGACCAGGCGGTGATCTTTTTTGCCGTGTCTGTATAACTTGCGATCATGGGGGCAACGCTTGCAGTATAAGCACTCACATCGTAAACCTGCGATGACGCCAATCCCTCCACAGTGCGGCGGGCGTCCGCTTCACTGACAGGCGAGAAACTCATATATTTCTGAACCGCTTCCTCTTTTCTGCCTTGTTGCGCCAGCTGGACGACTTGTGACCATTGCGCGCCATAACCGAGCATTGAGTTCATGTTCGTGCTGGTGAAAAGACTTCCAGATGACGGCTGGCTTCCCGATGAGACCGGCTTCCTCAAACTTTCCGGAATGATCACCGAACTCCCGCAATAAGGACATCTGGCGGTGCTTTCCCCGCCTGGCGGGTCGATGGGACCGCCGCAACTCGGGCATTTGATCAATTTTAAATTCATTGTGCTTTCAGGCATGGGACATCCTCCGGCTGGTAATTGTAGGATTATACGCCGATGCCCCTAAACGGGGAAAAGCCATTCGTACTATTGGTGAATTCTGCCCATTCATCGCGGTTGAGGTTAGAATCGGCTTCACCACTCAAGAGGAGTACACCCCATGACGGAACAATTCACTTTTAGCGGCGAGATCGTCTGGACACCTTCGCGGGATCACATCGAACGCGCCAACCTGACAAGGTTCATGCGCCTGCACGGCATTGCGGATTTCGATGAACTGATGAAACGCTCCACAAACGATGTGGACTGGTTCACCGATGCGGCCTTGAAATTTCTCGACATTCAATTCTACGAACCGTATTCGCAAGCCGTGGATTTGAGCGGCGGGATTCAATTCCCGAAGTGGTGCGTGGGCGGGAAACTGAATATTGTCCATAATTGTGTTGACAAATGGACGATGGACGGTGGACGGCAGACCGCTGTTGTCTTTGAGGGCGAAGAGGGGATTACAAAAGCGCTCACCTACGAAGAACTTAATAAAGAAGTGAATAAAGCCGTCAACGCCCTGCGATCGCTGGGGTTGGGGAAGGGCGACGCCATCGGTTTGTTCATGCCAATGACGCCGGAGATCGTGATCGCGCTGCTCGCGATTGCGAAGATAGGTGGAATTATCCTGCCGTTGTTCTCAGGCTACGGCGCGGGCGCCATCGTCTCGCGCATGACGGACGCCGATGCAAAAGCCCTCTTCGCGGCGGATGGTGCATTTCGGCGGGGCAGGGCAGTGGAGATGAAGTCCGTCGCAGACGAGGCGGCGGAGCAAATCCCAACCTTGAAACACATGATCGTTCTGAAAAGAACCGGGCAGAAAATTAATCTGAAGGAAGAAAGAGATCATTGGTGGCATGAGTTGGTGGATGGTCAAAGCGATGAGGCGCAGACCGAAAGGACCGACGCTGAAGACCCTTTGATGATTATCTATACATCAGGTACGACAGGCAAGCCGAAGGGAGCGCTCCATACTCATTGTGGATTTCCCGTCAAAGCTGCGCAGGATATGGCTTTTGGGACGGATGTGCATCGTGGAGATGTCATCTACTGGATGACAGATATGGGCTGGATGATGGGTCCGTGGCTGGTATTCGGAAGCCTGCTTCTGGGGGCGACGATGTTCCTGTACGACGGCGCGCCGGATTTCCCATCACCAGCGCGTTTGTGGCAACTGGCGGAAATGCACAAGATAAATCAGATGGGCGTCTCGCCGACGCTGATCCGTTCGTTGATTCCGCATGGTGACGAGCATTTTAAGAAACACGATTTGTCTTCGCTGAAATGCTTTGCCTCGACCGGCGAGCCGTGGAACCCCGACCCGTGGATGTGGTTGTTCGAGAAAGTGGGCGGCTCGAAGATTCCCATCATCAACTACTCCGGCGGGACAGAGATCAGCGGCGGCATCATTATGGGCAACCCGCTCCTGCCGCTCAAGCCATGCTCCTTTTCCGCGCCCTGCCCCGGCATGGACGCGGACGTGGTGGATGAAAACGGCAAATCTATCCGTAACGCTGTCGGAGAATTGGTAATCAAGTCACCGTGGATCGGAATGACAAGGGGTTTTTGGAAGGATAGGCAGAGGTATTTGGATACCTATTGGTCGCGTTGGGAAAATGTCTGGGTTCACGGGGATTTTGCGGCGATTGATGACGATGGGTTGTGGTACATCCTTGGACGCTCGGACGATACGATCAAGATCGCCGGAAAAAGATTGGGACCGGCCGAGGTGGAGTCGATTCTTGTCCGGCACAGTTCGATCACGGAGGCGGCGGCGATCGGTGTGCCGCATGAAGTCAAGGGAAGCGAACTGGTCCTTTTTGCAGTGACCGGTCCCGGCGTGGAGGGAAACGCGGTTCTTCGTCGTGAATTGCATGCGATGGTCGTTGCGGAAATGGGGAAACCACTCGCTCCGAAGGAAATCCTCTTTGTTTCGGACTTGCCGAAGACGCGCAATGCCAAGGTGATGCGGCGCATGATTCGCGCGGCGTACCTGGGTATGGACCCGGGAGATACTTCTTCGCTGGTCAATCCGTCTGCCGTCGATGAAATTAAGAACGCGAAATAAGACGAATGTCCTATTTGTGTTTCTCACGAATCGGTCCCAGACCCGACTTATATCCTATTGCCGGTGCTGGTTTTCGGCATGTATACTGATTCATAGAAAGGATTTATTGTCATGAACATTAAAATGAGTGCTTTGTTTATTGTTGCAATGGTTTCTCTTTCCGCATGCAATCTTGGGGCGAGTCAATCTGCAGAGGATGTGACGGGTACTGAAGCAACAGAGGCTCCTGCTCTCGAAACCCAGGTTGCCGAGCCAACCGTGGAAGCGACTGCGACCGTGGAACATAAGGACATCCCGGGAGAATTTCCCGAAACCCCAAGCGGCGTGGTCGGCGACCAGGATTCTTCGATCACTGCGGACGACAATCGCGCGCCGAGCGGCGACCGGTTCACGTTCACACGTTTCGAACGCCCATTCAATTCCGAGACCATGGATGAATACTATCCCTTTATCGACATCCAGGAAGGCGTCATATACATGGACGAAAATTGGATCTATGTAGCCATCGCTCTGAAAAGCGACGAAGCCAGCCGCGAATTGAAGGGCAGGTACGGCGTGGAGATCGACCTGGATCTGGACGGCGGCGGCGATTGGCTGATCCTTGCTTCCAACCCTGTTTCGACAGATTGGACCACGGATGGCGTGGAAGCATGGTTTGATGCGAATGACGATGTCGGCGGTGCCGTTGCCGCAGCTACGGATGAGAAACCTGAATTCGGCGATGGATATGAATCCTTCGAATTCGGTCCCGGTGTCGGCTCAGACCCGGACCTTGCCTGGGTGCGAATATCATCAGCGGACCCGAACATTGTCCACCTTGCCATGAAAACAGATATCTTGAACGGGAGTAAACGATTCCTTGCCGGGCTGTGGGCTGGGGAAGATGATTTGGACCCGTCCATGTTTGACCTGAGCGATCACTTCACACATGAGCAGGCTGGGGCTGCCCTGATCGAATTGAATGTTTTTTATCCAATCAAGGAGATTTCCGCCATCGATAACACATGCCGCATGGCGATCGGATTCCAGCCCACCGGCCGGGAACCGGGACTTTGCCCGCTGCCTGGCTCAGTGGCTGGCGAGGAGCAGATCGACGGAGGCTGTCCGCCAGAGAACATCGTATGTACGATACCGCTCACAGCGGCGTATTCCGAGCCCGTCTGTGTCTGTACCGGTCCTTGATGTGAGAAAACAAAACTGAAAATTTGATGAAAACAAGGTCGGCTTTTGCCGACCTTGTTTTTCCTTGCATTATAATAATTCGGTCTCGCAATTCGTGAGAAAAGGAGATTGAATGAAAAAGGTACGAAATCTGATCCTGGGATCGTTCCTCTCATTTGTGTTCGTCATCGCTTCGTGCGGCTCGCCGACACCGGAGGTGATCACTGTTGTTGTGACGGCGACGAACCCGCCTATTGAAGCGGCGACGGCAACCCCGGATCTGCCCCCTGCGCCGGTTGCGCTTGGCGGTCCACAAAATGGAGAGACGATCAAGTGGATCGACGGAAGTGTGTTGGTGTACATCCCTGCCGGGAACTTTACCATGGGGGATGGCGGATTCGATGCGCCCATGCACTCGGTAATGCTGGATGGATATTGGATTCAGCAAACCAAGGTCACGAACCGGATGTATGACCAATGCGTAAAGGCAGGCGTTTGCACTCCGCCGAACCAGGAGCTCGGAGGTCCTGTCTTTACCAATCCTGAATACGCCAGCCATCCGGTCGTCGGTGTGAGTTGGGACCAGAGTCAAGCCTATTGCTCATGGATTCAGGGAAACCTGCCCACCGAGGCGCAATGGGAAAAAGCGGCGCGCGGCGTGAATGGGAATACTTATCCCTGGGGAAATTCCGAACCGACCTGCGGCGTGTTGAACTTTGCCAATTGTTACGGACGCACGACAAATGTGGACACTTATGCCGATGGGAAGAGTCCGTTCGGCTTATATGATATGGCGGGGAACGTATTCGAATGGATCTTCGACCTTTATGACGCGAAATATTACAACCAATCGCCGGTCGAGAATCCAACCGGTCCGCAAGCCGGGACGTATCGTGTTGTGCGCGGCAGCTCCTTCGAAACCGATGATGAACAGATCGCAACCTCGATCCGGCGTTACAACGAACAGACCGACAGCGGCCGCGACATCGGTTTCCGTTGTGTGGTCCCCAATCCGCAACCGTTTGCGCCATATTGCCAGTTGACGGCTCACGTCCCTGCAAATCAAGTTGCCGCTGTAAATTCCTGCGCCTTGCCGGAGGGGGTTCAGGTCAATCAATTCTGCCAGCAGGGTGACGGGTTCGGCGTGGTGCAAATCTCGTTTGGTGCCACATGGGAGGAACGCGGCACACGCATTCAATGTACGGAGACATCGGAGGGCGGGCTTCGCACACTTACCTGCCGTGGTCCGCGCAGTATCGAATCAACAAACGAAATCGTGGTCTGTAACCCGGCTTGTACGAATCAGCCGGATGTTTCCAGTTTGAATGCTTTTTGTGATGCCGGATACACGCTCGATCCAGCCACTGGCGCTTGTTCCTACACCCCAATCCTCGCTCAACCTTCAGCCGGGGGATGTCCCATCGGGTATGTGACTGTCATGCGCGGCTCGCAGCAATCCTGCGCCGTCGGTCCAGGACCGGACGGTTCATGCCCCATCGGGTTGTACTTCGATGATCTGGCGGGAATGTGCGCGCCTCCGAACGGTGAGACAAATGCACCGTTTGGCATCGATAATGCGACTTTGGCATCCCAGACCTATGCCGGATGCGCCGCCGGATATTCCTATAACGAAAACTTCCAATGCTGCCAGCCGGGCGCCGGAGGCGTGACTCCCAGTTGCGCGCCGGGATTCATCTTCGACTCGAATTCAGCCGCATGTGTGCCCGTCAAGGAAGAATCGCTAGGCGGCACAGGTTGTATCACGGTGCGGGTGACCACAGTGAAATGCTCCGAATGGGTGGACAAAGTCTGCGCGCCCATTGCGACGGAAGCCCACTGTGTGGCGAATCTCAACTGCCGCTGGAACGAACCGCAAGACGCCTGTGAACTCCGAAGCATTCCGTTGAACAAATAATTTGAATTCGAGAAATTAGGTTCATGAAAACCGTCCTTTTGAAAGGGCGGTTTTTTCTTACGGCAAGGTATGAGTTGATGGATGGGTGACAGGCTCCGGCTTAGAACGAGGCGGGAAATTCCTCCTCTGGTGGGGTTGAAAAAATAGAAAAAATGTTCTATAATGGGAGCATTCGTATCCACTTTTCCCAGAGGAGATTGTCATGTCAAAAAGAAACGTTGTCCATGTTGAAATACCTGCCGCTAATCCGAATAAAGCCGCGGATTTCTACCGGGAATTATTCGGGTGGAAGATCATGCCGATGCCGGAGATGAATTATGTCATGTGGGAAGCGGAGGATGGCTCGGGGGGTGGTTTTCCCGAAGTGTCCGATGAAAATCCGGCCGGTCGCGTGACGGTTTACATCGACAGTGATGATGTCGATTCAGACCTCGAGAAGGTGAAAATGCTCGGCGGCAGGATCCTGCACGAAAAGACGGAGATTCCCGGCATGGGTTGGTATGGAGTCTTCCAAGACCCGGACGGAAATGTCCTTGCGGTATATCAGGGTACGAACCCGTAGGTGTACCATGACCGAAACGATCTTAACCCTGCATCCGGATGCCTCGAAAAAAGGTGTAAGGATCGAGAAGACGAAATACGAGGATATGCGGACTGCGATTCTCGAGACCTTGAAACGTGACGGCGCCATGACCTTTATGGAACTCGCCGCCCTGCTCGAAGACCGGATGCAGTCAAATTTCGGCGGGTCGGTGATGTGGTATTTCACCACAGTCAAATTGGACCTCGAAGCGCGCGGGGAGATCCGCCGTGTGCCAAAGACAAAGCCTCAAATGGTCGAACTCGGATCGGGTTGAGATGTATTCAAGATTTGGAAAGTTGACCGTCCAGCCTGGTAAACGAGACGCACTGGCGGAAATCCTTTTACGCGCCTCAGCCCTGACTTTGAGCTTGCGCGGTTGCCGGACCTATATCGTCCTCGAAGACCTCGCTGACGAAAATACAGTCGCGGTCTTCGAGATTTGGGACGATAAAGAAGCTCACGCCGACTCCCTGCGCAATGAGGACGTCCGCGCCTTGATTGCTGAGGCGTCACCTTTTATCGCAGGTGTGACGGGTGGTTCGGAAATGCGAGTCGTTGGCGGGTTTGGGATTGATACGGTACATCAATGATGAACTGAACCAGACGTGTTACGATTCCGTTTCCCTTAGCTTTATTGATTTGAATTACAAGGAGAGTAGCCATGAGTGGAGTAAGAGTTTTGGTCGGGACGCGCAAAGGCGCGTTCATTCTCACATCGGATGGAAAACGTAAAAAATGGAAGATCTCCGGTCCGCATTTTGCCGGATGGGAGATCTATCACATGAACGGCTCACCCGCAGACCCGAACCGGTTATATGCATCGCAATCTTCGGGTTGGTTTGGACAGATCGTCCAGCGCTCGAACGACGGCGGAGAAACCTGGGAGCCGGTTGGAAATAATTTTGCCTATGATGGAGTTCCAGGTACCCATTTGTGGTACGACGGGACGCAGCATCCCTGGGAATTCAAACGCGTCTGGCGGTTTGAGCCATCGCTTAGGGACCCCGACACTGTTTATGCCGGCGTGGAAGATGCGGCATTGTTCCGATCCTCTGATGGCGGCATGACCTGGCAGGAGTTGCCCGGTCTGCGCGAAACGAAGGGACATCTTTGGCAGCCCGGCGCGGGGGGCATGTGCCTGCACACGATCATCCTTGATCCGAATAATCAAAATCGAATATTCGTTGCAATCTCCGCCGCGGGGGCATTTCGATCCAATGATGGCGGCAAAACCTGGCAACCCATCAACAAGGGTTTGAAGTCCGGCGAGTTGCCCGATCCCGATGCCGAGGTCGGACATTGCGTTCATAACATCGCGATGCACCCTTCGAATTCGAACATCCTTTTTATGCAGAAGCATTGGGATGTTAATCGCAGCGACGACGGCGGCGATTCATGGCATGAAGTGAGCGGCAACCTGCCCAGCGATTTCGGTTTCCCGATCGCAGTCCATGCACATGAGCCGGATACCATCTATGTCGTTCCGATCAAGAGCGATTCGGAGCACTTCCCTCCCGACGGAAAACTCCGCGTCTATCGCAGCCGTTCCGGCGGGAACGAATGGGAAGCTTTGACGAAGGGTCTGCCCCAAAGCGATTGTTATGTCAACGTATTGAGAAGCGCATTGGCGGTGGATGCTCTCGATTCATGCGGCATCTATTTCGGCACAACCGGCGGACAGATTTACGCCTCTTCCGACTCTGGCGATAGTTGGACTGCCATCGCAAGGGATCTCCCCGCGGTTCTTTCCGTCGAAGTTCAAACCCTGAAATGATCCGAGTACAACTCCCATATCACTTGCAAAACCTGGCACGCACCGGCAGGGAGGTGGAGATTTCCATCGAGGCTGAACCAAGCATCGGGTCGATATTGGATGCGCTTGAGAATCGGTATCCCGTTCTGCGCGGGACGATTCGGGACCAGATCACCGGCGAACGCCGCCCCTTCATCCGCTTCTTTGCCTGCGGGAGGGATTGGTCTCTGGATGCCTATGATGTTATTCTCCCCGAATCGATTTTGGACGGAACGGAACCGTTTCGGATTGTCGGCGCAATGGCTGGCGGATAGCCATTCTGCAGTTTCTTGACGCAGTTAATCCGTGGTGGTATCCTTGCGCCCAATGTTCAGCCAGCATTACTGCGATACTAATACCAACCTTCATAATACTGTCACCGGATCGGTGATGGGATGTTGGCGGTTACCTGGTGAACAGCAACAAGTTCATACAAACTAAGTAATCCCAGCGCCCCGAGCCATTCGGGGCGTTTTTCTTGAGGAGAGAAATCATGTCCATTCCCAATACCACTCCCGTTTTCGCAGTCGACGAGAAGAATCTCATTCCCGTCAGCAGCCATCTCAAGCAGTTGACGGATATTCCGCCCTCGCGCATGTTCCTCATCAATAAATCGCTGAAGGTCTATAAAGATAAAAGTCCGGAGGCCAAGATCTTCGACGCCTCGCAGGGTGACGGAGGCGCGTCGTTACCCGGGACTCCCAGGCCGATTCTCGAACGCGCGCTTCAACTCCAGTTGGAGCATGGTACGGCTTACGATATGCCTTTCGGCACCGAAGCCTATCGCAAATCCGTGATCGAGCAATATTGGAAATTGGACTCTTCGTCAGGTTGGGGACCTGCCAACGTGCTTGGCACCGCGGGAGGACGTGACGCCCTCGTCAAAGCCTATCAAGCCATGCTCGCCCTCGGTCACGGACGTCAAGGCGACCTCATCATGGTTTCGCGCGTCCCGTGGATTTCCTACAACTGGGGACCGTACGGAGTCGGTGCCAATGTCCTCTGGGCGCCAGGCGACCCCGCGCAGGGCTGGGCATATTCAGAAGAAGCGATCCGTGAAAGCGTGAATTTCGCCGAAACCACGGGACGGAAAATCGCTGGTCTCGTCATCACCAACCCTGATAATCCTACAGGCTTGACCATCGCAGTCGAGAAGCAAGTCTCGCTCGCCAAAGCCGCTTTGGAAGCAGGAGTTGCATTCGTCCTCATCGATTGGATGTATCACTACGTGACCGACGAATCGCCCATGGATTTGAACTCCTTCCTCAAATATTTCACGCCTGAAGAACGCGAGCGCATTATGTTCCTCGATGGGATCACCAAATCGCTCGGCGGATCGAATATCCGCAACTGCCACTTGATTGCGGATGAATCCATAATCAAGTTCATTACGGCGCGTGCCTCGCATACGGTCATGCCTTCGTTCTTCTCACTGGCGGTCGCAATGGCTGCCTACGAAATGGGATTCGCCGAAGCCGCGAAATCCATCATCGAACCGACCAATGCCAGCCGCGTCATTTTGAAGAAGTTGCTGGCTGAGAGTGGTATGCAACACATCATCGGCAAAGGCTACTACGCCTTTATCAACGTGGGTGAGTTTATCAAAGCCAAAGGCTGGGCAGACACGGAACCCCTCGGTCAATACCTCGCCGAAAATCACGGCGTTGCCGTTGTCCCCGGCGCGTTCTTCTCACCCTTCGGCGCCGAATGGATTCGTTTCTCCTACGCCACCCCCGTCGACCGGACTGAAGGTGCGTTCAAGAGGTTGATGGAGGGGTTGGAGAGTTTGAAAAGATAGAACCCTTCAACTTCGCTCAAGGCAAGCGTGGAAAGTGGAAAGTGGACGAAAGAAGAAAGAGGAAAGAGGCGACGAGCGGAGGGTAGAATTATTCTTCCTGTCTCGTATATTGCAAATCGAACGCGCGTTTTGCGGCAAACCAATCGAAAAAACCTTGTGAGTCGCCCAACTCTCCAGATTCAAATTTGAGCAGAAATTCATCGGAAGTCATTCCGTATTTTTTCTCAAATCACTGGCAGGTCTTTTGGTAATCTGATAGGTCTTTACTCATGATCGTAATATTAACAGAAACTCAGACAATACTAGCCGCGAATGCCCATATACGATTGTTCTTATTCGTTTATTCGTGCAAATTCGTGGACGGACACCACAACCCGAAGCCGCTTTCGAGAGATTAATAGAATAACTTTTGATTTTTTCTTTATCAACGATGAACAAAGGGCATAGTTTTCGAATTGTCTTGACCTGCCACTTTCCACTTTCCATTCTCTTTCTTCCTTCCTCTTTCAAAGCCCTTCAATAACCTTTTTTATCAGGACTCACCCATGCCCCAAAAATTTGCCGACAAATACCTGCTCGCCCTCGAGCAAGCCACGAAGGAAAAACCCTTCAGCGGACTCAACGGCTTCGAACAAGAATGGAATCTCCTCGATGAAGACCTGCGTCCGTTGCTCACTGTGGGCGCGGGACCCAGCCAACATTCGTTTGTAGATTATCTCCGCGGCGAGTGCATACCGCCGTGGCAAAATCAGTTCAGTCAGCTTGAAGTCTTCCACTGGATGATCGAATGGGCGACGCGCCCGTATTACAGTCCGCGTGGAGCGATCTACGAAGCGCGCCTGCAAGAAGCCTCACTCATCAATGCGTTACATCGGGCGGGTATCAATTTCGGCGAACGACTCCATTATTGGCATGGCAACCTGCTCTTCCTCACCGACATAGGTCATCACTCCATTCCTGGGGAGTGGGGGATCGCCAAACGCCGCTATCTCGAAAAATGCGTGGATCTCTATGGCGATACGCTGGCGACCACCGGCATTCATACGAACATGTCCCTGCCCGATCCGCTCTTTGCATGGGATTTCATGCATCTCTCAACCACCGAGCGCGGCGATATGCATCTTGATGAATTCAAATCCGAATTTTACATAACCGCCACGCGGTTGCTGCGAGCCTTCGCCTCGCTTTTCGTGGCAACTTCCGCTTCGACGCCGATGCAGGCTGAGGTCCGCGGCGGACGCGCTGTGGTCGCCCTCACCGAGTTCGATTCGATTCGCAATCTCACCTTCCCTAATCCGCCCGCCATCGACCTCCCCGACCTCTATCGTTCGTACAACGATTATCTGCAAATCTCCTACGACCTTGTGCGCCGCGGCGTCCGCTTTGGGAACAACAACTGGACTCCCATCCGCGCCCGTAGTTTTGCTGAACCCGTCGAGCGGATCATCTCCACGACGAGCGACCAACTTGCCTCGCTCTACGCCCGCGGCTTGTTTGCCGCCGGTCAGCCGACTCCACCTGAGGAGATGGCTCTCCAAATCGAAAAACAAAACCTGATGGCGCGCATCAACCTGCCGATGGGCCGCGTCGAAATCCGCACCGATGAAGGCGGTCATTCGCTCGACCTGGATATCGCCAACCTGACATTCAAATATTTGCTTTTGCTGCGTATCTATTCCGATCCGACCTTTGCGCGTTCTTTCCGTTACGACCGCGAGGATGTTTCCCGCGCCCGTGCCAACGA
The DNA here is from genome assembly GCA_015075725.1 of Anaerolineales bacterium. Lineage (NCBI taxonomy): Bacteria > Bacillati > Chloroflexota > Anaerolineae > Anaerolineales > Anaerolineales bacterium. The sequence continues at coordinate 4,129,726 of JABTTV010000001.1, read as the reverse complement.
AAAACTTGCCGCTCAATATGGTTTACGCGCCGAGATCGAGAACCCGCTCACTGGCAAACCCATGTCGGTGCGCGCCTTTCTCAAATGGGCTCTTAACGAAGTCAAGCCGCTCGCAAAAGCCTTGAACCTGGGGGATGATCTTTTGCCGTTGATTGAAATGGCTGAGGGCGGACGCAACGACTCCGAAAAAATCCGTGCGCGCCTGCAAATGGAGCTCGGTGAAAACGACGAGGTTCCGCTCACGATATTGAAGGAATTATTCTACGAACGCGAAGTGCAGGTGAAAGCCGATATCGAACGAATCGCTTCTGACCACCTCTCCCTCGGTAGCGATGCCTCCAAGATTGCTGAGTATATCAACCGGTCCCGTGATGTGATTCGCCAAATTCCCACTGCGCCCATCCGCTTCCGTCCGCGCGAGCAGGCGGTCATCGAAATTTCCTACCCCGATAAAACTTCCGAAATCCTTGATTTGGCCCAACAACTGATTCGCATCCCGTCTGTTACCGCCTCTCCCAACGAACGCCTCGACGAAGTCCATCGCGCCGCTTCCTTGATTGACGACTACCTCCGTGGCGCAGGTCTCGAAACCAATTTCTTTGACGGAAAGTATCCAGCGGTCTTCGCAAAATTCCCAGTTACTAATAACCATTTACCTAATCAACAATCCTCCAATCCTCCAATACTCTTAACAGGTCACTTTGACGTCGTCGAACCTGAACCAGACGACTCACAGTTCACCCCGCGTATCGAAGGCGATTATCTGCGGGGAAGGGGTGCCGCGGATATGAAGACCGTCGTTGCAACGTACCTGGTGTGGTTGAAGGATGCCTTGCGCGTAGCCAGATTGAAAAGTGATGCCGGATCGACACCAAATATTGCTTTACTACTAGTCGGCAATGAAGAGAACGGCGAAGCCGAAGCTTGGGGCACACCGCACGTCTTGAAGGAATTGGATTTAGCGCCATCCCTTTTCATTGCGGGTGAGAGAACGGGTGAAAAAGGAATCGAACTCTACGGAGAAATCTGCGTCGAAAATCGCGGCGTCATGCGTTTTGATGTCATCGCGCGCGGGGCGAAAGGACATACAGGAATAGCAGGTACTGGAGACTTGAGCGAAAAACTAATCGCCGCACGTTCTTACTTGAACGAAATCTTCGATAAACATCTCACACTCAAATCATCCGATGGGTGGCAATCGCAGGCAAAGTTCCCATTTATCAGTGTTGGCACGCCCGGTATTTACAACGTCACTGCCGGGGAGGGGATTCTTGGCGTAGAGATTCGCCCCATCCCCCAGGATGATGTCAATGGCCTGCGGTCTGCGGTCGAAGCCTATTGTGCCGAAATCGGTCTCGAAGCTCGGTTCTCCGTAATGGAAAACGGCGTCTCCTGCAACCCGAATAATCCGGCGTTGAAAGCGTTGATCGAAGCAGTCAAACAGGCTTCAGGTGGTGAAGAGCCGAGACTCGGGAAGAAGTTACCCGGCACCAGTGCACGATTCGCTCCCGGCGGGCAGGCAGTCGTATGGGGACAATCCGGCATCGGCCCACATGCAAAGGACGAGGCGCACTTCATTCCCAGCATCGAGCCGTATTACCGATCGTTGATTGAACTGGCGAAGTTGTGGAAGTAATTGCGGGGCCGGACACTTGCGCCCACCCCAGGTGCTGTGTTGGTAATCCGCCCTACTTCTTCTTTTGTAGAAAATCAAACGGCGGGCGTTGATTCAACTTAATTAGATTTGCCCCCATCTCATTTACATGCAGCGCCGTTAGCGAGCCCGTGTCGCAGCTCAAACGCTGAAAGTGGTCCAGCGGCATACCCAGAAAATGTGCCACCGTCAGTTTGATCGGATCGGCGTGAAAGACCACTGCCACCACATCCTGAGGCTTGTGATGTTTTTGGATGATGCGCTCGAGCGTCCCCACGTAACGCGTCTGCGCTTCGATGAACGACTCGCCCTCCGGGAATCGAAAACGTGACGGTGAGTTCTGTACGATCTTCCAGACCCTTGTCAACCGGAGCATCTTCAACGTCTTCCCCTGCCATTTACCGATGTCGGTATCCATCAGGGCAGGTTCCTTAATGATCGGCAATTTGTGGGATTCGGCGATAGGCTGAGCAGTTTCCATGGCACGTTCCAGCGGACTGGAATACACCGCTTTGAGAGGAACTACTTTCAACGCCTCGCCCAACGCCTGAGCCTGGTTCTGTCCCTTTTCATTGAGGTGAACGCCGGGAATTCGTCCGGCCATTTTCCCGGTCTTCACATATTCGTTTTCGCCGTGACGGATGAGCAACAGGAGAGGCATTATGTTCCTTTGTGAATTTCGATTCCCAGCCGCATCACGTCCAAAAACGGCGTGGACTCGTTGTAATACTCGCATAGCGAAATCCAGACCGGCTCGTGCGGCATGGATTCGGGATGGCGCTTCTTGACCTCTTTGAAGGCATCAAACAAACCTAGGCCATCTTCTTCTTTCAATGCTGCGGCGGAGAACGCGCTCGAACGGTTCACCCCTGCGCCACAAGCGACCAGCACACGATTGCCTTTTTGCTTATGCTCGCGGATGAAATCCACGCCCCGCCGGATATGTTCGTGAGAGATCGGAGCGACATCCTCGATAGGCAGATAAAGTGAAACGATACCCGGCTGTTCCACGTGTTCGGCAAGTTGCAACATCGCGCGGATGGAATTGAGGTCGAGATAACTCTTATTCATCGTATCGCGGTACGCGCCTATGAATAACCACGGACGGATCTCGTCCATGCTATTTGATCTTCCTCTTCATCTCCTGGATCTGCTCTTCGCTCATGGCAGGAATATTTTCCACCTTGGTGATGCCCAACGCCTTTCGTTGCGCCTCGCGCCACATCTCGAGTCGTGCAGTGACCTGTGATTCGTAACCTTCTTCTGAGGGGGAGTAAAAATAGGTGCCAAGCAAACGTTTTGGTAAATATTGTTGCGGCGTGAAATGACCCTCGAACTCGTGTGGATAAATATAATCCCTGCCGTGCCCCATCGCGGCGGCATCCCGGTTGCCATCCATCAAATGACGCGGCACTGAGATCTGTCCTTCGTCTTCGATCTTCTTCATCGCCTTGAAATATGCGCCCGCGGAGTTGGATTTTGGCGAGGTGGAAAGATAAAGCGTCGCTTCGACGATGGGATAGATCCCTTCGGGAAGCCCGATGTAATCGAAGGCTTGGGCAGCGGACGAGGCGACGACCAAACCCATCGGGTCTGCAAGGCCGATATCTTCACCAGCGAGGATGATGAGTCGACGCAGAATGAATTTCGGATCCTCTCCGGCGTAGATCATTTTTGCTAGCCAGTACAATGCCGCGTCGGGGTCCGAGCCGCGCACAGACTTGATAAAAGCTGAAATCGTGTCGTAGTGCGCGTCGCCATCCTTGTCATAGAGAACTGCACGGCGCTGGATCGATTCCTGTGCGACGTCAAGGGTAATGTGAATGAAGCCGTTTTTATCCGGTGCGGTTGATTCGACGGCCAGTTCGATGGCGTTCAAAGCATTACGGGCGTCGCCCGAGGCGACTTCGATGAGATGCGACCGGGCGTTATCGTCAATTGTGATGTTCCTGTTGCCATACCCGCGTTCTTTGTCGGAGAGGGCACGGTCGATCAAAATGCCCGTTTCATTTTGATTCAGATTCCGCAATTGGAATACGCGCGAACGCGAGATCAGCGCTTTGATCACCTCGAAATATGGATTCTCTGTCGTTGCGCCGATGAGCGTGACCACACCCGCCTCGACGTGAGGAAGAAGCGCATCCTGCTGTGCCTTGTTCCAGCGATGGACTTCATCCACGAACAGGAGTGTCCGCTCGTTGTGTAATCGCCGTCTTTCGAGCGCTTCATCGATAACGACACGCAGGTCGGCTTTCCCCGCCAGTATCGCGGATATGGTGACGAAATGGCTTTTGGTGGTGTTTGCGATGACTTGCGCCAGCGTGGTCTTGCCGGTGCCGGGTGGTCCCCACAAAATGATGGACGAAAAAAGCCTGTCCGCTTCGATGGCGCGGCGGAGTAATTTCCCTTCGCCGATGATGTGTTCCTGCCCGATGTACTCCTCGAGCGTTCGCGGACGCATCCGCGCCGCGAGGGGTGCTTCCTGCTTCATACGTTCCTGCATGGCGTGATCGAATAGGTCTGGCATTTTGGAAATTATAGCATTCTTGATTTTTACCGGGATTCAAAAGGACGCGCGGCACGTCTTTTTTGAGTAAGTCGATCGGCTTATTTGCGCGTCGATGCCTGCCGGTTCCCACGAAGCGATGACGGAAATAAAATCCGTGTGGGTGTCCGGGGGATGATCAACGCCAGTTGGAGTGAACAAGGCCCGAATACCTTTCGAAGGGATAACTCAATTTCAATGGCAGGAGTTGACCGCTTGCTCTTCATCCTGAAAGATTTCGATATAGATGTCGAAACCGCCCAGGCGGAAGACCTCCTCGACCGCGGCTGATAGGTTGACGACCTTGAGATAAGGCGATTTGTAAATCCCGGTGCTCATGCGTTTCCGAAGTTCATCGTCATCCACGTCTTTATGGAGCTCGCGAAGTTTATTGAACAGGTTATGGATGACGCGCAGACCGGCGCTGGAGATGCGGTTGACATTATTGAAGTTTAGAATGAAATGCCGTGAACCGTTTGCAACCTGATCGTCCAAAAAGGACTGAAAGGTTTGGAAATTCGATGAGTCGATGTCGCCGGCGATGTGAACGATGTTGACGGGGATTGATGCGACGCGAGTGGTGGATTTGATGTCCAGCATGGGGATTTTCCTTTATTCAGGCGTTGGGCGTTTCTTCGGTCTTTTGTTTGTGAGATTGATGCACGATATAGATACCCGCCAGGGCGATTCCGCCGCCGATCCATTGAATGAGAGCCGGGACCTCTCCCAGCAGGGGGATGGCGAGGACAGTGGTCAGAATGGGCTGCCCGACAAGGGTGGGCGCCACAATGGAAGCGGGCAGATAACCCAGGGCATAAGTGATGGAAAGATACCCTACAGTCTGGGAGACGATGGCTGTGGCGAGAAATATCAGCCAGGTCTGCGCGGAATATCCCGTGAACAGATTTCCCAAAAGAATATTGATGACGAAGATGAAAATAGTGGCACTGACGCATACCAGCCAGGTATAACGAAAGGGATCGATGTGAATGCGTCCGCGCTGGGTGGTGAGTTGATAGGAGGCATAGAAGATCGCGGCCGCGCTTGCCATCAAATCTCCGTAGCCAAGCGTGGGATGGGTTAGGAAATCGCTTCCCACCACCAATGCCGCGCCTGCCAGTGCGAAAAATAATCCGAGCCAGAATTTTGGGAGGAGTTTCTCGCGAAAGAAAAAATAAGCAAACAGCGCAACCCAAAGGGGGGCGGTGTTACCGAGCAGGGTTGCATTTGCCGCGGATGTATACTTGACCGATGTATTCCAGAGGGAAAAATCGAACGCGGTGAACATCCCGCCGAGGATTGGAAACATCAGGTAATTCCTCTGGATCTTTTCCGAATGCAGGTTTTGCCGGATGAAGAGCGGGGTCAGAATTGCGGTCGAAATAATGAGGCGATAGAATCCTGTGATCGTGCCGGGAGCATCAGCCCAGCGCACGAACATGGCAGATAAACTAAGTGATGTGATTCCGATCAAAAGTGCGGCGTAAGGAAGAAGGCGCTGACGGGGCATGGAGCAGTATTGTACCCCGAACTCATCGACGCGAGATGGCGATCCGCTCCAGGGTGGGTAATAGTTCAGAGAGTTTGCGCAGGCTGAAGTCGGGTTTGATGCGGCGGATGTCTTCATCCTTGAATTGGGCGCGGCGTGTGATCCAGATCGAGATCATTCCCGCTTGTTTCGCACCGACGATGTCCGCTTCGAGGCTGTCCCCGATCATCACAGCTTCAGCGGGGGTTGCATTCCATCGCGCAAGTGCGATCTCGAATGCGCGCAGATGAGGTTTGCGATAAAAGCATGCGGCCGAGGTCAGGACAAAATCGAAGTGATGCCGAATGCCGAAAGACTCTACCAGATCCTGAACATCCTTGTCATCGCCCGCGTTCGAGAAAATCCCCAATCGATAATTTTCAGCCTTCAACCGTTCAAGGGTTTCGATGGTGTCGGATTCCAATTCCCAATTTTTCTGGGTGATCAGATACAGCTCATCGAGCGCGGACCGGAGAACAGATTCCGGAATTTCATCATAACCAAACTCTTTGAGCAGTTCCCGCAGGACGAAGTGATAGGTGGTTTCCTGGAAATCCTTATCCCTCTGGTCATAATACTCGTGCAATCTGGTGCGGAAAACCTGCGCATCCAGTTTTATATTGTAATCAGAAAGTGTTCGGGCAAGCGCAGCATCCGCCCTGTCGTGGACGGGTTCCCAATCTCCCCGCGCATGCATGAGCGTGCCGCCGAGATCGAACAGCAGATAACGGATCGGAGTGTACACAGGAATGGAACGGGCAGTCATCTCACGTTTGTAACCCGACGACTGCCCGTTGAACATGGGAAAAAGGGTGGATTTCGTTACTGAACGTAAAACGTTCCGCTTTGGACAAGGATGTTATCCGCGTATAGTTCCACCAGGTATTCGCCCTCTCTCAGGATGAATGTCTGGGTGAATTCATACCCGAAGGTCTTGTACCAGGTGCTGCCGCCGCTGATATCGGTCTTATCCACAATTCGGAGGGACTGGTCTTCATAACCGTTGACATATACCTTCCACAGCATTTCCTTCGGCGCATTGCCGGAATAGGTGAATTCCACAGTGAAGGATTCTTCGCCGAACGGAATGATATTGTCCGCCGCCGGTTCGAACTCTGTGATGAAGCCCTGCTCGTCTTCTCCGGTGATCTGACCGAACACGAAAGGTTCCAGCCGGATCGAATCTCCCGCGGTTGGTAATTGTCCCGTGTACTCCAGGGCAACTGTTGATTCTTTCAGCCGTTTCATTTGTTCGAGCGCGAACTGGCGTACAGCGGCATGGTCGCCCCGTACCAAATCTGGTGAAGGAGCTTGAGTCCACGGTTTGATGTTGCCGTCCAGTGAATCGATCAGGTTTTGCAGGTCGAGCGCGCCGGCGTCCATGTAATACCACAGCGAAGCTGAAGGTTCAGCGTTTTGCGAACGCGCGACCTGGACCTGCCTGACCGCCTCGTCGATCAAAACGTCATATTGCGCCTGCGCGTTTTGAAAATCGCCATTGACGAGATAACTGATTGCCTGGTTCATCCTAACGCCGAGAACTTCGGGGCGCCCGCTGAGGACGCGTTCATTGGCTTCAAAGGCTTTATCATATTGCCCCGTGAGATAATACGTCCACCCCAGGTTCCAGTTGATACTTGTATCGTCCAAACCTTGTTCGCGGGCGGCTTCCATTTCGGACAGGGCGGTTTCCAGATCTCCCAGTGAATAATGGGAAAGACCGCGCTCATAATACGCCTTGGCGTAGTATGGGTTTTCCTGGATGGCGAGGGTGAATTTGTCGATGGCTTCGGCATCCCTTCCCTGGTACGCCAATCCCACACCATCGGCATATGCTTGAATGGCTTCCGGGTCCACTTCGGGACGGATGAACAACTCCAACAGTGACCAGCCCAGCCAAAGCATGCACAAACCGACAATGCCTGTTCCAACCACGATAAACAGCCAGCGCACCCTGCCCTTCAACGCCATTGAAAGACCGTATAATGAGAGCGAAACCGTCAAAAGGGTGATCTGCACAATGAGCGCGTCGGCAGTATTGTCGGTGAAATTTCCCAGTTCAGATTCGGCAAGATACGTTTCGGAAAGCCGTGTCGCTTCGACGAGATACGTATCCGCTTCGTATTTGCCCGAGTCGGGCCAACCAACATCGGGATCGAAGTATTCCGGCCCGAGCAATTTGCTGAGGGATATGATCCGATTTTGCAACTCCCTATATCGTTCCTCGGCTGCTGTGTCGCCGACCTGCTGGGCGGCGGTGATCTGCCAGCCTAATTCCTCCCATGTCTGGAATGCGCTTTGCCATTCGTAACTGAATTGGATGGCGCCATTCACCTCATGCTTGGTTGCCTCGATGGAATACTGCTGCGCGCGACGCCTTGCCTGGTCCGATATGTTCGAGGCGTAGTTCTGATAATAGGCGGTAATCGCAACCCAGATCGCGACGGAGGCGATCATGACCGTCACCATGTTTTCGAAGCGTTGTTCGTTGCGGGATTCGTTTTTCATATCATAAACCTCCCGATGATGATTCCTGCAAGCCCGGCCAGACCTGCAAGAGCACCGAGCGCTGCCCAAACGTATTTGATCTTCTTTTCGGTCGCTTGCGCGAGGGTCAGGAACCAGAACGAAAAGGCGAGCACGATCATATCCGCAGTGAGAAAGGAGGATTGCCTTCTCAGCCTGTCCGATTCGTCGAAATAGGGCTGGGCATCAAGGTCGGAATCCTGCGAATCTTGCGCATACGCTTCCTGCAATTCCTGTTCGATGTCATAGTGTCCGTCAGAATTGATGTACCGGGGGCTGAAGAACACCGAGCTGATCCCGCTTGCCAGCCCCCAGACCTCATCCTGGACATTTGCATTCCGGGCATCGGTCTCGGCATCTGCGTTCGGGTCGTACATCAGATAGCCGAGTTCGTTGTAACGAAAGTAATCTGTGAACGCCCGGTAATGTTCATACGCGTTCACATGGTTGATGATCTCGGCTTTTTGGGCTCGGATCGAAGCGTCCAACCCGGCGAAATCCGAATCGCCCGCGCTGGAAACTGCCACTGCCGCAAGGCACGCAGCGGTTGCGCCAAGGACGGTCACCAGCGCGGTGAGAACGGCAACCCACGATTTGAAGTTACTCTTTTTTTCCATACATTCTTCTCCTTTGGTCGGGATTTTACGCGGCGCTTTTGAGATAAATGCCGGTAGGATCCAGTTCCTCTCGAAGGATTTTCAACTCTTTCTTTGTAACCTCTTCAGTCGTTTTTAGTGATGACGCCACTTTAAGGTCCCAGCCTGTGTTGGCTTTCGCCTCATCCGCCGTTCGGCCTGTGTGCAAAGCCGTGAGCGTCATCTCCCCTGAATCATCCGGCTCCAAAATACCGATATCTGTGACAACCGCCAGCATCCCGCCCCCGCGAAGCCCTCGTTTTTCGCGCGCGTCTTTGCCGTCAATGAAACCCGCCGAGGTCATGAACTCCACTCTTTCGGGGAAACGGCGTTTCTGGTGCGGGGTCATGATGTAGCAGCGGTTTGCCCAGGCGGCGATCTCCTGCGAACCGCCGGAGCCGGGCAGGCGGACTTTTGGATGCGTATAATCCCCGATTGTAGTCGCATTTATGTTTCCGTATCTATCGATCTGCGCGCCGCCCATAAAGCCTACATCCACGTTGCCCCGTTGCAGGTAATTCGTAAATATGTCGTACATGCTCACCACCGAAAGGGATCCGCTGACGAGGGTCGGGTCGCCAATGGATAGCGGCAGGCGGGCGGGTTCCGCGCCGATCACGCCCGCTTCATAGATCATCACGAGGTTGGGCGCATGAGTCCGTTTGGCGAGATTGCAGGCCAGGTTGGGTTGACCGACGCCGACGAAAACCACGTCACCGTCCCGCAGGAGGCGCGATGCGTTGATGATCATCAATTCGGCGGAGGAATATTTAAGTTCGGGCATCTTTTCTCCTACAGACCTGACAGGATTTCAAATCCTGTCAGGTCTGACAAAATTATCTATGATTTGCGCCACCTCTTGCGGATGCTCGAGCGGCAGGAGGTGAGTTGCTTTTTCCATGGTGATTATCCGTACCCCAGGGTTTTCCTTTTTAACCAGTTTTTCTGCATCTTCCAAAAATGTATCCGTTTCTGCGCCGCGAATGATCAAGGTTGGCACTTCGAAGCGGGGGAGATTACGCCACAGATCGAAGTCGCGCAAGCCGGTCAGGTAGATGTGAACTTCCCACTCAGGCGAATAAACCAGTTCGTAACCACCGTCCGGTTTGGGCTTGGTAATGCCTTTGATGTAAGTTTTCAGGCTTTCGTCGTTCATGTAACGAAAAACATCCCGTTTGCGATATCTTTCGAAAACCAGGCCAAGGTCGTCGAACACGCGTCTCCGTTTTTTTGCGGCAGAGATCAATGGATGCGTTCGTTCGCCCAAGCCAATGGCGCGGACAAGATTCCACGCAGTCATGAATGGCGGAACGAACAATACCGGGTCGAGCAGGACGAGAGCTCGAAATTTTTCCGGTTCGCGCATTGCCGCCCTCAGGGTGACGACTCCGCCGATGGAATGACCAACGCCGATGACCCTGCCGCCCTGAGCGAAGCCCTGTGTGGACGAAGGGTAAACGGATAGGAATTTCAGCAAGTCGCCTGAGTAGGGACGCCAATCTTTCAATCCCTCCCGCGACGCTCCCTCCCACAGCGGACGGAGTTTCATCCCAAAGACGCGATAATTCTTTTGTAAATGTTCGAATAATGGATGATAACATTCGGGCGGGTAGCCGTTCGCGTGAAGGAAGTGAAGCGGCGCGCCATTCCCGCCGAGGTCGAAGTGATTCATCCGCTATTCCATGCTAGTACTTTCCGTAATTGATCCTGTCGCTGTATTGCGCCTTGACCTTTAAACGTTTATGGGTCTTTTCACCGAGTTTCTTCCAATACGCGTTACGATCTTTTACTCCGAAGACCCATTCATCGAGATACTTCTGTGTCAGTTCCTTCGACTCGCTGATCTTATCCCACGCAAGATAGAACTCGTTGTCGCGGTCGTAATACCCCTGCGAGTAGGAGGGATGGCTGGCGAACGGCACATGACAGACCGCGCTGACAACGATTCCCGGGATCATCGTCCGGTTCGGGTCGGAACGGATGACGGATTCGTCGACGATTTCTTCGGCGGTGAGGATGACTTTCTTTGAAGCGAAGGCGGCTTCCTTCTGCTCGCCGATGATTCCCCAGAGATGAGCGTTACCGTTTTTATCGGCGCGTTGAACGTGTACAATGGCGACATCCGGATTGAGAGCCGGGACGACGATCACATCTTTTCCGCCGTACGGGTCAGGGATGCGTTTGATGCGTGGGTTGACCTTCTCCAAATCCTCGGCTCCGGTCTGATTCATCGGCAAAAAGGGAAGTCCCGAGGCGCCCGCCTGTAAGCGGGTGATCATGCCAAAGTGGGAATATTCCTCCCATTCCAATTCGCCGCGTTCGATCGCTCCGCGCACGATGCGCAGGGAACCGACTCCGGGATTCCCCATGTAGGAAAAGATGACCTTTTTCGCGCATCCCGCCGCGACCATCTGGTCGTAGATCAAATCCGGGGTGGCGCGCGCGAGGGTGAGATTCTTCTTCCCCTGCCGGATGATCTCATGCCCGGCGGCGAAGGGGATCAAATGGGTGAACCCGGCGGCATAAACCACATCGCCGTCGGTGACGAAATCTGCGATCGCTTTTTTGATTGGAATCAATTTGCTCATATGAATGATCTTATTCTTCACTTTCCTGTTTACCTTTTCCGCCGCCTTTGCCTTTGGGTCTGCCAAAACCCCTAAACTTGCCCAAGGTGCCTTTGAACCAGGCAAACCGGTTTGCCGGGGGAGGTGGGGCTTTCTTTCTGCGGAAGTAATACCCGATTGCCAGCAGGACGACCGAGACGAAGAAGTAATCGAACTCGACCATGTCTGCCACGTCCGACACGACGAACAGCAGAAAGATCCCCATTCCCATCACTACGAAAAACGTGCCAACGCGCACCTCGATCGGGTCGTCGTTTTGCATGCTGATATTTTACCGCAAGGGCCAGGTGGACTTTAATATAAAATCTCCCTTTTCAGGGAGATATGATTCTTTTTGCAAGCTCGGTTAATGATTCTGCCCCGCAGGCGAACATTGTCACTTCGATCTGTCTCTTCGTCAGCTTCATCATTTCGACCGCTCTTTCCGATGAAACCGCTGAGGCTTTCAAGAACTGACCTGCCATGCCGCCGAGGGTTGCGCCGAGGGCGATGCACTTTGCGATGTCGAGTCCGTCTTTGAGACCGCCGCTGGCGAAGATGGTCATCTCAGGAACGACAGTCTTGACATTCAAGATTGAATCAGAAGTTGGAATTCCCCAGCCAACGAAAGTGGCAGCGAGTTGACGGGTGAACTCGTCTGGCGCGCGGTGCATTTCCACTTGCGACCACGATGTCCCGCCCGCGCCTGCGACATCTATCGCGGATACTCCGCAATCGGCGAGGAGTTTGGCGGTCTTCTCTGAAATACCCCAGCCAACTTCTTTGGCAATGACAGGGACTTCAAGTTTCTTGCAAACCTCTTCGATTTTTTTGGCAATACCAACCCAATTTGTATCGCCCGCGTCCTGCACGGCTTCTTGAAGCGGATTAAGATGCAGATAAAGCGCATCCGCTTGGATCATATCCACGGCTTTGCGGCATTCGTCGATGCCGTAGCCGTAATTGAATTGAACTGCCCCAAGATTGGCAAATAACAAAATGTCCGGGGCGGCGCGGCGTACCTGGAAAGTTCTTGCCTGCTCAGGATGTTCGATGGCGGCGCGCTGGCTGCCGACCCCCATCGCGATGTTCATTTCTTGCGCCGCTTCAGCGAGGCGCAGGTTGATGGTTTCGGCTTCGTCCGTGCCGCCGGTCATCGAACTCACAAGGATGGGAGAGCTCAGGGTCTTTCCGAACAGGTTCAGGCTTGTGTCGAGCCGGTCCAGGCCCACTTCGGGCAGGGCTTCATGGATGAAGCGATAATTCTCCAGTCCGGTCGTCAGCGCAGAGCGGACATCCTGCTCTAAGTTGATTTTAATGTGGTCGGCTTTCCGTTGGTCTATCGGCGCAACTTTTGTCATGAGGGGGTGTTCCTGTGATTGATTGACGGCTTGACAGTGCAAGCCATGAGATTACAATTTTCATCAAAATCCAACTGGAGGATGTCATGTCAGACACATACAATGAATTGAAAACGATCATCAAGGACCTGCTTAACGTGGACGAGGGAAAGATCACGATGGAAGCGCGCTTCCGCGAGGAACTCGAAGCGGATTCGCTCGATCTTGTCGAGTTGATCATGGCGTTCGAAGACAAGTTCGGCGCGGAGATCTCCGACGAAGACGCCCAGAAGATCACGACGGTCGGCGAAGCGGTCAAATACATCGACGCGAATCGCAAGTAATTGATTTTTGGGATTATAACCGTAGAGCCGCCCATGCCGGGCGGCTCTTTATGATTCTTGATGGGAATTGATTGATAAAAATTGCCGGGGTTACCGCGCCCCAACAAAATCATTGCAGGAGGGTGGGAATTTCTTCCGGGTGCTTCGCAACTTTCACGCCAGCCTTTTCAAGCGCTTTGATCTTGTCTGCGGCGGTTCCGGCTCCGCCCTCGATGATGGCTCCGGCGTGGCCCATGCGTTTTCCGGGAGGGGCGGTCTGACCGGCGATGAACGATGCGACGGGTTTTGTCATCTTGGTGCGGATGAACTCCGCGGCTTTCTCTTCCTCGTTCCCGCCGATCTCGCCGATCATGATGACCTTCTCGGTCTTGGGATCGTGCTCGAACATTTCGAGAACATCGGTAAAGTTCGTGCCGTTGACCGGGTCGCCTCCGATTCCGACGCAGGTGGTTGCGCCCATCCCGAGATTTTTCATCGCGTACAGTACTTCGTAGGTCAACGTGCCGGAGCGCGACACGACGCCGACGTTGCCGGGAATGGCAATATCGCCGGGGATGATTCCCACTTTGGCTTCACCGGGGGTGAGCAGGCCGGGGCAGTTCGGTCCGACAAGGCGGACGTTCTTCTGGTCGAGATAATTACGTACGCGCATCATGTCGTGAATCACAACACCTTCGGTGATGCAGACGATGAGCGGGATTCCCGCGTCCGCGGCTTCGAACATCGCATCCGGGGCGAAGCGTGCCGGGACGAATATGATGGACGTATTTGCATCCGTGGCTTCCTTCGCAGATTTAACCGAATCGAAAACGGGGATCTTTCCATCCAGAACCCATTCACCGCCTTTGCCGGGAGTCACGCCGCCTACAACGATATTCGAGTAGGCTGCCATTTGTGTGGTGTGGAATAAACCTTCGTTCCCGGTAATTCCCTGCACGAGAAGGCGGGTGTTTTTATCTACAAGAATGCTCATTTAATGTTCTCCAATGTCATTGCGAATGGCGCCTTGCGCCATGAAACAATCTGCCGGTTAAAAATGAGATTGCTTCGTCGCTTCGCTACTCGGAATGACATTTAATTCCTCGCCGCCGCAACTGCCTTCTTTGCCGCATCCGCCAGAGTTTCGGCGGTGATCATGTTCGCCTTTTCCAGGAGGCGCCGCCCTTCTTCCGCGTTCGTCCCGACGAGCCGTACGACCATCGGCACCTTCGGTTTGACTTCGTCCATCGCAGCCAAAATTCCGCGCGCCACTTCGTCACAGCGGGTGATGCCGCCGAAGATATTGAAGAGGACCGCCTTAACATTCGGGTCGGTGAGGATGATGCGCATGGCGGCGGCGACTTTCTCAGACCCGGCTCCGCCTCCCACATCGAGGAAGTTGGCGGGTTCGCCCCCGAAGAGTTTGATCACGTCCATGCTGGTCATCGCCAGACCCGCCCCGTTGACCATGCAGCCGATATCCCCGTCCAGTTTGATGAACGAGAGCCCATACTTTCGCGCCTCGATCTCGGCCGGGGCGTCTTCATCCGTGTCACGCATTTCGGCGAGTTCCGGCTGGCGGAAGAGCGCGTTATCGTCGATCATCATTTTGCCGTCGAGTGCGATCATCTTCTTATCTTTGGTGATGACCAGCGGATTGATCTCCGCAAGTGACGCATCGGTGCTTTGATACACCTGCCACAATCCCATAGCGATCTTGGTGAAATCCTTCCAGTAATCGCGCGGCAGATCGATCGAGACCGCCACATCGCGCGCCTGGTATTCGCGCAATCCCAAAAGCGGATCGATATTCACCTTGATGATCTTCTCCGGCGTTTTGACAGCGACTTCTTCGATATCGATACCGCCGGCCGCCGAAGCGATCAGGACCGGCTTCTTTGCCGCGCGGTCGTCGGTGATCGCAAAATAAATTTCCTGGTCGATTGCCGAGGCTTCATCCACGAGTACTTTTCGGACGGGAAGCCCTTTGATATCCATGCCGAGGATCTGGGTCGCCAGTTGCTCCGCTTCTGCAGAATCCTTGGCGAGTTTGACACCACCGGCTTTGCCCCGCCCGCCCACCAGCACCTGGGATTTAATAACAACGCGACCACCGAGCTCTTCTGCGATCTGTTTCGCTTCCTGAGCGGTAGCCGCAACGCGTCCCTTGGGAATTGGGATGCCGAACTTTGAAAAAATGTTCTTGGATTGGTATTCGTGAAGTTTCATTATTCTCCCTCGAGGGGATTTTTTTGCCGTAAAGCACGGGCATTATACACCAGAAAAAAATGGACAAAATAAAAAGACCTGACAGGTTTCTGAAACCTGTCAGGTCTGTATGCTTACGGGAGAGTGAATCTCATGATTCGGTTGAAGGCTCCGTCCGTCACCCAAACCTTTCCCTCCGGATCGATGGCGATACCGGAAGCAAGCCCGAAGCCGGTATACGTATTTCCGTAATCGCCCCACACGCGGACGATCGTCCCCCTCGGATCGAATTCCATCACGCGATAACCTTCTGGATCGGTGATGAAAACGTGCAGGTCGTCATTGACGGCGATGAAGGGTTTATTGTCGAGCGATTGCCCGAACCAGCCGAAGACATCCCATTGTTGATCGGGGACGAACGAAAGCGAGTCCGTGGAATCAACCCTCTTGAAGGTCTGGATGCGCTGGTTCCACGTATCGGCGACATAAACTGTTCCGTTCCGGTCGATGGCAATGCTGGTCGGTTCGTCGAATTGCCCGGGGTCGAAACCCGCCGAGCCGAATTCAGTGATGTAGTTGCCATCCTTGTCGAAGATGACGATACGCTTGTTGCCTGTATCAGTGACGTAGACCCTTCCTTCGGAATCCACTGCCAGTCCCCGCGGACCGTAAAACAGGGTCGCCTCGTTTCCCTGACCGAAGCTGCCCCAGGCTTTCAGGAACCTTCCCTCCGCCGTGAATTTTTCGATGCGGTGATTCCAAGTGTCGGCGACATACACCGAACCGTCTGGTCCGACTGCAATGCCCCAGGGTTCGTTGAAGGTCCCATCACCGACGGGAACGCTTACCCCGTCTGCATAGGTGCCCCATTGATGCAATATTTTTCCCTGCTGGTCGATGTGCAGGATGCGGTGATTGCGTGAGTCAGCGACGTAAAAAGTTCCATTTGGGGCGAACGCAAGCGCGCGGGGCGCATTAAGGACGATGGGTTCCGCCTGGGTTCCGTCGAATATCAGGTCTGAAGAAATAACAGTGTACTTCCCTTCCGTGGGATCTTCGACTGCCGTATCACCGCTCGGCGCCACCCCGTAATTCCAGATCTGCTGCGCCACATCCTTGCGGATGTATAGCCGCATTTGATCCGCCGGCTGCCAGGTGGCGAGAGTCAGATCAGAACGGCCTTTGGCTTGCGCATACAGGGTGTAATCCCGGTTCATCCAGATCTGAAGTATCCCAGCGCGAATTTGTGGATTGGTAAAGCCTTCGCAGAATCGGGAATAGTCCTTGAATCGGTTAAGTTTAAGGATGCTGAATATGCCGGTGCAGGCATAGCCTTCGGGAAAGTCTTCGTAATAATAAACACCAAGATTTTGCTCCTCTTTTCGAACATAGTATTTCTTTGCGCCGTCGGTGATCTCCCAACGCAAGCCGGTGCGTTTTTTCGTTACGGCTGCGTTTTCCGAGAGAGGAGCGCCTATTAAATTGAACTGCTCGCGCACTTCAACAGGGATTTGACCGGCATTCAATTCGTCTGAAAAATTCGGATCTATGCCGAGGAGGTAGATTCCGCGGTCGCTGACCAGGCCGAAGTAATCCTGCATGGGCCACCACATACGGATGTAATCCACGCGGAAGTAGCCGGGTCCAATGGCGGGATCGATCTTGTCGAAATTCTTTTCATCGACGACGATCACCACCGATTCCCGAAGCGAACGCGTGGGCTGATCGAAGGAACGCTGGTTTGTAAAATCGCGCAGATACCAGACGAAGGGCCATGAAACGCCAGTATCCGGTGCGGAGGCGTCGTAGGCGATGGGCATGCTCAGATCGCCGGTGGTACGCAGGGAGATCTCCTCCGCCTGTTGCATGATTTCCTTGATCCCGGTCGCGCCGTGGGCGTAAACGAGAAACTCAGTCGCCTGGTCGTAGGTGATATAGGCTGCCCGGAACGAAGCGCGGACAGTAAACACGGCAAGGAAGCCGAACAAAACAAGGGTGAAAATGTGACGAACTTCCCGCATTGCCCACTCACGCATGAAATAGACGGCGGCGGCCGCGCTGAGGATCAAGACCAGCAGCGGCAGCAGGAATAGATTGGTTGCCTGCAATTGTTCCAGCGAAGTTCCCTGGAAGGGGCGCATCGGGGAATTCCAGGCGTAGATCACGTTGGCTCCGGAAATAATGAAAACCGCCACGGCAGCCAACCCTGAGAGGAATTTTTTCTGCTTCAAGGATTCCCAGTCCGTGATTTCGATCAACCGGCCGAGCGCCCAGCCGGTGATGAGGATCATGGGCCAGGTCATATGAAAGGTAAGCCAGGGCATTCTCTCGCCCGCGATCGAAAAAGAGGCGATGCTCATGATACTCCACCAGATCAGGAGGCTGAACATATTGACGAAGTTCATTTCGCGGGTGTAGGTTTCCTGCTCCACCGGTGACGGGGACTTGTTCGCTTCCCAGTTCCCGTCGAGTGTGCCGTCGATCATGTCTTCCTCCCATGCCTTGGGCAGGGTAACTCTTCGCCGGATGCCGAGAATGATGGCGAGGATCAACCCAAGCGCCGGGAGGAATTCGTAAACGGGAATCTGCACCAACACGTAATAATACGGCGGCTGGCTTCCGCGCTCCACACCGTGTTGGACGAGCCAATACCCAAGCGAGCCGATTGCCCCGGTAAAGAAACCGTTGGGGTTGGTGAAGAATGTAGTGTATAGGATCGTGAAAGGAATCCAGAAGATCAGTGTAGCCTTCCACCATTTCGAGCGATTCCAGATCAAGCCTGCGGCAATGGCCAGGGCAAAAGAAAGCAACAGGCAGGCAGCGATGATCAGGATGGATCGCCAATTGCCGGCAAGCGCGTTGATTTCCGGTGCGGTGGTGGGGATCACAATGCCCGTCAGGTCGATCAGGAATGGGGATAATTGCGGCAGGACGATGGTGCCGAACACCATCAAGAGTTCGAAGGATCGATTGTTTCGCAAACGCTCCCATGTATAACCGCGGATCAGAAAAAACGCCGTGACAATGAAAGAAATCACTGCGATTGCGGCGAAGAGAAAGGTCAGGGTAATGTCGACAGGCTCGGACGGAGTGGGAGGCGCGGCTTCGGGGTTGGCGGGCAGCGCGGTTTCGGTTCCGGTGATCGTTTCGGTTCCCCGCGTGTACAGGCCGTAGCCGACCGCCCATCCGGTGAGAAGGATCGTTATGCTAAGAGCGATGATAAAAGCCCGGTAGTCTCCTTTCGCGCCCTTCCACGGGGTGCGGGAGACCTGGACGATAAAGTAGATGGCGAGGTAAAGCAGTGCCTGGGCTGTGTAGATAAAGGAGGTTTCCTTTGCCGTGAAGTGAATCAGCAGGGCGAGTGTGACAAAGTAGAGATATTTTCTGCCGCCAACCTCGAGATGGCGAAGAATGGCGTATAGCATGAGGATGCCGGAGAAGCCGACGAAGGATTCGTTGCGCACATAACGCCCGTAATACAGCATGTAGGGCGATATGGCGAGCAGGAGACCTGCGATTAGCACACCCCATTTACCGAGATACCTGCGCCAGTACCAGACCATCCACACGGTGGCGATGTTGAACAGCACAGCCGGGATGCGGGCGGTGAAATCGCTTGCGCCGAACAGGAAATAAGACAGGGCGATCAGATGGAATTGCAGGGGACCGTGCATCATGGGCGAGTGTTCGTAGCCCTGCCCGCGGTATAAAAGCCAGGAGAAATAGGTATGCAGGCTTTCGTCGTGACTCATCACGCGTGAGCCGAGATCATAAAAACGGGTGGCGATGGCAAGCAGGATCACCAGCCCGAAGATCAGGATCTCGTTCGTGACGGCGGGGAGCGCAGGGTGAATGGGACGGTCGAGCCAGTTGCGTTTCGATTCCATTTAGAAGCACCTTGTTTGGCGTGGGATTTGTGAGATGATAATCTTTGAATGATATTCCCGAATGTTTAATCCGGCGTGAGAGGAAATTATAACAGGGCGCGATAGTGCTGCTTGACTTTTCCTTTATTACTTGGTAACATCGGCGGGCTTCAAATTACGATGCGGGGTGGAGCAGTGGCAGCTCGTCGGGCTCAATCCGCAGGAGCGATTAACAAATGAATACGAAACACAAAGGAAATATTGCAGAGCAGGCTGCAATCCTTGAAGCATTAAAACGTGGCTGGGGTGTTCTTCACCCGGTAGGTGATAGCATGCCTTACGACCTTGTTTTTGATATTTCAGGGACCTTGGTGAAAGTGCAGGTCAAATGCGCCTGGTTTGACGAATCGTCTGAGAATTATGTCATCGATAATCGTCGAACAAAAACGAATCGCCGTCAAATGGTCCGGGACGATTATGATGAAGACGATTTCGATTTTGCGCTTGCCTACTTGCCAGACTGCAGTTTGTTTTATATATTTCCAGTGGACGTATTCATCAGCTACGGCAGTGAAATCCACATGGTCGAAGCTGACAAGCGCCAACGCAAACCAAGATCTTTCGAGTATCGAGACGCTTGGGAGTTAATCCTGCAATGGGCTGCGAATGAGGAAACTTGTTCGTGAACTCCTGTCAAATTCGGGGAAGCCTCCCAAGGTGGTAATCCCGAGCCAAGTTCCGTCTTTGGCGGAAAAGGTGTAGAGACTTAATGGCAGGCACCCTATCAGGTCGTGCTGAGGGTGAAGAGAAAGTCCAGACCACAAACTGTTTGTTCAGGCGGCGAAAGCCGAAGTGGTATGCATAACCCGAAGGTCGCAGGTTCAAGTCCTGCCCCCGCTACTACAAAGACCATGCGAAAGCATGGTCTTTGTGTTTTTATGACGACGCGCAGGATGATGTAATGGAAAATCCAGATCGAGGCGTGTTTTGCGGGTATTTTCCGTCCTTTGGCATATAATAAAACACAAGGTCGAGCAACAAGGAGGCCGCCATGCCGCAAACTCTGTATGAACATCCGGTTGAGATCTTGCAGCGGTTGATTCGCTTTAACACCACGAATCCGCCGGGGAATGAAGCGGCGTGCATCGGCTACATCCGGGAGTTGCTTGATGAGGCGGGAATTGAATCCACATTGATCGCCAAAGACCCGAACCGTCCCAACCTCATCGCCCGGTTGCCGGGTGAAGGCAGGGCACCGCCGTTGTTGATATACGGGCACGTCGATGTTGTGACGACGGAAAAACAGCCCTGGCAGCAGCCGCCCTTCGATGGAAAACTTATCGACGGTTATGTTTGGGGTCGCGGCGCCTTGGATATGAAGGGCGGGGTCGCCATGATGCTGGCGGCATTTTTGCGCGCAAGCGCCGAGGGCTTGCGTCCGCCCGGGGACGTTGTGCTTGCCATCGTCAGCGATGAAGAGGCGGGCGGCAATTTCGGCGCAAAATTTTTGGTCGAGGAGCATCCCGGGTTATTCAAGGACATCCGGTACGCGCTCGGCGAATTCGGCGGCTTTTCGATGACCATCGGTGGGAAGCGTTTCTATCCGGTCATGATCTCTGAAAAACAAATATGCTGGATGAAAGCCACCGTGCATGGCGCGGGCGGGCATGGATCGCTCCCTGTGAGGGGCGGTGCGATGGCGAAGTTATCCAGACTCCTCAAGGCTTTGGACGAAAAAAATCTGCCGGTGCATGTGACTCCTCCCGCGCGGATGATGGTCGAAGCAATGGCTGCGGCTCTGGGCGGACCTCAAGGCTTGGTCCTCGGCCGTTTGGCAAACCCTGCGCTGACGGATTTCATTTTGAGGATTCTCGGCGAACGCGGGCGGACGTTCAAGCCCCTGTTTCGCAATACGGTAAGCCCGACGATTTTGCACGGCAGTGACAAGGTCAACGTCATTCCCGGCGAAGTATCGGTCGAATTGGACGGGCGTCTTCTTCCGGGATTCAAACCGGAGGATATGATGGACGAACTCAGGCCGATCCTCGAGAAGGACGTCCAACTCGAAGTGCTTCGTTATGATGCGGGACCCGCCGAACCGGATATGTCGCTCTTCAACAAACTGGCTGGTGTGCTGCGCGAAGCCGACCCGCAGGGGGTGCCGGTTCCTTTATTGTTGAGCGGTGTGACCGACGGTCGCTTCTTATCGAAACTGGGGATTCAAACCTACGGCTTCCTGCCCATGACCCTGCCCGAGGATTTCAACTTCTCGCAGATCATTCATGCCGCAGACGAGCGCGTCCCCGCCGCGGCGATCGAATTCGGCGCGCGGGCGATATACAGGACATTGAGTCGATTCGGGTAGGCATTGGGTTGATCGTAAAAGAATCGCTATAATGATTGTTGGTTTGTTCTGGTCGTTCTCATAAAACAAAGGAGGAACCCATGGCGAAGGCGTTTTCAGTTGCATCCTGGAATGTGGAGCATTTCAAGGAGGACCGTTCGCGGGTCGAGCGCGTTGTGACCTTCCTAAAGAAACAAAAGCCGGATATTTTTGCCCTTTACGAAGTGGAAGGTTCGGTCGTCTTCAAGGAATTGGTCCAGACCATGAAGGATTACACCTTCCACATTACGGAAGGTCCGCAGGTGCAGGAGATTCTCCTTGGCGTCCGGCAGGGATTGACGGCGTTCTTCACGCAAAAGATCGAATTCAAATCCGGAGCGACCGCCATGAGACCGGGAGCCTTACTGACCGTTACGGTGGCTGGCAAGCATTACCCGCTTCTCTTCCTGCACACAGCCAGTGGAAACGATCCGCGCGGGCTCGGCTTGCGCGACGACATGATGCTGCGCGCGGTCGATTTCCGCAAACCTTTGGATGGCGCCGCGAAGAAAGCCGGGGGTGAATCTGCCAATTACATTTTCCTCGGCGATCTCAACACGATGGGAATGGAATATAAATTCGTCAAAGGCCGGGATATTTCGCCGGATGATGAGTTGACCAAACTATCGAAGCAGGCAAAAAAACGCGGGATGCGTCTGCTGACAAAAACCGCTCCCGCCACATGGTCGAACGGGAGCAAATCCAGCATCCCGAATTCCAACCTCGATCATGTCGTCGCGGCGGACCATCTTGTGTTCACCCAATTCAATGGAAGCGACGTATCTGTGCGAGGCTGGGCGGAAAAGAAAACGACACAGGAACAGGACGAATGGATCAAACAGTTTTCAGATCATTCACTCCTATATTTTGAAGTTCATAAGGTGTAAATCGGAGTCGGCTTGAAGAAGAGCATATCAAGATTATTGATTGTTGCCGCGTTGAGCGCCTGTCAGACCGTTTCGCCTCCGCCGCCGGTCACTGGCGGGCTGGATAATGAATTCGTGCTTGCGCCGGGGCAGACGGCAGAAATTAATGGGACTGACCTATCCATCACATTAATAAGCGTGCCGGGAGATGGGCGTTGTCCATTGGATATTGAATGTACTGAAAGCGGACCTGTGACAATAACGATGGAGGTCCGGGTGGGATCCGGCGTCTCACAAGAATTCGTCCTGCAAGCTTTTACGGATACGAACGGGCGAGTCCCGGAGGGTCCCTTCGAGGGAATGCAAGACCGGGTGGAGCACGATGGGTATTTGATCCGCGTGAGAGGCGTTCTCCCGTTCCCGCAGACATCGGCATCCGGGATGGAAGAAGGGGAATACCGCGTGTCATTTTTAGTAACGAAATAAACACCGGGCATCGATATGGACGATCATTATGCTGGAAATGTCCGCGAGCACGTTCTTGACCGCGATTCTTTTGTAAGGGCTGTGTTCACAGGCCGGCAAAAGGGGACGGATCTGCAATGGGTCAAGGTCATGATCCGCCCTGTGGAGATCAAGGGGATGTATCATTTGCAGTTTTCGTATTTCGATGACAAGAAAGATGTATCGAAAAATTTCACCCTCGATGAATCCGCTGCAAAGCTGGATGAAGTTCTGGCTCTGCCGTTTCGAAACATCCTGGTCGAGAACACCTCAGGCGCTCTGCAGGTCAATTTTTCGAAAAAAGGCAAGGCGCTCGTTAGCGAGCACAAAACCAAAGAACCCGCTTCGGCGCCGGACCTCTCTCATAACCGCGAGAAGAATCGGATTCTGACCCCTGAGAACTCAAAACAATTCCTTGAAGCGGTTGGCATCCTGTCCCGCGACGGCAGGATCAAGGCGGATATGCAGAGAAAGTACACACAGATCAACGAATTCCTTCGGCTCGTGGAGGAGACGAACGCTCTTCAAGGATTCGATGGAAAACCGCTTCACGTCGTGGATTTCGGCTGTGGCAGCGCCCATTTGACCTTTGCCCTCCATTATTACCTTCGCCGCATCTTGAACTTTGACGCTTATGTCGTCGGTGTGGACCTCAAAGCGGATCTGATCGCACGACATCGCGAAACTGCTAATAAATTCGGCTGGGATTCATTGTCATTTGAAACAGGCCGCATCGAAGAATATCAAACGCAGACAGCTCCCGACATCGTCGTCGCTCTGCATGCCTGTGACACCGCCACGGATGACGCCATTGCAAAAGGAATCCGTTGGGGGAGCAGGGTCATCATCTGCGCGCCGTGCTGCCAGCATGAACTGCAGGTGCAAATGGCTCATGCCTCCCTGCCGGAATCGATGGCGTCGGTGCTGGGTCACGGAATTCTTTTCGAGCGGATGGGCGACATCCTCACAGATACGTTCCGCGCCGCCATCCTGCGCATCATGGGGTATCGAACGGACGTGACCCAATTCGTTCCCATCGAGCATACTGCAAAGAATTTGATGATCCGTTCCGTCAGGACATCCGCGCCGGGAAAGAATGCACGCTGGTCGGAGGAATACAGGAAGTTAAAGGATTTCTGGCAGGTCACGCCTTATCTGGAAAGGACGCTGGGGGATGAATTTGAAAAGTATCTTTAGGGTCTTAATAAAAACTGAAAGGAGAAAAAATGTTGAAACGAGTCCTGGGAAAGAGCAAGGTGGAGGTTAGCGCTTTGGGCATGGGGTGCTGGGCGATCGGCGGTCCGTGGACGTGGGATCAGCCGGGGGAGGAACCCTACCCGGCTGGATGGGGCAGCACAGACGATGAGGAGTCGATCCGGGCGGTGCATGCCGCCATCGACCTGGGCGTTAACTTATACGACACCGCCGCCAACTATGGAGCGGGACACAGCGAAGTGGTGTTGGGACGCGCGCTCAAAGGAAAACGCGATAAGGTCGTGATCGCGACCAAGTTCGGTCACATCGTCAACGAAGAAAAGAAAACCGTATACGGCGATTCGGCTCAGATCATGAAGAACGTGCGAAGCGACGTGGAGAACAGCCTGCGCCGGTTGCAAACCGACTACATCGACATCTACCAATTGCATGACGGCGGCTACGACCCAAAATTGGCGGTGGAGCTGAGGGGCATTCTGGAGGAACTGGTTTCTTCCGGCAGGATTCGCTGGTATGGCTGGAGCACGGATCTCGTCGACAACGCCCGGGTGTTCGCAGTCGGTGAGCATTGCACGTCGATCCAGTTCCGTTTGAACGCCATCTACGATAATACGGATATGCGGAAATTATGCGCCGACTTCGACCTGGCTGGCATCAACAAGGATCCGCTCAATCGCGGGGTATTGACGGGAAAGTTCAATACCGGCTCCAAATTCCCGGATAACGATATCCGTTCGCGCGCCGATTTTTCCAGCCCCGAATTCGCAAAACGATTGCAGCTCGTGGATGAACTTCGAGACATCCTTACATCGAACGGGCGGACGATGGCGCAGGGAGCGCTGGCTTATATTTGGGCATTGGACGACCGTATGGTTCCGATCCCCGGATTCAAATCGGTGAAACAGGTGGAGGATAATGCCAGGGCGATGGAGTTCGGTCCGCTCACGGAGGCGCAGGTTAAAGAAGTTCGATCGATCGTCGGGAAGTACCAAATAAAATAATGGGTGTATCGCATAAGCGCTCCCGCTGCTGAAGACCAAGGCGGGAGCGCCGTCTTGGGCGGGGTGGACGTTGCAGCTATTACAAGAAGCCTGATTGAAAGGGAGGGCTTCATGGATGATGACGGGATCATCATCGGCTGGGGCGCGGGTGGAAGCTGCTGTGGAATCAGGAATTTATTCCCGCACCGAGGCATATCTGCAATAAACGGCAGGTGTCGAAGAGGAACCAATTGAACCGGGTATATTTCATCAGGCACGGGGAAGGGATGGACAATGCGGCGCGGCAGTTTTCCTACAGGAAGGTCGACCGTCCGTTGACGGAACGCGGGCGCATGCAGGCGCGAGAGACGGGCGAATATCTGGCGCGCAGACGGGTCGATGGCATCTATTGTTCGGGAATGAAAAGAGCGCATGAGACCGCGCAGATCATCGCGGCGGCGTTGACCCTGGAGCCGATCGTGCTGGACGAATTCCGCGAGGTGGATGTGGGCGAACTGGATGGAGGGGACTACAGCGCGGAAGCGTGGGCGGTCTATCACCGGGTTGTGAATGAATGGTTTGCCGGAAACGCGCAGGCGGCGGTACCAGGCGGTGAGAATTATGTCACGGCTCGCGAGCGGACAAGACGCGGTTTCATTAAGATGCTGGAAGGCAAAGCGGATCGGACCCTGGTCCTGGTGGGACATGCCGGGATCTTCACCGCCACATTGCGTGAACTGTGCCCCGATCTGGACGCGTCCTGGCTGCAAAATGCCGAGTATTACAACTGCGCCATCACCGAACTGGAGATCGAAGATGCAAATGGGAACTTGCGGGGCAGACTCATCGATTGGGCGAATTACAGCCATCTGAGTGAAGAGGCGCTTACACGCGTGCCCGGCATCCCGCCAAATCAAAAATAGCGCATAATGGAGTTCGCCATGACAGACTTCGATGTAATTGTGATCGGTTCAGGCGCGGGAGGGTTGACTGCCGCCGTTGCATTGGCACGCGCTGGCAAGAAAGTTCTCGTTCTCGAACAGCACGACCGACCTGGCGGGTGGACACATTCGTTCACGTTGAACGGGTATCGGTTCAGCCCTGGGGTGCATTACATCGGCGATTTGCAGGAGGGCGGGGGCTTGCGTCGGATTTACGATGGGCTGGATGTGTCGCAAGATATGGCGTTTATCGAACTCAACCCCGATGGGTACGATCACATCGTCGTTGGTGATAAACAGGTGGATTTCCCCAAAGGAAAAGAAAATTTAATCGAGCGGTTGAAGAGTCGTTTTCCGCAGGAGGCGCAGGGGATTGACGGTTACTTCGACGACCTGACGAACATGATCGAGGGGCTTCGCAACATCGGCAGGATGGATAAACCGTTGGCGGCGGCGAAGGGGATGGGCAACGTCGTCAAGTGGATGCGTGCGACGGGCGCGGACTTGATCAACGCGCACGTCAGCGACCCCGTGCTGCGCGGCGTGCTGGCGGGTCAATCGGGCGACCACGGACTGCCGCCGTCGCGGGTGAGCGCGTTCATGCACGCGGGCATCACCCATCACTATCTCAATGGCGGATACTACCCGATGGGCGGCGCGTTCACGATTCCGCGCGCGTTCGTTCGGGGGCTGAAACGCTCGGGCGGGCAGATCAGGCTCAAGTCACGCGTGAAGCGGATAATAATGGAGGGGAGAAAAGCCATCGGCGTCGAATTGGAATCGGGGGAGGAGATCCGCGCGGGCGTGGTCATCTCCAATGCGGATCCTGAAGTGACGTTCGGCAAGTTGATCGGGAGGGAGAACCTCTCGGCTCGGCTCAAACGGAAAGTGGATTCTGTCCGATATTCGACGTCGTGCCTCAGCCTGTTCTTCGCAACGGACATGGATTTGCATGGCGCGGGACTCGACTCGGGCAACATGTGGTACTACGACCACGCGGACGTGGACAAGATTTACACGGACGGACTCACGGATGCTTTGCTGAGAGAGGAGATGCCGCCTGGAATGTTTTTGACTGCCACGACGTTGAAAGACCCATCCAAGATGCACTCTGGACATCATACCTGCGAGTCGTTCGCGTTCGTGGGCTATGAGGCGTTCGAGAAGTGGGCGCACACCCGCTATGGCGCGCGTCCCGCCGACTACGACGCGATGAAAGAGGATCTGGCGTGGCGCATGGTGCGCGGGTTGGAGAAGCGCATCCCTGGGTTGAGCAAGCGGATCGTGTATTACAGTCTCGGCACGCCGCTGACGAATGAACATTATCTCAACGCGACGCGCGGCAATTTATACGGGATCGAGAAGTCGCCATCGCAGGTGGGTCCGCTCGGCTTCACGGCGCGGACGGAGTTCGAGGGTCTGTTCCTGTGCGGGCAAAGCACAATGAGTCACGGCGTGGCAGGGGTCACGGCTTCGGGAGTCGACGCGGCGAAGGCGGTGTTGAATGCGCGTGCGAGGGATTTGTTGACGGGGAGGGGAAGCGGTCCGCTGTTCTTGCAGGCGGAGGACACGTCCGAGTGGCCTGAGGTTTTGAAGAGGAAGATGGAACGAGGCGAAGTGGCGAGGGAAGAGGAGGAGATGGAGGTGTGAGGAAGTTGGAGCGGTATAATTAACCTATGGAAATCGGTGATATTCACTTTTACAGGGAGCGCTGGAAAGCCGTCGAGGAGTTCGAACGGCAGGAGTTGCGCGCCATGACATTGGAAGATCACTGGCGAAAACTGAATGCCATTGTCCGTTTTGCCATTGAAGCGGGGATCGAACGGGAGGAAGATGATGGCGAAATGGAAGTGATTTTGCGTTGGGCAAAAATTAAGGCGCACTATGAAAATGGATAAAAGCCTGGAGCCATTCCGCGCCTCCCTTGAAGCGCTTCAACGGCTTCTGCATAAATTCGACGATCGGGGTGTAATTATCGGCGGGATCGCTGTTGGCTTTTTGGGCAAGCCGCGCTTATGGTGGAAAGAAGCGATATTAGATCCTTCGCTAATCTTTCCGTCCGCCTGCCAACCCCCGAAGATTTGATAATTATGAAAGCAATTGCTTATCGTCCCAAGGATTTGGAGGATATTCGGACGATTGCGGATAAATATCCAAACTTGGATATGGAGCGCATCGAAAAATGGGTGAGGGATTTTGGGGATGCCCTGGAATCACCCGACCTTTGGGATTTGATCAAATCTCTTTTGAAATAAGCGAGCAGTTCTTGCGGGCGGAGGTCACATCCGCGCGCCGTCGTATTTGAAGTGAAAAATGAAGCGTGGAGAGGGGGCGAGGGAAGAGGAGGTGATGGATATCAAATAAATTGGGGATGAAAAATTATGTGTGATAAACTTAGTTTATAAGACGGGTATTAAGACAAAGGAAAAATTAATGGAAATACTAAAACAAATACAGACTGACTTAATTAGTGAAAAAACGCCTTTGTCAACCATTCTTCGTAAAGCGTTGATTCTTGCATCGCAACTTAAGAGTGAAAAACTAAAGGAATGGATCAATGGGGAGTTAAATGGATATAAATCACCTGATAATTTGCCCGATTATCGAGTAATTCAAACTTCATGTGTAGGGCTTTGGACGAATGGTTACTGGCGAGTAAATAATCATCAAGTTCCGACATGGCAAATTGACGATAAAAAATTAAAGGAATATATTACAGTTTACAGAGTATATAATGGATTAAAAACTGTTGAGGAATATTCCTTGAATCCTGATCTAAATTTTTTTATACCCCCAGAAATAACAGCGATGGTAAATGATATCGTTGGGGACCAAGGATATGTCTATGCTCAAATTCGATACACTATTCGTTCCCAGCATTTTCAACAGATATTAGATACTGTAAAAAACAGACTGCTCGAATTCGTTTTAACCCTTGATGAGAAGTGGGACTTTCAGGTGGAGATGCCCTCTAACTCTCAGCTTGGTGATCTTCTTTCGGTCGTTATTTACAATGTTCAAGATGGAGGCGCTATGTCTGTATTCGATCAGCGAGGTCAAAAAGTGAATTATCAATACAACGCCGTAGGGGATATAAACATAAACTCTTCGCAAAATATTGATGATTTCATAAAGCAACTTGAGAAACTTCAAGCAGAACTAAAAACAGCGAGAGATGCTAAAGCAATTGAACAAGAAAAAGCTGTAGAAGCAGAATATCATCTATTGCAAGCGACAAAAGAAACAAAAAAAGAAAAACCCAATCCCAAGGCGGTCATCGATCATCTAAACGAGGCTAAGGCATTTATTGAAGGGGTAACATCTGCCGCTGGACTTGTTACAGCCTTGACGCAGGCCGCCGAATTGGTAGGCAAGCTCTTCAAATGAGTATACACAAATAGCGCTATCAAGGCGATCAGGAGACTTTGCCAATGACAGACTTCAACCAACGAAACCAACAAGTCAATCAACAAACAAACATTGGTCGTGACCAAGTAATCCAGAACATTGTTTTGGTCGGTCAATTCTTGGATTTTGCGCAAGTTGAAGGGTTGATACCTAAGCCAAGAATCCCAACCGACTTCTCTAGTATCAGTGATGCATTCGAAAAGACTTTTGCACAGCGACTGGAGGGAGATTTGGTTCGCGGGATTGTATTTGCAAGTGA
Source organism: Anaerolineales bacterium (assembly GCA_015075725.1). Taxonomy (NCBI): domain Bacteria; kingdom Bacillati; phylum Chloroflexota; class Anaerolineae; order Anaerolineales; species Anaerolineales bacterium. The sequence continues at coordinate 4,099,939 of JABTTV010000001.1, read as the reverse complement.
AATCCTAAAAGCAGGATTTAAAGAATGGAATCCCAGATCACCGTTTTCAGCGTTAAACCGTCGCAAAATAATCGATCAGATTCCCAAAGTCGTTGTTAGTGGTCTTGTGAAACTCGATTATTGGGATTCTTTTGCAGAATCGGAATCGGAAATCCTTTATTTGTATTCGCTACAATTGCTTTGGGTAAAACATTTCAAAACAGAAAAAAAAGAGAGCCTTTTTGGTTTATCCGCTGATTATGAAATAGTACAGGGGGTTACAAGGAATTACAGTCTTACTTACACTGATCCCGAGATTGATTTTTCCAGGCCGGAAGAATTCCGAGTCTTCTTGGTTGGTCTTGTAATTGACTTAATTCGATTATATTCGCTAGCATCAGACGATAAATTGTTCTGGGAAGGATTTGTAAATCTCGTCACGTCAAAATCTGCAAGATAAACGAAATGGTTCTTTGATACAGACGCGCGGGTTACTAACGGATATTCAAAGGATGAACAGAAAGGAGACACATTAGTGAATACTCTCACCCCTATACCCTCTCCCCACGTGCGAGGGGGATGGACATGAAATAAGATAGGCTCATGTCCAATGAGGGATGGAGGAGAAATGGTGCGCTCAGGAATCGAATGGACAGAATCCACTTGGAATCCGCTTACTGGTTGTACGAAAATCAGCCCTGGCTGTAAACATTGCTACGCCGAGCGGATGGCGAAGCGTCTGCAAGCGATGGGACAGCCGAATTACGTCAACGGATTCAAGTTGTCCATGCACGAGCAGGCGCTTGAAAAGCCGTTGGAATGGAAAACCCCGCAGGTCATCTTTGTCAATTCCATGAGTGACTTGTTCCACAAGGATGTGCCTTTGGACTTTATTCAGCGCGTCTTCGATGTGATGAAACGCGCCCACTGGCATCAGTTCCAGGTGTTGACCAAACGCTCCGAACGGCTGGCGGAACTCAGTCCGCTTTTGGAATGGGCGGATAATATTTGGATGGGCGTCAGCGTGGAGAACAAGGATTACGTCTATCGAATTGACGATTTGCGAAAGACGGGCGCGAAGATCAAGTTTTTGTCCGTTGAGCCGCTGTTGGGTCCGCTGCCGAAACTGAATCTCAAAGGAATCAACTGGGTCATCGTGGGCGGCGAGTCGGGTCCTGGCGCGCGTCCGCTGGAGAGGGAGTGGGTGGTGGGAGTCCGCGATCAGTGCAAGAAAGCGAAAGTCCCTTTCTTCTTCAAGCAATGGGGCGGATTCCAAAAGAAGAAAGCAGGCAGAATGCTCGATGGCAGAACATATGATGAGATGCCGCGCGATATGAGTTTCGCGAAGGCATGATAAGAGGCGGCGTAACAGCCGTCTTTTTGTTAGGCGAGCGAAATGAATGTCTCCGTCCCGCCTACCAATTCTCAACAATCAATCGCTTGAATTCCGATACCTTGATGACAGTGGTCACACCCGCTTTGTGGGCTTCTTCAAAGTCTTTGTCCCCCGTGATCAAGTAATCCGCTTTGACGGATAACGCGCACGCCAGAAATATCGCATCCTTCTGGTCGCGTGGGAAATCCACTTCGAGCGTCGCTTCTTCAACTTTGACGCGTCGTTCGAAAATGCTTCGCCATTTTTGAACGGTCTCTTCGGAGAGTTTGAACTTTCCCCGTTTGATGACAGACATGTACTCGTTGACGATTTCTGTGGAGGCTATCCAGGTGAAATCGGGATTACCAAGAACGAATAAGATCACTTCTTCAGGAACACGGTCTTTCAGCACAGCCGAAATGACCACGCTCGTGTCGAAGATGACCTTCATTCGCCTCTCCGATAGGCTTCGATCTCCGCCAGAATCTCTTCTTCGGTGAGGGCTTGCACCTGTGGCAGGGACTGAGTTTCTTTGAACAATGCTTTGAATTCTTCCACTGCCGCTTTTCGATCTTCATCTGGCACAGAGACAACGATCTCCACGACCTGACCAGAACGAAAAGGCAGATTGGATAAAATCACCTGTTTGGGGTCTTTGATTTTGATTTTTGTTCGATAGGCTTCCATAAAGTTACTCCTGATTACGCAGATATTATAAATCACTTCACGAACACGGGAGAAGGGAACGCGTCCAGGAATCGAGTGGTGGGATTCCGCGATCAGTGCAGGAAGGCGAATGTCCCATTATTTTTCAAGCAATGGGGCGGATTCCAAAAGAAGAAAGCAGGCAGAATGCTCGATGGCAGAACGTATGATGAGATGCCGCGCGATATGAGTTTTGCGAAGGCATAGAGAAAATAGGCGGCATAACAGCCGCCTTTTTGTTTGGGGCTCAGTCGCGGAATCGCGGATCAAAACGGACGGGGAAGAACCTCACCCTGATTGGCTTGAGTAATCGGCGTGTCCGTTTGTCCCTCTCCTAAAAGGAGAGGGTATGGGTTTGTCTCATTTCCTGGTTGATGGGGGTGTTGGAATATTATGATCAGAGTTCATTTTGAGGAGTTACCGCGTGTTTTCCAGGCGGGAAGAGCGCCTTGTCAGTAATTGGCGGATTCGTCGATTTTTCAGGTCAAATTTTTATTTCAGAAGAAGCTGGCTTTCTCCCAACAGGGAGGCGGCACCGGTCTTGATATCGTACCTTGCCATCGGTGCGGGGGTTTCAAATCCACAAAGGAGAGCGCCGAATGAAAACCGTAATCGCAAGATCGCCCCTGATTTCTTTCTTTGTAATGGCTTTCCTGTTTTCGTGGATCGCCGTCCTGCCGCTCATCCTTAACCCCCAATTCCCCGTCGAGCCATTCCAGGTACTGGGAGCGCTGGCCGGACCGACGCTTTCAGCGGTAATCGTCATTGCCGTGGTGGATGGACGAAGTGGACTGCGTGAGTTCTTCAAACGTTATATCCAATGGCGGGCGGGATGGGTCTGGTGGTTGATCGTCCTATTCGGTGCCCTCCTCGCACTTAATACCGTCGCTTCGATCATCCTTGGCGCCTCCGTTTGGTCCGAATTTCTTGGCAACATCGGCCTTGTTCTCGTCACTTATCTGGTGAATTTGGTCGCAGGGATCATTCTCGGTCCGCTTTGGGAGGAGCCAGGCTGGCGCGGGTTTGCGCTTCCGCGTTTACAAAGACAGTACGGTCCGCTGATCGGCACCATCATCCTTGGCGTATTGTGGGCTTTGTGGCATCTTCCGGGGTTTCTGGGCGGCTGGATGACAGGCGGACTCCTGCCCTTGATCGTTTCCGGTATCGCTTTTTCGATCCTTGCAACGTGGATTTACAACAATACCCGCGGCAGCATATTGTTGATGATCCTGTTCCATTCATCGAGCAATGCGTCCATCTCGGTCGGCGCAAGGGTCTTGCCAACGGATCTATCTCCAACCATGCAGGCATTCGTCTTCAGCGGTTGGATCCCGGCGCTGACATTCGCGGCGATTGCATTGATAGTGGTCATTGCCACACGCGGACAACTATCCTACAACCGGGAATGAACATCGAGGTGGTGTAACAATCACTTTTTATTGGAAGAGAAGAGCCCGTACCTTACTGAGTACAGTAAAATTAACCAGAATACCAGATTCGCCAAATAGAACCATCCCGCCCAAGGAAGGAGCAGACCACCATGAGCAGCCCAAAAGGCATCAACTGGATCTTTCGAGTCTACAAGTTATTCACATTGAGCGAGAACTATGTGTGGGATACGGGAATCGCGTTCGACAAGAACTACGAGTTTCGCGACACGAAAAAAGAGAATAAGATCAGGATGACCATCGATACTTCGGGGAGGATCACCGTCAACAGGGGCTACGCCTGGGACGGATGCACCCCGAAATTCTCCTTCTTCGACTTTTTCGTGGTCGGCACGCCGGATGGGATTCTCTCGGACCGGACCGGGAAGCCCAAAGCCTATCACGCCTCGCTCGTGCATGACGCGCTCTACCAATTCCTGCCCGATCTTCCTCCCGAAGAACCGGTCTACACCCGCAAAATGGCGGACGATATCTTCTTTAATATTCTGGAGGATGCCAGGTTCGCCCCGCGCAGACTCTATTGGCTGGCTGTCCGTCTGTTCGGCGGGATCTTCATGAACACGCGCAAATATATTACGCGTAAAACGGAAGGCGCGGTCACTGTGATGCAGGAGCCCGGGTCAAAGGCGCCGGAAGAAAATCAATAGGGTTATCGATCAATGGTTTGTATTGCAGCGTTATGAAGCCGTTTACCTTCATCAGTTATTCCCGTCACTGCATCGGGTTCGTGGACGACCTTGCCCACCAGTTGGAACGGCGCGGGTTCAAAACCTGGCTGGATTATCGCAGTCTGATTCCGGGGCGTCCGTGGCTCGACCAGATCCACAAAGGCCTGGATGAGTCGGAACTGCTTCTACTGGTCGTTTCGCCCGAATCAATCGCCTCGAAAAGCGTCGAGATCGAGTGGCGTTATTATCTCGAACGCGGGAAGCGCATCATCCTTTTGATCTTCCAGGCGGTCGACCTCCCTCCCGAATTGGAACCGCTCGAGTGGGTGGACTTTCGCGGCGGTTATCGCTCTGCATTGAAGCGATTATTTCAACGGATCGATTCACCGTCCGCGCCGCCTCGACCCGCGCCGCAAACCGGTTTCAAAGCCCCGGCAGTGATCTGGCTGGCGGCGGTCCTGAGCGTCTTTACTGCGATCTATTCGATATTTGCGGTCTGGACCATTTTGATCCCCTGGGTGCTGGTCCCTTTGCCCGTTCAAATTTTCAAACGCAACTTCAATATCGGCCGGGTCCAAACCGCGTTGTGGACTCTGTCTTTAGCGCTGTTCTTCAGCATCGCACTGGGTCTTGAATTCGGTTTCGTCGATCCGAACCCTGAATACGACCCGAATGCGCCGTTGCTTTACAATCTGGGTTTGATATTTCTTTATCTGCACTTCTTCATTATTCCGTTTGTGTCCGTCCTTTTGCTTCTGATCCTGCGCCTGCCCGCCATGCAGCGTTGGGGCAAACCCGAAGCAACCCTGCCGAAGTTTGCGAACATTCTTCACCCAAATATTTCCAATCCGGAGCCGGTCCGCTTCTTCATTGACCACGCCCCCGAAGACGGAAGAATTGCCGAGGAGATCGCCGCTGAATTAAGGAGATACGGTCACAGCGCGGCGGAGGGAATCGAATCGGCGCAGGAAGTGCTCGTGCTTGCCTCACGCTTCAAGTCCGACACAGAGGCGGATCCCGAAAAACAGGTGGTGTATCCCATCGTTGTCCAAAGGACGAGGATCTCGGAGAAACTTTCGCGCATGCAGTGGATCGATTTCCGCAAGGGGGTCCGCAACCTGGATGCCCTCGCGCAATTACTGCCCCAGCCCGCGCGGATGCTTGCGGCGATCGGCGTCCGCCCCACGAGCGGGAACGAAGGCGCCATGCCGAATATCGTCCTCGCCCTGGTGGATTTTCTCATCATTGCGGCGATCCTGCACTTCGGTTCGTTCCTGTCCTATCTCCTCGAGATGACGAACGCGAGGTTGTGGGTGTATTTTAAAAGCGAGTCTTTCGAAATAACCGGCCTTCTGGTTGTCCATGTCCTGTCCCTGGCGCTCACCGTCTGGCTGATCTATGCCATGGTCAACTCGCTCTCGGAACGCCGCGGCTGGTTTGCATCGGGTCCGCGCCTGGCTCTTGGGTTCATCGTTTTGTTCGCTCTCAGTTACGGGGATGGCTGGCTGGGGGATATGATGGGAACCCTTCTTGCGGGTTACGGCATCGATACGTCGGTGATCATCTTTGCGGGAATCCCCTTCCTGTACCTTCTCCTCGGTTATGTCATCATGGGAGGCGCCGCTTTGATCTTCCGCAAAGACCTGCGGTGCTGGTTCCCGGCAAAGTCAGGAAACCGATGATCCAAACCGTCATTGTTGTATTGCCATAAATGTGATTAAATCAAGCCGGTCTGTTTCGAATCTTATCGGTATATAAAGGATGTGCGCGATGGCTATGAATAAAGAGAACGCTGGCGAAGTTTGGCGCGACTGGTTCATGAACGATGCCGTCACCGTGGAGAAGCAGCTGTATCGCCTGTTTCACTTCCTGCCGCATGACCCTCGATGCAAGTTATGCCATGCTCCCTTCAAAGGGTTCGGCGGCGCGGTGGTCAGCGCGCTGTACAATCGAAAACAATCCCACCTGAACCCGAATTTCTGCAACATTTGCGAGGACTTTGCCAGGAAATTCCCCTCCGGCGCAGAGGTTGAGATGTCCATGCTGTTCGCGGATGTACGCGGGTCCACAGCCCTTTCGGAGCAGATGACCCCGATGGAGTTTCAAAAACTTATCAATCGTTTTTTCGTCGGGGCTTCCGGGGTGATCTCCGATGAGTTCGGCTTGCTCGAAAAGCTCGCGGGCGACGCCGTTGCGGCGTTCTGGGGCGCGGGTTTTGCCGGCAGGGATTATGTGGCAAGGACCATCCGTGCGGCGAATGGCATCTCGCGTCTCATGCAACAGGAGGGCATCCCCGTCGGCATCGGCGTTCATGCCGGGGTGGCGTATTTCGGCGCAATGGGATCCGCGGAGGGGCTGGTCAATATTTCGGCGATCGGTGAAGAGGTGAATACTGCCGCGCGGCTTGCTTCAAAAGCGGCGGCGGGGGAGATCATCGTCAGTGAAAAAGCGCTAGAACGGGCGGGAATTGATGGAAGTCAATTCGAGGATCGTAAGTTGGAATTGAAGGGGATCAGCGAACCGATGTCGGTGAGAGTGATGCGGGTTTAGCCCTTACCACCTGCATCCCTGCGCCGTATCGATCCCAGCCGGTTTCCCCACGCGTTTATACATCGTCACATTCGTGAACGGCTCGCCAAGGATCCCGTCATGGATCGCCCATGAACGTTTGCGGATGCTCTCGGCGGCTTCGAGTTTACGGAACGGTGTCGAGCCGTCCAGTTGATTGAACAGGTCGCCTCCGGGTTGAAACCCGGCATGGATGCTCTCCATCAGGCGTTTCCCCATCTGATAAGTAAAACCGTATCGCTCGAAGATGACCGCGTTGTGATAATACAGCGGCTCGACGAAGTACATCTCATGACCGAGCGAAGCGACGAACCCCTCGAAAGCAAGGATGGCTTCGCCCAAGAGTCTCAGCCCGCGTCGCACCTGACCCGGCGCCAGACCCGCCTCACAAGCCTTTGACTCCGCCTCGACGTTTCGCCTCAATATCCCGAACTTCGTCGGTGTGCCGTCCGGCATTTTGTCCACATCGAAGCGCGGAGAGTCCGGGTCGTTGAGGATATAAAGCAAAACGTGGATCTGTCCGTTCATCGTGTCGGTCAGATGCGCGTACAGGATCGGGTCAGGAAAATCGATTTTGTGATACAGCCGCATTTCCACATCTGTGGAACCGGATGCAAAACGGAATTGCAGCAGGTTGTATCCCGCCGCCGAGGTCAGCGGGGGCAGGTTGAATTTATCCAGCAGGGACTGCGGAATGTATTTGGCGTATATCGCGCGCTTTTCAGGGTCGGGTAGTAAATTGATTCCACCGATGGTCGAAGGGGGCACTGTAGTCTCCATCTGTCATTGCGAGGGCGGCGAACTTCCACCCGATGCGATCTCTAGCGAATAAGAAGACCGCTTCGGGCTATTGCCCTCGCTAAGACTTTATCTCACACGCATTGCTCGTTCTTTCTCTCTTGCTTCGTCGCGCTTTGCGATCGTCGCGCGTTTGTCGTAGGCTTTCTTGCCTTTGGCAAGCGCGATCTCGACCTTGGCGCGTCCCTCTTTCAGGTAAACCTTTGTCGGGACGATGGTCATGCCTTTGATGCGGACGTTGTTCCATAATTCGCGGATCTGTTTCTTGTGCAATAAGAGCCTGCGTTTGCGGCGCGGCTCATGGTTGAAGTGTTTCCCGGCTTGTTCGTACGGCGCGATGTGCGCTTCGAGCAGCCAGGCTTCTTTGCCGTTTTCAACATCCACGTAGGATTCCTGGATGCTGATCTGCCCGGCGCGGATCGATTTGATCTCCGAGCCTTGCAGGGCGATGCCCGCTTCGAACTTTTCGAGCAGGGTATATTCAAAACCGGCTTTGCGGTTGGATGCAACGATCTTGATGTTCTCGGTCACGGGATGATTGTAGCATGGATGATTATGGATGGCGGTTGATGGCGGCGGGTCTCGATATGGTTTCGTGCTACTCGACCATCGCCGCCATACCGAGATGATTCATCCCCATTTGAGCAGGTAGAATCCCGCCACGATCCTCGCTGCGCCGAAGGCAATGAGCGCCGGGGCAAGCCCGATGACATCCGCTGTGAGTGGACCGACCAACGTGCTGGAGAGGACGGCGAGGTTGAACATGATGGTGTACCATGCCAGGTGCGCGGGACGGTCGTGGGCGGGGATGTTCTCGAGCATGTAATTGGCGTAGGAACCGTTGACCAGCGCAAAAAGAAAACCGTTCACGAAGGAAAGGCCGTAGAATTGCAGCACATTGTGCGAGAGCGCCAGCATGATCGGGTAGGTCGCCATGCTTGCCACGCCGAAACCGGTGACGCGCTTGTTTCCGAAGCGGTGTACGATCCGCCCAAGCTGGGTGGACGCGATCAACACGGTCAGGTAGTAGAGTGCGGTGCCGATGCCGATGTGTTCATCGTTGAGGTTCAGGCTGCGGACGTAGTAGAGGGAATATAAAGGGGCGGAGAGGTAATGCGCAAAGTGGAAGAAAAATAAAGCCAGCAGGACTTTCTTGAAATTCGATTTCCAGATGTCTGCCCGGAGCGCCGCTTCGATGCCGCGGGGAGGGGCGGGGCTCGGGTCGCTGACCGGGATCGGGTCCGTTTGAGGCGCGCGGGTTTCCTCCTGCAACGGTGTGACGTGAAAGATGTGGTAGCTGCTCATTGCCGCGCCGAAGGCTCCGATGGCGAAGACGATCTGATATCCCGCGGGGAAGTTTGTGTTCTTGAGAATGTAGCCTGCAATGAGCGACGTCAACATATAGGCGATAGCAAAGGTGACGTTGCGCGTCCCGGCGACCCGCGCGCGGAATCGCTCCGGCACGGCTTCGGCGAAAAGCGCATTGAAACCGACCCCGAGCGGCGTGAGCGGAATCGCCATCAATAAGGTCAGGAGCACCAGCGCCCAAATTTGACCTTGTTCGTCGAAGAGCCAGGGCAGCGGAATCCAAAGAAGGTAACCGATGCGAAAGAGCACGGACGACCAAAAGACCGCCTTGCCGGTATGGCGTCTGCTGATCCAATGACCGGCGGGGATGGCGAGGAAGAGATTGACGATGGCGGATGTGGCGGTGAGCAGGCCGATCTGCAGTGCGCTCGCCCCGAGGCGCGCCGCATACACGTTGAGAAAGTTGATCGCGGTGCCGCTCACCACGCCGAACCAGGCAATGTCGAGATACAGATGTTTGAAATTGGGACGAAATTTTTCGGGAATGTCGGATTGTCGAAACAAATTGAATTGCATAAGAGGGATTATACCCACGATTGCCGCACATCATTTTTCGCGCCCGTTGGTCGCCCGGAATGATATTTATCCCCGTTTTAAAAACTCCCGGATCGAGATCGAAGCCGCCGCGCCTTCGCCCACGGCGGACGCTACCTGCTTGACGCTTCCATGCCGCGCATCGCCCGCTGCAAAGATTCCCGGGATGCTGGTCTCAAACGGCAGCGCATCCATCTTTTTGAGATGCCGCAGGTCGTGACCGGTCAGGATGAAGCCGCCCGGGTCCAATTCCAGATATCCTTTTGCGAATTCTGTGTTCGGCTGCTGCCCGATGAAGACGAACGCCGCGGCCGGGTGTAACTCTTCGGTCTCGTTGGTTACTGTGTTTCGCGTCTTGATGGATTTCAGTTTTGATTCCTGTCCATCGAAGGATTCCACAACCGTATTGTATTTCACCTGGACCTTCGAACCGGGTTCGGTCACTTTATCGATTGCGATCTGGCTGGCGGTGAGTTTGTCGCCGCGCGCAAGCAGGGTCACTTTGTCGGCGAAAGTGGTCAGATGCAGGCCTTCCTCCACCGCCGCATTCCCTCCGCCGATGACGGCGATCTCCTTTGCGCCTTTGTAAAACGGACCGTCGCACGTGGCGCAGAAATGAATCCCCGCGCCGATGTAATCGTCCTCGCCGGGGACTTCCAGCCGGCGGTACGATGCGCCCGTGGCGATGAGGATCGCTTTCGAGTGATAATGCCTGCCGTCCGATGTGTACACTTCGTGATAGCCGTTCTCTTCTTCCAATCGTTCCACATCCACGGCTTGCAGGACTTCCACGCCGAATCGTTTGGCTTGCTGTGTCACCCGCTCGGAAAATTCCTGCCCGCTGATGCCTTCGGGGAACCCGGGGAAGTTATCCAGCCCGACGGTGATTCCAGCCTGCCCGCCCAAACCGGAGCGTTCGATGAGCAGGACGTCCGCGCCTTCGCGTGAGCCGTAAATGGCGGAGGTGAGTCCGGCGGGCCCGCCCCCGATGATGATCAGATCGTAATAGGTTTTCTTCGCTTCGGTCTTCAAGCCGAGTTTTTGCGCAAGTTCCGCGTTGGTCGGCTCGACGAGGAACGAGCCGTCTTCGAACACAATGGTCGGGATGATGCGCTTGCCGTTGTTCTTTTGTAAAACGAATTGCTCGGCTTCCTTGTCCTGCTCGATGTCCACCCATTTGAAAGGGATGAATTGCTCGCCCAGGAATTTCTTCGAGCGGCGGCAGTCAGGGCACCAATAGGCGCCGTACAAAGTGATCTTCGGGTCTGTCATTTCTTCCTCCTTGGAAAATATCGACGATAAATACAAATCTCTGTCGCGGCGTTGCGCTGTTTCATTACATGACGGGAGTGGGAGATTCTTCCTATATAATCCGATTCATGCTCAACCTGAAAAAACACTTCATGCTCGACCCCTCGGTGACCTTTCTTAACCACGGCTCGTTCGGGGCGACGCCGAAACCCGTTTTTAAGGAGTATCAGCGCTGGCAAAGGGAATTGGAATGGCAGCCCGTGGATTTTTTGGGCGTCCGCTATAACAGCCTGATGCGCTCTGCGCGCGAATCGCTCGCAAATTATCTCGGCACAAGCGCGGGGAATCTGGTCTACGCCCAAAATGTGACCGTCGCCCTGAACATCGCGGCGCGTTCGCTGGAATTGGGCGCGGAGGATGAAGTCCTATCCACCGATCATGAATACGGCGCGATCGACCGCACCTGGCGGTTTCTTTCCAGGGAACGCGGTTTTACCTATATCAATCATCCCGTCGATATTTCATCCCATGAATCGTTTCTCGAATCCTTCTGGAGCGGCGTGACTTCGAAGACTCGAATCGTTTTCCTGAGTCATATCGCCTCGCCGACCGCCACGATCTTCCCCATCGAAAAGGTTGTCGAACGCGCAAAATCGCAGGACATCATCACCGTCATCGATGGCGCTCATGCGCCCGGGCAGATTCCATTGGATCTCGACTCGCTCGGCGCTGATTTCTACGGCGGCAATCTCCACAAATGGTTGTGCGCTCCTAAAGGTGCGGGGTTTTTGTACGCGCGCCCCGAAGTCCAGCATTTGCTCAAGCCCTTGGTGGTCTCCTGGGGATACGAATCCGAAACGCCCGGCGATTCCACTTTCATCGATCATCACGAGTGGTGGGGGACGCGCGATGTGGCTTCATTCCTCGCCGTCCCGAAGGCGATTGAATTTCAACGGGATCATGATTGGGCGGAGGTGCGAAGCGCGTGTCATAAACTCGCGCTGGAGACGTGGATGCGACTCCACGATCTGACCGGAGTCCCGCCGCTTCACTCTGACCCCGAAACCTGGTTTGCCCAAATGAGCGTCGCCTCGCTCCCGGCGGATACCGACCTCGCCGCGCTTAAAGCGCGTTTATACGGCGAGTACCGCGTCGAGATTCCCGTCTTCGCATGGAATAAGAATAAATTAATCCGCCTCTCTGTGCAGGGATATAATTCACGCCGCGACATGGACCGGCTGCTGCTCGCCCTGAAGAAGTTATTGAAATGAAAACCGGCAAAATGAAGTATTTCCCGTTTATCATATTTGTGACTTTGCTCCTCGTGACGGGTCTTGCTCCGAGAGATTCGGTTTCTGCGCGGCCGCCAACGAACATCACCTCACCTTCCCAGTTGATAGACGCGGTGAATAACTTAAGACTCACCTACGGGCTGGCTCCCCTCCCGATCCATCCCATCCTGATGCAGACCGCCCAATCCCAGGCGGATTATATGGCAGCGACCGGAAACATCACGCATGCGCGCCCCGGCGGCATGACCTATACCCAGCAATTGCTCTCACTAGGATTTCCCCTCGCGGGCGATCTCTCATTGGGCGGTTTTCGTTCCGAGAACATCCTCAGTTCTTATGGACCGCTTGTCTGGAACGGGGTTCCGGATGGCTGGCAGGATGCCCAACATATGAATACGATGCTCTCGGGGAATTTCACGCATATCGGCGCGGGAATTTCCCAATCCGGCGACTCGTATTATTACGCGGTCGATACAGCGGCAGTGACGTCCAGCGGTCAGCAGCAGGAAAGCGCCTCCACCATTATGACGAGTGCGCCCTCGGGGGCGAATGAATCGGCTGGCGCGAGTCAATTCATGGTGCCGGTCACTGTCAGCACGCCGCGCCCGGATGGAACTGTGATTCATAAAGTGCAATACGGCCAATCGCTTTGGAGCATCGCCATCGCATACGGCACGACGATCAAAAGCATCCAGGCGTTGAATAACATGGGTGCGGATTCGACCGTGTATCAGGGACAGGAATTGCTTGTCATGACTGGGGCGACCCAGGCGGCGGCTCTCCCTTCCACAGTGACGGCTCAATCCACGTTCACACCTGCGCCTGCGACCGAATCTTCCGCCACCCCCGCACCGACGTTGACAGCGCTTCCGCCCACGGATATCGAAGAGGAGAATTCGTCGTCTGCCAGTTTCGGCTCATCCAAAGTCCTTGTGGTTGTGATCATTATCGCGGCTTTTGTTGGAGCCGGAATGGCTGTCTGGTTGATTCGCGAACCGGAATAAAATTGCCCCTGCTCGTGCTAAAATCCGATCAAACCTTAATTGGAGAACCGCCATGAAATCATTGCTCGAAAAACTGAAGATTCAACCCGTCAATGCCGGGGCGTGTACCGGCGTGGACGGCTGGCTGATGGATAAGAACGGCAAGGAACTGGCTTCATACAATCCGACGACCGGCGAGGTCATTGCGAAGGTGATTCAGGCAACGCCTGAATCGTATGAGAAGGTTGCCTCGGCGGCGCACCAAGCTTTCCTTATGTGGAGGCATGTCCCGGCGCCGAAGCGAGGCGACCTGGTCCGGGATCTGGGAAATGCGTTGCGCGAGATGAAAGAACCTCTCGGAGACCTTGTCACTGTGGAGATGGGGAAGATCCGTGCGGAAGGGCATGGCGAAGTGCAGGAGATGATCGATATCTGCGATTTTGCTGTGGGGCAGAGCCGTATGCTGTACGGTTTGAGCATGCATTCCGAGCGTCCTGCGCATCGCATGTATGAACAATGGCATCCTCTCGGCATTCTCGGTTTGGTGACCGCTTTCAACTTCCCGGTCGCGGTCTGGTCATGGAATTCGACGCTCGCCGCCATTTGCGGCGACACGGTGATGTGGAAGCCGTCTTCGTATACTCCACTGACAGCGATCGCCGTCACTCATATAGCCAACAAGGTCATGGCGGATCATGGCTTGAACGGCATTTTCAATCTTGTGATCGGCTCGGGGCGCGACGTCGGCGATTTGATGTTGAACGACAAGCGCATCCCTCTCGTTTCTTTTACCGGTTCAACGCAAATCGGCATTCATGTTTCAGAGACGGTGGCGCGGCGTTTTGGAAGAACGATCCTCGAACTCGGCGGCAACAACGCGATCATCGTTACGCCGAATGCAGATTTGGATATGGCCACGCGTGCGATTCTGTTCGGCGCGGTCGGCACGGCCGGTCAGCGCTGCACCTCCACCCGCCGGATCATCATGCAGAAATCCATTTCGAAGGAATTGACCAACCGCCTGGTGAAAGCATACAAACAGGTGCGCATCGGCGATCCGCTCCAGCCCGATACTTTGATGGGACCGCTGGTGGTCAATACCTCGGTGGAAGAGATGATGGATGCCGTCAACAAGGCGAAGGCGGATGGCGGCGAAGTCCTGACAGGCGGCGAAATGCTCCCAAAGCTTGGGCCGAATTTTGTAACGCCTGCCATCATCAAAATGCCGGCGCAGACCGAGATTGTCAGGACCGAAACCTTCGCGCCGGTCCTGTATCTGCTCGAATACGAATCGATCGAAGAAGCGATTCGTATTCACAACGATGTTCCGCAGGGGCTTTCCTCGGCGATCTTCACCGATTCGATGCGCGAGGCGGAGACCTTCCTTTCCGTGGGCGGTTCGGACTGCGGTATTGCAAACGTCAACATCGGCACATCCGGCGCGGAGATCGGCGGGGCGTTCGGCGGCGAAAAGGAAACCGGCGGCGGGCGCGAATCCGGCTCGGATGCCTGGAAGACCTATATGCGCAGGCAGACCAACACAATTAATTGGTCGAAAGAACTTCCATTGGCGCAGGGGATCAAGTTTGGCGAATGAATCCTCGCGTAGGGACACGATATATCGTGTCCCTACGCGATCTAAAATGGAATCGGCTAATTCTCAATCGCAAGCCTTATGCAAAGCCTGCGGACTGTGCTGTTCCGGTCATCTCTTTTCGTGGGTGAGACTCAATGCTCCCGAACTCGACGGGATCGAAAAATTGGGGATCAAAGTCATCCGCGACGACCCGCGCCAGCGCGGATACCTTCAACCCTGCCCGATGTGGGATGGGACGTGCAGGATTTACGGTCTGCCGGTTTATCCCAAGAGTTGCGTGAAGTACAAATGCAAAGTCTTCCGTCAATTGGAAGAGGGCGATATTTCATTGCAGAAGGGTTTGGTGATCATCGAAGAAACGCTTGCATTGATCCGCGAGATTGAGCCGCTGTTACCTGATTCATCCATGAAAAGCTTCCGGGAACGGTTGATCGCTCATAAAGAAGAATTGGAAAGTAAGAAGAAAGATCTTAATGGGGAATTTGTGCAAAAAACAGCCAAATTATTGACCCGGTATGAAGACGTATTAGGTGTGGATGATTTTATCGATTACGAGAGGTAGTCTATTTTTTCCACCACTTCAACACCCTCATCGCCCTGAGTGTATTCCATCGACTTGGTTGACCCGCTTTTTCCAGGTCGAAATATTTTCTTCCCGTCATTCCGGTGTTCATCACCCAGCGTCCATCAGGTTTTTGCTTGCGCTTCAATAACTCGATGGCGTCTTTCATCCTTTCGTCCTTCTTTGCATCACAGGCTTGGAAGTAATCCAGCGCGCGCAGGAAGTCGTACCGCCAGCGTGGAGGGAAGGGCATGGTCGTCATCTTTGGGTCGAAAACTTTCCCGGTGCGGTGCGATTTATACAGATGATGCCTCAATAAAAATTCATGTCCACGCGCGCGGACCGGACGGATGTGCTTTTTCTTTTCCGGGAAGAAGCATTCGTATTCGTATAATCCTTCCAACACGGAAAGCGTCGTGTGAAAAGAGGAATGGGTCGCGCCTTTATAGGATTCGCAGTTCCAGCCACCGTCCTTCATTTGTTGACCGATGAGATACGCGGCGATTGCGTGGAGACGCTCATCGTTGTGGTGAAAATACGCCAGCAGGGAAAGGATCATTCCCGTAATGCAAGTCTCGCTGTGTTTCCAGACTGCGCGCGAAAAGAGGTTAATGCCTCCATCCGTGTAAAAGCCTTCGTCGAGAAATAATTTGCAGGCACGTTTTGCCTGCGGGTTATTCGGCGGCAGACCGAGCAGGCGCAGGGTCAGCATGGTGTAGGTGGTGGAAATGAATTTGGGACCGTACATCCCGCCGCCCCAGCGGCCGTCAGGATCCTGTTTATCGAGTAGGCGTTTGCCCCAGCCTTCCTTGGCGATTTTCCCCCGCTCCGCTTCGAATTTTGCAGGCGGAAAGTTCAATAGGTCGCGTTGACCCTGCCAGCGAATCGACGGGTCGCCTTCGAGGAGCCAGGAGATGTTTTTATCGTTCATGGGCAGCTCCCTTCGCCGCCACTTCGACGGGTTCAGTGAAAACCCCGGCGAAAGAGTTACAACTTGAATATACCTTTGAGGTCCGGCACCGTCGCAAAATACTTCCGGTAAGCGGATGTTTCATTCAACACACCGCGCAGTGCGATAAACAACTCCGCTTGCAGGTACGGGTTCTTCTCCTGCGTCTCCTTCGATAATAGCACGTTATCATCCTCGATGCTCACTGTCAGCTGACCGCCTGCAGCGAGCCACTCCAGGCCGAGTTGTAGGGCGCTTTCCCGTGCAGCCGAGGCGGCGGCAAGTTCGGAAACTGTGGTCTTCCCCCGGCGTTGATTGAGGACGAATTTACACAAGCCTGCGAGGTAGGTCAGGAATTCATCGGGCTTTTGCTCGGCGGGAGGTTTGGCAAACACATAAACGATTTTTGGCTTGACGACATCCAGCGCTTTGCGCAATTCGGCAGGGGAGGGCGGTGTGGTGTAAATGGTCAGTTCTTCCGCCTGTGTCAGTTCAAGTCTGTTCACCCCAGCGGATCTGTCGGGACCCTCTGCCCAGATGAGAGTGGATGGTTGCAGGTTTAAGGTTGCAGGTTGCGATCTCAAATCTCTAACTTCCAATTTCGATTCTTTGATTTCGACCGGCTTTTCTTCGGTGACGCGGAATTCCTTGAATTGCAGGGTGACCTGTCTTTGCCCGCGGTAGGTGGTGGCGCGCAGGGTGTAGGCAATGTCGAATTTGGAATCGGCGGGAGGAAGTTCCTCGCCCGCGCCGCCCCACCACAGAAAACTGGCGATCTCACCGTTTTCATCTTCCACGTTCAGGCGCAGATGTTCCTTCGTCTTCCCAAGCGCAACTGCGGATTTGAGTTTCACGTTGCGCGTGGCGAGAGTCAGCTCGGGGTTGCCTGCGCCGAAGGGAGCGAGCAGCTCCAAACTATCGGCGAGGTCGAGGCTCAGGTCGGAGAGTCCAAGCCAGGCGTCGATCTGAAGCCTGGGTTCTTCGAAGACCATATCACCCAGTTGTTTTTCCACTGCCCTGCCCATGCCGTTTCTAAAAGCGGGAAGTTTATCCTTATGCAAAGACATGCCTGCTGCCATGGGATGTCCGCCGAAGCCGAGAAGCAAATCCTTTTGGGTTGTGATCGCTTCGATGATATGCAAGCCTTCGATGGAACGCGCCGAGCCGCGCAGGGTGCCGTCGTCCGATTCATTGAAAAGGATTGCGGGTTTGTGATAACGCTCGACCAGTTTATTGGCAACGATGCCGACCACGCCTCCGGGCCAGTTGGGATGCGAAAGAATGATAACGGGTTGATTGAGCAATTGAGGGCTTTCTCTGAGTTGCGCTTCAGCCGCGTCAGTGACTTGTTTGGTGAGCATACGGCGTTGCGCGTTCAGTCCTTCGATCTGCGCGGCGAGCACACGAGCGCGAGCGGAGTCATCGGTGAGCAGCAATTCAACCGCGGGATTGGCGTCACCGAGGCGGCCGAGCGCGTTAAGGCGCGGCGCGAAGGTGAAGCCGATGGTTTCTTCCGTCAGCGAATCGAACGATGCGCCTGCCAGCTCCGCCATTGCGCGCAAGCCGGGGCGGCTTGTGGTCCGCAGTCGCTCGATCCCTTGTTTGGCGAGCGAGCGGGTTTCGTTTTGCAACAAGGCGACGTCGGCGATCAGACCGAGAGCGACGAGATCAAGAAGATTTTCGGTTTCGGATCTTTGATTTTCGATTAAGAGCGCTTCAGCAAGTTTGTATGCAACACCAACCCCTGCAAGGGTTTCCAGCGTATGATCTTCAGGCAATAACTTTGGATTGATGATGGCTTTGGCGTTTGGCAGGGTTTCGCCCGGATCGTGATGATCGGTGACGATTACATCGAGTCCGTGTGAGTTGGCGAAGTCAATGGCTTCATGGGCGGTGATGCCGGTATCGCAGGTCAACAGCAACCTTGCGCCGTTATCGATGATGGGTTTGAGCGATTCGATGTGTACACCGTGGCTTTCCTTTCCGCGCACCGGGACGTAATAAACGACGTTCGCATTCAGCGCTCGAAGGGTCTGCACAAGCACGGCTGTGGAGGTTTGCCCATCCACATCGAAGTCGCCCCAGACGCAGATCTTCTCTCCACTTTGGATTGCCGCATGGATGATGTCTGCGGCTTTTTGGATGTCCGGAAACTGTGAGGGGAGATTCTTTTCGGGATATAAGAACGCCTCGGCTTCGACGGGAGAGTTGATTCCGCGGCGGAGGAGGGTCTGCGCGATGAGGGGAGTCAAGCCTAGGTCCTGGAACGAGGCGGGGATGTCAATCGGTTGCGGATCGAGCCAGCGGGTCATATTCGTCTATTCTAACAAATTCATCTTCATCCATCCCTTGACTTTGACACTGTGTTAAAGTGTATAAAGTGAAAGGATATGAGGCATGTTCAAGATCGGTGAATTCTCCAAGTTGAGCCGCGTTTCAGTGCGGATGCTGAGGCATTACGACCAGTTGGGCCTGCTCAAGCCAGTTCAAACGGATTCGGTCACCAATTACCGTTATTACACAGCGGATCAACTTCCGCGCTTGAATCGGATTCTGGCATTACGCGACCTGGGTTTTTCGCTCGAGCAGATCGCCGGGATGCTCGATGAAGGGCTGTCTTCCGAACAGATGCTCGGCATGTTCAGGTTGAAACGCGCCGAGATCGAGCAGCAGATGCAGGAGGAACGGTCGAGGCTGTCACGGCTCGAGGTGCGCATCCGCCAACTGAACCGGAGAGAGGAGGCTGGCATGTACGATGTGATTTTGCGAAGTGTCGGCGCGGAGTTGGCAGCGTCGTATCGCGAGGTTGCTGAGGATGATGAACGGATCTCGTCCATGTTTAATGAGCTGGAAATGTATGTAGCCCGGTTTGAAAAAGCCCGAGCGGATAAGCCCCCTTTTTCGATTTACTATGACGCGGAATATCGCGAAACCGAAATCGATGCGGAAGTTGCGGTGCCGCTGGCGTTTGCCATACCCGGCACTGGGACAATCAAGGTGCGCGAGATGCCCGCCATAGCAAGTGCGGCATGTGTGGTGCATTCGGGCGGTTATGCAACCCTGTATCAAGCGTATAACGCCCTCCTGAATTGGATCGATGCAAACCGCTACCGTATGCTGGGTCCCATCCGTGAGGTGTATTTGCGTTACGGCGCAGACGACTTGGATTTTGAATTGCCGCCAAGCCACCTGGCACAAAATCCGGATCAGTATGTGACGGAACTTCAACTTGAAGTCGAAAAAATATAGGAGGAACGATGCTTTATAAAACCTTGGGTAACAGCGGACTGAACGTTTCGGAGTTATGTCTTGGGACAATGACATTCGGCGAGGATTGGGGCTGGGGCGCCTCCAGGGAAGTCAGCAGGCAGATGTTCGATGCCTTCGCAGAAGCGGGAGGAAATTTCATCGATACGTCATGCAATTACACGAACGGAACGAGCGAGAAATTCATCGGGGAATTCACCAAAGGCGAACGGGACCGTTTCGTGATCGCCACGAAGTATTCGCTGCGGGTTGGAAAGGGGCATCCGTCTGACCCCAACCACGGCGGGAATTCCCGTAAAAGCATGCTTCGTTCGGTGGAAACAAGCCTGGAACGATTGGAAACCGATTACATCGACCTGCTTTACCTTCACATGTGGGATTTTCGCACCTCCATCGATGAGGTCTTGCACGCAGCCAATTCCCTGATCGCTTCGGGAAAAGTTTTGTATTTCGCGTTTTCGGATACGCCTGCATGGGTCGTCTCTTATGCGCTCGCAAGATGCATGGAGTACGGATGGGCACGGCCTGCTGCGCTTCAAGTTCCGTATTCAATCATGGATCGCGCGGTCGAGCGCGCGGAGATTCCAATGGCGGGCGAATATGGACTTTCCATCCTTACCTGGGGGATGTTGGAAGGCGGCGTGTTGACAGGGAAGTACAGTCAAATATCAGATGAGCCGAGGCGCGAGAAATCGGTCGGCGAACGCGAGATTAAGGCTGGCGAAACGGTGGCGGCTATTGCAAGGGAGGTCGGCTGTTCACCAGCGCAGGCTGCCTTGACATGGGTGCGCCAGAAAAACCCGAACATCCTTCCCATTTTGGGATGCAGGACGCTTGCCCAGGTCCAGGACAACCTTGGCTGCCTCGGCGTTCGGCTTACATCAGAACAAATGGCGGTATTGGATGCGGTGGCGGAATTCAAATTGGGCTTCCCACTTGCCTTCTTGAAGAGCGATCACGTTGGGAATTTGCTTTTCGGAGAGACGTATAAAAAGCTGGAAAAGGGATAGCCTCCCGTCGGACTTGTAATATAGAAAACACAAAAGCCGGAGTCAAGCCCGGCTTTTGTTTATAATTGGGGCATATGGCGTCTGGCTACTCTGGAACCCCTTTATATAAAAAACTCGGATTTACCACCCCGCCTCTTCGCGTCCTGACGATCAACGTGCCGCGCGAATATAAAGGCTGGCTGGGAGAGTTACCGAAAGGCGTGGCGCTGGCTTCGAATGTGACCCCTCCCATAAGGGCGGCGCATGTCTTCGCCACTGAACGGGGATTCCTGGACGCCGTACTTTCCACCCTGCGAACCAAACTTGCTCAGGACGGATTCGTTTGGGTTTCATGGCCTAAAAAATCGGCGAAGGTCCCAACCGATATTACCGAAGATGTGATCCGTGAGATTGCCCTGCCGCTCGGCTTTGTGGATGTGAAGGTCTGTTCGGTGAGCGATCTATGGTCCGGATTGAAATTGATGATCCGACGGTCTAACAGGGAGAAATAGACGATGTCAGACGAAGAGTTGGAAAATGAAATAAGATCACCAAGGATAAAACTCGACTGGCATTTTGAGAGGAGAATCGCGATGACACCAAAACGTATGCTTACGCTCGGCGGCACCTGGTACATGATCGAAGGTGTGGCGGGGCTTTTCTCCGGATCCGGGTTCGATTTTATGAGGTTTGGATTTAGTATCTTTTGCCTCTCGTTGGGGGTTTTATTCTTGATGGCGCGCAACGAGAACGTTTCCAAATTGCGGACCGCTGTTTTCGTAGTCGGGTTTCTGGCATCGTTTGGGATCAGCCTGATCGCCTTTTACGCCCAGTGGAGCGGTCGATTCATGACCTCCGCTCTTGGATATTTTCTGCCAGCGCTCTGGCTGGTCGTTGCAGCAGGGTTCTTCTTCGTCGGTCTTTATAATACCTCGCCGCGGATCAGGCGGCTCAACTAATCGACACGATTCAGAGTAATAAGAAATCACCTCACATATTGCCGCCCTGAGTAGCGCTAAAGGCGCAACGAAGGGTTTCCGAGACAATTGTAGAGGTGCTTTGCTCAGCATGACGCCTAAAAGCGCCGGGCGATTTAAGTTGCCTTGAATAGATAGGCGCTGATTAATGGATCGACAAGCGAAATAATAAATTTAGAATAGGAGATTTAGAGGTGAAGAAAATATTTAAATGGATTGGGATCGTACTCGCTTCATTGATTGGGTTGATTATCGTTGCCGGGCTTGCCATGTTTTCGATCGGCAACAGCCGTATGAACAAGACCTATGATTTCCCGCCATCAGATCTTGTGTTACCGACCGATGAAGCCAGCCTTGAGCTTGGCAGGCATCGCGCTGAAGTGCTTTGTCAGGGTTGTCACGGAGAAGATCTTGGCGGGGATTTGGAGTTTTTCAACGATCCGGCGCTGGGCACTATTCAATCCGCTAACCTGACAAGCGGTGACGGCGGTATCGGAAGCACATATACTACCGAGGATTTTGTCCGTGCCATCCGGCATGGAATTGACAGGGAAGGCAAGCCGATATTCATGCCCGCGGTCGTTTCCACAGCTTTTATGAGCGATGAAGAGCTGGCGGCGGTAATCGCCTACATCAAGACAGTCCCGCCAGTGGACCGGGCAACCAATGGAGCAGATTTCACACCGCTCGCAAAAATATTGTATACAGCGGGCATGCTCCCGCCAATGCCTGTCGAAACGGTCACACACGATATTCATGTCGCCGCCCCTGAACCCGGCGTAAGCGTTGAGTATGGTAAATATTTAATGGATACTCACGATTGCCGCTTGTGCCATGGTCCCGATTTGAACGGCGGTCCGTTCCCCGACCCGACCATCACTAAAATTTCCCCCAACCTGACCCCAGGCGGTGAACTCGCTTTTTGGAGTGAAGAGGATTTCATCAATACGATTCGCACAGGCGTCACGCCGGGCGGACATGAATTGGACTCCACCCTGATGCCCTGGCAGGATTACGGCAAATTCCACGACGATGAATTGAAGGCGATCTACATGTATTTACAATCGCTGCCGGAACTTCCGCAATACACGGAATGATCATAGCGGCTTAGTCACTCGCGGCGGGCAGGTATCCGTATCCTGCCCGCTGTTTTTATATTGGGGGATCGAACTTGCAACTTAGGATAAAATCAAGGGGCTGCGCTCTCAGGGTGAGGATGGTTTGGGGAGGGGAATCAAGTTCAGGTCCGGTTTGAGGCGTAAAAGTCACAAGGAACAGGAGAAAGTGAATGTCTGATAAATTGAATAAATTCAAGGAAATGATCGGCGAAGTATTCGATCTGAATCGCGCGGCGTCGGTGTTGTCGTGGGATCAGCAGGTGAACATGCCGCCCGGAGGGGCGGAGGCGCGCGGCCAGCAGCTTGCCACATTGGGGAAGATCGCGCAGGAAAAATTCACTTCCGATGAAATGGGAAGTTTGCTCGAGGAACTGAAAAAGGAATATACGGATCCCGAAACCGACGAAGGGGCGATAGTCCGTGTGGCGGCGCGCGATTACGAAAAGGCAAAACGCGTCCCGCCAGAGTTTGTGGCGGAGCAGGCGATGGTTTCTACGAAAGCGGTCGAGGCATGGGTGGAGGCAAAAGGCAAATCGGATTTTTCCATCTTCCGGCCGCATCTCGAAAAGAACCTGGAATTGATCAAGAAGTATGTTTCGTTCTTCCCTCCCGCCGATCATCCGTACGATGTGCTTTTGGATGATTACGAACCGGGCCTGCCAACCGCCGAAGTTCGCGAAATATTCGGCAACCTGCGCCCGAAACAGGTTGCGTTGATCAAAGCCATCGGCGAAGCCAAACAGGTGAAAAGCGACTTTCTTAAAAAATCATTCAATGAAAAGAAGGTTTGGGATTTTGGCGAAACCGTCATCAGGAAATTCGGATACGATTTCAGGCGCGGCAGGCAGGATAAAGCGCCGCATCCCTTCGAGACCACCTTCAGCGTGGACGATGTGCGAATCACGAATCGTTTCGAAAAGAACTCGCCGCTTGCCACGCTGTTCAGCGCCATGCACGAGTGCGGTCACGCTTTGTACGAACTCGGGGGTAACCCCGCTTATGAGCGCACACCCCTTGCAAGCGGCACATCGCTTGCAGTGCACGAATCGCAATCCCGCATGTGGGAGAATCTCGTCGGCCGATCGCTTCCCTTCTGGGAACATTTTTATCCGGAGTTGAAAAAAGCCTTCCCGTCACAACTGAACGGCGTGAATGTCAAGGCGTTCTATAAGGCGATCAACAAGGTCGAGCCAAGTCTGATCCGGGTCAACGCGGATGAAGCCACCTATAACCTGCATATCATGCTTCGCCTCGAGATCGAGATCGGCATGGTGGAAGGCAGCATCGCGGTCAAGGACCTTCCAGAAATCTGGAATGCCAGGATGCACGATTACCTCGGCGTCACGCCCCCCAGTGATTCGCAGGGCGTCCTGCAGGATATTCACTGGTCATACGGTTCCATTGGTTATTTTTCCACTTACGCGCTCGGCAATATCATCTCTGCGCAGTTGTGGGAGAGGATCAATAAAGAGATCAGGAATCTCGAAGAGCAAATTCGAAAGGGTCAATTCGCAGAACTGCGCGAATGGTTGAGAAAAAACATCCATCAGTATGGGCACAAATATGATCCGCGCGACCTGGTGCGGAAGGTCACTGGAAATGATATCGACTCGGCTGCATATGTCCGCTACTTGACGGAAAAGTACGGCGAGATTTACGGGTTGTAATTACCTTGAGCCTGGAAATGCTTTCCCGACCCGCCTTCGTTACGTTGAAAATGAAATCCAGACTTATCGTTCTCGCCTCACTTCTTGGACTTGTATCTGCCTGCACATCCCGGGCTGCTTCCACTGCCACACCCCTCCCGCCCGATTACCTGCCGACAGTGGTTGCGTTGACCGGTCAGGCGGCGTTTGCCACAGCCGCCGCATTGACTCCGACTGCCACACTGACAAACACACCGGAACCGCCGATTTCCCAGCCTGAGATTCCAACCGTCACACCGACCCTGGCGGCCGGCTTCACCGAATACGCGCAAATCCGCTTTATTGCGCCGGGTCCGATGTCGAGCCTGACTTCGCCGTTTGTGATGAATGCCATCATTGCCGCGGGAGAAAGTGACCGGATTCAGGTCGACCTGCTCGGCGAAGACGGACGCGTGCTTCAGCGGTTCATTCAGAAACTGGAGCGGAATCCGCTTGGAATCTTTCAGCGCTTCGAGTTCGCCTTTGAGATCCGCGCAGTTTCCGAAGCGGGTTATATTCGTATCAGCTCGAAGGATGATTTTGGCAGGATACAGGCACTGAATACCATGCCGGTCTTGCTGTATTCCATCGGTACGCCGCAGGTCAACCCGCCTGGGAATTTCATCTATGAGCGCATCGCCATGGATGGCTTCAAGGAAAAGACGAATTTTTACGCGGGCCAGGTGGCGTTGAAAGGGCGTATCTGGCCTTATAATGACCAACCCTTCGTGGCGGAATTGATCTCTCAAGAGGGCAAACCGCTTGGCACGCGCATCCTCGAAATAAACGGGATCGATACCCAGCCGTTCGAGACCGTGATCCCCTACAAGGTCAGTGAGTCTACTCCCGCCCGCCTGACATTCCGACAAGAAAATCCCTTGCTTTCCATCAGCGATCCGGATTTCGGCAAATTGGTCTATCTTTACACGATTGAAGTGATTCTAAATCCGTGATGTGCTGTAGAAGAGGTCTGTAAACTTGTTAAACAACCGGTTTGATAAATTGCTTGCCAAATCAAATGGCAATGGTATAATCTGCCCGCTGTTTAATCGGGGTGTGGCTCAGACCGGTAGAGCGCACGGTTCGGGTCCGTGAGGTCCCGAGTTCAAATCTCGGCACCCCGACAGCATCGAAAGAAAAGACTCCCAACCCGAGGGAGTCTTTTGATTATGAGACTGGTGCGATTGACGTAGTTAATGAACCAGATCGTCGTCGTGCACATGGTAGGGGACGTTGATGATCACGATTCCCTGCTGGCGCTTCAGTTGACTGCGGAACAGGTCGGCAGTATTGGTATGAAGTGCTCCCGTCAACGGGCTGTTCGAGATGAATTCCGGAACGACAATGGTCAGGGTTTCGCCAGGCTGGCGTTCCCGGGATATTTCGGCGATGTATTCCAATAAAGGCTCGAGAAAGAGGCGATAGGGAGAATTTAACATTACCATCCGCACGCCTTCACCCCACCGTTCCCATTTCTGCTTAACCTTTTCCGCGTCTGCAGGTTCGATGCTGACATGCACGGCTGTAATATCGTCCGATAACATCCGCGCATAGCGGAGCGCCGCCAGCGTTCCCTGATGCACGCCGCTGACCGGCATGATCACCCGGTGGCGGATGGTATGAGGTGGAATCGCGCCAAAGTTATCCAGTGAGAGTTTTCCTGCGAGACTTTTGTAATGTCGATGGATCAGCCAGAACACTGCAACCAGTATGGGGATCAGGATCAAGACCACCCAGGCTCCATCCTTGAATTTGGTAACGGCAAACACCATCATGACCACAGCGGTACATGCAGCCCCAAATCCATTAATGGACATTTTTTGAGCCCAGTCCTTGACATATAGCAGGGTCGATCCGCGCTCTGCTTTTTCCTCTCCCGGTTGGAGACCGCCGATCTTGCGCCAGCGCAATGCCATGCCGGCTTGTGACAAAGTGAATGAGAGGAAAACACCGATCGCATACAGCGGAATGAGACGGGTCACGCTTGCCTGGAAGATGATCAAAATGACAGATGCAATTGCAGCAAGCGCGATAATTCCTCGCGAGTAAACGAGGCGGCTTCCGCGATAGTTGAGTTGTCGCGGAAGGAACCCATCCTTGGCGACCAGCGCGCCCAGCCGGGGAAAATCCGCAAAGGCGGTGTTCGCCGCCATGATAAGGATGACTGTGGTTGCTCCGAGCAACATCAGGTATAAAGTCCCGCGCCCGGCAAATACAGTCCGCGCCAGCTGCGAGATCACCGTTTCACTCTCGGATGGGATTGCGCCGATCTCTCTGGAAAGGAAGGATATTCCGAGGAAGAGCGAACCAAGGATGAGCGACATCCATATTAGCGTGATACCTGCATTTTTGCTGCGAGGTTCTTTGAAGGCAGTGATCCCATTCGAGATGGCTTCGACGCCTGTCAGGGCAGTCGTTCCGCTGGCAAATGCGTGCAGGATCAGAAATGGCGTTATGGCTGAAATTTCGTCAAGCATTTCCAATTCAGGCGGGTCAACGACCATTCCAAGGGTTCCGGTTACAAAAAGCCGGAACATACCCAACCCGACGGTGATGAACATCATGGTTACGAAGAAATAGGTGGGAATGGCAAATGCCGTACCCGATTCCTTGACCCCGCGCAAGTTCATCAACATAACAAAAAGGATGAAACTGACGGAAAGAAAGACGCGATAGTCGTATAGAAAAGGGAATGCAGAGGTGATTTGTGCTACTCCGGATGCGATGGAAACCGAAACGGTTAATATGTAATCTGTCAGCAGGGCGGCTCCGGCAATGAGCGCGGGGAACTCTCCAAGATTATCGCGAGCCACAATGTATGCGCCGCCGCCATCTGGGTAGGCATGGATGGTTTGTTCGTAGGAAATAGTGACGATTCCCAACAGGATGACAATGGCGATAGAAATGGGAAACACGTAACCGTACGCGATCGACCCGGCTGCTGCGAGGATGACGAGAATCTCCTGGGTCGCGTACGCAGTCGACGAAAGCGCATCGGATGCAAAGACAGCCAGCCCCACCAGCTTGCCGATTGTCTGATGCGGAGCGTCTGCAGTGGAGAGGGGGCGCCCGATCAGCCATGAGCGCAGACTAGGGGAAGGTTTATGTAATGTATCCCGTTCGATGATCGGGGATTTTGAAATTTCTTCTTGATTGATCATTTTTTTCCGAAGCCTAGGTGAAAAGATTGTTCCAGAACCAGATCGAAGCAGTTTCTGCGAGAATGGATGCGTATAGACCAATAGAATGTATCATGTCCTGTGGATATTCCATGAGTTTGACTTGTAGTACAAAGAAACCGAACAGGAGGGTGATCGAGCCAGTCCACCCAAGTATGCTTTTCTTCAACGAAGAGTTTGTCCTTACCGGTTCGTGATAAAGTCCGGATATGATGTAAATAGGAGCGTTCAATCTTGTTTCGAGGATTTGCGCCAGCGGCTTGTCATTGAACCCGGGGCGGTATTCGGCGAAACAGACGATCACATCCCCTTCACGCCAGTATGACTTGACCGCATCCACCCAGTCCCTGCCGATTTCCACGGTCGATTCGACGAAGATATCCTTTTCTTCCACCATGGCGGAGATTGTCACCAGGCGTCTGCGAATTCCAGGTTCGTGTGCCGCATCCCTGCTCAGACCGAGGAGTTGGACCCGGCTTTCAATGGCTTTTGCCAACCCTTTGAGTTTTTGCGCAAACGCCGGGAAATCCACATCCAAATCAGGCACAAGGACGATCAGGCGGGATGCAGGTTTGAGGTCCGGAAGGGAGGCGGGCGGTACAACGAACGCGTGCGTATGAGTGTCGATGGATTTCATGTCACCTCTTATGATGATCGAATCGTATCCAACTCGAATAAAGCGGTGACAAAAATTTCCGGCAATCACATAAAGGACAAATAAAAACGCCCTTTTGTAAGGGCGTCGTAAAGTGACCATTGTCATTGCGAGGGCGTTAGCCCGAAGCAATCTTCCATTACTTTCATCATTCATCCGCAATGAAGCGATACCCGATTCCCGGCTCGGTCAGAATGATCTGCGGATTTTCTGGATCGGATTCGAGTTTCTTTCGAAGCTGGCGCATGTAAACACGCAGGTATTCGGTGTGGCCTGCATCGGCGGGATCCCATACATTGGTGAGGATGCTCTGGTGGGTTAGCACACGACTGTGATTTGCCGCAAGAAAGGCAAGCAATTTGTATTCGGTGCCGGTGAGTTTGATCTCATCATCGCCGCGTTTGACGATATGCCATGCAAGATCAACGGTGAGATTTCCGGACTTGACGACCTTGTTTTGCGCGCCATGTTTCGTCGCAGAATGACGCAGTGCCACGCGCACGCGCGCAAGCAGTTCCTCGATGCCGAAAGGCTTTGTGAGGTAATCATCTGCGCCTTTGTCGAGAGCTCTAACCTTGTCTTGTTCGCTATCCCTCACGGATAAGATGATGATCGGGCATTGTGTCCATTCCCTTAGGCGCGTGCAGACTTCGACGCCATCCATATCGGGTAATCCAAGATCGAGGATCACGATGTCCGGCTCCTTCGCAGCGGCGAGAGTAAGCCCTTCCTCCCCCCGGCTAGCTGTCGTGACGTTGAATCCCTTCTCTGTCAGAATGGTGCGAATCGCGCGCTGGATCTGGGGTTCATCATCGATGACAAGGATAAGTGGGGCATTGCTCATTCGACCTCCGGGTCGATCGGCATTTTGGGAGGCGGCATGCCTTCCCATTTCAGTGGAATGGTGAAATTGAACGCGAGTCCATCGGTTACATTTTCTGCCCAGAGTCGCCCGCCATGCGCTTCGATGATTCCCTTGCAGATGGAAAGCCCCAGCCCCGTGCCGGTCACGCGGTCTGTGGCAGTCAGGCGAAAGAACTTGTCGAATATCTTTTCGAGAAGGTCCTGAGGCACATGCGGTCCCTGGTTATGGAGGATGACATGCATTAAATCACCTTCCACAAATGCCCGGATGCGAATCACGGATTTCTCCGGCGCGTATTTCGCGCTGTTGCTGAGGAGGTTTGTGAAGACTTGTTCCATCTGCACATAATCAACGGGGACAAGAGGCAAGTTCTCAGGCGCATCCACTTCGATGCGATGGCTGCCGGTCCAACGTTTCATGCGGGCGAGGACACTACCAATGATCTCGGGCAGAATATTCCATTCGCGTTTCGGTTTGAGTACGCCCGATTCGATCCGCGACATGTCAAGGAGATTGCCGACCAGGATGTTCAAATGGTCGGATTCGTCGTCGATGGCGGCGATAAGTTCGGACCGTGCAGGCGATTCCCAACTGACTTCATTACCTCTCAAGCTTGACGCTGCAGCTTTGATGGTCGAGAGCGGAGTCCTTAATTCATGCGAGACAGATGAGAGGATCACGGATTTCAGTCTGTCACTTTCTTCGAGGATTCGCGTCCGGGATTCCGCCTGTGCAAGGCGTGCGCGTTCGAAGGCAAGCGCTCCCTGGCTGGCAAAAATCTGCAGTAGCTGTTTTTCGGCGGCGGTCAGGGATGGCTCTGCTCTCCAGAGTCGAATCTCACCAAGGATATCTTCAGTTAATTGGATGGGAACCGTCCATTCCGGCGGACGCGGAGGCGGATTTGTATCCGGTAGGCGGCAAATGATCGGAGGATTTCCGCGCATGTTCAACTCCACTGCTTCACAGCTCAAAACGGCCTGCGTATGGCTCGAAAGGATCTCAGCAATGGTCTTGGGATCATGCATGCCTGCGAGCGCCGTGCTGAGTTCGTATAACTGGGTTGCTTCCCGTTCGCGGGCTGTGGCAGCGGCGAGACCGGACTGCAGCCGGCCGACCAACTGGCTGATGGCTATCGCCACGATCAAAAATACGGCAAGGATTAATACATCGGCGGGTTGGTGAACTCCGAAATTGTAATAAGGCTGGATGAAAAAATAATTCAACATCAGGAATTCCGCCAGCGCGCTTGTGATGCCCGCTCCAAGCCCCCAAAAGGCTGTAATCGAACCCAAAGGAATAAGGTACAGCAGGGCAACGAGGGTTGTGTTAAGTTCATCGCGCAAGGTAAACAAAACCGCCGTGACAAGGGCGATTATGCCGAGTGCGAAAAGATGTGGCGAGGCGCGAGAGAGAAATGCCGAACGCTTCATGTTGTATGAGATACATTATACCGTTGCAAGAGTAATGCCACCTGCGGGCTCGTTACCGCCTATACTTGCAATCCCCGCATATTGATCATCTTAGCTGATAGAGAGTGTTTTATAAATCCTGTTTTGTGCCTTATAACGCGTTATTTTTGTCATTTCGACGAGCGATAGCGAGGAGAAATCTTGGATTTGCGCAAACAAGATTTCTCAAGGCGCTTTGCGCCACTTGAAATGACAATTTCAAAACGCTCTCTAAAGGAATTGGTTACTTTTGCCAGGGTAATTTTTCGAGGTCCACATTCCCGCCGCTGAGGATTACTCCAACTTTTAATCCGCTCAGGTCGATCTTGTTCTCCCATGGGACGGCAATGACGGTCGCTGCAGAGGGTTCGATGATGATTTTCGCGCGTTCCCAAATGAACTTCATCGATTCGATGATCCCTGTTTCGCTGACTGTGACAATCTGCTCGACGCGTTTCAGGATGATCGGAAATGTCAGCGTGCCCAGTGAAGTGAGGAGCCCATCGGCGATCGTTTTAGGGTGTGACGACGGGACGATCTCTCCAGCTTTCATGGAGCGAAAAGCATCATCCGCTTTTTCAGGCTCTGCACCGATAACCCGTATTCCTTTTCTGATCCCTGTCGCGGCAATTGATGTTCCACTTAATAATCCGCCTCCGCCGACCGGCGCGATGATCACGTCCAGATCGGGGATATCTTCAAGAAGTTCCAAGGCCGCTGTGGCCTGACCTGCGATCACATGTTCATCGTTGTAAGGATGGATGACGCTCGCACCCGTATCGAGCCTGATCTTCTCCATCGCGCTTTCCCTTGCTTGGAGCGTCGGCTCGCAGAATGTGATATTTCCGCCATAACCTGCGACGGCGTTTTTCTTCACCAGCGGCGCATTTTCCGGCATGACAATATATGCAGGGATGCCGCGCATCTTTGCCGCCAATGCCAGTGCCTGCGCGTGATTCCCGGACGAGTGGGTGACGACTCCGCGCTTTGCTTCCTCGTCCGTCAGCGACCAGACTGCATTACTTGCCCCGCGAAACTTGAACGCACCCACTTTCTGCAGGTTTTCGCACTTCATAAAGATTTGCGCGCCAACCCGTTGATCCAGGCTTTGGCTGGTCAGGACTGGCGTCCGGTGGATATACGGCGTGATGCGTCTGGCTGCGGATTTGATATCGTCCAGTGAAACTGACATTAATTCTCCAATCTCTACTTTCCGCGCTAATATCCCTTTTCAAAATCCACTTGATATTTTAGCGGTTTACCTGCCAGATAAAGCCGGTAATTTTCAATGAAGATCTTTGCGATATCCTCCGGGAAACTCGGCGCGGATGTGTGGAAGGTCATGATCAGGTTTTTCGCATCCCAAAATGGATGATCCGGCGGGAGCGGTTCATGCTCGAAGACATCCAACACCGCCCCGGCGATCCTGTTTTGATTCAATGCATCCAGAAGCGCGGATTCATCCAATGAAGAACCGCGTCCCACGTTAATGAAAATAGCGTTAGGCGGCAGGGTCTTCAAAACCTCTGCGTTCACAATTTTATGAGTTTCATTCGTGTCCGGCAAAATGCTGACAAGATAATCCAATCCTGTTGCGAATTCGGACAGATGACCGTGATGGTAATACCTGTCCACATCCGGGGATGTTTCGCTCGACCTTGTAAATCCGCGCACATTCATCCCGAAGAACTTTGCCGCGCTCGCCACTTCCTCGCCGATGGAGCCGACGCCCAGCAAGCCGATGGTTTTTCCACGCAGCGTGCCTGTGAGGGTTTTATCCCACGTTTTGCTCAATTGCGACTGTCTTCGTGAAAAGACCTTTCTCTCATGAGCGAGTAGATAGCCAATTACATACTCAGCCATCAACCCGCCAAAAACCCCGCGCGCGTTGGTCAACAGGTAATCTTTGCGAAGCAAAGGAATCAACAGCGGCTCCACGCCCGCCCACATGGACTGGACCCAGCGCAGATTGGGCAGATCATTCAAAACACCTGGGATCATGGAAGGCGCGCCAAAGATGATCTCGCAGTCTTTGGAAGGGCTGTTTTCAATGATCAGATCGGGGAGATCTGCCGACGCAAGAATTTTCCGATAGTCTTCGGCATCCCTGCTGAGTATGAGCAGGCGGGGCATGATGCTTCAATTTTACCCATTTTTTTCCGGCTATAATTGCGGGTATGAATCCGCAGAGTTCATCCTTCAAGGCGTTCTTGTCACATATCATCGACTATGCGGGGACGTACCCGCCCGCAAATTTGCCGCTGGGAGAAGCGTTCAATAATTTTATTTATTATCAGTCAAGCCCGGATGCCTGGATGCTTTCACGCTTCGTCGTCCAGGCAAAACGGCTTTTTGAGTTGCAAGGCTTCGATTCAAACCTGTCCTTTACCGCCCTGGGGCGCGGCGGCAGGGACCTGGATGAATTCCTTGGAAATGTGAACCTCGATATTGACGACATCCTTTCCTTTCGTGAAGCGCGCGGTTTGAGGGCAAATGTTGATACCTTCGAAGTGAGTCTGCCTGCATCAACGCTGGCGGATAAATTCGCCGCCAATGATGCCGTCACACGTTCCACCGACGCGTTGAACAGAAACGGGATCACCGTCTTTTTCGAAGCGCCTTTTGGCGAAGGCTGGTATGAGCGCGCAGAAAAATTGA
Organism: Anaerolineales bacterium; assembly: GCA_015075725.1. Taxonomy (NCBI): domain Bacteria; kingdom Bacillati; phylum Chloroflexota; class Anaerolineae; order Anaerolineales; species Anaerolineales bacterium. The sequence goes on along the minus strand of JABTTV010000001.1, from coordinate 4,067,021 downwards.
TTCGCGCGTTGCGAAAAGTGAGGGATAAGCATATTGGATTCAAACTCCGCACCGGCGGCGTGGCTGCGGAGGCCTTCCCTTCCCCGGCGCAGGTGGCTTGGGCGATCACGGAAGTCCGGGAAGCAGGCGTCCCGATGAAATGCACGGCAGGACTGCATCATCCGCTGCGGCATTATAACGAGAGCGTCCGAACAAAGATGCACGGTTTTCTTAATGTGTTTAGCGCCGGAATTTTGTCTATGGCAGTTGGAATACCCCCAACTCAAGTCCGGGAAATCCTTGAGGACGAAGACCCGTCGAATTTTGTTTTTGATGAAAACGGATTCGAATGGAAGGGTCTGCGCGCATCGGTATCTGAAATCGTCAGTGCCAGAGGGGTTGTGACTTCATTTGGGAGTTGCAGTTTTGACGAGCCACGGGAAGACCTGAGAAATCTTGATCTCATGTAATCGCATCGACGCGCGGAAAATATATTTATCAACAGGATGATTTATGCCCTTTATCGATATCCACCCCGACACCGATTTTCCGATTCAAAACCTGCCGTTTGGGGTTTTTTCCACGAATGCGAATCCGCGTCCACGGGTTGGCACAAGGCTTGGCGATTTTGTCATTGACCTCTCCGTGCTCGACGAAGAAAACTTACTCGGAAAAAGACACGGCTTCTTTGCCGACTCGTCCTTGAATCGATTCATGGCATCGGGACGGGAGATATGGCGGGAAATGCGTCAGCGTTTGGTCAGGATTCTTGGCGAGGAGCAGGCGTCCTTTAAGAAGGAGGCGGTGATTCCCATCGATCAGGTCCATATGCATCTTCCTGTGAATATCGGCGATTACACCGACTTCTATGCGTCGCGCGAGCATGCCACGAATGTGGGCGTCATGTTTCGCGGCAAGGAAAATGCGCTCATGCCCAACTGGATTCATCTTCCGGTTGGCTATCATGGACGCGCAAGTTCGGTGATTCTCTCCGGCACGGATGTGATTCGTCCACGCGGACAGATGAAGGGCAGTGATTCGTCGCCGGAATTTGCTGCAACGCGCCAGTTGGATTTTGAATTGGAGGTGGGATTTTTTGTCGGGACGGGCAATGAATTGGGAAAACCGATTTCGATCGATAAGGCGGATGAGCAAATTTTCGGAATGGTCCTGCTCAACGATTGGAGCGCACGCGATATTCAGGCATGGGAATACCAACCGCTGGGGCCATTCCTTGCAAAAAATTTTGCGACGTCCATTTCTCCCTGGGTGGTGACGATGGATGCGTTGGAACCATTTCGCGTGCGCGGACCTGAACAGGATCCCGCGCCTCTCCCTTACCTCAGAGCGGACTCTGTATCCGGATTCGATATTGCGCTCGAAGTGACTCTGCAATCCGCACGGATGGATGCTCCGCAAACCATCAGCCGCTCGAATATGAAACATTTATATTGGAGCATCGGGCAGATGCTGGCTCACCACACCGTTACCGGCTGCAACATGCGTCCCGGCGATTTGTGCGGCACGGGGACCATCAGCGGACCAACGGAAGATAGTTTGGGTTCGATGCTCGAACTGACCTGGCGAGGCGAAAGACCGATCCAATTGCCGGGCGGCGAAACACGGACATTTTTACAGGATGGGGATACGGTGACAATTAAGGGATATTGTCAGGGAAACGGTTACCGAATCGGATTTGGCGAAGTGACGGCGAAGATCCTCCCAACCCTCCAATAAAAACCCCAGCCGTGATGGACTGGGATTTTGCTTTCACCATTATTGTCTGCGATCTATCTGCGTCTGCGCCCGCCGCGGATCAAATTGACCAGCCAGATCAGGACTACTGCGCCGCCGACTGCCACGAGGAAACTGTAAAAATTGAATCCGGTCACGCCAGCCTTCCCGAAAAAATTCATGATGAAACCGCCGATGAATGCGCCTGCGATGCCGACGACGATGTTGGCGAGCGCACCCATCTGGCGGTCGGTCCTCATGATAAGGCTCGCGATCCAGCCTGCCAGCGCGCCAAAGGCAATCCAAACGATGATCGAGAAGAAGTCCATAATTCTGCCTCCGTAAAATAGGATTTTTGCGATTATACCGCCGATCGACTTGCTGATCTGAATATTCTGGAACTCGGTGGGCGAGGTCAAGCATCGATACCCTTGGGTATAATTTGCCCGGCATCGATAGAATGGAATGATAAAAACGAGGCAATGTCCGAAGATCGGCAAAACCCAATGGAGTTAAAAGTAAAAATCAAGAATCGCGTATCGACGTTGCGCTATCTCGGGCTCTCCCTGCTTGTCTTCATTCTGATAAGAAATTTGTGGGTTTCCGACGATGCCTTTATTACGCTGAGGACCGTCGATAATTTTCTGCATGGGTACGGGCTGGTCTGGAATGTGGGGGAACGGGTACAGGCTTTTACCCATCCTTTATGGTTGATCCTGTTGATCCCGGTCGGCATGTTTGTCGCTGATCCGTTGTATGTATTTTACATCCCTTCCCTGGTCCTTTCCGTTTGGACACTTTGGATATTTCTCCGCACGTTCACTCCCGGTTTGATTCAACTCGCTCTTGCTGTGATTCTGATCGGAAGTTCGTCCGCGTTTGTCGATTATTCGTCGTCCGGGCTGGAAAATCCGCTGACGCATTTGCTTTTGGCGGGCTTTCTCGTGATTTATTTTCGGCCCGAACCGCTGACATCGAAACGGTTTTTCCAATTATCCCTTCTGGCAGGTTTGGGGGTTTTAAACCGCATGGACACGATCCTGCTCTTCCTCCCGGCTTTGATCCAGCTCCTGTTTGCTCGCAGGCATCAGTTCGGACGCTCCGTCATCCTGTTTCTGGTGGGTTTCCTGCCCTTCGTCGTCTGGGAATTATTTGCACTCTTTTATTATGGGTTTCCCTTCCCGAACACTTATTATGCCAAGGCGGCTACGCATCTGCCCTCGGACCTATTGTTGAAACAGGGGATTGCATACATCGAGAATTCCTTTCATTGGGATCCGTTGACTCTGGGAACGGTTCTGTTTGGGGTGTTGTCGGCCTTCTTTCAGCGTGATTCAAAACGCATCTGCCTGGCCGTTAGTTGCGTCTTATATATCGCTTATGTGCTATGGATCGGCGGTGACTTCATGTCCGGAAGGTATTTCTCTGCCATCTTCCAGATTGGGCTGACGCTGTTGCTGACCTTCAACGCACGTAATCTTTTCGGAGAGATCCCGCCCCGGGTTCTTCAACTCCTTTTCCTGATGTTGATTTTGACGGGTCTCTCTGCAGAACGGCCGCCGATGTCGACCCATTCAGGCCAGCCCGGGCTTTATTCGGATCAATACGACATCGTCAGTGAACGCTTTTATTATTTCGATGCCAATGGCTGGATCAACTACGTCAAACACGGGGGGCGGCATGACCTCGCAACCAAGGGATTGGAAGCCGGTCAGGTAAAAATCTCCCCCGTGCAGATGAACACGATCGGCATGTTTGGTTACTATGCGGGACCCGACATCTATATCATCGATACCCACGCCCTGGCGGATCCGCTTCGGGCGCATTTGCCGGTTGATTCACCGGGAGCCATTGGACATTATGAACGCAAGATGCCCGCCGGTTATTTTGAAACGATCCGGTCGGGTTTTGCAGCTAACTTGATTCAACACCCGGACCTTCAACTTTATTACGAGAAACTCTCGATCTTGATCCATGGCAGCCTGTCCGCTCCGGGACGGTTTCAGGAGATCGTTCGTTTCAATACCGGGTATTATGATGAGTTACTGGAGAATTATCGACGCGACACCCAGCCCGCCCCTTGATATTCCTGTTATTTATGCTGAGCCTGCGAGATTATTACTGTAAAATCGGGTTGAATGAAAGTTTTGCCTTTGTAGATGAATCATCGTAGGAGTAGTGTCATGGAAAAAATCGCCCGGTTGAAATTTGCCCACCTCCCAACGCCGATTGAAGAATTGGTAAATCTTTCCACCGTTCTTGATGGACCGCGCATCTTTGTCAAACGCGACGACCAGACAGGACTCGCATTTGGGGGGAACAAAACCCGCAAATTGGAATTTCTCGTGGCGGAAGCCTGCGAACAAGGCGCGTACACCCTCATATCCGGCGGGGCGATGCAATCCAATCACTGCCGTCAGACCGCGGCAGCTGCAGCCAGGTACGGTTTCGAATGTAAACTTGTGCTGACAGGTGTAAGGCCGGAACAAGCCTCCGCCAATCTCCTGCTCGATCAGCTTTTTGGCGCGGAAATCATCACCGTCGAAGACCGCGCCTTCCGCGACCAGATTTTAGGCAAAACCTATGATGACGCGGTTGTGGCGGGGAGGAAGCCTTATCTTGTCCCGTATGGCGGCTCCAGCCCGACCGGTGCCTTGGGCTACGCATTTGCAATGGAAGAGTTGATGAAACAATTAAATGGTGACCTCGGAGGTTTTGAAATCCTCCGGGATCTGGAGCGTGGCTTTGACTGGATCGTCTTCGGCACATCCTCCGGCGGGACACATGCCGGGTTGGTGCTGGGTCAAAGAGTCTTTGGGTTCAAGGGGAAAGTATTGGGAATAAGCATCGATGAGACCGAAGATGACTTGAAAAATTATGTCTCTGCGTTGGCTTCACAAGCCGGTGAGAAACTTGGAGAGCGTATCAACTTCACCCGTGATGACGTCCTTGCGAATGATCATTATTGCCAGGCGGGTTATGGAGTTTTTGGTGAAGGAGAAAGGGAAGCCATCAATCTATTCGCCCGCCACGAAGGTTTACTGCTCGACCCCGTCTACACCGGGCGCGCCGCCGCCGGGATGATCGACCTCATTCGCAAAGGGTTTTTCAGGAAGGACGAGTCGATTCTTTTCTGGCACACGGGCGGTCAACCGGCGCTGTTTGCGGATAAATATTCGAATTCGATTTTATGAATTCTCCATGGGTTGGGCAGGGTGAGTGTTTGTCCCACTTGTTTAGAAGCCAACAAGTAATGATCATCTTTTGATCTTTGCCTTCAATTGGTGGTATCGATCCGTTCCTCGTTGTTTTTCGAAACGAATCGACCACCATATCTTTTGTTTATCAACGTCGCCACCCCGATTAATGCCCAAACAGTATTCAACGCCGTCGCCGAATATGCGCCGTGGCTGAATGTGTAATACGTCATGATGATACCTGCAAAAATGTTCATGCCCTGATACGTCAGAGAGTCGCTTTTAACCTTTCTGGCTGAGTTCAAGCCAAATGCTAGAAGATAAAGACCGGAACCGATCCAACCGAGGATGTCGATAAACAGCTCCATTACCCGATCACCTCCACTTCCATACCAACTTCGACCTTCCCTTCGTTCAGCGGGATGGTGTTCATTCCAAAAATCGCGCCGAGTTCGTGCCTGCGGAATTTTTCCAGCGTTTTGAGCGGTTCCTTGCTTTTCGCCAGCGTTTCCTTGTCGATCGTTGTCACAACGCAGCGCGGACAAGGCTTGACCAGCGCCATCTCCACGTCGCCGATTCGGATGCGCTTCCAGGCATCTTCTGCAAACGGTTCACATCCCTTTACCACCAGGTTCGGGCGGAATCGATTCATCGGGACTGCGGAATCCAACCGCGAGTTTAAGTCTTGAAGCGATTCTTCAGAAATGATCAGGATCGGGTATCCGTCTGCAAATCCGGTGTGATCGTCGCTGTTGACGGCATAGGCCGGATTCAATTTGCGCTTGAAGCCGTCCGTGATGCGCACAAGCCGTACCGAAATGTTTAGCCAATCCGATAGCCATCCGGCGGCGTCATCGCCCTGATCGATGGCATCCACACCTTTGCTTGACCAAATTTCGACCGGGATGGGTGTTCCCGAACTTTGAATATGGATTTGGATCGAATCGAAATCCGGTGCGGACAAAACCACCGCCTCGTTCTGCAGCGTGGGCGTGACCAGCGCCAGGCGCGGATATTCCCGCTGGGTCAGGAACCTGCCATCCGGTGTGACGACCATCATGCGGCGGTCGTTTTCCAGCCCCATCCGTTCGATATATGTCGATGTAACATCAAAGCCTTTGCAGGCTTTGATGGGGAAATAGGTGAGGTTTGAAACAGAGATCATGGAATTCCTTTGGGAATCACGAAGTCGAGATCATTGCCCGGTTGTCATGGCAGAGTATATCATTTTCGAAATTTGCGCCATGCAATCGTGCGCCTGAGTCTCGTCGTTCTCGGGGAAACCCTGCGTGAAAAGGGAGATCGCATATGGCTTGCGTCCCGGCGGGAAAACAATGCCGGTATCGTGGTAGTACTCACCTGTCCACCCGGTTTTATGCGCCACCTTCGCTTCGGCGGGAAGCAGGGCTGGAATGCTTTCGTTGAACTCCTGACCGAGCATCACCTGGATCATCTCATCGCTCGCCTGCTTGGAAACGACCCTGCCGTCCGCGATCAGTCGCATCATGTGAGTGGAACTGCGCGCACTGGCGGAATTGTTAATGTCGAGGCGATACGCCTTTTTATCCTCCAATCCGCGGATGACCGACATGTCCTTAATTCCAAGTTCGCTTATGAACGCATTCACTCGAGCCACCCCGACCCGCTCCATCAATAGATTCGTGGCAAGATTCGAGGAGCGCACGATCATCAATCTGTTCAGCTCGCGGATGGTCTCGGTTTCGCCGATCCGCATGTACAGCGTTTTATCCGAGTCGTCGGCTTCTTCGAGCGCGAATTCGCTTCCATCCACGATGCTTTTGAACGAGTTGTAGACCGACAGCCGTTCATCGAATGAAAGCAAACCCGCCTCCGCCTGCCGGAACACCTCCATCATCACCGGCACCTTCATTGTGCTGGCGGGATGCATCTTTAAATCTGCGTTGACGAGGATTTCCCCTCCCGTTTCCAGGTCGTGTGCAGCCACGCTGATGGTCCTGCCCTCGAATCGGTCGATGAATTTTTCCAATTGCATCATGCTGTTGTTTCCTCCCGCCGGGAAATGGATAAATAACTTTCGAAGCGAATGAGATTATCGACTTCTCTGCCCATCTTTTGAAAACCCGCAACTTCAACGTTGTGAGCCTGCCAGCAATCCGCGATGCTGCGCGGCTCGGCGGTTTTGTAGATTTTTAGCGTCATGTCCTGAATGGGCTGCGAGGGAAAGTTCGCGCTGATCAACCCTGTGCCGTCCGTAAAAAGCGTATAGAACTTTATTCCCATCCCAAAAACCAGCGCGTATGCGCCCCGTTCGCGATGCGCAAGGATCGGCTGGCTCATCGCGAGCCGCAGCGGCGATTCCACCCGGATGATCTCGCGGTTGAGCTTTGCGAGGATGAAAATGGGCAGATGAGTGATCGCGCTGTATTTTGGCAGGAGTTCGGTATAACAGCAGAAATCTGTAAATCCAACCGCTCGCAGCTGCCTGATCTCGTCTGAAAAACGCGCTCTTGCGAGATTCATCAATTCGGGATCCTGGTCCTGTCTGTAATCAACCTTCATTCGATAATATCCAAAACCTGCAATATCCCTTCCTGCGAAGGGATTCAATTCCTGTACAACCGCCTTTTCTTGCGAGGATTATTCGCCGCTCTCGTATTTAAATGAGAGTTTTAATTTTGTGCGATACGTGGTTACTTTACCTTCTTCGATAACCAAATCCATTTCGACGACTTCGGCAACGCGCAGGTCGCGCAGGGATTGCGCCGCGCGTTCCACGGCCGCAGCAGCGGCTTTCTCCCACGACTCCGTGCTGGTGCCGACCAGTTCGATCACTTTGTAAACACTTTCTGCCATGGTTCGCTCCTTTCAAGAACACTATACGATATTTAGGGCTTTAATTCAATCCGTTTGATCCTAATGTCAAGAGCTACCGCCCCCTTGGAAAGCACGCGCAGGGGATTGATCTCGATCTCTTCGATCTCTTCATGTTCGGCAGCGAGGCGCGAGAGGTTGATCAAGACATCCCTGACCGATCCCTCATCCACCGGCGGGATGCTACGAAAACCCTTTAACTTCCTCCCAGCCCATGTTTTACGCATCATGTCCTCCGCCTCGGATTGGTCCAGCGGACCCAGACAGAAGGCTACATCCTTGAGCCCTTCCACCTCGACCCCGCCCGAACCAAACATCATCAATGGACCGAATTGTTCGTCGCGCATCATCCCGACAATGACCTCCTGCCCTTCAGCGATATGCGATTGGAGGTGAACGCCGTCGACCTTCGGCGGAGGTACGCGGGATCGAATCTGTGTCAACATCTTCGTAAAAGCGGTTTGGAGCGATGCTGCATCCTTGATGTTCAGCACCACGCCGCCGACATCGGATTTGTGCAGAATATCCGGCGAAGCGATCTTCATCACGACCGGATATCCAAGTTCATTTGCGATTTCGACGGCTTCGTCTTCAGTCCTGGCAAGTTTGATCGGCGCGGAGGGGATGCCATAGGCGGTCATCAACTCGTTTGGAGTCCAGGACGTGCCTATTTTGGGTTTTACCTCCGCTTGCAGGTTCGGTAGGTTTTGTGCTCCCTTTGTGCGTTTCACCAATGCCGCCAACGCGGATGCAGCACGTTCCGGAAATGGGAATGTGACAACATTTGACCGAGTAAATGATTCGACCGCCTTTTCGACCAGCCTCGAGCCCATCAGGGCGATCACGACGGGTTTATCGGATTTTCCGATCACCGCATTGACTGCTTTCGCTACTTCGTCCGCTTTGAACATCGGTGGAGGCGGGAGAATGACCATCACCGCGTCCACGTTTTTATCCTGCAGGAGAATCTTCAAACATTCGGCGTATTGATCCGGGGATGCCGAGGCAAGCATATCGACCGGGTTGTTTATATTTGCAGCGGGTGGGAGAGTGGCGGATAAAACTTTCAGCGTGTCATCGCTCAAACGGGCAAGGACCATGTTGTTATTCTCGAGAGAATCGGCGGCGATCACACCCGGTCCGCCTGCATTGGTCAATATCGCAATCCTGCTTAAAGTGTCCGAGTATGCGCTGTGATCGTTCCCTGCGGTGGAAATACCACCCGGATATCTCTCGAGTGCCCGCGCCCAGTCGAACATCTGCTCGGCGGTCTCGGCGCGTAGGATGCCTGCCTTTTCGAAAGCAGCATCGAAGGCGGTATCCGATGCGGCTAAGGCTCCAGTGTGCGAGGCGGCCGCTTTTTGTCCCGCCTCGAAGCGACCGACCTTCAACGCAATGACCGGTTTCCGCTTCGCGACTTCACCCGCAGCCTGGACGAATCGTTTTCCATTTGAAACGCTTTCCATGTACATCACGATCACATGAGTATGCGGATCGTCGGCGAGCATGGTCAGCATATCGGTTTCGTTCACATCCGCCTGATTGCCGAGGCTGACGATGCGCGAGAAGCCGAAACCCTGACCGCGCGCCCAATCCACGATGGCGGCAGCGAATGCGCCTGAATGAGAAATGAAACCGATACCGCCTTGTTCGGGCATGGGAGGTTGCAGGAATGTCGTATCGAGGGGATAGTGTGTATCGATGGTGCCGATGCAATTTGGACCGAGTAATCGCACATCGTGTTTCTGTGCAACTTCCACACATTGTCGTTCGAGCTTTGCGCCTTCTTCGCCAACTTCACGAAAGCCCGCCGAGACGATGACGGCGGCATGGATGCCGCGCCTGCCGCAATCTTCGATGACTTGAGGTGTGGCTTGTGTGGGGACAATGAGAATTGCAAGGTCAACGGGATCTGGGATATCCTGAAGGCTGGCATGGATCTTCCTCCCGAAAACCTCTCCGCTCTTTTGCGCGAGGAGATGGATTGCGCCCTTGTAACCGCCTTGGATGAGGTTGCGCGTCACGCCGTAGCCGAGTTTCTCAGGCGATGTGGACGCACCGATGACAACGACGCCTCTGGGTTGAAAGAAGGGCAGAAGGGGAGAGTCCATTCGAGGATTAAACCACAATAATGGCTTATTTTGAGTTCAGAAATGCCGCAATTAATCCCTTGTCAAGTCCGATATCGACATTGCGCGAACCGCTGCCGGTTCGTTTATAAATCGTCTCGGGTTAATTATTCACCAGAACCTTGATCACCATTTGTTTTCGATAAAAGCCTTCCACCCCACATTCTCGGCAAGATTGGCGAGGCTTGTCACTTTTCCAACGTCGCCTTTTGCGTCATCGAGAATTTTGAGAAAAAGCCCATCCAGTTCCCTGCTTTTCAAACGGCGATAGACTTCGAAGACCTGCGGTTGTTTTTCAGGCGGATATTCCGCCTGGACTTTGCGATTAACCTCCCTCTCGGATACATCCTGCATGTTCATGAGGTATAGGAAGGCTCCAACCGCCAATAGCAGGGCAATACCTGTGAATAGCTCCGAAAGTCCCAATCCATTGGACCCATCCAGTACCAAGGATGCCGCCAGCGCGATCACAATGCCGGTGATTGTGTAGAACACACCGTTTTTCTTCCAAAGGGACATGTTCATCCGACACCAATTTCTTCGAAATCATTATAGCAAGATGGGACGGCGGTTTCAATAACGCGTTCCCAAGCCAGGTATCTTGCTCTCGAATGAGGGGAGAATCCCTCCTGCGGCACCCTGTCCCGTTGACCCGCTGTGGTCGCTCCCATCGCGGGCATCAAGATATTATTGTTCGAGTCTTCATCGTTCGCGGACCTGCCGTCGAGTCCGCCCGCCATCGGGAAGGCGGAAATTCCCACCGCGCCAATGAAAGGATTGATATCCCCGCCGGTTAGAAAAGACTTCATCCTGTCAAAAAGCGGACCAGCCACGGCGGCGGCTGCTTGAACGGGCACAAATCTCATGTGCAAATACACCGCCATCGAGATCGGAGCAATAAATTCCGGCGAGCTTCGTGTGATTATCCTTCGCACGACTTCAAAACAAGGTTCTTCCTGACACTCTCAAAACGGGAAGATAATCAGTATGCGTTGGTTGCCTTCTCTGTCATAATAAAAACGGCATTTTTTTCCGCGCCGTTACACAAAAAGGAGAATTGCATATGACACTGTCTGCACAACCAGCAGAATCGACTCTCTTGGGGGAATATTCGTATGAACTGCGTGCCGTCGAACGCGGGTACGCCAACCGAACGCTCTACATCAATTTGGAAAACAACCTGATTTCTGAAAAACCGGTCACGCAGCAAATGAAAGACCTGTTCACAGGCGGGCGCGGATTTGCGCTCAAGCTGCTGTGGGATGCCGTTACACCTGAAACCACCTGGGACGACCCGCGGAATGAACTGGTGATTGCAAACGGACCGATTTGTGGGATCACCGCGTATCCCGGCACAGGCAAATCAACGGTGGTTACGCTTAGTCCGCTGACAGGGAACGTGATTGACAGCAATGTGGGCGGGTATTTTGCGCCGTTCCTCAAATTCTCTGGCTTCGACGCGCTTGAAATTCAGGGCAAAGCGGCTCGGGATGTGATCATCTTCATCGACGGCGATAATGGCCGGGTCACGATCGAGCCGTACTCATTCGAAGCGGAAGATTCGCATCTGATCGGTAACATCCTCACCGCGAAGTATGGCGGCGACGAAAAGGGCAAACGCGGCGTTTCGGTTTTATCCTCGGGTCAAGCCGCGGAGCACACGCGCATTGCCGCGATCAACTCCACCTGGTACGACGTCCGCCGGAAGGAGGCGCGCATCAAACAGGCGGGACGCGGCGGCGCGGGGCGCGTTTTCCGCGACAAGAAGATTGCCGCCATCGTTTGCCGCTTTAGCGATATGAGTGGCGACAAGAACGGCGTGGCAGATATGGCGCTTATCCGCCAGGCAGGGCAGCGTATCAATAAAGAGATCACAGAACTGGACGATTCGCAGAATCAGATGCGGAAGATCGGTACTGCCAACATTGTGGATGTAATGGATCACTTCGACCTTCTGCCGACGCACAACTTCCGCTTCGGCTCGCATCCTGACACGCACAAGATCGATTCCAAAGTCTGGAAGGAAAAATTCACCCAAGGCCTGCCGGATGGATGCTGGCTGGGATGTACCATGTCCTGCTCGCACGGCGTTGATCACTTCCCGATTCAAACCGGACCCTATGCCGGCACCTGCGTTCTGGTGGATGGTCCTGAATACGAGAACGCCGCAGGACTCGGTTCGAACATTGGAAACTTTGACGCGCAGAAGGTCCTCGAACTCAACTTCTACTGCGACACCTACGGCATCGACACGATCTCGGTGGCGAACTGCATCGCCTTCGCAATGGAATGTTACGAGGAAGGGATTTTGAACAAGGAGCGCACCGGCGGCTTGGAGTTGAACTTCGGCAACGCAGCGGCGGCGCTTGAATTACTTCACCAAATGGCGCGCGGCGAAGGCTTTGGCGTGATCGTCGGCCAGGGCGTGCGCTACATGAAGGAATATTTTGCGCGCGAATTCGGCGGCGACCCGGTCTTCATGCACGACATTGGCATGGAGATCAAGGGCATGGAGATTTCCGAGTATATGACCAAGGAATCGCTTGCCCAGCAGGGCGGCTACGGACTGGCGACCAAAGGTCCCCAGCACGATGAAGCCTGGCTGATCTTCATGGATCAGGTTCATAACCTCCTGCCCGGTTTTCAGGACAAAGCCGAAGCGTTGCACTACTTCCCGATGTGGCGGACGTGGTTCAGCCTGCATGGACTGTGCAAACTCCCGTGGAACGATATTTCGCCCGCGAATAATAAGGAAACCAAGGAACCCGCCAAAGTGCAGGAGCACGTCGAAAACTACACGTGGATTCATCAGGGTGTGACCGGCAAGCCGACCAGGGCCGAAGATTTGCTGGCGCAATCGGAGCGAGTGTATAACTTTCAAAAAGTATTCGCCCTGCGCATGGGACGCGTCGGACGCAGGCATGATTTTCCGCCTTACCGCGCGATGGGACCTGTGACCAAACTTGAATTCGAATCGCGACGGGAGCGCTACGATGATCAATTGAAGAAACTCATCGGTATTGACCCGGCGGAACTGTCCACGGAGGAGAAAATGGCGCACCTCCGCAAATATCGTGAAGCGCAGTATGAATTGCTGATGGACGCCGTCTACGAACGCCGTGGCTGGGATAAGAACAGCATTCCCACCGTGGAAAAACTTCGCGAACTGAACATGGACCTTCCCGAAGTTGTCGAGGTGGTTGAGCAGGCGAAGAGGAAAATTCAGTAGAAACGAATCAAACATGACTCACCCCGAAATAAAGGTTTCGCGGGTGAGTTCGTTTATAAGAACAAATGGGACGCTGATAAACGCTGAAAACGCGGATTAATAATCCCTTTTCCGCGTAAATCTGCGCTCGTCCGCGTCCCAAATTAAATTCGGGGTTAATTATGTTTGATTCCATGCGCGAACTTATTCCTGGTCAAATCCCCAATAGTTTGCTGACGACCGAAAGCAAGATCCCGCCCGCGATGACACTCCCCAACTGGCCTGCCGTATTCGCTCCCATTGCATGCATTAAAATGAAATTATCCGAGTCTTCGTCGTTCGCGGTTTTTGCCGCGAGACGGCCCGCCATCGGGAAGGCGGAAATTCCCGCCGCGCCGATGAGCGGGTTGATCTTCCCGCCGGTTACAAACGACATCAACTTGCCAAAGAGCAAACCCGCCACTGTATCGAGCGCGAATGCGAATAGACCGAGCAGCATGATCTTGCCCGTATCGATATTGAGGAAACCGGCTGCTGTCATGGTCGAGCCGATTGCCAGGCCCAGAAACAGCGTGGCGATGTTGATGATTTCATTCTGCGCCGCATTGCTCAAGCGGTCCACCACGCCCGAAGCCTTCAATAAATTTCCAAGCATAAGCATCGAGATGAGCGGGGTCGCTTCTGGTACGAGCAAACCTACCACCAGGGTCAGCACGACGGGGAAGAAGATCAATGTCCGTTTCGAGATGGGCTTGGGCGCATACTCCATGCGGATCATGCGTTCTTTTTTCGTCGTCAATAATTTCATCAACGGAGGCTGGATGATGGGAATTAAACTCATGTATGAATACGCCGCCACCGCGATCGGTGCGAGCAGTTCCGGGGCGAGTTTGGTCGCTACGAAGATCGAAGTCGGTCCGTCAATTGCGCCGATCACGCCGATGGATGCGGCTTGATTCAATGGGAAGCCCAATGCGATCGCCAGCATGAGCGTGCCGAAGATCCCGAACTGACCCGCCGCGCCGAGCAGGACCATGCGCGGCTGCGCCAGCAGCGGCGAGAAATCGATCATGGCGCCGACACCGATGAAGATGAGCAAGGGGAACAATTCGGTTTTGATTCCCGCGTCGTAAATAACCTTTGTCATGCCTTCGGCGGCGGTCATGCCTGCCAATGGGATATTTGCCAGCAAACAACCAAACCCGATGGGCAATAACAAGACCGGCTCGATCTCTTTGAACACGGCGAGATAGATCAAAATCAGCGCGGCAAGGATCATTACGCCGTTGCCGATGGTGAAGTTGGATAAGCCCTTCAGTAATTCAGGAAGCAGCTCGTTTAGGTTCATGCCTACTCCGCAAAATGAATCAGCGCCTGTTTGTGCGCCACGCTCTGTCCCTGATTTACCAGCACCTTGTCCACGGTCCCGCTGTAGATCGAACGAATGCTGTTCTTCATCTTCATCGCTTCGATGATGAGCACCACCTGGCCCGCTTCCACCTTTTCCCCGGCTTTCACAAACACTTCCACCACGGTCCCTGGCAGCGGCGAAGTGAGGGTGTGGTTTCCGACGGGTGCGGGAGCCGATGCAGCGGCCGGAGTCGGAACTTGAATGACGGACTTTGATCCCGCCTTTGGCTTCGCATCTTTCTGGATCTCAACCTGATTTCTTCGATCCGGCATGACTTCGAACCGCTGACCCTCCACGTAAACGACGACAGGCCGTGCGTTGATGTTTTCGATTTCCACATCGTAGGTTTGGTTGTTGACCGTTAGTCTGTATTTCATATGTCTCCACAGAGACGTCCGGGACTTTAATACCTCGGAGGTCTGGCTTGATTCCCTTTTTCCGCCATTTGTCTCGTACGCAATCCCAACTGCCAGGCGGAAACGATCGCTGTTGGGGGCATTTCCAATGGACGCGCAGATGAAGCTTCCTGGTCTTCCAATGCCATGCCTGCGGCAATCAAAGCCACCAGCAGATTGGAATCGGCCTGGGTGGATGTGCCAGTTTTGGGCGAGTCTGATGCGGGTGGTTTATCCCGGGTCAAAACTGTCAGGACAGCCATCATCAGCCAGAGTAGAAGAATCGCACCAAAGACGAGCCCCATGCCGAGGGCGGTGATTTGGAGTGAGAGTTGAAGATCGGGTGTCATATGTGTTTGCCTTGAAAACGGAAGAGGCAGGTATTTCCTTCCACCCGCTAGACCGGAATGTTCCCATGCTTGCGCGGCGGCGCGGGCGCGAACTTATCGCGGAGCGCCGATAGCGAGGCGATGATCTTCGGGCGGGATTCGCGCGGCTCGATGATGTCGTCCACATAGCCGGTGGATGCGGCATAGTATGGGTTATTGAACTTATCGCGATATTCATCGGCAAGCCGTTTGCGTTCGGCGACAGGGTCGGGCGCGGACTCGATCTGTTTTTTGTAAAGAATGTTTGCCGCGCCTTCCGCGCCGAGCACGGCGATCTCAGCGGAGGGCCAGGCATAAGTCACATCGGTCCCAAGATACTTGCTCGACATGACAACATATGCGCCGCCGTATGCCTTGCGCGTGATGACGCAGATTTTCGGCACGGTGGCTTCTGAATAGGCGTAGAGCAGTTTTGCCCCATGACGGATGATGCCGCCATGTTCCTGCGCAATGCCGGGCAGGAAACCCGGTGAATCGACGAAGGTGACCAGGGGAATGTTGAAGCAGTCGCACATGCGCACGAAGCGCGTCATTTTGTCGGCGGCGTCGATATCGATCACGCCTGCCATGATGGACGGTTCCTGCGAAACGATGCCCACACTGTGCCCGCCGATGCGCGCCAGACCGATGATGGCATTGCGTGCCCAATCGGGTTGAAGTTCGAGGAATGTTCCATGATCGACGATCTTTTCGATGACCTGGTGCATCACGTACGGCTCATTCGCCTCGAGCGGCACGATGTCATTGAGGGATTCGTCCATGCGGGAAAGGTCGTCGATGGGTTGAACATACGGAGGGTTTTCCACGTTATTCGATGGCAGATACGAGAGGAATCGACGGGCCGTTTCGAGCGCATCCAACTCCGACTTGAGGCTCAAATGTGCGACGCCGCTGATGGACATGTGAACATTCGAGCCGCCCAGTGATTCCGCGTCGATCACCTCGCCGGTTACGGCTTTGATCACTTCCGGTCCGGTCAGGAACATGAATGATTGCTTTTCGACCATGATGACGAGGTCGGTCAGCGCAGGGGAATAGGCGGCGCCGCCTGCGCATGGTCCGAGCATGATGCTCACTTGGGGAACCACGCCGGAGTATTGCGCATTGCGCCGGAAAATTTCCGCATAACCGCCCATCGAACGCACCCCTTCCTGGATTCTCGCGCCACCCGAGTCGATCAATGATATGAACGGCACGCCGTTGCGGACCGCCAGGTCCATGACACGGCAGATCTTATGAGATTGCATCTCGCTCAGCGTCCCGCCATAAATTGTAAAATCCTGTGAGTATAGATATACCGTCCGCCCGTTGATCTGTCCGTAGCCTGTGACGACACCGTCTCCGTAAAACTTATCCTTCAGCAACCCCAATTCATCGCCCTGATGTGTGATGAACGGTTCGATCTCGTTGAATGTCCCGGGGTCCAGCAGGGCATCGATGCGTTCACGCGCAGTCAGTTTTCCTTTGGCGCGCTGTTTGGCGATGCGTTCCTCGCCTCCGCCTTCCTTTGCCTTCGCACGGACTTTTCTCAGTTCCAAAATTCTCGGATCTTCATTAGTCATAGTCAACCTCGCGGATGAAGTATAGCGATGCTTTGTCAGACAAACCAGTGATGGAGGTCATACGGGAAATAGGATAATCCGCCTCCTCTTTTGTTTTGGGTTGGTACGGTTTTCTGAAGTTTTATCTACGCTGCAACTTTATGGCACATACGGCGGCAGTGAAAAGACCTTGTAATGCCCATCCGCATCCTTTTCCACAACGATCACATATTCCGTGATCGGCTCAGACAGCGTTTCACCGCAGCAGCCTGTGAATTCGAAGCGCTCGCCGTCTTTTGTCATGAATGTGACTCCAAACTCCACTCGCGAGTCTCTCTCCTTGACCTGGACAATCTCCATTACTTCCATGCAGACAAATCCGTTTTGTTCACATCCACGCTGCCATAAGGTGACATAGTCTGTAGGGGAAACATCTGGATTCATTTGGGCGAGTTCGGCATAACTTCCGCCATATAAATTTACAGCAGCTTGGTAATCTTGCTTCACCAGAGCGCCAAAGAACGATCGAAGGGCATTTTCTGCGCTGTTTATTGAGATGGACTCGGTGCAGGCTGCGAATAAGCTGATAAGTAATATCAGAGAGGTGGTTCTTTTCATACTTTCAATATACATCATTCAGCGAAATAAAAAAACACTCCATTTATCGATGGAGTATTCCAATGTATGGAAACAATTCAGGTACTAACCCAGGAATTCCTTTACTTTCTTCAGGAATTGGGCGGGGTCAACTGGCTTGGTGAGGTAATCTTCCGCGCCCTGCTTGATCCCCTTGACCACGCTTTTCGAGTCGTGTTCAGCGGAGACGATGATGACGGGAATATCGCGCAGCATGGAATCCTCTTTGACTTTCGCGAGAACCTGGAAACCATCCATGACAGGCATCATCAGGTCGAGCAGGACTAGGTCCGGTTCTTCGCTTTGGATTTTTTCCCAGGCTTCCTTCCCATTGGATGCGGTCAAGACTTGATACTCCGATCCTTCCATTGCCTGCTCCAGCACTTCGATGTTGAACGGCTCATCGTCCACGATCAGAACTGTTGCTTTGCTCATATTTCACCTCAGGTAATTTTTGATTTTTTGTTTCAAGAGATTTCCATCCACAGGCTTGGTGACGTAATCGTTACAGCCCGCCTCTTTTGCCTTTTCCGCATCTCCAACCATGGCGTAAGCGGATAATCCAATGATAGGAATATCCGCCATGCTACCACGGATTCGACGTGTGGCTTCATATCCGTCCATGATGGGGAGCGAGATATCCATGAGGATAAGGTCCGGCTTTTCTAATTGTGCCAGTGTAACGCCCTGAGCGCCGTTTTTGGCGAAGATCAGGTTGTAGTCGTCTTCCAGTAATTGGGTGATGAAGTTGATGTTGAGTTCAGTATCTTCTACGACCAGAATTGTCTTTTGAGAGTGCGCTTCGTTTTTCTCTTCTTCTTGTTTATTGGATTCTGTCAGGGCGGTTTCAGCTGAATGGACAGGTTCCACTATGGCGGCGGAAGAAGCGCTGTCTTTTTGATATTTAACTGGGAAAGTTAAGGTAAACGTTGAGCCTTCGCCCAACACACTGGCGGCGGTCAAATCCCCGCCAAGTAGACGGGCGAGGTTGCGGCTGATGGTGAGTCCCAGACCGGTGCCGCCGTATTGACGCGTGGTGGTCGTCTCCGCCTGTTGGAACTCTTCAAAGACGCGCCCCAGCGCTTCTTCGCTGATGCCAATGCCGCTGTCTTTCACCGAGATGCTGATCATCTCCCCTTCGAGTTTTTCCACCTTCAACAAGATCTTGCCTTCGTGTGTGAATTTGGCGGCATTGCTGAGCAGGTTGAGGATGATCTGTTTGATCTTGTCTTGATCGTTGAAGACCCAGCCGATGGTTTCATCCACTTGTTTTTCGAGCGTGACATTGGGTTTGAGCAGGGGAGTGGCGAGCGCCAAACATTGATCGGCAAAACCGCCCAAACTGAATTTGCCGGGGATGACATCCATACGCCCTGCTTCGATCTTGGCGATGTCTAGCACGGTGTTGATCAGACCTAGCAGATGCTGGGAACTGGTGAGAACTTTATCAAGATTGCTGATCTGCTTATCAGGCAATAATCCTTCCGCTTTGCCTTTGATGATCTGAGTGAAACCCATGATGGCATTAAGCGGCGTGCGCAGTTCGTGACTCATGTTGGCAAGGAAGGTGCTCTTGGCTTTGTTGGCTTGTTCTGCCGCGGCGCGGGCTTCTTCGGCGTCTGTGAAGAGACGTTTTGTCTCCTCAAACAGACGTACATTTTGAACGGCAGTTCCCATATTGGAAGCGATGGTTTCAAGCAGGTTTAAAGAAAGATCAGTGAAAGCATTCTCTTTTTTATAATCTGCAAGGGAGATTCCTCCGATCACTTCTCTGCCTGCCAATAGCGGGACCACCACCACGGATTTTGGAATATCATCTCCAATTGACCCCTGCCATCGATGCCAGAATTTTTCCACTTCATCGCCTCTGACCACCCATGAAACGCCTCCCCTTCTGGCAGAAGCGCGAAGCATGACCTTATAACTGTGTAAGTCAAAAATTTCTTCGGTGATATTGATTTGCTCGCCATTGCGAACCATATAAGGCGCGATGACACGTTCGGTCTCTTTATCGAAGATGGAAATGGCGATGTTGTTGATGTTCAGCGCTTCCTGTATTCTTTCACCCACCCGCTGAATCATGCTCTCCAAATCCCCGACTTCGGTCAGGGTCTGACCGATATTATTGATGATCTGCAATTCGGTGGCGCGTTGTTCGGTCTCTTTGAGTAGGCGCTGGGTTTCCTCGAAGAGACGCACGTTTTGAATGGCGGTACCCATATTCGAAGCAATCGTTTCAATCAAGCGGATTGGAAGATCGGTAAAGGCATTCTCTTTTTCATAGTCGACAATGGTGATCCCGCCAATCACCTCCCTCCCTGCAAGCAACGGCAACATGACAAAAGACTTTGCAATTTCATCCCCATAAGCTCCATACCTGAGCCAGATTTTTTCAGCATTTGTATTAATCACCCATGATCTGCCCCCGCCTCTCATGGAAAGGCGGATGCCCGCTCTATATTTTTCCATCGAAAAATGCTCGGCGTTTACCCGCTTTCCGTTTACATAAAGGTAGTGTGAGATTCCGAATTCGGATTTTGGATCAAAGACAACAATGCCAATGGTTTCCAGTTTCAGCGAGGTTCGCAGTCTGTCACCCACGCGTTCAAGTGTTGAGTTCAAATCGAGCCCGTCAGTTAAAGTCTGCCCGATGTTGTTGATGATCTGCAATTCGGTGGCGCGTTGTTCGGTCTCTTTGAGCAGACGCTGGGTTTCATCAAAGAGGCGGGCGTTTTGAATGGCAGTGCCCATGTTGGATGATATGGTTTCAAGCATGTCAATGGGCAGGTCGTTAAAGGCATTATCCCTTTCATCGTCTGCGATGGTAATGCCGCCGATCACCTCTCCGCCTGATAAGAGGGGGAATGCTGCAAAAGACTTCGGGAGCCCCAGAATTGCAAATTTTCGAATATATTTTTCAAGGTATTTTTCGCTGGTGTTGGCAACCCATGACTTACCTGCCCACCTTGCTGCAAAGCGAAGCCCGAACTTGAAGTTTTCTGCCGTATCTTCATTGGGTTCAATCCGCTGCCCTTTATGATAGATATACTGGGCAAGTATAGAATTAACTTCTGTAGTGGATACAGCAATTGCAATACTTTGGACTTTAAGAATTTCTTGTAATCTTTCTCCTACATGTTCAATCGTACTTTGCAAGTCAAGACCTTCGGTCAACGTCTGCCCGATGTTGTTGATGATCTGCAATTCGATGGTCCGTTTCTCGGTCTCTTTGAGCAGGCGCTGGGTTTCCTCGAATAGGCGCGCGTTTTGAATGGCTGTTCCCATATTTGCAGCAATGGTTTCCAGCATATTGGTCGAAACGTTATCGAACGCATTCTCGTTTTCAAAATCAGCTATGGTGATGCCGCCAATTGCATCTTTTCCTGCCAGTAAAGGCAGCAAGATAAAGGCTTTTGGAACCAAGTCATTTTCCAAGAAATCGCCTGCGAATTTATGCCAGCTTTTTTCGACATTGGTATTCACCACCCATGACCTGCCCTTGCCCTTCATGGACATGCGAATCCCCAGCCTGTATTTCCGGAACGAAAATCGATCTGCAGCAAATGAAGGTTGATCGCTGTAAAAATGCTGGGCAATAACGATATCGGTATTGGGATCGGCAATGGTGATCCCGATATATTTCACTCCAAGAACTTCACGTAATCGATCTGCAACATATTCGAGCGTGCTTTTCAGGTCCAGTCCCTCCGTCAAAGTTTGCCCGATGTTGTTGATGACTTGAAGTTCGGCAGCTCGCAGTTCTTTGTCTTTTACAAGCAGGAGATTTTCAGCAGACAGGCGCGCAATCTCTGCATCGCGCTGGGCGAGTTGCTTTTCCAGCGCGTGATGTTTGGACACACCTGTGTTTTTTGATTTCTTTTGGGGAGTTGCCTTCGTCTTCGTGCTTTTGGAAGATGTTCGCGCTGGCATTTCCGGCTACCCTTCAAAGTGGAGATAAGATCAACCCAAAAGTAACTTGCCTCTTAATTGGACTAATTGTACCTTTATTCTTGTGAGTTTAGCCTCTTATCAGAACGATCTCGCGCTGTGGGTCACCGATATACAAGGCGCCTTTTTCGGTCAGCACCACATCTTCTTCCAAGCCGATGTAGCCGTAATTGGGAACAGCAAGCCCCGGCTCGATGGTGAAGACCTGACCAGCTTCCAGTTTCTGATTGGGCGATTCTCCATATTTCTCCCATTGCGGACCGAGCAATGCGCCGCCGTCGTGAGCGACACGTCCCAGTTGATGACCGAGTGCATACATGTATTCGGGGTAGCCGGAGTCGGTGACGATCTCGCGCGAGATGGTATCAATCGAGTTCCCGGTCGCGCCGGGCTTCATGGCTTCGCGTGATTTTTCAATCGCCGTACGGATTGTGATGAATCCGCGCTGAACTTCGGGTGGGGCTTCGGTTTCCCCTTCGCGCAGGACGTAAGCCACGCGCTGAATGTCGGAACAGTACTCTTCGTATTTCACGCCAAAGTCGAAATGAATGACATGTCCGCGCTCGATTTTGATCTCTGTGGGACCTGTATGCCCGATTTCCTTGTTCGGTCCTGAATTCACAGCCGGGTTGTTCTCGTGAGACCAGGCATAACCGACTCCATATTCCTCCATCAACGCATGCATGTAGTTCGCTACTTCGATCTCGGTCATGCCGACTTTGATGAAGGCGAAGGTTTTCCTGTAGATTTCGTTGGTGATCTCAACCGCTCTTTGGATACGGGCAAGCTCGGCTTTGGTCTTGCGTCCGCGCATCGCGTTGATGACCGGCTCGGCGCTGATCAGGCGATCAGGGTAGGGCGTTCCGGCGAGATACTCAATGAGGAACTCGTACATGGCGTGGGTCAGGCCGTCGGCGTGGACGTTGTTCCGGGATGTGTTAACCGCTATCCGATCCGGGTTGAGGCGGGTGATGGTCTCGCGTAAAACTCCGCTCACGGCGGCGTCATACCCGATGACTTCGGAGTACACGTTCATCCGCTCAATGGCTTCTTTTTCGAGGTTACCAACGATGACGATCTTGTCGCCTCGCTTCGTGAGGATGAGCGCGGAGGGCCAGGTCAGGTCGTTTCCGCCGATGAGGAAGTCGAGCACGGGGTCGCGGACGCCGCTGGTCTCGCGGACGAAGGTAAGCCAGAGGTCGATATCCTGCGCTTTGAGAATTTCGATGGCTTGGTCGACCTTTTCCTGAATGAGGGACATGGGTTCTCCTTTTGGACGATTGACAATGGACGTTAGACCGTGGAATTCTATCGTCCATTGTCTGCGGTCCGTGGTCGTATTTTTCGCGGGTCCTTGACAAGGAATATAAGGATACCAAGCATTGCCAATGAGAGGATGGCGGAGATCATAAACGTGGGAACAAAACCCGCGCTGTCTGCGACCCAGCCGCCGAGGATGGGGGCGATGATGGTCGCCGGGGCGGTGAGGGTTTGCGCCAGCCCGATATAAATGGGGCGTTCGGATTCGCCTCCAAAATCCACGGTCATGGTCATGCTTATCGTCCAGAGTGAAACATTGGTCATGCCGGTGAGGATGAAGATTGGGTAGAACCATAGGATGGATGTTGCGTTCCATGCAAGGAACGCGCTCAACACGGCCGAGACGGCTCCAAGGATGAGCATGACGCGATGGCCGACTTTGTCTCCGAGCCAGCCCATGCCGATATTGGCAATGGTTTGTGAGATGGTCAACGTGGCGGTAAGGTAGCCCGCGATGACCGGGGTCATATTGAATTCTCGCAGCGCGTAAACGATATAGAAGGAAAATCCCATCGTGGCAAATTGCGAGAGGATGCGCACGCTGAGGAACCAGTTGAAGTTTCTATCGCGGCTCAGAACGCGTTTGGCATCGTCCCAGAAATGGGTTTTTTCTTCGGGGATGATTTTTTCTGTGTCTTCCGGCTCGCGCGTGGCGGCCAGGGCAAACCAGCTTGCGGTGAAAAGAATGCTTGCAAGGAAGAAACAGGTTGCAAAGTCCCAGGGGGAGGCGAGGGCGTTGAGCAGGTATCCTGCCCCTATGGCGGATATGCTTATGAAAAGATTCGCAAGCCCGGCCTGCATCCCGAAAAATGTCCCGCGCGAATCAGGCGGGATGATCTTCGAGATCATCGAGGTCCACGCGTTGGCGGTGAATCCTCCGCCGAGCCCCTGCCAGACCAGCATCAAAAAAGCGAGGAATAGTCCGGCCTTCAAGCCAATGAACGGCAACGCCAGCGCGACCAACGCCAGGCCAAGAAAGGGGATACGTTCGTGAATGGTCATCATCAGAACAGTGCGCTTGTATTGGCGGAGGCGCGACACATGACTCGCGGTAAAAAGTTGCGGGAGGAGCCAGCCTGCCGAGTGGATGGCCGGTACGAGGCCGATCAGAGTGGCTGAATCGGTCAGCGAGGCGACGAACAGGGGCAGGATGGTGCTGAACGATGCAAAGCCGAGTGCCGCGCCGAAGAGACTGCCGTCCCACAGGTTGGCGCTGATGTTGTGTTTCAGATTTTCGCGGATATTTTTCTCGAGGGTGGTGTATTGAAACATGGCTGAATTCTACATGATACGGCTTGACAAATATCCCATTTCAGATAAAATAAAAACGAACGTTCGTTCATTTTTGGAGATTGGAAAATCATGGCGACAAAGGCTAAGGAAACACCGACAAAGGGCGAGGTCACCCGGCTGGCGATCGAAGACGCCGCCGTCGAATTGTTCATCGAACAAGGTTATCACGCCACATCGATGCGGCAGATCGCGGATCGGGCTGGGCTTGCGCTGGGCGGAATCTACAACCACTTCGCCAGCAAGGAAGAGATCTTCGAAGCCATCGTCCTGGATAAGCACCCATACAAGAAGGTCCTGCCGCTGGTACTTGAAGCGCAAGGGGAGGATATGAAAGCCTTTTTGCAGAACGCGGTCAAGGTCACGCTTGGGGAACTTGGATCGGAACCGATGTACATGAAATTAATGTTCATCGAGTTTGTGGAATTCAACGGCAAACACGGCGCTTCGATCCTTTCGGAGATTGCGCCCAAAGTGCTGCCGGTGTTCGAACGAATGATCAAAGGCAGGAAGGAACTGCGCGTGACCAACCCCGCCCTGCTCATGCGTTCGTTTTTCGGGATGATCATATCCTACTTTATAACGGAAATGCTCATCTCCAAATCGGTGATCGGAAAACTAATGCCCAAAGACACCGCCGCTGCCTACACAGATATTTACCTTCATGGCATTCTCAGGGAGCCGGTATGAACTCGCGATTGACATCCATCATCCGTAAGGAATTCATCCAAATATTTCGGGACATGCGCACGTTGGTGATGATTCTCGTCATCCCCATCATGCAGTTGTTCCTGCTCGGCTACTCCGCCACGAACGACGTCCGCAACATTCCGCTTGCTGTCTTGGATCGAAGCCGCAGCGTTGAATCGCGTGCGCTGCTTGATTCCTATCGCGCCGCGGATTATTTCCGCATCGCTTACAGCGTGGATTCGGAGTCGGAGATCGAAGAACTCATCTCACGCGGCGAAGCGCGCGCAGCGGTCATCATTCCGCCGGATTACGCCCAGCGTCTCAGCGACGGGAATGCCCAAGTTGCCTTCATCCTCGACGGGTCCGACCCAACCAGCGCATCGACTGCGCTCTCGGCGGCGCAGCTCATCAGCCAGGCTCATTCCACCGAACTCCTCACCGAAAAATTTTCGCGCACAGGCTCGAATATTCGTGTTCAACCGCCCGTCGAAGTCCGCACGACCGTTTGGTACAACCCGGACATGGTCAGCGCTCACTTCATGATCCCCGGCGTGATCGGCATGATCCTTTATGCGATTGCAGCGATTCTCACGGCCACATCGGTCGTACGCGAGCGCGAGCGCGGAACCATTGAACAGCTTATCGTCACGCCAATCCGTTCGTGGGAATTGATCGTCGGCAAACTCATGCCCTACGTCATCCTCGGATTTATCAATACCATCGAAGTATTGGCGGTGGGGCATTGGTGGTTTGGTATGCCCATACGCGGCGACCTCGGATTGATTCTTCTGCTTTCGAGTGTTTTCCTTGTCACCGGCTTGGGCATCGGACTTTTCGCCTCGACCATTGCGAACACCCAGCAGGAAGCCATGCTCACTGTGTGGATGACGCTTTTGCCGAGCATCTTCCTCTCCGGCTTTTTCTTCCCGCTCGAAGCCATGCCGAAAATTCTGCAATGGCTTTCGTACCTGGTGCCTTTGCGATATTACCTGGTCATCATTCGCTCGCTCCTTCTCAAAGGTGTCGGTCTCGAGATGATCCAATTCGATGTCATCGCCATGACTCTCTTTGCCATTGGCATCATGACCGCCGCTGCGCTGCGATTTAGAAAACGACTCGATTAAATTCATTCCCCTTGCTTCCCCTCTCCTTCCGGGAGATGGCGGGAGTGAGGGTAAAGGAGATTTCCATGAATCACAAACGTCCACCCATTCCTGCGATTGTCATTGTTCTGTTGCTTGTTGCGTTGAGCATCTACTTTATCGTCACGCAAACGACCGGCGCAGATGAAACTGCTCTCACGGCCTCCGGCGCGATCGAGGCAGTACAAGTCAATATTGCGCCGGAAATTGCTGGAAAAGTAACCGAAGTCCTCGTCGAAGAAGGTCAATCTGTTTCGGTGGATCAAACGCTTCTGCGCCTGGACCCCAGCCTGCTGACTGCCCAGCGAGCCGTTGCCTCCGCCTCAGTAGATTCTGCCACCGCCGCCCTTGCCGCTGCCCAAACCAAATTTGATCAGACGCTCGAAACTTCTCTCGCCGCGCAAGCTGCACAACGCGCCAAAGATTGGCAGGTGACCGCTCCTGGCGAATTCGACCAGCCGAACTGGTACATCGAACAGGAACAGCAGATCGCCGCCGCCCAAGCCGAACTCGAAGCCGCGCAAGCCGCCATTGACGATGCGAATGCGAATCTCGAAAAAGTCATCACCGACTTGAAGAATTCCGATTATCTCCAAGCCGAACAGGACCTTGCCGAAGCACGCGCCGCCTTTGTCATTGCCGAGCAGGTCAAGGATCAGGCGTCCAATGCGTCCGACAGCGGCGGGTTGAATGAAGCTGCGCAGGATTACTATGACGACATCCTCTCGAACCTTGAAGATGCCGAAGAAGCTTATAACGACCTGATGAACAGCGATGAAGCGGAAGACGTGGAATACGCGCGCGGACAAGTTCTCGTTGCCCAGCAGCGATATGACGCCGCCTATGCCCGCCTGCTGACCCTGCAGACCGGCGCTGACTCACCCGCTGTGATCGCCGCTGCGAAGGAATTGGATAAGGCGAAATCCGCTCTTGCGCAGGCAGAAGCAGGTCTCGCCTTGATCGATGCGCAGATCGCCAAACTGGCGGTCAGTGCGCCCATGAACGGAGTCATCCTGACGCGCAACGTCGAACCCGGCGAATTCGTCCAACCTGGCGCAACGACGTTGACGATCGGTAACATCAACGAACTGACCATCACGGTCTACGTCCCCGAAAACCGCTACGGTGAAATATCGCTTGGGCAATCCGCGACATTGACTGTGGACTCTTTCCCGGACATGACGTTCGATGCAACTGTCATTCAAATTGCCGATAAAGCCGAATTTACCCCGCGCAATGTTCAAACCGTGGAGGGTCGCTCGAGCACGGTCTTTGCCATCAAACTCCGTGTGGAAGACCCGCAAGGCAAATTGAAGATCGGGATGCCTGCGGATGTGGTATTCAGTGAAAAGTGATCAGTAAGCAGCGATCGGTTGGCGCGTAAGGAGATGGCATGAAGCCGGTTTCATTTGATTGGTCGAAAATGAAGAACATCCAAAAGATTCATCGCGTGCTGTACGCCATCGGGCTGGGGCGGCTGATCGGCGGGATCATTCTTCTTTTGACCACCACAGGCAGAAAGTCCGGGTTGAAGCGGGTGACGCCTCTTCAATATGAAAAGATCGGCGTGGATTACTACGTCGGCGCGGCGCGCGGAGTTAAAGCGGATTGGGTGCGAAACATCCTTGCGTTTCCCCAGGTGGATGTCCGCGTAGGCGCGAAGCGATTTCATGGCGCTGCCGAAGTCATCACGGATCCATCACGCATCGCAGACTTTTTGGAAGTCCGTTTACAGCGGCATCCTCGCATGATCGGGTTGATTTTGGAAAAAGCGCATGGATTGCCGCGTCGTCCCAGCCGCGCGCAGTTGGAAGAGTTGGGACGCGGCGAGGCATTTGTGATCCTGCACCCAACATCATTTAGCGAGAATTGAAATGACGGATTATCTCGTCCATGCACAAGATTTACCTTAATAAAAAATCAATTTTAGAAATATTCAAGGAGCTGACTAATGAAAACATTTCAGGCGCACGGCTATTTCTTTCGGCAGGCTGCGATCATCACATTAATTTCAGGAATGTATCTGCATGTCACCAGCCTGTTTATCGGGCATGATTTGCTTCGACAATACATCCTGACCCCTGGATTCGATATGACGCTTGCATTTCCCATGACCTATGCAGGGATCGTCGGATGGCTTTCCTGGAAGCAGGTATTGTTTGAGCATGGCTGGGAAAAGTATTTCTACGGATTCATCCTGGTCTATTTCACGATCAGTATTCCAATTCACGTTCAGACCTTTCTGACCCAGAGCACAGCCTACATCAACAAGTTTCCCAACTGGTACAGCTATCCGATACTTGCCCTGATGACCTTCATGTTGATATTCATCTGGAGTCTTCGATACCGTTCCCAGCCTTTAGCGGTGTAGAGTGTTGCAATGTACAAGTTTCGCAGAACGACACTGATCTTGAACGCCCTGTATCTTGGTTTGACCGGTTTCGCGCAAATGATATTTGAATTATTAAGTCATTATCAAGGTATTGGTCCCTTGAGGGACATATTTACGAATTCCGTCTACACCATCGGCTTCTTCGAAGCACACGGTTTTGCCGTATTGACAGGCATCCTTACGATCACTGTCATGATCAAAGAAATGAAATCATACTGGCATTTATATCTGGCCGGCGTATCGTTTCTATTGGGCGGCTCGAACCTGCTTTATTGGGATAGTTTTGCACAAGTCGGGTTGGTCACGGCTGGGTATGTCGCAACGGCGCTTCATATCGTATTTTTTATCCTGCAATCGATTTGTTATGTGAAGGCTCGCTCCAACGCATAGAAATTTGTCTTGCGACAGGACGAGATAATGAAAAAAATGGAACTTCTGATTAATGCAAGCAACCTAATGAAATACTTTGGCTCCACTCAAGCGGTGAAGGGCGTTTCTCTCCAAATTCCGGCAGGAGAGATTTACGGGCTCGTCGGCTCGGATGGAGCGGGGAAGACGACGACGATGCGCTTGCTGGTCGGCGGGTTAAAACCCGATCACGGCTCCATTGAAATTTGCGGCTATGATGTATTGAAGGAAACCGAAGATGCGCGCTCGAACATTGGCTATCTTTCGCAGCGCTTTTCGATGTACGAAGACCTGACTGTGCTGGAGAACATCCGCTTCTTCGCCGAAGTGCGTGGACTTTCATCCTCCGAATGGCTGCCGCGTTCGATGGAAATCCTCGAATTCGTTGGCTTGGAAAAATTCAAAGACCGCCGCGCCGGGCAGCTCTCCGGCGGCATGAAACAGAAACTTGGGCTTGCCTCCGCGCTGGTCACTCGTCCGCGCTTGCTTTTGTTGGATGAACCCTCCACCGGCGTTGATCCCGTCACCCGGCAGGATTTCTGGCAATTGGTTATTAAATTAGTTGCTGTGTTCCCTTCTCCCTCTGGAAGAGGGGATAGGGGGGAGGGCGTCTCCGTCATCATCTCCACCCCCTACATGGACGAAGCCTCCCGTTGTCATCGCATTGGATTTATGAAAAACGGACGGATCATCGCCGAAGACACGCCGTCCAATTTGCGTAAACGCCTCAACGGGCGTGTGCTCGAACTGCGCGGCTCCCCGCTCAATACGCTTCGTCACGTCGCTCATGCGGATGTGGATGTGGAAGACGTGCAAGCCTTTGGAGATCGATTGCACATCCGCGTGGGCGAAGAAAAATCGAAGGCGGTATTGAAGCGCTTGAAGGCTGAGATCAAACAGGCGGGCGGTCGTGTGGATGAACTTCGCTCTGTGCCGCCCGTGCTCGAAGATGTATTTATCGCGTTATCGGACCATGAATATGTGGGTGCGTCGCCCACCCTGGAAAGGAATGGATCATGATTAACCTCGATTTAAACGCATTGATCGACCGTCCTCAAAAGGATGTCTTTGCATTTGTTGCCAACCCCAATAACATGTCGAAATGGAACTCCGCTGTTGTAGGTTTGGAACAGGTTACGCCGGGCGCAGTGGGCACAGGGACAAAATTCAAAAGCATTGGCGAAATGATGGGACGCCGCATCGAAGGCGAAATGCAGATCACCGCTTATGAGCCTGATACGAAATGCGGTTTTCAGATCAATGCCGGACCCATGCAGGTCAACATCACGCTTTCTTTCAAGACCGTCGGCACGGGCACGAAGATCAATCTTAATGCGCAGGGCAACCCTGGGGGTTTGTTCAAACTTGCCGAAGGCGTGCTTGCGGGTCGTGTCAAAGCCATGATGGAAGAAAACCTTGCCCGCCTGAAAACTGTCCTTGAAAAGGGAGCGTAAATGTCCTTACCTGTCATCTACGTCGAAAATCTCACGCGGCGCTTCGGCGATTTCACCGCGGTGGATCACCTCAACTTCGAAGTGAACGAAGGCGAGGTGGTCGGCTATCTCGGACCCAACGGTTCTGGCAAGACCACCACCATCCGCATGCTGTTGGGTCTGCTTGCGCCCAGCGAAGGCGAGGCGACGGTGCTTGGCTATGATGTCGTCCGCCAGAGCGAGGAAGTCCGCGCGCGGGTGGGGTACATGTCGCAGAAGTTTGCGATTTACGACGACCTGACGACATTGGAAAACCTGACCTTCTACGGTGGCGTCTATGGCATTACGGATAAAGACCGCATCACGCAGACGTTGGAACTGGTCGGCCTTACCGGGCATGAATCCACGCTGACGAGGGATCTCTCCACCGGCTGGCGACAGCGGCTGGCGCTTGCCATCGCGCTTGTCCATCAACCCAGGTTGCTCTTCCTTGACGAACCCACATCGGGAGTCGACCCCACAGCCCGCCGTGCCTTCTGGGATTTGATCTATCAACTCGCCGAAAATGGCGTGACCATCTTCGTCACCACACACTACATGGACGAAGCCGAATACTGCGAACGCGTCGGTGTGATGCGCGACGGCAAACTGCTGGCGATGGATACGCCGACGAATTTGAAGAAGTCCGTTATCAAAGGCGATGTGTGGGAAGTGTTTGCGCATCCGCTCGAGCAGGGATTGGAACACCTGCATGAGCTGGAAGGCGTGGAACGCGTCGGGTTGGCGGGGGACCATTTACGGGTCATCAGCCAACGGGTCAGCGATGAGGCGATGCAAAACTTATTGAGAAAGAAAAAAATTCAGGTGGAAAAAATCGAGAGAGGGGAGCCCACCCTGGAGGATGTCTTTTTGGCATTGGCGAGATGAAAAGGTAGGGGCGGGATTACCCCGCCCCTACAGATTTATTGTTCGGGGGTGACGATCGCCATGATGAGATAGACCAGCAGCATGGCGCCGTTGAAGGTAAAGAATCCCAGCACGAATAACAGCCGGACGACGGTGGGGTCGATGTTGAGATAGTCGCCCAAACCGGCACAGACACCCGCGATCATGCGGTTGGATTTGCTCCGCGTGAGTACTTTAATATCGCTCATTGTTCGCTCCTTTCGTAATATCTACTTGCTTTACGCAGGCAAACGAAAAGAGTTGCGGGTTATTTGTATTTCCTTCCCTCCAGATAATTGGCAACAGCTGCATACAGCAGGAATGCACCCAAAGCAATGAAGAGAGCAGCCTGCAAGCCGAGCCACTTCAACTGCCACACGCCGAAACCCGCAAACGCCGCACCGACCAGCCCGTAAAAAATAGCATTGCGCATGTAAACCAAGCCGACGCGTTCCGATTGGAATAGATTGCGGGCGGTTAGTTTTTCCAGTTTGTGAGTTTCCTCCTCGTGGCGGTTTTTACAGGCAAGCACATCGTCCACAACGGCGGCGCAGTCGGAGCAAAGCCCGCGCTGACAGTATTTACAGATGCCGACAGCGGGGTCAGCCGGATGGTAGAAACAGTTCATTTTATTCTCCGATCACCTGCAAGACCAGCTCCCTTTTGCGGGGTTTGTTATCGAAATCCACGAAGATGATCTGCTGCCAGGTACCGAGTGTCAGGCGCCTGGCAATGAAGGGAATGGTTAATGAAGGACCAAGCATGCTGGCGCGTACATGGCTGTGACCATTTCCGTCGCCCCACCTCGAGTTGTGGGCATACTCGCGATTTGGCGGGATGATCTCATCGAAGAGGCGTTTCAGGTCGCTCAGCGCACCGGCTTCGTATTCGATGGTCGTCACGCCGCTTGTGGAAGATTGGCAGAAGATCGTTACAATCCCGTTCGTGATCCCGCTTCGCGCGACCTGGCTGGCGACCTGATCGGTGATATCGTGAATATCTGCATTTCCCCGTGCAGACAAATGAATGGTTAAGGATTTTACCGTCATGCCCCGATTATATCTTTACAACCGGGTGTCTCAATACGGTCTTCATATTTTCCGGCGCAGCCTTGCGCGGGTCGCTCATGTAAATTTCGTGATGCTTGCCGCCAATCGGTCCGACGCTATCCTTGAGCCCATTCTCTACCATGAACTCCTTCATCCGGTCGATGGTTGCGGGTTCGGTGGCGTAGGGTCCGATGTGCATGGTTTGAACGCACAAACCTTCCTCGAAGTGGGTCAACCGCGCTTTATTGAGAGCATCTGTCCCGCCTCTCTTCTTGCGAACTTGTTCGCGTGCTTCCCCGAATATCTCCGGAGTGACAATGTCTGGCTGCATGATCATCAATGTGTAGAACCAGTTATCTTTTCTGAAGATGTCAAAGTTGCCGTCCTCCACCCACCACAAACCTTCCAATGCCATGACCGGATAATCGATGGCGTTCGTCTTGCGCTTCTTGAACATGAACTTGAGCGTATACGATAGGTTGTACAGTGCCTGAGTCGCCTCTGCAAAGGCAGGTGACTTGCCCGGTTCTGATCCCTTCTCGATAAAACCGTCGATCATGACAAATTGTAGGTTTGGTACATGGAGCGCCTCGATCTTCTTCGCCGAGGGCTGGTAGAGCGGTTTGTACTGTTTTTTTAGGTCAAGGACTTTCATGTCAACCTCCGTTGTTTCTTTCCTGCAGCAGTTTATCGAAATCTTTTTCGAGCAGGTATTGATAGGCGAGCGGCTTGCCGTCCAAAACCGTGCCAAAGACGCCATATGCGAATGGAGAACGTTCCTGCACTTCCTTCGCCGTTTTCAATTCGACCACTTTGGCTTCGATACCGCGCGACTCTGCAAAGGTCAGGATGGCATACGTGCCATTTTCGATGTAGGGACATTGCGGCGTGCGGATGATCGTCAACCCGCGACCGAAGGCTTTGGCGCGTGCATCCCAGTCACTGGGCAGAGTCGGCTTAGAGCCCGTCCTGAGCGCGGTCGAAGGGGTGGATTCGAACCGATCAACCATCAATTGAAACGATGGCGGCGCCGAAGCCACTTCCGTGAATCCGTTGCGTTCAAAGATTTCCCTTCCAGCCAGCCAGGTGAGACTGCTGGTGAGCATGGCTACCCCTTTCAGCTTTTGCGCATGGGCATCCTTGATACATTCATCGATCAGGACTTTGCCGTAGCCCTTGCCTTTGCCTTTTCCCACCACCCAAAGGCAGTGGATGAACATATATCCTTTCGCCTTGACCGCGCGCCAGGCAAACTCGCCGGGGATGTATTCGATGAAGGCTGTGTCGCGCCCGCCGGTCTCGTGAATGACCTTGATCTTCATGCCTTCTGTGAATCGCGATTCGAGCCAGTCGCGTTTTTGTTTGTAGCCCGGTTCCTTGCGCTTGCTCATGTAGCAAAAGAAGCCGGACTCGTCAATGTTACCTGCATTTACGGTTTTGATCTCAAATCTTACTTTCATGTTACCTCTTTTATTTCACCACGGAAAGAAAGTCCGCGACGATCTTGGCAAATTCATCCGGCTGTTCTTCGAAAGAGAAGTGACTTGCGCTTTCGATCACGACAAATTCGGCATTGGGGATTGCCTCTTGATAAATGCGGCTGGCGGCTTCGCTTTGCAGGTCGTTTGTGCCGTGGATGACCAGCACGGGGGCGGTGACAGCCTTCAACGCATCGCGGTAGTCATGCCGCTGCCCCATGCTGACGTATTGCGCCCACACCATCCATCCGCCGGATCTTCCCTGAGGCGGGGTCTGGACAGGGACATCCACCACCTGGATGTAATACTCCCCATATTGCTCGTTCATTGCCACCAGGTCTTCTTCCGATTTTTGGAAGAGCGTGTTGAAATCCATGTACTCCGCCATGAATTCATCGAACTCGGCTTGTTGATCGGCGGGGAGCTTTTCTCGCACCGAGGTGAACAAGTCGCTTTCTTCATCCGGCTGCGGCATGACCATCATATTAGCTGGGGAGATCAGGATCAGTGCCTCGACATGATCTGGGAATTCAGCCGCGTAGAGCGAGGCGAGGAATCCACCCCACGAATGACCGATGAGGATCAATTTGTCGTCCCCCAGAATCTGTCGGATGCGTTCGATGTCCGCGATCTGTGCGCCCAATCCGAGGGTTTTGTCGAGTATTATCATGTTTTCATACATGTTCTGAGACTCGAAACGGTCGATCGGTCTGGTGGATTCTCCGCAGCCGCGTTGGTCGTAGTAGTGAAATTGAAATTCACCGGTTAGCGGCGCGAGTCCGCTCATGGGTTCGAGGAAGGGCAAACCGGGTCCGCCGTGAATGACAAGCACATTACGGCCATCTCCAACGACAAAGTGATGAAGTTCGATCCCCGGCTCGACGAGCCAGGTTTCGGAGTTTTGCAGTTGTTCCGGCGGTGTGAGCGGCGCGTTCAGGTTTTTTTCGCTCCGTACCATGCCCGGCATATACAACGGCTGGGTGGACATGTACCAAATCCCGCCCAGAACAAGAATTATCACAGAGAGAATGACTCCCAAAGTGATGAATAAAAATTTTCGTTTCATGATCTTTCCTTTTTATCAGCCATATTTACTTTTGGTTTCTTCAAGCCATTCTGCCACCATCGTTCGCAACTCCGTCGGTTCCAATACCTCCACCGCTGGGCCATACATCAACGCGGAACTCGCCGCCCATTCGAGCGTGGGCGCATGGAATGTGACCTTCACCGAGCCATCCGCTTGCGGCTCGACGGTGCGCCAGTAGGATTGATTGCCCGCGACCAGATTGGCGAATTCCGCTTCAAAGCGCAGGAGGGCGGTGATCTGGGGTTGTGCCTGCATTTCATTCTTGAGATAATCTTGCAAATCGAAATCAGCGGGTTTGGTGAAGGATGTCACCGACAACGAAACTTCGGCGATCCGATCGACACGGAAGGTGCGGACTTCTTTATGCACATGGCAGAAGCCGATGACGTACCACCAGCCCCAGCGATGGACGAGCGCATATGGGTCGAGTCCGCGCTTTGCAGGATGCGGCACCTGGCTGCTTTGGTAATTCATTTCCACGCTTCGGCTTTCGCGGATGGCGCGGCGGAGTTTTTCGAGGACGGGCGTCTGCGCCTTCAAATCGGCGCGGTGCATACCGGTGGCAACCAGCGACCCGCGCGCCCATGCCACTTCACGCGCCTGTTCTTCGGGCAATAGGTTTTCCAGTTTTGCAAGCGCGCCTTGAGCGGCATCACGATATAGGTCGCCCCACAATTCCCGCACCAGACCCGTTCCGAGTACCACGGCTACGGCTTCTTCCAATGTGAAAACCAGCGGCGGCATTTTGTATCCGCGCACGAGCGAGAATCCGCCGTACGGTCCACGCTCCGAATAGACTGGGATTCCCATTTCATCGAGCATCTCGAAATATCGGTGGACGGTGCGCAGGGACACGCCCAATTTCTCTGCCAGTGCCGACGCTTTCTGGTTGGGCTGGTTTTGCAGGAGGAAAATAAGCGTGATGAGGCGGGTGGCTGTGGTGTGCATGTGTCACATCCTTGAGAAATATAAAGCGGGTATATGTCAAATCATGACATATACCCGCAGACGAAAATACTAACCTTCCTACCCTTTTCGGATGACATCCTTCCCGTACTTTGCCTGGAGCTCATCCACCACCACTTGCAATTTCCGGGATTTTTCGCTTCCGACATCCCATAAGCTGAGTTGCCGCACCGGAGCTCCGATTCCGCTGACGCCGACGCCGATCAACCTGACGGCTTGATCCGGCTTGCGGACGGCGTTCATCAATTTGACCGCCGCGCGGTAGATCTCGTCCTCGTTGTCCGTTAAAGTCGGCAGTGTGACTTGTCTTGTCAGCGTGGTGAAATCGGGCCAGCGGATCTTTATTTTCACTGTCTTTCCGGCGAGATCGTTTTTGCGTAACTGCAGCGCAACATCGTGTGATTGTTCCCGCAGGGTCTTGAGCAGGTGTTTCTCGTCGCGGATATCCACATTGAATGTGGTTTCCTGGCTGACGGATTTCGTTTCGTATTCCGTGACGATGGGGCGGTTGTCAATGCCGTTGGCGTGACGCCACAGGTCGCGTCCGTTCTCGCCAAAGAGGCTGACCAATTCTTTTTCGGGCCAGCGGGCAA
Organism: Anaerolineales bacterium; assembly: GCA_015075725.1. Taxonomy (NCBI): domain Bacteria; kingdom Bacillati; phylum Chloroflexota; class Anaerolineae; order Anaerolineales; species Anaerolineales bacterium. The sequence continues at coordinate 4,030,808 of JABTTV010000001.1, read as the reverse complement.
TATCCCCGATCGTGTGGATGCCGAGTTCAGCGAGCCGCGCATTCGTTTTTGGTCCCACCCCCCAGAGCATGTCTGCGGGGAGGGGAGCGAGAAACTCTGCTTCTTCCCCGGCGGGGACAACTGTAAAACCAAACGGCGGTTCGTTCTTTCTTTTGCTCGATTTCTTGCCAACCTCCGTCGCAATCTTCGCCACGAGTTTATTGGATGCGATTCCGAGACTCGAGGGGAGATTCAGCTCGGTTCGGATCGCAGTTTGCAGGTCCAGGGCGAGGCGCGAGGGGGATTCGGAAAGTTCCGAAATGTCGAGGAAGGCTTCGTCGATGGAGATCTGTTCCACCAACGGAGTCAAATTCCGCAGTTTTTCCATCACCTTTTCGGAATATTCGCCGTAAAGTCTGTGCCTACCCGGTACGATGATCAGGTCGCGACAAAGACGCACAGCCCGGGACATGGGCATGGCCGAGCGGATCCCCAATGCGCGGGCGGCATACGAACAGGATGCGACCACACCGCGTTCATCCGGTTTACCACCAACGGCAAATGGTTTCCCGCGCAGCTGCGGATTCTGGATCTCTTCGACGGAACAGTAGAACGCATCGAGGTCGAGATGGAGGATCGTGCGGGCCATGAGGTGATTATAGTGCAGCCGGGATGGTCTCAAGAACGGACGAAAACGGGAAAAATTGACCACCAAATTGTTTTGAATTCATTATTGAACAATTATTAAAGAAAAGTTATACTAGGCAAGCGTATAGTCAAAACGGAACATTTTGCAGAACCTTTACGTCCATACTCCGTATTGGCTTGATGGAGGAAGAAATGAGACTTGTTATAAGAACGATTTCGACACTGCTCCTGCTTGCGATTCTGATGACTCTTGCGCCGGGTGGATCATCCACCGCAGGCGCGGCAAGTTGTTATTGGGCGCAGTTCGTTGCAGATGTGACCATCCCCGACGGGACGAACTTTGCCGCGAATACTGCGTTCAAGAAAACCTGGCGCATCAAGAACATCGGCTCCTGCGCGTGGGGGGGCGATGTCTCGCTGATCTTCGACAGCGGTGAGCGTATGAACGCGCCTGCCTCGCTCACCCTGCCCACGACGGTAAACCCGGGACAGACGGTCGACATCACAGTCGATATGACTTCGCCTGCCAACGCCGGTCACTACTTCGGCTATTGGAAATTCAAGACCACGAACTTCGGCGGTTTGACCTTCGGCATCGGTTCGAATCAAAATAAATCCTTCTGGGTTGAGATTCGAGTCAGCGGCGGTTCGACTGGAGCAGGGTATGACTTCACCGTCAACGCGCCCTCAGCCCAATGGTCGAGCGGAGTTGGGGCGTTTACGTTCCCCGCTCCCGATGGCAGCGCGAACGGATTTGCTTTCAAAGTGGATCAACCTAAACTCGAGAGCGGCGTGACTTCTGCTCAAGCCGGTTTGTTGATGGCGCCGAATAACGTCACGAACGGATTCGTCAAAGCCACTTATCCCGCCTTCCGGGTTCAAAATGGCGACCGGTTCCAAGCCACCATTGGCTGTGAATACGGCGCGACAAATTGCTATGTTGCATACAGCCTGTATTACAAGGTCGGCAACGGACCTGAGACCACATTCTGGACGTTCCGGGAAAAGTACGAAGGCTGGACGTATAACGTCAACCTTGATCTGAGCAGGCTTGCCGGGCAGGATGTTACCTTTGTTCTCGTCACCTCCGCCTACGGTTCCCCGACCGGTGACCGGGCTTTGTGGGTGAATCCGATCATTGCACGCGTTGGTGGCGGTAATATTACTCCTCCGCCCCCCCCGCCTCCTACCGGCAATAAATACGATTTCGGCACGGGATCTTCTCCGCTGGCATCTGGATATAACCGAGTCACAGAAACGACGAATATTTCGGGAGGTAATTTTGGCTGGACCGATACATCTGGACTGGAATCGCGTGATAGAACCACTCTGGCAGACGACCTGAATCGCGACTTTGTCATGCATGTGTCCGCTCCCAGAACCTTCAAAGTGAACCTCACCAACGGCACATACACCGTTAACGTTACGATGGGAGATAAAGATTTTGCCCACGACAACATGATTGTCAAGGCAAATGGAACTACGGTTCTTGGTGATGTGGATTCTGCCGCCGGCGCGTTTACCAGCAATACTTTCAACGTTGCCGTCACTGGAGGTTCCCTGTCCCTTGAATTTTCCGATGGGGGTGGCTCGGACCCGACGTGGGTCGTGAATTCCCTTGTAGTAACACCCACATCAACGGTCACACCCATTCCTAACGCCTGTGATCGCGCCCAGTTCATCGCAGATGTTACGGTGCGGGATGGAACTGCCTTCGCGCCCGGCATCGGCTTTAGCAAGACCTGGCGCTTGAAGAACGTCGGCACCTGCACTTGGACGAACTATAGCATCATGTTCGACAGCGGTGAAAAGATGGGCGGACCTGATTCCGCGCTCATCCCCGCCTCGGTCGCTCCGGGTCAAACCGTTGACATCACCCTTGCATTGACCTCGCCCACCACCGCCGGGACGTATCGAGGTTATTGGAAACTCAAGAATAACACCGGCGTGCCATTTGGCATCGGCTCGGCCGGCACGAAATCCTTCTGGGTCGAGATCAAGGTAACCGGGACCGGCATCGTCCCGAATACGCCGACCAAAACAACGACGCCCGGAACGCCTTCCACTCCTGCAACAGCCATGCCGGGAACGATCTATGACTTCGCTGCAAACGTTTGCGCTGCAAAGTGGTATAGCGGCGCGGGTGAACTTCCATGCCCCGGCGCGGATGGCGATGCGAGAGGATTCGTCCTGATCGCGAATCCATCACGAATGGAAAACGGGGTGACCGACGCCCGCACGGGTCTGATCACCTATCCACAGAACATCAATAACGGATACATTCAAGGCATCTATCCCTCCTACCTGGTGAAATCCGGCGACAAGTTCCGGGCTACGATCGGATGTGAGAGCGGCGCGACATCCTGCTACGTGGTCTTCCGCCTCGATTATTCCATTTCGGGAACGTCCTCGGTCGTTACATATTGGGCCTTCGTTGAAAGATACGAGGGGCAGGTGTACAATGCTGAAATCGACCTATCGTCGCTTGCCGGGCAGAATGTAAAATTCATCCTTACGGTTCTTTCTACGGGATCTGCTGTTGGCGACCGCGCGCTTTGGGTTTCGCCCATCATCTATAACGCATCTTCCGGCTCGCAGCCGGCTACCGCCACATCCACCGGAACCGCGACACCCACGGCTACATCAACGACTGGACCAACCTTCACTGCCACCAATACTACGACGGCTCCATCCGCAACAGCAACACAGACCGCCACCGGGACACCCACGCCGACCAATACGCCGTAAACGGGTGTAATAAAAGTTCCCGTTGTCATGCGACAACGGGAACTTTTTAATTCTGGTATCGTTGTAACGCAAAGCATCTTTTTTTGTTTCGTTCTGCCTGACCGGAGACTCCATGAAACGAATCGCTGTCCTGACCTTGATTCTCGTTACCGCATGTGCTTCATCCCCAACCCCCGCTTCCTACTTCGACGCTCCGCCTGATACCTCGACCCCGGCTTTGGAAACCACGACGCAAGCGTTTCCTTCACCAGTGGAATTTACTCCGTCTGGAATAGAATCAATTTCCGGGTCCGCGCAGGAGGCGGGAGAATTGTATTTCTTCCTCCAGCCGCGCCAGTCGGGTGGGACCATCGAACTCGTAAAAGTTTCCGCTACCTGCATCACCGACCCGGTGAACTGTCCGCCATTGGAAAAAATTCCGGTTCCCTTCGTGTTCAACTTCACCATCAATGCCCTGGCATGGTCACCCGACGGAAGATATGCGGCATTTTCCTATTCAACAAACCCAAATGGAACTCCCACCCAACTTTGGCTGTTCGATGCGGAAACGAAAAACTGGAAAGCCCTGGCAGAGTTCCCCTACATCGACCCTCCCTTCTGGTCGCCGGATGGATCTTGGATCGCATTCCGCACACAGAATGGCGCAGGCGGCGAGGACGTGTTCGTCGTGCATCCTGATGGGAGCGAATTGAAAAGTGTTTCCACCGATTTGCCCGCGGATGGTCGTCCATATATCATGGATGGTTGGTATACCGAGAACATTATCATGCGGTCCGCGCTGCCGGGCGCGAATGGAAACATTTATCTCGTCCGCGCGGCGAACGGGCAGGCGCGGCCCATGTTTGAGACCTTGCTGACCAAGGCGCAGTTCATCGCCTCGCCCGACGCGGGATTTTTCGCCTATGACGAATATGATTACAACTCGCAGATTCATTTTGTGAAAGTCATGGAGCCCGATGGCGCGAATGCCGAGACGATCGCGCAATTCACCGGCGGTTCGATCTACCCGATGATCTGGTCGCCGGATAGCAGCCTGATTGCCTTTAACTACTACGGCAATCTGGCGGGCGGAAATCCAACCGCGGAAGTATTCATCGTGAAGCGCACCGGCGGAGACTTGAGATCGGTCTATAAAGGTAACACGGTGGGACGTTTGCTTTTCTCCCCGCATACGAAATATTTGGTGATCGAAGAGACAACATCGACGACTGGCGGGCACCTGTTCTTGGTGGACCTTGCCACTTCGGCGATTGGGATTCTCCAAGCGCCTGGTCTCTCGACGGAATACGATTGGTACGCGCCTTCCTGGAGGCCGTAGCGCCTTTTCATTTCCCGCCGGTTGATTCGATTTTATCCACCCAAGCAGATCGCCACCCGGGTGCATCAAAGGGTTCCGGCCAGAATTCGACCTGTTTCCAGATTTTTCCGTCGCGGATTGTCGAAAATGTGATCGCGCGATCCCTGCGGGTTCCATCGCTGACCGTGACATCGGATACGACCAGGTCGCCCTCGGCAATAATGTTGTTGATGACGAACGTCCATTTTCCGCCTGCGGGGTAGGCGGTGTTGATCCGGGCAAAGTTTTCCCTGCCGCGAATCCGTTCGTTGGATTGAATCCAATCCAGTGTGAATTCGTCGTGGAGAAGGTCGGAGGCGGAGTAAAAATCGTTGCTCTCCATTCTCTTCCAGAATTCCAGAATAATTTCTTTCGAATCCATTCTACCCTCGCGACAATGAGAGCAATACTTCCATCGCTCGTTCCGAGTCTTTGAAAGGGACGAACAGATGGTCGTGGTGATAGGCGGCAACCACATTGCAACTGATGCCCGCCTTGGTCAGCGCGTTGGCCACCGCGGCGGTCAACCCGACGGCTTCCAGAGAGGAATAAACGTTTAATGTGATCCATGCACAGGTCATGGAGTAAAACAAGATATTTTCATCCGCCTGTGTTTTTGATAAAACTACCGTCACCCCTTCTCTCTCTTGAAAGACGAATAACGGTTTGAGTCCCGCGGCATCATTCAATGTATTCACGGTGCAAAAGACATACTCCCCTGGGTTTAGTTCGGGATTCAATTCATTGAGAAGTGTTCTTAGATCGGTTTCTCCGGTCATCCTTTTCTCCTTACATCCAGAACAGCGATCTTTGTCGAGTGGTTGAACGGTGCCGGATCGGTGATTGGCATTCCGATCGGCTGATATCCAATGAAATCTTCGGGTACAGGGATCAATTCGCGGATGCTGAGGTAGCCGTCCTTGCAAACAGACTCCAGTGTTTGCAGATATTCCCGTCCGCTGAGGTACAGGGCATTGTTGATTGCAATTAAAACCCCGCCGTCATTGATCAGCGGGCGGACTTTGTTTATGAGCCGTTCGCTCTCATGGAGCATGTCTATTTTTCCGCGCGTGGTGGCGGAAAAGAAAGGCGGATCGAGGATGACCCAATCGAAAGTTCGTTTCGTGCTTTTCATCCGAGCAACGACTGAAAAAAAATCTCCCGGTATGAAATCTTTTTTATGAATGGGGAGGTTGTTGAGAGAAAGGGAATCTTTCGCCAGGTCGAGAACCCTGCGGTTCAGATCGGTTTGAACTACATTCGCAGCCCTGCCAGCCGCGGCGGCGATGCCAAGGCTTCCCGTGTAGGCGAACGAGTTGAATACACTTTTTCCATGAGCGTTTACTAGAATCCACTTTCGCAAGTTGCGTGTATCGAGATAAAAACCCGCATCCCGGTTCATCGTCAGGTCGATCGCGAACCAGATGCCGTGTTCGTTAATTTTGCGGTCCGGCTCATCACCGAATAACAAAACCCCACATTGTTCGGGACGCGTTTTTCCACTACGGGACTTCAATAGACATGCGCGTAGCCAGTTAAGGGATGACCTTACATGATCCGCGATTTCAAGGATGAATTTCTTTTTTGGCTGTTCGGCAAAATCATAGATCACCAGCGTCTGCCCATAGATGTCAAGAACAAGATCGGGGAAACCTTCGTAAAATCCGTTGAAGAGGCGGAAAGCTTCCTCATGGCTGGTTTCGCAAAAATTCCGACGGGAAGCGATGGCTTGGTCGAGCAATCGGCGCAGGGAATCAAAATCCATTTTAATAGTGCATTTGGAAAGCTATCATGATTTTATTGAGTCGCGATTTCCGGTTGACAATGTGACGAAAACGGGTTTCGGGGTCGATGGGTTTATTGATCAAGGATGAATTCTGATTCTGTAATGAGAGGCAGCCTCACTGTGAATGTGGTTCCTTTGCCGACAGTGCTCTCGACAGAGATTGTTCCGCCCATCAGTTTGATGATCTGATTCGAAATGGAAAGTCCCAATCCATAACCTTTGCGGAGGGTTTTATTCGCCTCGGCAAGTTGTTTGAAGGGTTCAAAGATGGATTGGAGCGCTTCAGGCGGGATGCCGGGACCTGTGTCGGCAACCCGCATATTCCATTCCGTCAGTGAGTTGGTGAAGATGTCCACTGTGATGCCGCCGGTCTCGGTGAACTTGATGGCGTTGCTGATAAGGTTGACCAGGATTTGTTTTATCCGCTGGCCGTCGCCGACTATGGAGAGGGGCATCGCGTCTGATATCGTTGCCTGGAAGGTGAGTTCTTTCGCCTCCGCAAGCAGGCTCAACTGGCTACAGACCGAGCCGAGGACCTCGCGCGGTTCGAAGGCTGCTATGGATAGTTTTAGTTTCCCGCTGTCCAACTGTGCCTGGTCGAGCAGTTCCGAAACAAGCACATCCAGGTATTGTGTGCTGTCGCGGATGCGCCCGAGGATGTTTACCTGCTTTTCCGTCAGGTCGCCGTAGGATTTTCGCGCGATAAGGTCTGTGTACCCGAGGATGATCCCGAGCGGGGTTCTCAGTTCATGGCTGACGTTGGCAAGCAACTGCATTTTAAAGCTGTTCGCCCGCATTGCTTCATCCCGCGCAATGGCAAGAGCCGATTCATTCTCCTTGATGCTGGTCACATCGCGCAATGTCACGATCCAGCCTTCGTTCTGGCTGGAGCCATTTTTCAAGGCGCTGACGTGCAAATGCATCCAACGCATGGGTCCGCCGTCATCCTGAACCAGGATCTCTTTGTAATATCTGGGTGTTTGCAGATCGTTTTCGTTTATGAAGATCCACGGGCGGAATACTTCGCGGAAGGGTTTACCGATCACCGAGCCGTGATTCAGATTGAAAATATCCAGCGAAGCAGGGTTTAGCTCGACTATCCTCAAATCGCCATCGAGCACGATGACGGCATCTGAAATACTTTCGAACACGGCGCGATGCGCCACCGGGGTGATATCCAGCAGGCGGTAGCGCAGGAATCCCATGCCAAGGATCAGGATCGAGGCGGAAAAAGTGACCGATGTTATGTCGATATGGACAGGGAGCAGCCCAGAAATGACGATCCCGTTCGCTATCCATGGCAGGAGAATTGCCGTGATATTGATGATGATTTGCGAGCGGTAAACATCCCGTTTTTCCCAATATTCGCGCAGTAAGAGGTAGGTTCCGAAAACCAGCATCCCATATATATATGCCGCATGGAGCCAGAACCACCAGCCGAGAGGATTGTCGATCAGGATCAAGCCGGTTGCCGGGTCGGTTTGCAGATTCATTGTTCTAAAGAACCAGCCGTGGGATTCGGTGGTAAGGATGACAAGATACGTTGCAACTGGAAAGACCGATGCCATCAGGACGTTGCGCCGGGTTAACCATTCCCTTCGATCGGAATAGGCGAGCGCGAACGCAGTCCATGAAAGCGGCACGCCGATCACGCCGAGATAGCCGATTTTAAGCCCCCATACTTTCACTGCGAGGGTAGTCCCGCCAAGTTCGAGAATATAGCTTGCCGCCCAAAGCGAAGCGAGAAAACACATCGCAATGAATGGAACCGAAGCCGGGTGCCTTCTGAATCGCAGTGAGTAAACACCGAGGGTCAATGTAAGGATGACGGACAGCCCCCAGAGATAGAGGAGCGGCGTGTATTGCATGCGTAAATTATACAGCCGGAGGGATGGGAAAAAAGATTGCGGGAGCATTATGAACCGCCGCGGCATTCTCATGCCTTAATCACGATTTTGGGATACTCTTGCGCCAATCGATTTTCCCAGAGGTCTCATGTCCACAACAGCCATTCAGCCGGGACTGCCCGGCAAATCACGTTCGAGGGTGGTGACAAAGCCCGCCACCGATTTTTACGGCGGGGTAGGTTGGATTATCGGTCTGCTGATCACGGTCTTCGTCTCGACTCCCGTCATCCTGCTATTGGTTCGGAATGCGCCGCGCGGCGACCGGTCTGCGCCAGTAAGAATAGGGCAATAATGCAAAAAGAGATATATCTAAAACTTCTCATACGAAGCTCCTTCTGTTGCGATTAAGACAGCAGTTGCCATGACCCCCTTACTGGCTTCATTCGACCTTTCTGATATTTCTCGGATTCAAGACAGAGATCTCGCGAACCTTCAACACAGATTGCGCTTCTGCATTCAGTAATACCCAGTAAAACGATCGATTACTGGAGTAGGGTTCGATCCGCATGACCACTCCATCATACCAGCCCATATGTTCCCCGAATTTTTCATTCAACTGGATCTGCACCCGGTCCCCAATTTGAATGGTCTCGTCCAATGTCATTTTCGAGAAGCTGCCCAGAAGAGGATAATGCCGACGAGTGCTGTGACTGTGCCGTTCACTGCCCATTGCGGATCGCCGCTCATATAGCTCCCGGGCAGGACGCCCACGCCTTGGAAGATCCATACCAATCCGGACAGGAAAAGCAGAACAGCGATGATTTTGAGAGTGGTTTTAACCATGATTATCCTCTATTTGTTACCTGCCAAATGCGAAACATCCCGAAGGAATTTGTAATCAAACTGGCAGGCAGTCCAAACCATCGGGACGATGTATAACACCAGTTTATAAAACTCCCTGCCTTTGCGACAGGGAGTTTTTATTTCATTTTACCATTAGGGATTCGGCGTCCCTTGTACAGCGACCCCGACCCAGGTGAAGACCCGTTTTTCGCTCGTTGCACCCGAAGCGATCCAGATGGGCTGACCTTGTTCGTCCACGCCGGATTGCAACACAGGCACGACCCACCAGCGCATGACGTGTGCGACGTTATCTCTCGGACGGAACGTGGTCGGAACGATGTATTTTGTATCCGTCACGTAATCGGTGATGCGCCGGGTCTGACTGGCGGTCACATCTTCGATGATGACCTGGTATGCCTCTCCATCGCGGAGGACGCCGACGGATGCCCATTGCAAGGTCACGACGTCGTTCGCCAGGGTGAAGGCAGCGCCGTCCGCAGGCAGGAGCAGGTTCGGGGCGGGGTAGGGAGGCGGAAGGGTCGGCGTGGGAGTCGGCTGGTTGGGGTCCGGTGCGCGGGCGCAGAGCGGAATCAGGATCGTCTGCCCGAGAAAGACATTATCCGTTGTCAGACCGTTAAATTCCTTGATCGCGCTCATCGGCACGGCATAGTTGGCAGCGATGCTTGAAAGCGTGTCGTTTTCCTGAACGGTGATTTGCACGGTTTCGCAGGAGATGCGAGTTGCTTCCGCCGGGAGAGCTGTATTCGTAGCAGGCGGTGGAATGGTCGGCGTGGGATAGGGGATCAACAGCACCTGCCCGACAGAGATCGGACAGCTCGATGGCAGATTGTTCAACACGATGATGCTTTGAACGGAAATATTGAAATTGAACGCGATCTGCGAACACGAGCCGTCGTTGGCGGAAACCGTGTATTCAAACGGCGGTTGAAGCGTGACGGTCGGCGTTTCAGTGGCGGGCAGCGTGATGGTGGGAGTCAGCGATGGCGTTGCAGTTTCGGTCGGCGTGGAGGTCTCGCCCGCTGAAAATGATTCAGGGTCTTTTGGTACAAGAAGGAATGTAAGGCCTGCCGCGACTGCGATGACAGCCACCAACGAGCCGATCGCCACGGGAAGACTGAGCGTCACCTGCGGGAGGCTGGCTGCCTGAACGGAACGCTCTGCTTTTTTTGCGGCTTTTACTTCCGGCTGCACGGCAAATTCCGTGCCGCACACAAGGCAGCGCACTGCATTCTCACTCAGGCGTGTTCCGCAGGTTGGGCAGACCTTTGTCTTGCTGTGTGATGATTCTTGGGTCATACGGGCGGGGATTATACCATCGAACAATCCTGCGAATTTCAGTGATATACCATCGAATGAAATGCGCAGGATCGGAGTCGTTATATTTCAGAGTTAATCCGAGGCGGGTTTCGGTTTTGAAGTTACCAATACCTTATCCACGCGGCGACCGTCCATGTCGATGACTTCGAAACGCAGACTTTCCCATTCGAAATGATCGGCGGTTTGCGGCAGCCGACCGAGCGATGTCATTATGAAACCGCTCAGGGTTTCATATTCGTCTTCATGTGGGAGTCCTTTCAGGTTGAAGATTTCCTTGAACTCATCCACTTCCAGCATGCCATCCAGTAACCACGAGCCATCCTGCCTTTGAGTCGCTTGCGGTTCTTCGCCCTCCATTACGCCCACGATCTCTTCCAATATGTCGTTGATGGTCAACAAGCCCTGAACCCCGCCGAACTCGTCCACCACCAGCAGCATTTCCGTATTGTTCTTTTTTAACACTTCCAACGCGCGCGAGGCGAGCATGGTCTCCGGGATGAAGTACGCAGGCTTTGCCAGCTCCTTGAGGGCGATCTCCTTTTTCGATAGGGTCGTCACGAGCAGGTCGCGTGATTTAACGATGCCGACGATGGTCTCCAGTGAATCCTGCCGTACGGGGAACCGCGAGTACGGACTGCCGCCGATTTTTTCGAGGATTTCCTCGGTCGAGTCGCTCACATCGAGCCAGACGATCTCGGTTCGCGGGGTCATCACCGAGTAAACGCGTGTATCGCCGAGACTGAAAACACCCTCGACCATATCCTGTTCCGCTTCTTCAAAGACTCCGGCTTGTGTGCCCTGATCGATCAACACTTGCAATTCCTCCTCTGTGATGGGAGGCTCATTGGTCGGCTTGATCCCGAAAAGGGTCAGGATGAGTTCCGTCGCATTGCTCATCAATTTGACCAGCGGCGAGAACATTTTTGAAATGTAAATCATCGGACCGACGACCACCTTGGCGATGCGTTCGGGTTTGTGGATGCCCAATCGTTTCGGAACGAGTTCGCCGAGCCAGATGGTCAGGACGGTGATCGATAGGACCACGATCCCCAAGGAGATCGATTCGCTGTATTCGCCGACATATGGCAGATTTTGCATCGAGACAGCCAGCGCAGTGGAGATCGTTGCGCCGCCGACCGCGCCTGCCAGCACGCCGATCAATGTAATTCCGATCTGGATCGTGGAAAGGAAGGTGTTTGGGTTTTTCAGCAGTTCCAGCGCGGCTGCGGCGTTTTTATCGCCCTCGTTTGCCATTTGTTGAAGTTTAACCTTTCGCGAGGCGAGAAGTGCTGCTTCAGACATTGCCAGGATGCCGTTGATCAAAATCAATAAAAAGATGATTATCAGTTCGCTGCTAATGTTCATTGATCCCTGTAAAGATAAGGCGCAAGATGAATATATCTACGCGGCGCAGGCGCGCGGTGAAGCATTTTCGGCTTTGGTCGATTGAGGGCAAGGGGATGCTGGGGTCTGGGTCCGGCGAGTCTTCGGGCATTTTGGTACTTGCAACTTTTCGTATCCCTATTGTACCTGAAAGTTATTCTTTTTTCGTGAGTTTATCCTCGAGTTTATTGATGCGTTCGTTCAGCTTAGCGTAGCCGCGCATGATCATCACCGGAATCAGGATCGCCAGCACGATCAACGCGCAGGTGATGGCCAGCTCGAGAACGCCGATGCGGAACATCGTTCAACCCACCCTGATTCCGCTTCCTGCGCGCGCCTCGCCGACCACCCAATAGGATTGATTCAACTCCGTTGCGCGATTCGCGAACGCGGTTAATTTTTCCCGCGCCAGGCCGATCAACAACCCGCCGCTGGTCTGTGGATCGAATAAAAGCATTTGCGAAGGCTCATCCAGACCAGCGAATTCCGTGGATTTCTCAAAATGAGCTTTGTTGTCGAATGCGCCGCCGGGGAAGATGCCTTTTTCCGCGTACGAGCGCGCTCCGCTCATGAACGGGATTTTGGTTAATTCAAACTGCAAAGACAATCCGGATGCTTCCGCCATTTCCGAAGCGTGACCGATGAATCCAAAACCGGTGATATCCGTCCCGCCGCGGACGCCGAACTCCTGGGCAAGTTCGCTCCCCGTCTTATTCAGGTGAGACATCCACTTGATCGCCTCGACGATATGTTCTTCAGCTGCCTTTTCCTGTTTGATGGATGTGGTTGTGACCCCGCCCCCGAGCGGTTTGGTTAGCAAAAGGAGATCCCCATCTTTCAACCCGCTTTTACGGATGATTCTTTGCGGATGCACGAAACCAATTGCCACCAGGCCGTATTTTGGTTCCTTGTCCTTGACGGTGTGTCCGCCCGCGATCACAACACCGGCTTCACGCGCCTTCTCCGCGCCGCCGCGCAGGATTTCGCTTGAAATTTCTGGCAGAAGATTATCCGGTAATGCGGCGACGTTCAGTGCAAGGAAGGGTTTCCCGCCCATTGCATAAATATCCGACAAGCTGTTTGCGGCGGCGATCGCACCGTATTCATAGGGCGTATCCACCACCGGTGTAAAGAAATCCGTCGTGACAACAATGGCTTGATCGTCGCTTAAACGCCAAACAGCCGCATCGTCCGGCGGGTCCAGACCGATCATCAGGTCTGGAAATGATGCGGGATCGAAAATATCCCTTACGGGACGCAGGACCTGCGCCAGCGCATCCGCGCTTAATTTGGACGCTCAGCCCGCGCAGGCGGAAAGAGTCGTCAGGCGAACTTCGCGTCCGGTTTGTGGAATGGGCATGGTTTTCAGAGACCTGACAGGTTTTCAAAATCTGTCAGGTCTCTATTTATTTATTGTCCGATCGCTGTACCCGGCAGCGGCAGGATAAACTGCTGCCCGCTCGGTACGAAGATCGTCTGGACGTTCGGCGCGAGAGTCGTAACGTATTGGTACTGGATCAACTCCGCCGTGAGCGATTGCGCGATGGTGCGATTCGCCTCTGCTTGCGCCTGTGCCTGGATCAGCAATGCTTCGGCTTGGCCCTTCGCCGCGATCACCTGCGCATCCGCCTGGCCCTGAGCGACCTGGCGCGCCTGTTCGGCTTCCTGTTTCTTCTGCTCGACGACGAAGGCCGCCTGCTGCGCCTGTTGTTCGGCGATCTGTTTCTGTTCCACCGCTGCGGCGTATTCATCGCTGAAGCGGATGTTGCGCAGCACGAAATCGCGGAGCACAAGATTGTTTTCGGAAAACACGGTCAACATTCTATCGGTGATCAACTGTTCCATTTCAGCGCGTTTTGTGCTGACGATCTCCTCCACGCCATATTGGGATGCCACATCGCGGATGATGCCGCGAGCTTGCGTGCGGACAAACAGGTCCTCGTAGTTGAACCGCCAGGTGGAATACAACTGCACCACCTTGATGGGATCGACCGCATAGATGACCGACGCGTCGATGTAAACCTGCTGGCCGTCCTTGGTGCGCACCTGGATGGAGTCGTCACCGCCAGCCTCTCCTTCATCCGCCACTGAAGACATCGTGTAGGTCTGGTTCGTCTTGGGGAACCGCTCCACGCGCTCGGCAAAAGGCACGATCCAATGCAGGCCGGAACCCAACGGGTCTGGGCGGATACCGCCAGAACCAAGCACGGTCACCACAATGCCAAGTTCATCCGGCTCGATGAACACAATACCCGCGCCGATCGTCGTCAACAAGAGCGCGACAACGACCAATGCAATCGCGGCGGTACCTAATCCGCCCACGGGTTGTTTGCGACTGGCGCGCAGGGTAATTGTGATCAGGATTCCGATGAACCCGATCCACGCAAAAGAAGCAAGGCCTTGAAGCAGACTTGAAATATTCATTGTTCCTCCGGTTATTATGCAAAAATTATAACCGCCTTGCCCGCGCCCCCGAAGCATGTTAAGATTTTTCCAATGAAGACGGCAAAAGGCAAAATCGCAGAAATCTATTTGGATGGCTCCGCCCGCATGATTTGCCCGCCTGATTTGATTCCCGCCCCGGGGCAGTATCTCCATGCCCATGCAGACGGCTCGAACCTGCCCTTGCCTGTTCCGCTTTTCCCTAGCCTTTTCTTTCCACCCGATGGATTCCGCACCGCGCCCGGCATCCCTCCTTTATGGCAACCTGGTGAGACCCTCTTCCTTCGCGGACCCATCGGGCATGGATTCTCCCTTCCGCCTTCAGCAAGAAAGATCGCATTGGTCGCCTTTGATTCAACACCCGCGCGCTTGCAGGGATTGATTTCCCCGGCGTTAGAGCAAAAGGCGGAGGTTGTTCTGTTTTGCGATGCGGTAATTACGGATTTGCCTGAGGTGGTGGAGATACAACCCGTGAAAACATTGCCCGGTAATCTTCCCTGGGCTGATTATGCGGCATTGGATGTCGACAGGGTGAGTCTGAATCAGTTAAAGGAACTGCTGGGAGGGAGCGGACAAACCGCGGCGCGGATGGAGGCGCAGATTCTCATCCGAGCGCCGATGCCTTGCGGCGGGATCGCCGATTGCGGAGTCTGTGCCTTGACCATCCGTCATGATATGCGGTTGATCTGCAAGGAAGGTCCCGTTTTCGATCTAACGGATATCTGATCGAAAACTCAAGGGTGTGTGGCACGCTGTGATTATTAATACCAAATGCGGAAGGATGTGATCGTTGTGCCCGTCAACGCCTCATGCGCGCAGGTGATTTCTACGGGAACCAGGCTTCCCTTTTCCTGATCGTTGAACTGAAGCGAGAAATTGCCGATCCCGTATTCGTCGCTATACAGCGATCTCGAATCGCTTGCGCTGTTGTGCCATTTCACAACGGCGGTACAGGCGGCATTTGCAATTGGCTGTAAATTCTGGTCCTGCACGATGACGAAAAATGTCTGGTTGTCGATCGAAAGAGTCACCGCTTTCAAAACGAATGCCCGCACATGTAACCCGGTGATGACCCGCGGCGCGTTATTGATCGGGCTGGCAGGCCGCAAAAAGGCGGGGTCTTCGCCGAGTTGGTCGAAGTACGTGCGACCCAGGTCCGAGATGACGACGCGGAAACCGTCCGGTCTCCATGGCTGCCATTCGAGCCGCGCCCGCTCGAAATACTGTACGATCTTGCTGTCGTGATTTTCAAAATTTGAGATGGGAAAACCGAATTGGGCCGATCCGCCGTTATCTTCATAAAAATCGAGGAAGGCGAAGCAAACCGAAAACCCGGTCTCAGCGAAAAAGCGGCAGGAGAATGAATTCCCTACGTCGATTCCCCCCCTTGAAACGTAGGTTTCGCGTCCGAGCGCGGTCAATGTCACGCGTTGACCTTCAGGTTGATCCGGATTGAGTTCGAATCGCGCACGTTGAAAATACTGAACCGTCCTGCCGTCGCGGCCTGGGATTTGCTCTGTAATGGGATAACCGAATATATACTCGGCGGCGGGGTTGCTTTGATAAAAAGCCAGGAAGTCTCCAAAGACATTATGCCCTGTTTCGCTGAAGTAATGGCTTTCCACCGTCTGCGCGCGGACATGCCCCGATGCTGACAGGGGCAGGATGATCAGTGCTAAAAGCGCAAAATACTTCCACATCATTCCACCGTTGTCATTATACTCAGAAACACCTCCCCGGACATTACAGTCGGTTAACCGCTGCGCGATGCTAGCCGGGCTTGGGCTTCCGTCAGCGCCCGAACGATTCTCACCGCTGCGCGGCCGTCTCCATATGGATTCGCCGAACGCGCCATCGCATTGTAGGCAGAGGGGTCATCCAGCAGACGATTCGCCTCCTCTGTGATTTTATCTGTTGCTGTTCCGGTAAGTTTAAGCGTCCCCGCTTCCACGCCCTCAGGCCGTTCGGTCACTTCGCGCAGAACGAGAGTGGGAATCCCAAAAGCAGGCGCCTCTTCCTGGATTCCGCCTGAATCGGTCAGGATGATCGCGGCATGCTTCATCATGTGAACAAGAGGAAGGTAATCCAATGGCGGCAGCAATGTGATGTGGTCCACACCTTTGAGCAGGCGGTTGGCCGGCTCCTGTACGTTTGGATTCAAATGAACCGGGTAGACGATCTCCACGTCTCCTCTCGCGGCAAGTTGGATCAACGCCGTGTAAATATCTTCAAGCGGTTTTCCGAAATTCTCACGGCGGTGGGCGGTGACAAGCAATAACCGGCGATGGGAATTCCTCGTATCGCGATCTTCGTGTTGTATCCCCAATCTTTCGAGCAGCGCGCGGACCTCTTCCGGTTCGTTTTGTTTAACCACATACTGCAATGCATCGATGACCGTATTTCCGGTGACGTGGATGTTGTTTGCTTTCACGCCTTCGCGCAGCAGGTTTTCTTTTGACCAATCCGTAGGCGCAAAGTGCAGGTCGGCGATCACGCCTGCGATACGACGATTGATCTCTTCGGGAAACGGCTGCCATTTATCGTGCGTCCGCAAACCTGCTTCGACATGCCCGAATTTTATCCGTCGGTAATAACAAAGCAGTGACGTCATGGCGACTGTGGTTGTGTCGCCCTGAGCCAGCACCCAATCCGGTTGGAAAGTTGCTAGGACAGGATCAAGATGGGTAAAGATCGAAGCGCTGAGTTCGGCAAGCGATTGGTCTTCGCGCATCAGGTTGAGGTCGTAATCCGGTTTGATCTGAAATAATTCCAGCACCTGATCGAGCATCTGGCGGTGCTGGGCAGTGACACAGACCCGCGATTCGACCCCGGCAACTTTTGCAAGCTCCCGGAGGACCGGAGCCAATTTAACAGCCTCGGGGCGGGTGCCGAAAATTGTAAGGATTCTCATAATTCCTTTTGGACTAAAATAACGACAATGTATATGGAGATGAAACCATGAATGGAACAAACACGCCCAGACGGCTGCGATTTTTGGTCTGCATCATTTTGTTGCAAGCATGTCTGTTATTCATTTTATCTTCCTGCGCAAAAACCTCCTGCCAATTGCAGGCGGTAGCGGGCGGCTCGATATATTGCGAAGAAAATTCAAAATAGCTCAAATCGTTATTCAGCTTGCCCCGGCTTGCCGGATCCCAGTTTGACGATGCGAATTCCGGCGCTTTGCCATTGAGACGAGTCCCATCCGTTGACGGTGTCGATGGCGATTCTTGCCCGGGTGATCTTTGCAACGGAATCGGGGGATAGCTTTAAGAACTCGGAATGACTGACAAGTAAAACCAAAGCATCGGCATCCCGGATGGCGGCATTTAGGTTTGGAGTTATGGAAATCCCTGGAAGTTTTGCGTCCGTCTTGAAGGGTTCGTAGGCAAGCACATTTGCCCCTTCCCCTTGAAGCAGATGGACCACTTCCACGGCGGGACTCTCACGCAGATCGTCCACGTCGGGCTTGTAAGCGAGCCCGAGCGCGGCGATCTTTTTTCCTTTGAGCGGTCCAATCGCGCGTTTTACTGTGTCTGCAACGAAATGCGGCTGGGCATCGTTGACCTGCCTTGAATGATAGATGAGCGGCGTCAATTCGGGCGCGGCCTCCACGAAGAACCAGGGATCGACGCTGATGCAATGTCCGCCGACGCCTGGGCCAGGATTTAGAATCTTTACACGCGGGTGTAAATTTGCCAGTGAAACAGCTTCCCAAACATTAACGCCGAATCTATCGGCAAGGCGCGAGAATTCATTTGCGATTGCGATGTTTACATCCCGGTAGGTGTTTTCCATTAGTTTGACCATCTCGGCGGTAGTGGCGTCGGTTTGGATGATCTGCCCTTTGACGAAGATGGAATACAACCCGGCGCCTGCCTGTGCGGATTCGGGTGTCACGCCGCCGATGACGCGGGAGTTTTCGATCAACTCGCGCAGGATTTGCCCCGGCAGGACCCTTTCCGGCGAATAGCAAAGGTGGAAATCGGAACCCGCTTTCAGCGAAGACTTCTCCAATATGGGGGCAATCAGGTCGATGGTCGTGCGAGGCGGGGACGTCGATTCCAGCACGACCAAATCCCCCTTCTTCAAATATGGGACGATGGATTCTGCTGCGGAGATGACTGCTCGCATGTCTGCGAGCTTATACGTCACTCCCTGGTATTCGCCGGTCTCGTGTTCCTTGAATGGGGTGGGGACGGCAATGATGAAGGCGTCGGCTTCTTCGGGTTTAAGCGCGGCTTTGAACCTGCCCGTCTCGAGAGCTTTGCTGAAGGCATCGCGCAAACCGGGCTCGTGGATGTGAACCTCCCCGCGGTTGAGGGTTTGGACGACTTCGGGCTGGATATCCACCCCGAGTACGTATACTCCGTGAGCGGCGAAGGTTGAGGCGGTGGGCAGTCCGATATATCCCAGCCCAATGACGCAGATTTTGTCGAATTTCACTGGTTCTCCTGTAGGGACAAGGTCTCTCCATTATACAACCCGAAGGGGATTCGTTTTTGCAACGGGCGGGGTGATAAATCGTAAATCCCTGTGAAAATCATGTTGTATAATGAAATGGAGGCGCAATGGATTTCCTTTTGGACCCGAATATCGCTTATTTGTTCCTTTTGTTCGGCATTTTGTTCGGCATATTAGCCATCGTCACACCGGGAACCGGACTGCTCGAAGCGGGGGCGTTCATCTGCATCACGCTGGCGGGATATGCCGTTTACAACCTGTCGATCAACTGGTGGGCATTGCTTTTCCTGCTTGTAAGCATCGTGCCTTTTCTTTACGCGGTTCAAAAACCGAAACGGGAGGTCTACCTCGGTCTTTCCATACTTTTGCTCGTCATCGGCTCGGTCTTCCTCTTTGCGGTGGATGGATGGAGACCCGCTGTGAATCCGCTGGTTGCCCTGTTATCCTCCGGTTTGATGACGGCGTTCATTTGGATCGTCGTCCGCAAGTCTGTGCAGGCGGCGGCGGTTCGTCCGACGCATGACCTCGATGCGTTGGTAGGGCAGATCGGTGATGCTCGTACGTTCATCAAAGACGATGGAAGTGTGTACGTCCGCGGTGAGATGTGGACCGCCCGCAGTGAGGGTGAGATCCCGTCGGGGAGCCGCATTCGAGTCGTTCGACGCGAGGGGTTCGTCCTCGTTGTGGAAAAAGAAAAATCTGACAATCGTATCTAGTGAAAGGAGACAACAATGGAGTTTTTAGGTGGTAGCATAGCTTGTATCGTTGGCGCAATCGTCCTGGTCGGTTTTGTATTCCTTGCCAACGCCATCCGCATTGTGCCCGAATACCAACGCCTGGTCGTGTTTCGGTTGGGACGTAGTGTCGGCGCAAAGGGACCCGGTATTGTCATTCTCATTCCGGTAATCGACCGCGGCGTGAAAGTGGATCTGCGCGAGCAGGTGCGCGAAGTTCCGCAGCAGACATCCATCACCAAGGATAATGCCCCGATTTCCATCGACTTTTTGTGGTACTTCAAAGTGATGGAACCGACCCAGTCGGTGTTGCAGGTCACCAACTTTGAAACTGCCGCGGCCGGTATAGCGGCAACCACACTGCGCGCGGTCATCGGTGGTATCCCGCTCGATGACGTGCTTTCCCAGCGCGAGCATATCAACAATATGCTGCGCACCCGCCTCGACGAAGTGACCGAGCGCTGGGGTGTGAAAGTGACCAACGTGGAAATCCGCGAGATCGTCCCGCCGCGCGACGTGCAGGACGCGATGAACCGCCAGATGTCCGCCGAACGCATTCGCCGCGCCGTGGTGACCGAATCCACGGGTACGCGCGAAGCTGCCGTCAATGTGGCGGAAGGCGAAAAGCAAGCCGCCATTCTGCGGGCGGAAGGTCAGAAACAAGCCGCGATCCTTGAAGCCGAAGGCCAGCAGCAGGCGCAGGAACTGAAGGCGCAAGGTTTCGCGAAAGCCATCGAGGCGATCTACGGTTCCGCCAAGAACGTGGATCAGAAGACCATGACGCTGCAATACTTCGAAACGCTCAAATCATTGGGCATGAGTCCTTCGACCAAGTACATCTTCCCGATGGAGTTTACAACTCTGCTCGATAACTTCCTCGGCAAGGATGCGAAAAAGTAGGAAGGCTTAGAGTTAGGAACAAGCAACGAATGGAAGGCGGAACGTCTCGCCTTCCATTTCTTTTTATTGATACAATTCGCCGTATGGACATCGTCCCTGCCAACCTTCTCGATCTCAATGCACTGCGGAGATTGGAGCACGAGAGTTTCGAACTGGATGCCTGGCCCCTGCTGGACCTGATGGCGGTTTTGACATATCCCGATGTGGTTCGACTCAAAGCGGTGGAGGGCAGCCAGATGATCGGATTCATTGCCGGTGATCCGCATCCACGCGACGGGTGGGGCTGGATCGCCACCATCGCAGTGGATCCCCGCTATCGGCGGCGCGGAATCGCAACCGCGCTGCTGCATGAATGCGAGAAGCGACTCGGCGTGCCAAGGTCGCGGCTGACCGTGAGGCTGTCGAACGAGGCCGCGATCCGCATGTATGAGCGCGAAGGATACGCCGCCATCGATATATGGAATTCGTACTACAGCGACGGGGAGGATGCGATGGTGATGGAGAAGACCTTATGAGCGACAGACCCGAACGCCAAATGGAATTCGAAGCCCTGCGGGGGCTTTCAATTATCTTGCTGTTGTCGCTCCACAGCGAGATCTATGACCCGATCGTGTTCGGCGAGACCTTGAAGCACATCGGATTCTTCGTGGCCTCCTTCCTGTTGGGCTCGTTTTTTTTCCTGGCGGGCTATTTCACCGAGGTATCGCTCAACAAACCGAGTCGAAATATCATCTCCTTTGCCTGGTCGAAGTTCATCCGGATCTATCCGCCGTATTGGCTGGCAGTGATTCTATTTGTCTTTTATCTCGGCTACACCCTGAAGCGCACGGACATGGCGGTCTATGCGATGAACCTGCAGGTCGTGTTTTCGCCGGTCTTCGTCAAACAATTGCTCACGTTATGGTACATCAGCATGCTGGTCGTGTTCTATATCCTGTTCGGGGGAATGATGTTCGCGATTCGTTCGAGCGCCGGGCTCGCTGCCGCATCCGCGGCGCTGTTCGCTGTGACCTACTTCCTGCATTTGATGTGGGGATTCTTCGACCCGCGCTTCTTCCAATATTATTTCATCTTCCTTGCAGGCGTGTTCTTTTGTCGGTTTCAAGAGGTACGGCAGAAGCTCTACGATTGGAATCCCGTCGTTAAAATCATTCTTGCAGCTGCCGCCCTCTTCCCTCTGCAATGGATTTTGGAATATTCAAGGACCGAAGGCGCATTCTATCTGCTTGCAGTCGATTTCTTCATCCTGTCGTGGATCCTGCTGTGGCTGACGATCTTCAGAACGAAGGCGGGAAATTGGCGTATCTGGCTCTGGCTTTCGACCGCTTCATATTTCACGTATCTGTTCCACCGTCCATTATGGTATTTGATCGACAATACCTTTGGGTTGGGGAAGGATATGACCACCGTTTACATCCATTTGACCTTTGGCGCGATCCTGGCGTTGATTATCGGTTATTACCTCCAGCGCGGATACGACCGCCTGCTTGCATCGTTGCGTTTGAAATGACCGCGCAGGCATGAATTTTTATTCGGCTCGGACATCGGGTTTATAATCTGCGGATATGTCGAACGTCCTGCCGCCGCCCGTATGGGTGAATTCACCGGACCAGTTGGGGAAAATGGTCGAAGACCTCGCCGCACAATCCCGGGTGGCAGTGGATACCGAATCGAACAGCCTGCATGCCTATCGCGAAAAAGTCTGCCTGCTGCAATTTTCCTCGTCGAAAACGGATTATCTGGTCGATCCGCTTTCGCTCAAAGACCTTAGTCAGCTCGCCTCGATTTTTTCAAACCCGAAGATCGAAAAGATATTTCACGCCGCCGAATACGACCTGATCTGCCTGCGGCGCGATTTCGAATTCACCTTCGCCAACCTGTTCGACACAATGCACGCCGCGCGCGTGCTCGGATATCCGGCAGTGGGACTCGATAAACTGCTCGGAGATAAATTCGGCGTGAAGATGGATAAACGCCACCAGAAGGCAAATTGGGCGGCGCGCCCGTTGACCAAGGAACAGATCCATTATGCGCGTTTGGACACGCATTACCTATCCGACCTGCGCGACGCGCTCGAAAATGAATTGAAGGAAAAGGACCGCCTGTATTTCGCCGTCGAAGATTTCCAGCGCGCCTGCCTCATCGACGACACGAAGCCGAGGACGAATGGCGCGGCGTGGGAGCGATTTGCCGGGCGCAAGGACCTCTCTCCGCGCGAGTTGACCGTCGTTGCTCAATTGTGCAATTGGCGCGATAAGGAAGCGGAACGTCTCGACCGCCCTCCTTATAAAGTGATGATGGACGATGTTCTGATCGCCCTTGCGAAGAATCCGCCCGAAGCGAAGGAGGATCTATCCGCGGCGGGGCTCTCGGAGAAACAGATCCGTTTGTGGGGCGATATGGTTCTAAGTGCGACCAAACACGGGGCGCAGGCTCCGCTTGTGGAACGCAGGCAGGCTGAACGCAAGAACGATGCGGTGCTCAGAAGGCTGGAAAAGCTCAAGGCGTGGAGAAAGAATTTGGGGACGACGATGCAGGTAGAGTCGGATATCATCCTGCCAAGGCCCTATCTGGCGGCTTTGTCCGAACATCCGCCGAAGGATGTGGACGAACTGAAAGAGATGATGAGGGACACGCCTGCGCGTTTCGAGAAATTCGGCGCGCAGATCCTGAAGACCCTTGGAGTGAAACATGCGAATTAATTTTCACGGCGCGGCGCATACCGTGACGGGCAGCCAGCACCTGCTGGAAATCAACGGTCATAAACTTTTATTGGATTGCGGGCTGTACCAGGGCAGGCGCGCCGAGTCGTATGAGCGCAACACGAATTTCCGGTATGACCCGCGCAGCGTGGATGCGGTCATCCTTTCGCACGCGCATATCGATCATGCCGGGAACCTGCCGAATTTGGTCAAGCAGGGATACGAAGGCGCGATCCATGTCACGCACGCCACAAGGGATATTTCCACGGTGATGCTGGCGGATTCGGGGCGCATCCAGGAATCGGATGCGGAGTTCGTGAACAGGAAACGCGCCGAACGCGGAGAAGACCCGATCGAGCCGCTTTACACCGAAGCGGACGCGGAGGAAGTGGCGGGCATGTTTGCAGGCGCACATTACGGGGAGGCGTTCGAGCCGATCCCCGGAGTCGTCGCGCGGTTTTTCGAAGCGGGTCATATTCTTGGTTCTGCCGGTGTGTCGCTTGAGATCGAAGAAAAGGGCGGGAAGATTCACTTATGGTTTTCTGGCGATATCGGGCGGTTTAAACTGCCTTTATTGCGCGATCCTGTTTTGCCCGCCCATGCCGATTATATGATCATGGAATGCACGTACGGCGATAAGAAACACAACGACCCCCAATTGGCGTTCGACGAATTTCAAACAGTGGTCAAACGGACGGTGGAACGCGGGGGCAAGGTGATCGTGCCCGCCTTTGCGGTCGGACGCACGCAGGAGATCGTCTATCACCTGAACCAGATGATGTTCGAGGGCGATGTGCCGCGCGTGCCCGTCTATGTGGACAGTCCCCTCGCTGTGAGGGCGTCGGATGTTTTCAAACAGCATCTCGAATGCTTCGACGAGGAAACGAAGAAGTTCGTGCAGGAATCGCGCCACCCGGCTCTCGACTTCAAGATGCTGACCTATACACGCTCCGTGGAGGAATCCAAAGCCTTGAACGAGCGCACCGACCCGATGGTCATCATCTCGGCTTCGGGCATGGCTGAGACGGGGCGCATCCTCCACCACATCAAGAACAATATCGAGAACCCAAAGAACACCATTTGCATTGTCTCGTGGCAGGCACCGGATACTCTCGGGCGCAGGCTGGCGGACCGCGAACCGGAAGTGCGCATCTTTGGTGATTGGTATAAACGCAAATGCGATGTGGCGACCATTGGCGGTTTGTCCGGCCATGCCGGGCAGGACCTGCTGGTGAAATACGCGATGGGCGTCAAAGGGAGTGTGAAGGACGTCTTCCTCGTCCACGGCGAAGAAAAACAGGCGATGACCTTGAAGGGATTGCTGAAAGGGCAGGGATTGGACCGGGTGCATTATCCCGATATGCATGAGAGTGTGAGCTTGTAAAGAGACATAACTAACCCTGAATTTGATTTGGGACGCGGACGAGCGCAGATTTACGCGGAAAAGGGATTAATAATCCGCGTTTTCAGCGTTTATCAGCGTCCCATTTGTTCTTAAAACGAACTCACCCGCGAAACCTTAATTTCGGGGTGAGTCATGTTTTGTTTACAAATGGCTTGGATCTTGATCCACTAGCGCATAATGTTTTTTTCCAGGCAGCCGATCCTGCCTGCGCCTTGCCGCAAGCACAAGTGGGATGTGCGCAGATCGGGCGAGCGAGCCTCCAGCGAGCACCGTTCGTCCAGCTTGACTGGATCGCCCAGACCGAGTGCATTGGCACTTGCCATCCCCAACAGCCCGTCCTGAGCGTAGCGAAGGATCAGGCCGTCCGCCCCGCGAAGCGAAGCGGAGACGGGGTGCACGCTTTGTTGGGCGGCTCTGTGAATGGTAGAAGTTGTTTATCCACTCGCTAAGTGTTCTATCATTGCTCATTTGAGTAAAAGATTTCGCCCCAGCCAGATCGTCCAGATGGGATACAGGATATAAGTTCCGAGCCACCCAAAAAACGCAACATAGAGATACCACGGCATAGACTCCATGCTGTCGATCTTAGCGAAAATTCCTGGAATGCCGAAAAATCCAACCGCCATGAATGCTCCTACGACAATCCCGAAAACGACCAGGTTGTGAGGCAATATATCACCGCGCAGCATGGAATAACAAAACGTCACCAGCCATAAGCCGATTATTGCATACCCGATACCTGAATACCAACCAGCCAGTACAAAGTCTGTGAAGCCGAAAATGATCAGGATCGATCCGATGATAGTAAAGATCGCGCCGATTACCACAAGAACGAGCGCAATTTGACTCATCAGCGGTGATTTGGCGTGGTATTCGGCATATAACATCCATGCCAGAACAACGCTTGAGATACCAATAATGCTGTTGAATACATCATTGACCCTGCCAAAAGACTGATTTACTGTATACATTAAAGTGAGGAATATCATCGCAAGGATGGCTGAAACGCCTGTAGCGACTGCGATCCAGCCTGTTGTTGCGGTCGAGAAGTTGCTTGTTGTCACGAGTTTCTCCTGATTTATTGTTTATGCGGCAAGCAAATATTTAACGTATCCTTTAGAACGGTTTAAATCTCATTAAAAATAGCAGAACGGCTGTGACGATAAACCCTGCCCATGCAAGCAGGCGCGGATTGGTCTTGGCAACTAGTGCATAAACCACATCCATGCTTTCGGGGGCTTCGGGCGGATTATGTGTACCAAATCCAGTCATATATTCTGAGCCAAGCGCTTTGCGGATCGGAGAATAATATTTGCGTGCATACCAGATCATCCACACGAGCATACCAACCATAATTAGAAATGATAATCCCCACCAGCCTCTTTTCCACCAACCCGCCACAACACCCATGTGAATACTTGTGACCAGTAACAAGAGCATACTCACGCCAAATGGAATAAGTGTAATTTGCGTGATATTAAGTAATGCCTTCATACCACTTGTGTTTTTCTCTTTCGGCAACATGAAAGCGGTTGCCAGTTCTGCTCCATGTGAAAAGAAAAAGACAAACGCGGCAAGTACATGTAACCAGACCGACCATTGATAAAGATTCGACATTTACAACTCCTTGACTAACATTAAGATATTGAGATTGTACTGCACTTATTCCATTGTCACTAAACCCGAATTTGATCTTTATAAAAGCCCCTGTATTGTGCAAGAGTGCCGCCGAACGGTTTGCGTCTCGTCCCCGAGCCCTTCGACGGGCTCAGGGTAAACTCCGCAAGTGGATACCTGCTCTGTGTCTCGGCAAGCTCGACAACCAGGGCGGAGACGGGGCGCAAGCTTTGTTAGCCACCGTTCTATTTTTCAGATAACCAATTTGATAAATTCTTCTTCACACGCTTCAAGCGTTCACTTGAAATTTCACCGATTGCGCCAAGGAGAATTTCGCCTGACACAACCGCTAAACGACCGGCTCGAATTACGCTGTAACTATTAACCCGCGTTGCTCAAAATCTTCATCGCTATCTTTGACAATTTCATCCAACCCCGAAATATGCTGGTGTGTTTGTGAAGAAATCATACAAATCAGCCAATCATCATATCCCCCAGGAAGTTTGCTCAAAAGAAGAGCAGGGCGCAACTTACCTTCTTCAAGGTCAGTTTGCGGAAAACGAAAGACAACAACCTGCCCCGCTTTTTTCATGAAAAGACCACCCGTATATCTGACATGCTATAAAGGACAGGTTCATCTTCCATACCTCTCATTGCTGATGACAGTGACAATGAAGCCCAACCCTGTTTTTCTTGCTGTTCAGCCTTCATAAGTAAATACTGAACAAAGTCGAACAATTCTTCCTGAAATGAATACGGAAGTTTTTGTGCATCTCGGTGAATTTTTTCGTCAAGTGTCATGGTTTTTTCTCCGTCAATCGCTAAATGCTACACTTTCTGAATTTATTTTACACCAATAGCGGAAAGATATTGAAATTTTTATATGCAAGGAAGGTGGCTAACGAGACTGTCGAAAAACCGAACTGGGGAGGGCGAAAGCGGACAAGCGCCCGGTTTTTTCCCGCGGATCGCGGTGGAACGGGGTGACCGGGCTCAAAAAAGGCTTATATCCGCGCCCCAAAGGTATGGATCTTGCCGATATTGTGGACCAGGGCGAACAAACACCATTGTACATCCACTTTGCGTTTGGAGCGCAGGGTGAAACGATGCATGCGTTTATGGACACAGATGTTGGCAAAGACCGGGTTTCGACAGGCTTATCTACCAGCTCGACGATCCCCAGCCGCCGGGCATAGACCCGCTTGCCCACATCGCTATCGATCTTCGCCTTCATCGCATCGATCAAATTCGGCTCGCCCGTATCCACGGGAATGGAAAGATACCTGCGCGAGGTGGTGGAGCCGCTAAATGCAGGCGAGTATCAGCGACAATATGAAGCCCAGCAAATTAAATATCTGAGGAAGAAAGCGGCGAAGTTCGGCTTCCAACTCGTGCCTGTATAAAGGAGGGGGCGGCACGACAAAAAGGCGTGGAGCAAGGCTCGACGCCTGCTTTGCGTTTGATCGTCTGCAAGATATCGATGGTTTTAGGGCTGTAAGTTGAAGAGGAGCGTGGTTCTTCAAGGGACAGCGCCCCGCAGGATGAGCTCAGGGACGCTTGAGATGAGACGGTTTCTGAGGACGCTTTGTTGGGCGCACTCATTGGGCATACATCTCACACCTGAGAACTAGAACCACCGCCAAATTGACAACATTTTCATAAACTTGAAGGTCTTTCATTAGACTATGGTGACCAGACTGGCGAATAATCCTTGGCGGCATTCTCTGTCAATCTGACCAGATTGTTGCCATCTGAGTCAATCACATAGATTTCCAAATTTCCATCGCGTTCCGAGATAAACACAATTCTCGTTCCATCTGGTGACCAGACTGGGGTAATGTCACTCGCCGGATGGTTTGTCAGATTATAAGCATTCGTACCATCCGCGTTCATCACATAGATTTCAAAGTTACCGTCCCGATAGGAATTAAAAGCAATTTTCTCTCCATTTGGCGACCAGATGGGATAGTTATCCCAGGCACCACTATAGTTTGTTAGATTGATCGGATTGCTCCCGTCAGAGTTCATCACAAAGATTTCACGATCACCATTGCGTCCAGATGAAAAAGCGATTTTCGTGCCGTCTGGTGACCAGTTCGCGTGGCTGTCAACTCCTCCATATCCTATTCCGTTTGCTATACTGATCAGATTGGTGCCATCTACATTCATTACGCAAATTCCCCCAATCCCACCGCAACTGTTAAAAATAGCCCCAACCTTGTCCCACTCTACATCAGAACTAAAGGCGATCTTTTGACTATCAGGAGACCAGGCTGGGGATTCATCAAATGCAGGACGATCTGCAGGTGTAACCAGATTGCTATCCTCACCATCAATCGCATGCATGTCAAGCAAGCTGCTGCCATCAGCATCGATCACATACATGTCAAAAATGGACCAGACGCCAATTGAATGACCGGCAACAAACGCAATCTTCTTGCCATCGGGTGACCAAACTGGATCGCGAATACCTAGTTGCCAATCTGGGGTTGCCTGTCTATTTATGCTAAGGTCTTTTGCGTCTATTAGCTTGGTTGGATTGGAGCCATCCGTATTCATGATGTAAAGGCTGTCATTGACATTGTCATTGGTGACAAACGCAATTGTCTTACTGTCCGGAGACCAAGACGGATCGTATTTGGGAGTTATATCATTTGTCAATTTGATTAGATTACTGCCATCCGGATTTATCACATAAATTTCAGGAACCCCGTCCCGTTCAGATGTAAAAGCGATCTTTCCCCCTCCGCCACCAATCGCTGTTGCAGTTACGGTAGGCGTTAACGTTACTGTTGGAGCTAATGATTGGGTGGGAGAAATGGTTGTCTGTGTTGGAATAGGTGTTCGCGTTGACACGACGTCCAAAGTTGCAGTGAGGATAACGTTTGAACCAGACGAACATCCCATCAAAAATACAAATAAGAAAATGACTCGCAGTCTTTTCATGCTTTATCTCCTCCTCGTCGCCTTACACTTACGTAAACGGATATAGGCTTGAGGATACCTTTCATGTTTCCCTTGTCGGAAGTATCTTGTGGTTAAGCGCCCAACGAGACTGTCGAAAAACCGGACTGGGGCGGGCGAAAGCGGACAAGCGCCCGGGTTTTCTCCGCGGATCGCTTGGAACGAGGTGACTTGCAAGGCGATGTACATCTGACCCCGATTAGGAAGCTGGACGATATGAACGCCGTGCCGTTCATGCTGAACAATACCGGGAGTTGATGGGCGTCGTTTTTAGAATAACGATCACGACGCCTTTTTTGGGTTATGCAGTCTGCCTATCTTTCGTGATTTACTGCCGCGATTCTGTTTCTTAGGACGCTTTGTTAGGCGCAATTTGCAATAACTGACCTATCCAATCAAACGTTTTTTTGCGGCTTGAAATTCCTCATCACTTATGATGCCTTTATTCTTCAAATCAGCTAGCTTTTCAAGTTCACTGGACAATGAGGCAGGTTCTTGTTTTGGCGTAACAGGGTTACGAAGTATTTGTATCTGCTTTTCAATATATGCCTTTACTTTTTCAGCTTCTTCATTCGCCTTCCCGCCAGCAAAGATAAACGAGTTTTCATCTTTGGTAGCGTCCAAAACACCTCCACGGCTTTCCGTTCCACCAGGCAAAGTAAATTGAAGGTAGCCACTTAAGATGCCAGACTTTTTGAACTGAATGGCAGTAATTGAAGAAAATGGTATGGTCTTCGTACCTTTCAAGCCTTGATTTATAGCCCCGAGAAGACCTTTAGGCGTGATTGTAACTTTATCTTCATATAGTTCAAGAACACCTTGAACACCTTTCATTGTGAATAATGGTGGCATAATTTTCTCCTTAAATATTCTTGAATTTAACTTAGCACTCAAATGTTCTAATGATGGTCAGATAGGTATGGACTCGTAGCAGAATTTTTTCCACAATTTGGGCAAAGAGTTTTCTGTTCTTCTTCCATTTTTTTAAAGCAAAGATTGCATATGCGTGCTCCGCAGAATTTACATTCTTTCCACCCATCCATATTGAATAGGCTTTCTTTACAAACAATGCATTTATCTTCGAGTGTGATTGTCATTTTGGATTACTCCATTTATCTACATTAAGCGCCTAACGAGACTGTCGAAAAACCGAAATGGGGAGGGCGAAAGCGGACAAGCACCCGGGTTTTCTCCGCGGATCGCGGTGGAACGGGGTGACCCGGCTCAAAAAGGCTTATATCCGCGCCCCAAAGGTATGGATCTTGCCGATATTGTGGACCAGGGCGAACAAACACCATTGTACATCCACTTTGCGTTTGATCGTCTGCAAGATATCGATGGTTTTAGGGCTGTAAGTTGAAGAGGAGCGTGGTTCTTCAAGGGACAGCGCCCCGCAGGATGAGCTCAGGGACGCTTAAGATGAGACGGTTTCTGAGGACGCTTTGTTAGCCCCCGCTCGCTAATTTTTGAGAAGCAATTAGCAGGAACGGGTAAACATAAGGAAGTACACGGGTTACCAATGAAATTGTACTTTCTACATCGCCCAAGAAAGAAATGCTGGCAAATAATTTTTGAAGAACGGATGGTGAAGGCTTTTCTGACTCAATTTCTTTCTTAAGTTCTTCAATAGTTTGGATATATGCCATCAATTCTTTAGACGGCAACTCTGATTTTACAACATCTACCAATTGTTCTGTTAATTCATCCAGTTTTTTGTGCAATAAATCTGTGTCGTTCACTAATTGACTTAATTCTGAATTATTACTAAATCCAACTGCTTGAACATTTCCACCACTCATATCTCGGATAATGGCTCCGATATTTACTTGTGTTGGAACTTGATTTTCTGGAATCACAAAATTGTTTTCGATCGCATCATAGGCACTTTGCTTTACAGTATATACCTTAGTGCCTCTGCTGTTATGGTGAAATCCTAGTAAATCTACTTTACATAAAACTTCAAGGTCTCCAATTAAGTTACGACCAAAATTTCCTTGTATACCCATAAGCGTACTGCCGCTATTCGAAATTATTGGGATTAATGGTTCTTGCGCTTTCCCACTTTTCATTTGTTCAACTATAGTTTTTAGAAGTTCTCTCTGTCTAGGAGTGAGGTTGTATTTAGTCATGAGAGCTTAGATTCCTTAATCTTCAAGGGGGCTAACGAGACCGTCGAAAAACCGAAAAGGGAAGGGCAAAAGCGGACAAGCGCCCGGGTTTTTCCCGCGGATCGCGGTGGAACGGGGTGACCGGGCTCAAAAAGGCTTATATCCGCGCCCCAAAGGTATGGATCTTGCCGATATTGTGTACCAGGGCGAACAAACACCATTGTACATCCACTTTGCGTTTGATCGTCTGCAAGATATCGATGGTTTTAGGGCTGTAAGTTGAAGAGGAGCGTGGTTCTTCAAGGGACAGCGCCCCGCAGGATGAGCTCAGGGACGCTTGAGATGAGACGGTTTCTGAGGACGCTTTGTTGAGCGGCCCTACCTATACTCTAGGTTACTAATTCTTAAATTCTTCCATGGCTTTCCAAAGATATCCACTTGAACTTTTGAAAATTAGCGCATTTTCAAGTTGGCGTCTATCTTTCATATCCTTTATCTTGAAATTTGCTGCTGATAATAAACTTATTCCAATTTGACCTGTCATTAGCAATGGGGACGCGAGAAAATTCCACAAAGCAATCATTGCGCCATTCTTGGCTCCTTCGTAAACACCATCTGATAATCGCTCGACCCATTTATATTTCTCGGATTTCCGCTGTGTAAGGATTTCCATATTGATTGTATTCAACTCATCGGTAATTTTTTGTGTTCGCGCTAAAACAATTTTCCGATAATTCAAAGGTTCAGATTGAAGTTCAGTTAAGAAGCCGCGATAACTCGACAGAAATCCCACAAGTAAATCTTGATTCTTTTTTCTAAAATCAATAATTCTATCTACTGGCACAGTTGCCAAGTTTACAACACCTAGTTCAAAGATTGACTTTAGCAAGTCGTCACCTTTCAATGTCCGTAGAAACGAGGCTGTCTTTTCATCTTCGGAATTTGTTTCAATACTTTTCGAGTATTGAGTGAGTAAATGTTTTGTGTATAAAGATGCTGATACTGTATCTGCTACGCTTCCCCATATCATGGGAATCTTCTCATTACAGCACATTTCAAGTGTGTCAATCATAACTTGCATGTTCGTTCTTATTGCCCATTCAGTGAGCATTTTTTCAATATCTTCTTCTGATGGCTCGCTGTTTTCAGAGAAATAACTGGTTTCTTTTTTTTCGAATAGCCTCATTGAATCAATTATCTCATCTGTGTAAACCTTTTCCCCTTCCACGTCTTTTTCGTTAGTAATAGTAAGATTAATTTCATGATAACGAGGTTGGCAGTGTGATAATGTCTCTTGCCATTCGTCAGTAAGAACTATATCTACGTTTTTAAGGGAGCTACTTGGTATATCGTCATCTTCTTCCCAAGGGCTTGTTTTGGGTGTTTTCCCATTTCTAATATCATCAAAAACGTTTTCGCTTAAGAATTGCAATCCAGCATTTGCAAAAATACAATGTGGTTTATCAAAAAACAGCAATAGAAATTTCAGTTCTATAAGATATTGCAATAAATCTTCTGATAGACCTACCGCAATAGAATTAGGGAGGAGAGGAAGTGTAAATTTAGAATTATCCATATCGGTTTAATCCTTTTGCGGTGTTCGGGTCACTATACCGCCCAACGAGACTGTCGAAAAACCGAACTGGGGCGGGCGAAAGCGGACAAGCGCCCGGTTTTTCCCGAGGATCGCGGTGGAACGGGGTGACCGGGCTCAAAAAGGGCTTATATCCGCGCCCCAAAGGTATGGATCTTGCCGATATTGTGTACCAGGGCGAACAAACACCATTGTACATCCACTTTGCGTTAGATCGTCTGCAAGATATCGATGGTTTTAGGGCTGTAAGTTGTAGAGGAGCGTGGTTCTTCAAGGGACAGCGCCCCGCAGGATGAGCTCAGGGACGCTTAAGATGAGACGGTTTCTGAGGACGCTTTGTTAGGCGTTATTTCTCATTGCTCGGAACTATTAAGTATTGAGGCTTGCCATTGAAAACTCCAAATGCCATTTGCTCTGGCATTTGGAGTGTAGAAATGAAGTAGCTCATGGTGGGTGTGGCTTCATTACCCGCCCATTGAATCCACCATTTTCCATCCGCCGATAAATTTTCACCATAGTCGAAGAGACTTCCACCATGAAGAGGAATTCGCCCCTTTGGACTATGCAATATTGAAGTGCGGTTTTGAAGATCAACAGGAAGAGCAACGAAAAATGGTACCCATGATCCTGCACGTGGACCAACTTCAATGATCCAGTGTGTATGGGTTGGGGACTTCGGGTGCAAAGTGAAGTGATAAGGTTTTAGTATTGGTCGTGAAATATTTGGTTGACGATTCTCAACAGATGACTTAATGCGCTCTTTCCAGTCTGGGTCTCGGATGCTTACGAAAAGCCTGGCTTTAATTGCGGCAGGAATAAGTTCCTTATCCACCGAAGATAGAAATAGCCCAATTAGCGGGAAAGTCGCTGTTCTTTGCGAAAGTGCTCGATCTATTGCATAAGCCATCTCTTCTTGACATGCCTCGCTACCAAGGCTATTTTGTGTTGCGATGAAAAGCCATCCATCGCATTCGTTTGGACTAGTAATAAAGTTTGCAATTTGATCCCAAAGACGAACACCAGCACGAAGATTCCATCTATCTAGGTTTACTTTCAAGCCAGCAGAGATTAACTCTTGGGCAATAAAATCAACGTCCTGTGACTTATTGTCTTCCCACGCATAAGTAATCCATATAGTCGACATTCGAAAATCCTTATTAATTATTCTGTTGGGTGAAACGCCCAACGAGACTGTCGAAAAACCGAAAAGGGGAGGGCAAAAGCGGACAAGCGCCCGGGTTTTTCCCGCGGATCGCGGTGGAACGGGGTGACCGGACTCAAAAGGGCTTATATCTGCGCCCCAAAGGTATGGATCTTGCCGATTTTGTGTACCAGGGCGAACAAACACCATTGTACATCCACTTTGCGTTTGATCGTCTGCAAGATATCGATGGTTTTAGGGCTGTAAGTTGAAGGGGAGCGTGGTGCTTCAAGGGACAGCGCCCCGCAGGATGAGCTCAGGGACGCTTAAGATGAGACGGTTTCTGAGGACGCTTTGTTAGGCGGCGGTTGGGTTGAAATCGACCATATTATGCCGCACACTCAGTTATCCACTGCAATATACGATAGAAACGCTCTTGAGTTAGGGCGTGCCCTCCTATGTCGCGCTGATGTTCCAAATGAGCAATCACGCCCTCCGAAGCGCAGATTTCTTGGGACTCGTTCACAATTTTATTTGCATCTTGTGAAGCCTTGTCGTTTGTGGCTGACGCAATAAGAATTCGGCGAGGTGCGAAACAGGCGATCAGATCTGGAATATCATAACGTGTTACAAACCCTGGAATCACCTCTGCCATTTCAATGCCCAGTTGGTGTGCCATTTTATATTGATATGTGCAGGCTGCACCACTCGCACATGCAAAACGGATACGCTCATCCACTGCGCCATGGAACAACACGGTATTGCCACCGTAGGAATGTCCAAGAATACCGATGCGCTGTGGGTCGACCTGAGAATGTGAACTCAGAAGAGAGATCGCTTGGGCAGAGTCGCTCAGGACTTTGTGCATAAGTGTATCGCCTCGCAGTAGACGATAGCACATCTCATTGTAATGTTGCTCGACGTCTGCATCATCTGGTTCAATCCCTGTAATATTGTGGCGCCGATCTTCAAAACAAATGGAGTCAGGTGCTAAAACGACTATGCCCTGCTGTGCTAACGCTGGACCAAACGCTTGCAAAGTATCGCCCACCAAACCACAGACTTCACTCTTTCCCAAGTGCCTCTGACTATTATGCTGATGATGCACTAATACCGCAGCGAATTGATCTCTTCCATCTGGTAACAAGAGAAAGGCTGGAATTTGATCTCCCTCTTGGCTAGGGTAACTGATACGGAATCTTTGATAGCCATCTTCTTGAATTGTTTCGTGCGTTACATAGTGAACAGGAGCATCTGAAATGCTGAACTCTAGGAATTCACTGATCTCTTGACGTAACTGATCTATGCTCATTTAGTTTTCGTTCTCAACACTATGATGTTCAGTAGAGAGCCGCCCAACGAGACTGTCGAAAAACCGAACTGGGGAGGGCGAAAGCGGACAAGCACCCGGGTTTTTCCCGCGGATCGCGGTGGAACAGGGTGACCGGGCTCCAAAAAGGCTTATATCCGCGCCCCAAAGGTATGGATCTTGCCGATATTGTGGACCAGGGCGAACAAACACCATTGTACATCCACTTTGCGTTTGATCGTCTGCAAGATATCGATGGTTTTAGGGCTGTAAGTTGAAGGGGAGCGTGGTTCTTCAAGGGACAGCGCCCCGCAGGATGAGCTCAGGGACGCTTAAGATGAGACGGTTTCTGAGGACGCTTTGTTGGGCGGTTTTCATAAGAGGTACTTATCTTAAATCGATAATCCACTTTAAATTTCTGAAATCTTTCATGAAGTTTTTAGGCAAACAATTTTCTACATTGTAGAGTATCGTTGACGGAATCATCAATTGAGTTTCTTGTGGAAATTTTACTGAAAAAACAATGAACTCAATAGGTTTCAGCCAGAATTTATAACGACCAACAGGCTTTAATTCTTTCCAAGGAATGAATATTGCGGGTAATCCAAATCGAAAAATCCAAGGTATTAATAAAAAAAGACCTGCGGCGTTTACTCTCATATCTAAGCCAAGTGGAAAGCCCATTTTTCTTATAAAAATCCGCCTCATTCTAAATTTTTTTACAACACGTAAATTACTTGGCAAATAAATTGTGGATAATCGTTTCCAATCGACAATTAATATACCCATAAGGTACGCGATGCAAGTAAATATGTAGATAGCAAAAATAATAACAGACTCTAATAATACAAATTCCCAATCTATCATTTCTTTATTTCCCAAAAATAAGATAAATTCTGCAAAGAGCACCTTTTATAATAAGTTGCTCGAATTTCGATTTTCCTGAGCAGCCGCCCAACGAGACCGTCGAAAAACCGAACTGGGGAGGGCAAAAGCGGACAAGCGCCCGGGTTTTCTCCGCGGATCGCGGTGGAACGGGGTGACCGGGCTCAAAAAGGGCTTATGCCCGCGCCCCAAAGGAGTGGATCTTGCCGATATTGTAGACCAGGGCGAACCGCGTACGCGTCGATTGTACATCCACTTTGCGTTTGGAGCACAGAGGTAAGACTCTATTACGTTGAAAAGCACTTTTCTTAATAAGAGAAATTATAAGACGTGTAATTGATTCATGGATATTGATGTTATCAACAGAGTGTTTATGCACTTATCTCATTAGAATTCTAACTTCATGTCATACCAGGTTTCTCCGCCGTGAATAGATTTAGATACGCCATAGTTCATGAATCCCATTTTCTCATAATAACTCACCAACTTATCTTTACACGTTAATATGCATCCCCGCCGGTTTTGCAGTTTAGAATCGGATATGACACGTTCCATCATCATAGCCGCATAACCATTTCTGCGATATTCAGGAAGCACAGCTACTCCGAATATTGCCTGCCACTTGCCGCTTTCGTCATGAAGTTCGGCCTTTTCAAACATCTCATCGACAATGGCTAATTCATTTGTAACCATACCATCGATAAAACCGATTATTTTTTCATCAATTTCTAAAAGCCAAAAATGATCGGGGTATGCAGTTAACCGATCTCGCAAAGATTCTTCGGTAGCCGCTTCTGCTACAGGGAAGCATTCTTTTTCTATCCTGGCTATATCGTCTAAATCATCTATGGTGGCCGACCTTATATTCATTTTTATATTCTCTTCTTATAGAATGGTTGTATGCTTTGAAAGTTTATCGCTCAAAATAGCCATAGGCTACAAGTGCTGGTCATCAATTTTCCGAGAAATATGCTATTGCACAAGTAAAGATTTACGACGATCCCAACGAGACTGTCGAAAAACCCTTTGCTTCAAAATTGAGCTAAAAATTTTCCCACAACAGGCTGAAAAACAGCCCAAAAAATCCAAAATGTTGTGCGGAACCCCAAAAACCGGGCGCTTTTCAGCGATTCCCTCCCACGTTCAAAAGGTCGATTTTTAAGAGGGAACTTCTTCGACAGTTTCAACGGTTTGCGTTACCTGCGCTGGGGCGGGGACGGCGAAGCCGTCCAACTGGAAAAATGATAAGGCGTGAAAAAAGGCTTGGGATGTGCGCACGCCGCCGAAGGCGGCAGTCCCCAGCGTCAGGTAGTATCTTTAAGCAGGACATGGCAGATCGACCGTCAGGAGGTCGTTGGAGACCGTCGTGCAGCATGATCGCCATGTCCTATCGTCAGGTGAGCCCGAACAGTTGAAAGGTCGTCAGAGACCGAATACTAGCGTGGGCTCAACTCCATTATACGGAGAGGAGGAAGAAATGGCAACAAGTAGTGGAAAGTACGTAGGGATCGATGTGTCGAAAGACAGGTTGGATATTGCGGTACTGGGGGAGACCAAAGCCAGCCAGACAGGGAACGATGAAAAAGGGATAGCCGGACTCATCCGGGATATGAAAGCCCTCGAGCCCGAACGGATCGTCGTGGAAGCCACGGGCGGCTACCAGCGGGCGGTGGTGGCAGGCTTATTTCGGAAAGGCTTGGCGGTCGCAGTGGTGAACCCATCCCGGGTGAGGCAATTCGCGCGCGCGTGCGGTCTGCTGGCGAAGACGGACAAGCTGGATGCCCAGATCCTGGCTGTATTTGGAGAGCGGGTGAAACCGAGGTTGTACGAGGGGAAAGATGAGAAGGAACGGGAATTGAGCGGGCTGTTGGTCAGACGCAGGCAATTGGAGGAGATGATAAAGGCAGAAAAGAACCGGTTGCGGACGATCCAGCCCAGTTTGCAGGCTTCGGTGGAGCGGATCATCCATTGCATACAGTCAGAGAAGAAGGATGTGGAGGATCAGATCGGTGTGTTTATTGCAGGGCAGGAAAAGTGGCAGGTGGGACGCAGGATATTGGCGAGCGCACCGGGCGTGGGACCGGTCGCCACAGCTACATTCCTGGCGGACCTGCCGGAGTTGGGAAAGATGGACCGGAAGAAGATTGCGGCGCTGGTGGGAGTGGCGCCGATGAACCACGACAGCGGCAGGAAACGAGGCTATCGCAAGACCAAGGGAGGACGGGCAGATGTGCGCAGTGTCTTATACATGGCGACCCTGGTGGCGTGTCGTTACAATCCTACGATCAAGGTGCAGTACGAGAATCTGTTGAAGCGCGGCAAGGAGAAGAAGGTGGCGCTGACCGCGTGTATGCGGAAGTTTCTAACGATCTTGAACGCGATGATGCGAGATCAGGTCCCGTTCAGGCAGAGGGTCATAGTCTGAGACGGACTGGTCTTCCCTTTAATGGTGGTTTTGCTCTTGACTTTCAAGACAGTTGCTGCACGCTTTGTTGGGCAGGCTGCTGACTTACCAAAACCTTTGCCGAAAAAAGATAACACCGCCAACACGCCTGAATTTTACACACAACTTATCTTTTAGCAATGACCAAAACTAGAACTTGCCAGAACGCTGATTTTGGAAAACCTGATTTTGACCCAAAACCAACAATGCCAACAAAACCGACAAAATTTTACAAACTCAACTTACCTGAAACTTTGCGAAAAGAAGCCGCGCTAATTTTGAGAGCCTGGAAAACCGACCACGAACACGGCTAAAAGAAACTGACTTTGCAAATCAAAACCAAACTTAAACAAAACTGCTGGCGAAGAAAAGACAAGCCGATTTTGGAAACCTACAAAAATGAACCTGAACTTTTGCCAACGAAGAAAACAAAGCCGAAAGAAAAAGCCGAGAACTTGAAAACTTGTTTGCTGAAAATCGGACTCAAAGTTTTTCTTGAAGAAACGCCACCGCTAAAAAGATGGTTTTGCTCTTGCCTGCCCAACGGCTCGCGTTAGTGGCAGGTGGGCGGGACGAGGCTCGCCGTCGAAACGGGAAAAACCCAAAGCCGCGAAAAAGGCTTGAAAATGCGGCGCGTACCCACCTGTCCACTGCACGCATTGTTAGCTTGCTTTCATGCGAGTAGCGTAGACCTTTTGCATATCAAGGCTTTTCTATTAATTTCCTGCTTTGTCCCAAGGCTCCGTCGACCAGCCTAAAAAATCAAAGTTTGGCCAGTCCTTGTCGAATGGGATTATCTGTAGTTGAGGATCATTCAACTTTTGAATTATAAATTCGTCTCGCTTCGCATTGTTGTTTTGTAAGGCATATACCAGAAATTGTTGATCTGGCGACCAAATAATGCCTCCTCGTGGTTCTGTGTTTTCACTGAGTATACATAAATCTCTTGATAAACCAGAGTTCGCGTCCATCACGCGAATTACTGATTGCATATCACTCGCAGGTGTTAGTCCCGTACGCTGATTTCCATAGAACGAAATGAAATTCTTGTCGTTAGACCAGCTCAATCCAAATTGCCGCATTCCAAAATCCATCAATCGGAGGGTTTTTCCATTTTGATCTATAACTAGAATGCCCTCTCGATTTTCGGGAACACCAGTTGAAATAGGCAGTGCGAGCATCTTGCCATCTTCAGACCAAATTGCGTCGGCAAGGACTGGTGAAGTCATCACTGGATTTATGCCATCGTAGTTACTGTATTCCCATATATCCTTGCTTTGAGTCAAATCGTACAAAACAAGATGGTATTGGTTATTGATGTACAGGACCCTCGTCATGTCAGGCGAAATTGAAAAACCGCTATGTTGAGCTTGATTGATACCATTACTGATGCTTGATAAAGATTTCCATTCCAATTCATATGGATTCAATAACCATGTTTCCCATAACTCATCCCCGGAATTTCCTTTTTCGTATAAAACTCCCTGCAAATAATTGCTATTTACCCAAGATATTGGAAACCATGCGATGATTTTATCTCTACTTTGCTCCAAAGTCGGTACACGAACGTTTTTATTTTCTATTGCTCCACGATTTGATATGAATGTGATGGAAAGATTCTCCAAAGCAGCTGGATCTTGATGGAAAATTACCAGTGTTTTTCCATCCTTGGATAATGGTGACACATGGTAAAGCTCATCATTTGGCATGTGAAATACTGAATTAAACTCGTGCGTCTCTCCGTTAAATGCAAGAATTTCGGAATCGTCACTTTTCACGAAAAGTAAATCACCTGAAAACTGGAAGTCCTTGGTAATTGGGGTAGGGTTCTTCCCATTTTGGCAATTTACAAAGCTCTCCGCATCCTTCACTGGTTTTGAACAGGATAACAGGAGTAGCAATGCAAAAATTGCTGATGAGACAACGACCAGGAATTGCTTCTTGTGCTTCATATCACCCTGCAATAATCGAATTGAATGAGCAAGCTAACTAGATACTCGGTTGAGCTCCTCAACATAACTACCTATGGACAGAAACTCTCGAGAATGGTGTAAAATGCTGGCAGCCCTCAGTCTAAAAAGCACAACCACTTAGCACTCCACCATTATACCGACCCCAACCACCAAGTCAAGCACTCATGGCAAAAAAGATCCTCGACGAAATGAGCGAAATCCTGCGCTCCAGGCACTACTCCAACCGCACCGAAGAAACCTATCTGGACTGGGTCCGCCGGTACATCCTCTTCCACAAGAAGCGCCACCCCCTCGAAATGGGCGCAGAGGAGATCAGGGCATTCCTCATCCACCTCGCCACCGAACGCACCGTTGCCGCCTCCACCCAGAACCAGGCGCTTTCCGCCATCCTCTTCCTCTATCGCGAAGTCCTGCATAAAGAGATCGAACCCATCCTCCTCTCCGCCGCCAAACGACCCGAACGCCTCCCCACCGTCCTCAGCCGCGAAGAGGTCATCCGCATCATCGACCGGATGAATGGGCTGAACAAACTCATGGCGCAGGTTCTCTACGGCTCCGGCTTGCGCCTCATGGAATGTCTGCGCCTGCGCGTCAAAGACGTCGACTTTGAATACAAAACCCTCACCGTCCGCGATGGCAAAGGCGAAAAGGACCGCGTCACCCCCCTCCCCGATTCCATAATCCCCGACCTGCGCCGCCAGATCGAACGCGTCCGCCTCCTTCACGAAGAAGACCTCTCAGCCGGTTTTGGCGAAGTCTACCTCCCCACCGCCCTCGAAAACAAATACCCGAACGCCAGCCGCGAACTTGCCTGGCAATACCTCTTCCCCTCCCCCAAACGATCGCTCGACCCTCGCAGCGGCAGGGAACGCCGCCATCACATGGATGAATCCGGATTGCAGCGAACCATCAAAGAATCTACCCAAAAAGCCGGGATCCAAAAACGCGTCAGCCCCCACACCTTCCGCCACTCATTTGCCACCCATCTGCTTCAAAACGGCTACGACATCCGCACCGTACAGGAACTGCTCGGCCATAAGGACGTCCGCACTACCATGATCTACACCCATGTTATTCAGCGCGGCGGCATGGCAGTCAAATCCCCCCTCGACCCCTAACCATCAACCTCCCACCACCAACCTCCCACCATCAACCCCCAACCCCCAACCCCCAACCATCAACCCCCAACCTCCAACCATCAACCCCCAACCTCCAACCATCAACCCTCAATGATCTTAACGAACTTATACTCCGCCTTCGCCCCGCTCGGGTCTACCAGCGTGAACGACTCCGGAAAAACAGGTCCGGGGGGAGGCGTGGGGTCTTCGATCTCCTTGAAACCGTCGCAGATCGGCACCCCTTTATGGATGTACGCCATCCAGCCGCGCTCCGTCACGTTCACCCCGTCCACCGAGGTCACGCGCAGCCATTTGTCGCCCTTCTTTACTTCGTTGCCGTCTGCGGGCGCCTCCCAGATTTCATCGCCGACCACCAATTGACCGCGGTTGAACGAGGTGATCACCGCTGAAAACGTATTGTGGTCTTTCCTCATCCGCGTGCCGCTGCTGATGGGGGACATGCTGTATTGGGTCATGAGACTCTCCTGTATTCCACAAGCGTGTCGCCGAATTTTGCGATCAGCGTGGCTTGGGCT
Source organism: Anaerolineales bacterium (assembly GCA_015075725.1). Taxonomy (NCBI): domain Bacteria; kingdom Bacillati; phylum Chloroflexota; class Anaerolineae; order Anaerolineales; species Anaerolineales bacterium. The sequence goes on along the minus strand of JABTTV010000001.1, from coordinate 3,988,565 downwards.
GTGCCTGCGTTGTAACGGGCGAGGAAATCCGCTTCCGTCCCGTTGAAATAGTTCAGGTCGATATCGAGGCTTTCCACGCCGTACAGCGCCCCGTCGCCGTTCGACGTGAACTGCCAGTACGTCCAATCCTCCCAGATCGGCGGGATGCGCGGCTCGGTTGGGTTGTACCATGCGATCCACAAAGGATATTGCGCAAAGTAACGCACGCCCGCCGCGTGTTCCTGGAAATAATAATAACCGGTGTAAACGCCGAGTTTTTGATTCGGCATCAGGGCTTTCACGCGTTCCATGAAATCGAACCAGTTGCGCCAGCCTCCGTACGGACCTCCGTATTGGTCCTCGAAATCGCCCCACATTTCCATCTCGCCGGGGTCGTTCCCCATGATCTCGGCCCATTTCTCCGCCTGACGTTTCGGGTTCACGCGGCTGTCGTAGAACCAGTACGCCCCGCGCAGCAATCCCGCCGTTTTTGCGTTCCGCCACGATGTTTTGAAGACCCTGTCTTCGAACGAACCCTGTCCCGCCCGGATGATGACCCCGCGCGTCATGGTCGCCATTTTGGCGAAACTGATGCCGTTCGGCGTCGTCGGGTCATCCTGCCAGAAGCTCACATCCGGTAGTTTGAAGTTCGTCAGGAACTGCGTTCTCGGCGGCTGGATGATGTGCTGGGCTTGCGGGCGCGATGTCTGCTCGGTCATGGCTTTCGGCAATTATAAAGCATCCCCCGGAATTGATGTCATTGCGAGGACGAAGTCCGAAGCGATCTCCCGTTTGCTCAAAGCAGCCGTCCCCGGCGGCGTCATACGCCGGAAACGTCAGCGTCCTAACTGCTCATTCCAAGACCCGCTCCCAGAGCCGTCCCCGGCGCTGGGTTTATCGCATTTTCCTCGTAATAACGCCGCTGCGGGCGGCGACTTGAACAGAAGCGCTTAGTTATTCAACGCCCCCTGGTTGATCCAATCCTTGATGATTTGCAGCTCCCCCTCGGTCACCTTCGGACCACGGTTCGGCATCTTGCCGCGCGCGATCAGGTCCACCAGCAGGCTTCCATCGGCGTTGCCCGGCAGCACCACCGGTCCGTTGAAGGAACCCGCCATCAGTTCATCGTAGCTCAACATGCTCAAGCCTTCCTTTACTTGCTCCACTCCGTGGCACTTGATGCACTTCGCTTCGAAGATCGGGTAAACGCTGCTTGCAAATCCGCTTGTGGTTGCCGCCGGGGAATCCGTTGCCGGAACTTCGGTTGCGGGAACGACCTCGACGGTTGGGATCGGAGAGGCAGTCGGCGAAGGGATCGCCTCGGTCGGCGCGGGCGGCTCGGTCGCGGTCGGAAGCGGAGCGCTTCCTCCGCAAGCCGCAAGAAGACCTGCGATCAACGACGCGGTCAGGATGAGCGAAGTTTTATTCATATCGGGTTTCCTTTTCGATGTTTTGCATGAATGCCGTCGCCGCACTCATTGGCGGCGGGGAAAGCGGCAAAGATCGCAATGATGGATTGGCCTTTGCGGGAGGTCCTTTGAAAAAATTTCATCGAATTTACATGATGGCGGTTAAAAGCGGATGAAGAAAGTGTGTGAATTCTTACTCTGCATTAACCTGTGAGATTTTACGCAAGGAAGGTATAATTCGACCGCCTCTCAAAAGGAACATCTCACATCAAGGCTGAATATGCCCGGCGCAATTACACTACCCAACGACTATTGGTTGAATTTCCAGGTAACGCCCAAAGACGTAGAAAACTTGCACACGTTTCTCTTTGAACGGGAAACGCCTCTCACCGCGAACGAACTCGTCGCGGAGCTGGTCGATTCGCGCCTGCTGGCTGAGAAACAATCTGCCGGGAAAAAAAATGTGGAGGGTAAACCTTTTCTTCCCAGGGAAAAATATCCCATCGGTGAAGTGCTGGTCTTCCCTGCGCTTGGCTGGCAGACCGGCACGGTGAAAAATATCCGCGCGGGCGTCAACCCCTCGGTGGAATCCTTCGATGTCATCACCGTCGAATTCGAAGACCAGTCGACCCGTTTGTTTGCGGCTGGGCTGGCGTCGCATCCGCTCAATGAAGCGCCCGTTGAAAAACCCGCGGACGACGCATCGGGCACGGGCGCCATCCTTTCCGAGCACGGATATGAACTCGCTGGGAAACTCGAAAGCGCCTTTGCCGCAGACGATGGGCTGGTGAAGATCGCCGGCCGCTGGTTTCCGCGCGCGTTGTTGATCGACATCAACGAAGGCCAGTTGAATCTCGTCGAAGCCGTCTTGGATATGGCTGGGGGCGAACCGCTCCCGACCGCCGATCTGATCAAGGATTCCGAACTCCCCGCCGGTGTCAACCCGAAACTGGCTGAATTTTCCTTGAACTATGCCATGCAAGCCGATGACCGCTTCGACGAGGTCGGCCCGGCCGGGCAGGTGCTTTGGTGTCTTCGCCGCCTCGAACCCGACTTTGTGCGCGAAGTCCCTCCGCCGCTTCGCTACGTTGAGATTACGCACGATCGGAGTCTCCTTTCTCCCGAAATGGCGGCATTGGAAGCCCAGCTCGATGATGAACTGACCCGCACAGATGGCGCCGAATCCCGTGAGGAGATTTCGTCCGTCAGCATCACGTTGATCTACCCGCATCTTCGCGCCGGGACGCTTCCCGTCTCGCCGCGCACGCGCAAGTTGTTCCCCACCGCTTATGAATCCCCGCGCGTGCGTTTTACCCTGGTGGACGGCAAGACCCGTCAGCGCATCCCTGCCTGGGTCGTGCTCGAGCATGGCTATGTCTTCGGTTTGCGTGAATGGTACAAGGCGCATCAATTGATTCCCGGTTCGCTGGTGCAGGTCCGCAGGGGCGAAAAACCCGGCGAAGTCATCGTCGAGGCGCGCACCCAGCGTTCCGCAAAAGATTGGGTGCGCACCGTCATGGTCGGCTCGGATGGCGGCTTTGTCTTTGCCATGCTCAAACAGCCCATCACAGCCGAATTCAACGAACGCATGGTCGTGCATGTGCCCGATTTCAAGGCGCTCGACCCGGTCTGGGAAAAGAAGCGCCCCTTCGAAGACCTGCTGCTTATGGTGATGCGCGAACTGGCGAAATCGAATCCCCAGGGTCACGTCCATGCGCAGGAGTTGTATGCGGCGGTGAACCTTGTCCGCCGCGTGCCGCCCGCCCCGATCTTTGCCGCGTTGGAATCGAATCCCCTCTTCAAGCATGTCGGCGACCTGCACTTCCGTCTGGCTGAGGAGGTCGCAGCGTGAGCCTGCTCAAGCCGACTGCAAAGACGCCCTTCCACATCGATTTCGAATGGTGGAAACAGAACGAGCGCGATTGGCACGTCTTCCTGCGCTCCTTTCTTTGCGCCGAACACCAGGAATCCCTGGCGGGTATCGAGGAGGGCGAATTGATCGATTGGATCGACCCTCACACCGCGGAGGTGAAACAGGTGGATGGCATCCAGCATGCGCTCATCAGTCATTGCGCGCAGCTGCCCGAGTTCGTCGATCCGCGCACGGCCCTGGTCGAGGCGGTCTTTCGGCTTTTCCTTGCAAATGGCAACATCCCCATGACCCCCGAGGACTTGAGCAAAAGGCTGGGCAGATCCGCCGACACCATCCTGCGCACCATTGCCGGTCCGCGCGTCTATCGCGGGTTGCGGCCGATCCTGAGCCAGGCTGAAGGATAGTCAGGTAAAATATAGGGAAAGCCCTCGTAGCTCAATGGACAGAGCAGCAGCCTTCTAAGCTGTTGGTTGGGAGTTCGATTCTCTCCGGGGGCGCTGGGATGTAGGATAAAGTTCAAGGAGTTGTTCCAATGCCTACCGTGGTTCGAAAAACGCGAGATACGCTCATGGAGGTCCGGCGCGGGATCCTTCACGCGGTCAGTTGGCAGGTCAAGTCCAGCCTGTGGGAGCCTTCCACAGATGTCTACGAAACGGAAGAATCCTATATCGTGCGCATGGAAATAGCGGGGATGCGCGAGGAGGACTTCGATGTTTCCCTCCAGGATGGCACATTGTATATCATGGGATACCGTCCGGATTTTTCCGCAAGTCGCGCCTATCACCAGATGGAGATTCGCTCCGGAAAATTTGCGAACGCCGTCACCCTGCCCGGCCCTGTCGACGCGGATCTTGCCGTTGCTGTATATCAGGACGGCTTTCTGACCATCACATTGCCCAAAGAAAAAACGAACCAAGGTTGAATCCTCGATGCCTGCTCAAAAATGGCTTTCCGGTTTGCAGGAATTCCTCCAGAAATTGGATGAATCCGACGGTGAGTTTCCGGAACTCACGCTTTCTTCTTTGATTACTCAGATAAAAGCGGGCGGTTCCACCGCTCCTGGTGCGGGGGGTGCTGAAGAGAAAATGAATATTCCCGATGTCCTGCCCATCCTGCCGCTACGCGGTGTTGTCGTTTACCCCAACACGGCTGTCCCGCTTACGGTGGGGCAGCCGCGCTCCATTCGCCTCGTCGACGATGTCGTCGGCGGGGATAAACTTGTGGGACTCGTCGCCGCCATCAACCCCGAGCAGGAGACCCCGGGTCCGAACGAATTGTATCGGGTCGGGACCATCGCCACAGTTCATCGCCTCCTCCGCGCCCCGGATGGAACCGTGCGGCTTTTGGTCCAGGGCATGGATAGATTCCGCCTCGGCGAGTTCGTGCAGGAAGAGCCTTACCTCAAGGCTCACATCCTCCGCGCGCCTGAAAGCGACGAGAAGAGCATCGAAACGGATGCGCTTGCCCGCAATGCCCGCGACCAATTCCAACAGATCACCCAGATGATTCCCTCCTTCCCGGAGGAATTGGCGAACTCGATCCTCTCGCTCGAAGACCCGCTCCAAACCGTTTACACCATCGCCAACTTCCAGCGCATCGAACTGAAGGATGCGCAGGAGATTCTCGAGATCGATTCGGTCTACGACAAACTGAAGAAGCTCATCGGTCTGCTCGTGCGCGAGGCTGAGGTCCTCACCATCGGGCAGAAGATTCAGAACGAGGCGCGCGGCGAGATCGAAAAGGTCCAGCGCGATTACTTCCTGCGCGAACAGATGAAAGCCATCCAGCGCGAACTCGGCGAGCGGGACGAACAGGCTGTCGAGATCGAAGAGTTCCGCAAGAAGATCGAAGAGGCGAAAATGCCCGAGGAGGCGGATACGCAGGCGAAGCGCGAGTTGGATCGATTGTCCCGCCTTCCGACCGCCGCCGCCGAATACGGGGTGATTCGCACCTATCTCGATACGCTTGTCTCGCTTCCCTGGTCGACCGGCACCGGGGATAACCTCGATATCGCCCATGCGCGCGCGGTCCTGAACCAGGACCATTACGGGCTCGATGATGTAAAGGACCGCATCCTTGAATTTCTCGCGATTCGCAAATTGCGTCTCGACCGCATCAACGATAAAAAGGAGGAATCCACCGACATGATTCGCCGCGAGCGCGAGGGTGTGATTCTCTGCTTTGTCGGTCCGCCCGGCGTCGGCAAGACCTCACTCGGCCAGTCCATCGCGCGCGCCATGGGGCGCAAGTTCATCCGCGCCTCGCTCGGCGGCATCCGTGACGAAGCGGAAATTCGCGGGCACCGCCGCACCTACATCGGCGCGATGCCCGGGCGCATCCTGCAATCTCTGCGGCGCATCGGCTCGAAGAATCCCGTCTTCATGCTCGATGAGGTGGATAAGCTCACCAACGATTTCCACGGTGACCCGTCTTCGGCTTTGCTTGAAGTGCTCGACCCCGAACAGAACAGCGAGTTCCGCGACAACTACCTTGAAGTGGCATACGACCTCTCGCAGGTCTTCTTCATCGCCACCGCCAATATACTGGACTATATCCCCGGTCCGTTGCGCGACCGCATGGAGATGATCTATCTCTCCGGTTACACCGAATCGGAAAAAATGGCGATCGCGCGCGGATATTTGATTCCGCGTCAGATTCGCGAGAATAGTTTGCGAAAGAATGAGGTTTCCTTTAACGACGAATCCCTCAAGATGATCATCCGCCAGTACACGCGCGAGGCGGGCGTCCGCAATCTTGAACGCAAGATCGGCGCGGTCTGCCGCAAGGTTGGCACGCACATTGCCGAGGGCAAAGCGAAGAAATATCGCATCAACCCGAAGCTCGTGGAATCCTTCCTCGATACCCCGATCTTCCTCGGTCCTGAAGAATTGAACAAGCGCACTTCGATTCCCGGCGTGGTCCCCGGCCTCGCATGGACGTCCTTCGGCGGCGATATTCTCTTGGTCGAAGCAACCGCCATGCCCGGCGGGCGCGGATTCCAGATCACCGGTTCCGTGGGTAACGTCATGCAGGAATCCGCGCGTGCGGCATTGTCTTATGTCCGTTCGCGTTCCGGCTCCTTTGGCATAACGCACGAATACTTCGACAAGCACGATATCCACATGCATATCCCGGCAGGCTCGCAGCCCAAAGACGGTCCATCCGCCGGGGTTGCAATGGCGACTTCGTTGGTGTCATTGATCACCGGGCGAAAGGTCAACCCGCAGGTCGGCATGACCGGCGAGATCACGCTGCGAGGCCAGGTCCTGCCCATTGGTGGCGTTAAGGAGAAGGTGCTGGCGGCTCACCGCAGCGGGCTCGGAACCGTCATTTTGCCGGATCAAAACCAGAAAGACCTGGACGATGTGCCCGACGAAATTCGGAAATCCATGAAGTTCGTGTTCGCCGGTTCCGTTGAGGATGTCATCGATGCCGCGTTGGAAAAAACGAAGGTGAAAAAGAAGAAGCAAACTGGCAAGCCGTCTAAACCCGCCGCGAGGAAGGCAAAAAAGAATGTCAAACCCAAAAATTCTTCTCGCTGAAGATGATGTCACCATGGTTTCCCTGCTCGATACCCTTCTCAAAATGGAGGGGTACGAAGTTGTGTCTCTCGCCGCCGATGCCGATGTGATTGCGGCAGTCCGATCCGTCAACCCGGATGTCCTCCTGATGGACGTCCATCTCTTCAGTCAAAGCGGGCTCGATGTCTTGCGGCAATTGCGCGCCTCCGACGATATAGCAAAGGTGCGGGTGTTGATGTCTTCCGGGGCGAATGTGCGCGAGGAATGTATGAACCAGGGGGCGGACGGTTTTCTGATGAAACCTTATATGCCGGACGATCTCTTCAACCTGCTCAGGCAGGTCATCTCCGCATGACCCCCGCGGTTCAGATTCGCGAATTCGATTTCGAGAACGATTACGGCAGCCTTTTGAGTCTTTGGCAGGGCATCGAGACCGGCATGCATGTCGGTCCGTCGGATACGCCCGGCGAGATCAAAAAGAAGTTGGAACGCGACCCGGACCTGTTCCTTGTCGCTGAATTGGAAAACCGGATCATCGGTTCGATCATCGGTGCGTTCGACGGCCGGCGCGGGATGATCTATCACCTGGCAGTGCATGGGGATTTTCGTCGTCAGGGAATTGGTGGGTTGCTCCTGGCTGAAGTGGAAAAACGACTCAAGGCAAAAGGCTGCATCAAATGCCTTCTGGTGGTGATGGACGATAACGAGACCGCAAAGCGGTTTTACGAAGAATCCGGCTGGGACCTGGTTCCCGAAGACCGTGTTTTTGCAAAGATGTTCATATGACGCTTCGCTTTGGAATCATCACCCTCTCGGATCGTTCCTCGCGCGGCGAACGGCAGGATGCATCCGGACCCGCTCTCGCCTCCTTCCTTCAAGCTGAAAACTGCCGGGTCTTAAAACAGGTCATCCTTCCCGACGATGAGTCAGCGCTTCGCCAGACGCTGGTCGAATGGGCGGATGGCGGCGAAATGGACATCATCCTCACGACGGGAAGTACCGGCTTTGCGCCGCGTGATATCGCCCCCGAAGCGACTCGGGCTGTCGTTCAAAAAGATGCGCCGGGTCTCGCGGAGGTCATGCGGGCTGGATCGCTCAAGAAAACCCATCATGCCATGCTTTCCCGCGCTGTGGCAGGCATTCGTGGCCGGACGCTCATCGTCAACCTGCCCGGCAGCCCCAGGGGTGCGGTGGAAAATTTGGGCTTTATCTTTCCTGTCCTCCCTCATGCCGTTCAATTGCTCAGCGAAGACCCCAACTCCGAGCAATCCCATTAGCAATCAACCTATTTCCAGATAAATTTGAGATCTTCGCCGCCGGCCGCATTCCAGTATTGTGGATTGGGGCTGAGAGTCATGCCTTCTTCGGTCCATGAAGAAATGACATACGCGCCGCTGGAGATGATGGTGCTTTGGCTTGTGCCGTATGCGGGGTTGCTTAGCGACGCGGGACTCAGGATCGCAAACGCCGGTTCCGCGAGATAGTTCAACAACTGCGGTTCGATGCGATTAAGGTGGACGATAAAGGTATTGGAGTCCACCTTCTGAACTCCGTCCACTTGCGAGACCGCGCGGTTATTTGCCTCTCTTTCGCCGTTGAAAGCCAGGAAGCGATTCAGCCAGGAGGGAAAGTTCCCGTCCCCGTGAAGGGGGCTGTTGGGTTCGAACCAGCGGTTGAAATTATCCGCGATCGCATCCACGGTGATCTGTGAGCCGTCGCTGAATCGTGTGTTGGGACGGATCTCGAATATGTAGTCCAGTTCGTCGTCTGAGACGGTCCAGGATTGTGCGATACCCGGCTGAATATTTCCGCTGGAATCGACCGTGACCAGCCCTTCATATAAATAGCCGCTCACCAGGAGCGAATCTGCGTCGGAGGTCTTGGCGGGGTCGAGCAGTACATCGCGGTTAATATGGGTGAAGGTCTGGGATTGAACCGTTGCTTCCGCGGTGATGACAGGCAGCTCGGGGGCTGCCACCCCTGTATCTTCAGAATTATCTTTTGGTCCGCAGGCTGACAGGAGGATAAAGGCGGCTGTAAGGATTAAGAAACCTTTTTTATTCGTTAAATTTTTCATGGTACACTCTCTCTACTCGATGGGGATCGAATTTTCTAAGGAAATATTGTAATTCTAATACATTTCAGCCGTTTGCTTTGCACGGCAATATAATTGTTCACTGCTGTTATATTTGTCGCTTAACGAACCCTTTTCGGGCGGTTTTCGCTACAAATTTAATGTCTATGAATACGATTCCAGGCGAAAGAAACGTCAATCTTTTTTTATCGAGCCGTTTAGATTTAGTGAGGTAGATATGTGGTTTTCGAATGCCAAACTTGACCTGTTCAAATTTCTATCCATCCTTGTGATCGTGTCCTTGCTTGTGGTTTCCTGTGCTCCGGGTCAGGGGTTGGAAGGAACTGGCGGAGAGGGGGGCACGGAAGAGCCTGCGCCTCCAACAGAACCTCCCACGGAGGAACCTGCGCCGCCTACAGAGCCTCCTACAGAGCCTCCTACGGAGGAACCGGCGCCGCCCACGGAACCTCCTTTAGAGGCGACCCCAACAAATACCCCGTCCGAAGAGGCGCAAGCGGCTCAAGTGGGACCTCAGGATCAGGCGACAGCCACACCCACGAATACGCCGACAAGTACACCCACATCAGCGGGGGATGCGGGCGCTCAGGGTGGGCAGGGAGGCGTGGTCATTGAGCCAACTTCGACAGAAACGCCTACTCCGCAGCCTGGTGGCAACCAGGGGAACGCAGGCGCTGCTGCGGTCGACGATCCTTATGTCGGTTTGGGGGTTGCGTGTAACAATGACCTGACTGCGACCTTTACGATCACGAATATCGGCGGTCCATTGTCGGGTGGAAGCTACACGGTTTCTGAACCGGGGAAGAACCCGGTTACGAACTCGCTCGATCTGAATCCGAATCAGAGCATTTCCTTCAACGCAGCCGGGAATGCCACGGTTAAGGTGACGTATTCAACTTCCCAGTTGGATGCCGTCAACCTGCAGGCGGTCGGTACCTGTCTTCCCCTCCCTCAGGCGACGGCTACTCCAACAGGCACTGCAACGAAAACGCCGGGTCCAAGCCAGACCCCGACGAATACAAGAACCCCGACTGCCACCCGTACGCCCACTCTTACGAAAACTCCCGGGCCGTCACCCACGCCTTCGAATACTTTTACTCCTACAATGACGCGGACTCCGAGGCCTACCCGCACGCCTACTGCCACACATACGCCGGGTCCGTCTCCGACACCGACAAATACGAGAACCCCGAGGCCGACAAGGACGCCGTCCAATACGCCCACGCCTTCCAACACGCCGCAGCCGACAAACACGCCTACGATCACGTTCACCCCATCGCCTACCAGCACGCCGGTCGATGGTCAACTGGATCTTAAGGTCTTTTGTAACGTCGATCAATCTGCCACCTTCCTTATCACGAATATTTCGGGAAGTGTGAGCGATGGGACATTTGTCCTTTCCGATCCGGCGCAATCCGGACCTGTGGACTTGCAGCCCGGTCAATCCGTTACTGTGAACGGCGCTGGCAACGCAAACATGACGGTGACCTATAAAACCTCCTTCTTATCCTCTGTGACCTTGAACGTGACCGGTTCATGCACCCTGAAACCCACCCCGACGCCGACAGCAACCAGCGCTCAGCCGGTGAATCCGCCAGTGTTTACAGTTCAAGGCGCTTGCGGCGGAGTGAATACCGGAACTGCGGTCTTCACCGTCACCAACAACGGCGGCGCGATGACGACCCCGTATACCTACAACATTACCGACTCAAACGGCACAGTCGTGGATACCGGGACGATCAACCTGCCATCTGGGCAGAGTACCACCATTACAGTTACCGGACCTTCCACCTCTTATGCGTTGTCATCGCCGGACGATGCCTCATTATCTTCACTTGTGGATATGTCCACTTGTGTGACCTCCCCTCCACCGCCGCCGCCTCCACCAGCTGATCTATCCATAACCGGCTCATGCACATCGAACACGGGTACGGCATCCTTCACGATCACAAACAATGGGAATGCCATGGCGGCGCCGTACGACTACGTGATTTTGGATGCGAACGGCGCGGTGGCGGGCGCAGGTCAGATCGACCTTGGCGCGAACCAAAGCACAACGATTTCCGTGACCGGTTCATCGACGAGTTATACCTTCGCCACACCCAATGATGTCGCACTTACGACCACTGTGGATATGACCGCGTGTGTGGCGGCGGGACCTGCAGGTGGACCGCGTGTGCCCCCGCCTGCCGATTTATCCATCACCGGAGTCTGCACTTCAGTGGGAGGTACCGCCACCTTTGTCCTTACAAATAACGGCACGAATATGGCTGTCCCATATCCCTATACGATCACGGATGCAGGCGGAGTTGTGGTACAAACCGGCACGATATCCCTGCTGGCGGGCCAAAGTATCACCCTGACGGTAACCGGCTCATCCACAAGTTATACATTCGCCACTCCGAGTGATGCGACGCTGACGACAGTTGTTGATATGACCGCCTGCGTCCCGCCTCCTCCGCCGCCGCCCGCGTTGACCGCCAACGGCATTTGTGTCTCAACCGATGTGGCTGAATTCACCATCACAAATAATGGTGGCGATATGCCTGCGCCATACGCGTTTACGATAACCGACCAGAACGGCGTGGTCATTCAGAGCGGGAATGTCCGACTGAGGTCTGGCGAAAGCATGACGATAACGGTGACCGGACCCAACCAGGTGCTCATCCTGAATCTGACCAATCCCTCGGGCACCACAGTCCGCGTTGCAATGGCTGATTGCGTGGAACCAATTAGATCGGTCGCCCCGGCTGAGCCGGACATTTGTATCCAGTGTCTTGTCTTCCATACCTTCCGCGACGATAACCTCGAAATCTATCGCCTGGACGGGATCGAAGGCCAGCCCGGTTTCAAACTATACAACCTCTCCAAGGATGAAGCGGTGGACAGCCGCCCAAGCCGCGCTCCGAATGATTCGTGGGTTGTCTTCCAGAGCAACCGCGATGGGAATGTCGAGTTGTATTACACGGACCTGCTCGGCTCCGGCGAGGCGACTCGCCTGACGGAGACGCAATCCAATAATACGAACCCGATGTACGGACCCGATGCCCAGACGGTCGTTTTCCAAAGCGACAGGAACGGACGGTTCGACCTGTTTACGATCGACCAGCAAACCGGCGAAGAGACCCAGATTACGAGCAATCCGGCTGATGATATCAACCCCTTCTATTCGCCAGATATCGAGAAACTTGTCTTCCAAAGCAATCGAAACGGCAACTGGGACATCTACATCCTCGATGTGGAAACGCTCACAGAAAAGAGGCTCACTGAATCCGCGGAGGATGAAATCTTCCCGGCCTGGTCGCCCAACGGCAAATTGATCGCCTATATCGTTCAGGATGAAAACGGAAACACCGATCTTTACGCGATGAACATCGATACCGGTCAGGTGAAAAGGGTCACAACGGACGGCAAGACCATCAACGCGGTCTGGTCTCCCGAAGGTGATCGTATTGCCTACCAGTCTGAACGGGATGGCAACCTGGATGTTTACTCCTTCGATTTCCGCGCCAACAAGGAATACCGCGTTACCGACTACGAAGGGTTGGATTCGGGTCCCACCTGGGATTGCGGCGGCACCAACCTGGCGTTTACCACCGTCCGCGACGGCAATCCGAATATCTTCCAGGCCTTCTGGCAGGGCGGACCCGCAGGGAATATGACGATCGACCCGGCTACGGATAAGTGGTCTCAATGGCGGCCGTCCAACGATGTGTCGAGCGTAGGTGAATAGATCAAATCAACCAACAAAGGCGCCCTCTCCTGGAGGGCGTTTTTGTTGCTTTCTCCATTGGAACTAGCCATGAAGCGATACTCATTGGTATAATCCGCCCGCTTCCGTGTTCTGTGCATCATGACGGGCAATAAACCAACCAAGGAAAGATGATTGTATGATCGACGTAAACGAACTTCGCAAAGGGGTCACCTTCGAACTGGACGGTAACCTCTACAAAGTATTGGATTACAGCCACAACAAGACCGGACGCGGCAATGCCAATATCCGCATCAAGGCGCGCAACCTGCTGACCGGCGCGAACATCGAGCGGACGTTCAACTCCGGGCAGTCAGTCCAGGATGTCAGCCTCGACTTCGCCAATGTTTCCTACCTCTACAATGACGGCGACATGTACTACTTCATGGATAAGGTCACATTCGAACAACCCGCCATCAAGAAGGAATCCCTCGGTGAGAGCGCTCGATACCTCCAGGAAGGCATGGAGGTAAAACTGACTTTTTACAAGGGCGAAGCCATCGATGTGGAAATGCCGACCTCGGTGGATTTGAAAGTGGTGGAGGCGGAAATGGCGATTCGCGGCGATACCGCCACCGGTGTGACAAAGAAAGTGACCACTGAAACCGGGTTGACCGTTCAATGCCCGAACTTTGTCAATGTAGGCGATACGATTCGCGTGGACACCCGCACCGGCGAGTACATTACCCGCGTATAACGATGAAAACCCCTTCAGGCCAGGAATGTCCGCATTTTTACGGTGATTACTTTCGCGGTAGGAACGTGGAGGAATGCCGTCTGCTCATGGCTCAGGGCCAAACCTGGACCAGGGACCTTTGCGGCACCTGCCCCGTACCAGCCATCGCCCGGGCGAATTCCTGCCAGCACATGAAATTGAATGCAACTGTTTCCCGCCCGCTCGTGGCATTGTTCCAGCGCAGGGTTCAGATCCAGGCATTTTGTGAAAAATCGAAGCAAAATGTCCCTGAACCCCAGGTGGGGTGCGGCGAATGCCACGCTCTTCCATTTACATTCGAGATAAAAGAAGAATAGAATCCGAGGACTCCGGGGGAGTCTTACAACCTATGACGCTGACCCTTTTGCTTGACCTCGATGACACCCTGCTGAAGACCAACCAGAGTGCTTTCGTTCCCGCTTATTTTCAGGCGATTTCCACCCATCTGGCTCCGCAACTGGATCCTGGCTTGATTGCTGGCGCTCTGCTCTCCGGCATGAACGCCATGAATCAGAGCGGGGATTTCTCGCGCACATTGAAGGAGATCTTCGACGATGTCTTTTACCCGATGATCGGGTTGCAAAAAGGGGAACTTGATTCCGAGATCGAAGTATTTTATGACGAGATCTTTCCCGCGCTTCAGCCGATCACGGAACGCAACCCGGACGCGAAGCCCTTCGTTCACTGGGCGCAATCGCAGGGTTTTCGGCTTGTCGTCGCCACAGACCCGCTCCTGCCGCGCAAAGCCACTTACCACCGTGTGCGGTGGGCGGGTTTCGATCCCAACGAATTCGAGCTCATCTCCACCTTTGATGATTTTCATTTTTCGAAGACCCATTCCGCTTATTACGCTGAACTCCTCGGTCGGCTCGGCTGGCAGGAGGGACCGGTCTTGATGGTGGGCAACGATATGGAGCGGGATATTCTACCCGCAAAGCGCCTTGGGCTGGAAACATTTTTTCTTAACGGAGATTCCGCATCAGGTCCCGGACCCGAAGCGGGATTGCACGGTTCCCTGCCGGATCTTCGCCGGCGCCTTGAATCCGCAGACCTGACGTCGCTTATCCCATCCTTTACGGCAAAGGAATCCATCGTTTCGATCCAATCGGCGACCCCTGCGGTATTGGATGGATTGTTCCGAAATCTCGAACCGGCTGCATGGTCGCTCAAGCCCTCCGATGACGATTGGTCATTAACGGAATTGATCTGTCATCTGCGCGATACCGAACGGGAGATTCACCACATGCAATTGAAATTGTTCGATGGGCAGGGCGAACCGTTCATTCCGCGGCCGGATACGGGAGTATGGGCCAGTCAGCGCGATTATCTTCATGAGGATGGACCAGGTGCCATGCGCGAGTATACCGAAGCGCGAAGGGCGACTCTCGATATCCTGATGAATATGCCGGATAAGAATTGGGAGCGCAAAGCCCGCCATGCCATCTTCGGCCCCACGAATTTTCGCGAAATTGCCGGGTTTATGGCTGACCATGACCGGATGCACATCCATCAAGCATGGTCGATATTGAAAAAACTGGCTTTGGAAAAGTGATCTTCCTGTGTCTGGTGAGTCTTATCGAAGCATTTTCAGCCTTATGAAATGCTCGATCCCCGGCGTGTCTAAAACCCCGATCCTGTGTTAATTATAAATAATTCCCTTGCTTGAATTTCCCAAGGAGTGTTTGATAAATGAGAAAACGCGTTGTGATTACCGGGATGGGTTGCGTCAGCCCGGTGGGAAATAATGTAAAAGAAACATGGAATGCGCTTCTGGCAGGCAGGTCAGGGGCGGCTCCCATATCGTCGTTCGACGCAAGCAGCCACAAGACAAAGTTCGCTGCGGAAGTAAAAGGTTTCGATGGCGGCGCGATGTTCGGTCCGCGAGAGGCGCGCAAGATGGACCGCTTTACACAATTTGCCACATCCGCCACTCTTGAGGCTCTCGAACAATCCGGTTTGAAGATCGATGAATCGAATCGCGACCGGGTGGGTATTCTGATCGGTTCCGGCATTGGCGGGGTCATCACCATCATCGAACAATACCAGGTTTACAAAGAACGCGGACCCGACCGAGTCAGCCCGTTTCTCGTCCCGATGATGATCTCGGACAGCGCGGCGGGGAATCTTGCCATCCGGATTGGCGCGCGTGGACCGAACATGTCAATTGCAACGGCTTGCGCCACCGGCACCAATTCTTTGGGCGAGGCGGCCGAGATGATCCGGCGCGGCGCGGCGGATGTCATGGTGGCGGGCGCTGCCGAGGCGGCGATCCATCCATTGACAATGGCTGGAATGAACGTCATGACCGCGCTTTCGGCGCGTAACCACGAACCGGAGCGCGCCTCCCGTCCCTTTGATAGGGACCGTGATGGATTTCTGATGGGGGAGGGATCCGCAATTCTGATACTTGAGTCTTTGGAACATGCCCAGGCTCGCGGCGCGAAGATCATATGCGAATTTACCGGCTACGGCACGTCGGATGACGCCCACCATATCTCCGCTCCCGCGGAAAATGGCGCAGGCGCGGCGATCTCGATGAGCAATGCTTTGAAGGATTCGGGATTGGAAGTTTCCGATATTCAATACATCAACGCGCACGGTACATCCACCCAGCTGAACGATAAAAGCGAAACAGCCGCGATCAAGACGGTCTTCGGTGAACAGGCATATAAACTCGCCGTATCTTCCACCAAATCCATGACCGGTCATTTATTGGGCGCATCCGGCGCGCTGGAGGGAATGATTTCAGCGCTCGCGATCGTGGATCAGATTCTTCCGCCCACCATCAATTATGAGACGCCTGACCCGAACTGCGACCTGGATTATGTGCCGAATAAGGCGCGAAAATCCGAAGTCAGCCATGTGATGTCCAATTCCTTCGGTTTCGGCGGACATAACGCGACCTTGATACTCAGCCGCTTTCATTAAGGAGAAAGAATGCCATACGCGCACATCACAGGCTGGGGAATCAGCGTCCCAGAGCCCGTTCTGACCAATGACGATATCGCGAAAATGGTGGAAACCAGCGATGAATGGATCCGCGACCGCACGGGAATCCGTGAACGGCGCATCGCGCGTGAAGATCAATTCACCTCAACGCTGGCGGTCGAGGCTTCGATCAAGGCGCTTGAAGTTGCAAATCTTGCACCGACCGAGCTGGACCTGATCATTGTCGCTTCTTCGACCCCGGAATACATTTTTCCTGCCACTGCCTGCATCGTGCAGGATCAGATCGGCGCCACAAAGGCCGGTGCCTTCGACCTGTTGGCGGCATGTTCGGGTTTTGTGTTCGCCGCGAATATGGCGGCTCAATCGATCCGCTCCGGCTCGATCAAAAATGCGCTGGTCATCGGTTCCGAGACCCTATCGCGATTCACGAATTGGAAGGATCGCAACACCTGTATTCTCTTTGGCGATGGGGCGGGGGCGTTTGTCATTCAGGCGAGCGACCAGCCGGGGGGAATTCTCTCTGCGGTAATGCGCTCAGACGGCTCAGGCGCGGATTCGCTCACGCTCTTGGGCGGTGGTGCCCGCCATCCGGCGACTGAAGCGACCGTCCACGAAGGCAAACATTACATTCAGATGGACGGCAAGGCTGTATTCCGTTTCGCGACCCGGGTGATGGGATCCGCCACAAAGGAAGCGCTCGAACTTGCCGGATTGACCACCGCCGACGTGGATTGGGTCATCCCGCATCAGGCGAACTACCGCATCATCGAGACGGCGGCAAAATACCTCAAACTGCCCCTCGAAAAATTCGTCATCAACGTGGATCGCTACGGCAACACATCCACGGCGTCGATTCCCATTGCGGCCGTCGAAGCCATCGAAAAAGGAAGCCTGAAAAGCGGCGACAAGGTCGTTTTCGTCGGGTTTGGCGCCGGCCTGACCTGGGGTGCGCTCGTCGCCGAGTGGACGGGACCGATTCCCACCAAGCGTCATGTGTATCCTAAGCAGTATCGACTGTTTGCCCGCCTGCGATCGTTGGTCCGCCGCGCGTTGCGTTTCATCGAAGGTTTGTTCTCACGCCGCGAGCTTTAAGCGCCTTTTCATGGAATCATGGTACGATAATCGCGAAATAAGAAAAGGAGCAATGAAATGCCATTCAGATTCGGACCCCTGGAACTCATCGTCCTGCTTGTGATCGTCGTCCTGATTTTTGGACCCGGGCGCATCGGCAAGGTGGCGGGCGAGATCGGCAAGAGCATTCGATCTTTTCGGGACGGGTTGTCTGGAAAAGACGATGAAGAAACCCACGCAACGACGACCGAAGAAAAAAAATAATCCTGCGCCTGGGTGTAAAAAGCGCCTTCCTTCGAAGGCGCTTTTTGTTTCCATGCTTTCTATTATTTGAACGCTACGCTGGGCGTTGCCACCTTGCCGGCATAACTACGGGTCTTTTCCCTCATCGCACGTTCGAAGGCGCGGCGTTCCGCCTTTTGTGCATCGATGCGGCGCTGGACATGCGGAGAAAAGAAACCCGCATAGCGTTTCTGAAGTTCCGGCCTCTGCCAGTCGTTACCGCTTACACGCCTGCGGCAGTTCGGCGCGCCGCACAGGCAGTCGAACTCATCGTAGGGCATGGTATCGCACATGGCGTAATCGAAACAAACTTCCTCGCCGATTTGGATGTCTCGCATGGCAACGAGTCCAATCTGGCCCGAAAGACCTGCGTTCGGGTTGCACGAGTGATTGACATAATCTCCCTCGCCAATGGGGCGCGGCACCAGGAAGTGACGATCTTCGACCTGGAGGCACAGACTGCGCTCACGTTCGGGTAGGTGGATAAAGGTCTCCCATTCATACACAACGCCGCCGAAAACAGCGATCAATTCACCCTTCTTAATGGGCTTGAGAGTGAAAATGCTGTTCCCGCTTTTATCGGCTTTCAGGCGACCTTCCAACTTAGAAGACAGATAGGAACTTGGTTGCTTGGACATTCATACAATCACCTTTCGTATTTGAGGGTTAAAGATGAACAGCGCCTCCCGCGGTGGACGAGCCGCGAAAAACGCCATTGGTGATTGAATGATACATCAAACAGCCTGCATGTAAAGGGTTTGAGTCGTGCAGATTATTTTTCCGCCAGTGATGATTCGTTATTTCGGCTTCCCCCGAAATTCATAAACGATAACTTCAATACTCCTGGGATGCAAAAACTTCATGGCGGATTCCGGACCCGAATCGCGCCTCGCTTCCTGCCCAAAAGTGGTTCCAACCATTTGCATCTGCATTCCCCGATAATTTTCCCGCACGTTACGCAGAATTACCAATCTGCCAGCTTACTCTATCCAATTTGCGCCCCAATCGGGTTCCGGGTCGTTTGTGAGTTGTCTCATGCCTGAGCCGTCCGCCTCCATGATGTACAAATCCGCCTGGTCGTTGTTTCTCAGGGAATTGAACACGATGAATTGGCCGTTCGGCGAATAGGACGCGCCTGCGTTATTCCCGCCATCCGTCACTTGGGTGGATTTCCCTGTGGCAATGTCGATCTTGAAAATGTCTTTGTCCCCGAATGGACCTGCGTGAATGAGCAGGGATGTTCCGTCCGGTGACCAATCCACGCTTCCACCGATGCCCGATAATCCCTGGGAGATCTTGAGGTGGTTTCTCCCGTCGATATCCATACTGTATATATCATATTCTTGGGGTGAGCCTGAATTCATTGCATAGGCGATTTTTTCTCCCCTAGGCGACCAGGCTACAGCGACGATATCGCGCAGACCCGTATAAACCAGCCTCGGATTCAACCCGTCTGCGTTGACCATCCATACGGCTGTTGGACCGTCCCCGACACGATTTGCAAAAACGATCGTCCGACCGTCGGGGGAGAAATCCGGTGAAATCACATTGCCGACATTTTCGGTCAACTGAAACACCTCCCTCTCGGCGAAATTCAACACGAAGAAATCGAAATTCCCGTTGCGATTGGAGGCAAATAACACGGAACTTCCATCTGGTGTGAAGACGGGGTAATAATTGCTCGCCGCCATATCCGTAAGCTGGACGAGGTCTGTCCCGTCGCGGTTGATCATGCAAAGCTGGTTGTAATCGCCGCGCGTGCAGGTGAAAACGATGCGGCCGCCATTTGTAAAAGTGGGCCGGGGTGTGGGGGAGGTGGAAGGTTCGGGGGTGATGTTTGGAACGAATTTTGTGAAGAGGACCGGGGTCGGGAGTGGATTCTCTCCAGCCGGGCGGATAAAAATAAATAAGGCTACGAATCCGGAAACGAAAAAGAAAAGGATGAATGGAATGATTCCAAAGCGCAGGGCGGGCTTCTTTTTTGGGGTACCAAGCGATGCGAGGCGTTCTTCCAGGGGGACTGTGTCTGCGCTGACGGCAGTGGATTTGGGCGGGGGAAGAAACTCCCATGCGTTGAGCGCGGAGTCTATGATCGGAGCGTTTTTTGCATTGGCTCGCACAGGAATCTTATCCACCGAATACCCTGCGGCTAATGCCAGTGATGAGATCAATTCGGTCGTTGTTTTGAGCCGTTCTTCGGGATTTTTCCTTAACGCCCAAAGGACCATGCGCGAAAAATTACCGGGGAGATTTGGATTCAGAGATGCCGGGGCAGGCGGGGATGAGTCAAGATGCGTTTTTCGGATCGAGTCGAAAGCGCGCGGCGGATTCTTTCCATTGATCCATTTTCCCGTTATCAGTTCGTAGAGCATGACTGCCAGCGAGTAGATGTCGGTGGCCGCGGTCTGGGGTTTCTTTTGGATTTGTTCGGGTGAGAGGTGTAACGGCGGGTGGCTTGAGGTGTTGAAATGGACCGCTCCCGCTGCCCCGATCCCGCAAAGGATGAGTTCACCGCGCTTGTTGATGCGCACGAGTTCGGGGGAAAGATGAAGATGGAGAAAGCCCTGTTTGTGTAGCGCCTCCAATCCGCTGCAGACCGCCCCGGCAACGAAGAGCGCTTCCTCGGCGCTCAACAGACCGCGCGTACGGATTTCTTTCATCGAAGGACCGTCGACCCAATTTTCAACAAAAAAGGTCAGCGCGGGAGTCCTTTGAATGCCGTAATACCTGTTCAAGTTCGGGTGGGAGAGCGCTTGAAGCCGGGCCGAATTCCCCTCGAGTTCTTTCATTGCCTCTGCGTTTTCGGTAACAAGTACCGGAAGAATGGTGATTGCAAAGGCTCTATTCGTGCGCTCGTCCGTTGCCCGATACAGTTCGCCCAGCGCTGTGACGCCGGCGAATTCTTCGATTCGGTACTGGTTTATGGAGGTTTTTATCGCGAGAGTCGGGGGCATGGCGAATCACAAGTGGTGCAGGTTTCCCCACTTCCTATTTGCCGGCGAAAGATATTGAACTCCCGTCAAACTACAAAGCCCACGCAAGCATCAAGCCGAAGATGGCGACGATCAACCCGAGATGCAGGCAAAGATTGGCGGTCGCAAGGATCGAGCCGGGGAAGATGAATTGGAGGAGCAGGTTCAGGAGGATGAGCGCCAGCCCGATGATTGGCAGAAGGCCTTTGCGATGGGCGAGATATTCTGAAAGAAAATCGAGCATTTTCGAGATCATGCTTCCTCCAGGTCGGCTTCGGTCTCATGCATTCCCGGCGCGCTGCCGTTCGGTTGGATCTTCCAGGGTGCGAATTGCGCCAGTAGCCTTCCAGGCAGACTCCCATGGATCAAGACACCGCCGCGTTCGTGCTCGACGCGCTCCACCTGACCAAGTTCGTGATAGAGCGAGATCAACGCACCTTCCTTATATGGAAGGCGGACGCCAATCGTTTCGAATGCCTCGAATAATTCTTCCTGCACGAGCATGAGCAAATCATCCATGCCCGAGCCTTTCAAAGCGGATGTTGCCACGGATTTGTGAAAATTTTCCAATATCCTTGCCGCATTTTCCGGATCTTTCAACCGATCGGCTTTGTTCAAGGCGGTGATCATCGGTATATGACCTGCCCCGATCTCTTCCAGGGTTTGTAAAACGGCTTGATATTGTCCGAGCGCGTTCGGATGGGAAATGTCAACGATATGCAGTAACAGGTCGGCTTCGGCGATCTCTTCGAGCGTCGCATGGAATGCCGCGACCAGCGTGGTCGGGAGTTTTTGGATGAATCCGACTGTATCGGTGAAAAGAGCCGTATTATCGCCGGGAAGCTGGACGCGTCGCGTGGTCGGATCGAGCGTGGCGAAAAGTTGGTCTGCAACGTAGACATCGGCTTTGGCGAGGCGGTTCAGGAGCGTGGACTTGCCCGCGTTGGTGTATCCGACCAGGGCAACGGTGGGGATGCGCGAACGTTTCCTTTGTGCCCGGTAGCGCATGCGATGCGCCTCCACTTTGTCCAGTTCTTTTTTGATGTGCGCAATGCGTTTGCGGATCGTGCGGCGGTCAACCTCGAGCTGGGTCTCGCCGGGACCACGCAAGCCCACTCCGCCGGTCGAACCGGCGCGTCCGCCGCCGCCGCCTGCCTGCCGTTCAAGATGCGTCCATGCGCGGGTGAGGCGGGGAAGGTTGTATTCGTATTGAGCGAGTTCCACCTGCAGCATGCCTTCTTTTGTATGGGCATGCTGGGCGAAGATGTCGAGGATCAGCGCCGTGCGGTCGATGACGCGTATGTTTTTGCCGAGCGCTTTTTCCAGTTCGCGTTGGTGGCGCGGTGAAAGTTCATCGTCGAAGATGACGACTTCAGCGAGAGTTTCTTCGGCAAGCGCCCTGAGCTCTTCCACCTTGCCGGGACCGATGTATGTCTCGACGTTCGGGCGTTGCAGCCGCTGCGTGATCTCGCCGACGACATCCACGCCGGCAGTGTCTGCAAGCAATGCCAACTCTGCAAGCGAGTCTTCTAGCGAAAGGACATTTTTATGGTCGCGAAGCTCAACGCCTGCAAGGAAGGCGCGCTCACGCGGGGGGATCGTCGGTTGGGGGATTTTCTTCGCCACGTAGATCAGTTTCCATTTTTTGTTCAAGGCTGCCAAAGAATTTGAGCATGACAGGGTTTGTCGGCTCGGTTCGTGTAGGCAGCAAGATGTGAAAGGTCGAGCCGGGTAATTTTACTTCGTCGTAACCTGGGGATTCAACCCATATCGTTCCACCGTGCGCCTCGATAACGCCGCGAGTGATGGAAAGACCCAGACCGGGTCCGCCCCCCTTGAATTTTATTTTGCCGCTGGAGTGTAAGTCCTCCTTGCCGAGTTGGCCGAATTTTTCGAAGATGAGCGCTTGATCTTCGGCGGAAATGCCGATCCCGGTATCCTTGACGGTGATTTCGATAAATCCTGGCAGGAGCCGCCCGTCGATCGTGATCTGACCCCTGTCCGGTGTGTATTTAATGGCATTCGTTATTACGTTGTTGAGCGCCTGATACAACCTTTCAGAGTCGCCGTAGATCATCAGGTCGCTTCCTTCGAAGTCATTGACGGTCAAGGTCTGCTTTCGTTCAGCGATCGTTTTCTTGAACTCGTTTCGAGCGAGATCCAATAGATGGCTGATCCACATCGGCTGGATGTTCAATGTGAGCAGGTTGTTATCTATCAAGGACACATCGATCATATCGTCGATAATTTCCCGTAAGCGCAGGACGCCGGTATTTACCCCGGCCAGGTAGCTTCGCATTTGCGCCTGCGAGTCGGCCTGGATAAAGTCTGCCATCATGGAGGTGTAGCCTTCGATCAGAGTGAGCGGAGTCTTCAGTTCGTGCGCCGCCACGGAGATGAACTTGGATTTATTCTGATCGAGGATCTGCAACTTTTCCTGCACCGCCCCCAATTCCTTCGAAATATGTGCTACGCGGGTTTCCATCTCGTACCGGATCACCACGCCCAGACTATGTGTCAATACCGGGATGGTCGCCGCGAGAAGTTCAAGCGCCTCTTTGGGTTTAAGGTGCTCCCGGGAGATCTCGAGGGTGAGCGAGATCATGCGGTTCAGAATGAATGAAACATAATAATCGGCATGTTCGAGGTTCGTTTCGGTGGGAGAGCGTCCCCAATCGTACAGGATCGGGTCGAGCCATGCCATGTCGCCGGTGATGATGGTTTGTTCGAGCAGGTCATAGAATCTTTCCAATTGCTCTGTGAAACCCGCGCGTATACCTTCCCCAACCGCCATTTCTCGGGAAACGCGTTCCACCCAAATGGGACGAAGTTTACGCAAAGATGCCTGTACTGCCATTGCCTTAAGTGTAAGCCCAGTCTTTTCTTTTGACCACTCTTAATTTCCGCCTTGTTCAACGACCCAATGCCAGAGCGTATCCCCCACGGCTTTCAGGCTGTCGGCTGATACCTTATCCGCTGTGTCTTCGGTGGTATGCCAGTAGGGATAATCGAAGTCAATGATATCAACGGCAGGGATGCCTTTCTCGAGAAAGGGGGTGTGATCGTCGAGCATGCTGTGTTTCTCCGACGGAATGAATATATCGCCATAACCGAGCCGCTCTGCGGTCTTCCAAATTTCCGCACGAAGGGTGACGTCTGAATTCCTTTCGTAATAAAGGTTCAAATCCGCATCCCCGACCATATCCACGATGATCACCGCCCGGGGACGAACAGGGATTTCCTCCACGAATGCGCGCGAGCCGAGGATCCAATCCCAGCCCTCGATGCGCCCGTTATCTTCTGCGTCGAAGAAAACCAGCCACACGGGCACTGTATCATCCGGCAATATGCGGGCTAGTTCGAGCAAAACCGCCACTCCGGATGCGCCGTCGTTCGCGCCGGGAACAGGCTCGCTCCTCTTCGTTTCAACCGGATCGTGGTCGGCGATAAATCTTGTATCGTAATGCGCGGCAAGGATGATTTGCGGTAATTCCCCGCCTTTCTTTGCAATAATGTTGTAAATGGGATGTCCCAGCCGCTCCGCCTCGTGGACTTCTACAAGCCAGCCGGTATTTTCCAACTCTGTGCGCATCCATTCGCGGACCTGGGCATGTCCGGCCGACCCGGGCGTTCGTGGTCCCATGGCGACCTGGACTTCCACATCTGCCAATGCGCGTTCTCCATCGAATGTTTCCGGAGTCGTGCTGTATGTGTTGAATGAAAAGGCGTACCAGCCTGTTATGGCCAGGAACAACGTGCTTATAAGACCCAGATAGATCGTTGGATTCCGTTTGTTCATGATGGTTGATTCCGTAAATAATCTTCCAATGCGCCTGCGGCGCGGTCTGCGTGGGCTTGACCCTTTTCGCGTTTGCCGATCTTCCTTTCAGGATGAAGTTCCGGCAGGATGCCGAAGTTGGCTTTCATCGGTTGGAAGTCTTTCAGGTCGGCATGGGTGACGTAATGACATAATGCGCCGAGCATCGTCTCGCGGGGGAGTTCAAACAGCGGTTTACCCTGCATGAATCGCGCCAGATTGATTCCCGCCAGCAGTCCTGTGGCGATGTTGCCCATGTAGCCTTCCACGCCGGTGATCTGACCTGCAAAGAAAAGGTTGTCGCGGGAGATATGTTGAAGGGTGGGGCGCAGAAGCTTGGGCGAAGCAATGAATGTATTGCGATGCATCTGGCCATATCGCTCGAACTCGGCGTTTTCGAGTCCGGGGATCATTCTTAACACGCGTCTTTGCTCGGGGAATTTCAGATTGGTCTGAAAACCAACGATGTTATACAAACTGCCAGCCAGATTATCCTGCCGGAGCTGCGCCACCGCGTACGGACGTTTACCCGTCCGTGGGTCGCGCAAGCCGACCGGGCGCATGGGTCCATAAGCCAGCGATTCGTCACCTCGTTCGGCGATGATCTCCACGGGCAGACAACCTTCGAAGAAGTGACCTGCCTTCACGCCTGTCTTGATTGCGTCTTCAAAGGAGCGCAGTTCGATGCGCTCTGCCGTGCGCAAGGCATGCAGGAATTCGTAATATTCTTCCTTGGTAAAGGGGCAATTGATGTAATCGCCTTCATCCTGCTCGCTTTTATCGTAACGCGAAGCGCGAAAAGCGATTTTCATGTCGATGCTTTCGGCACGCACGATGGGAGAGATGGCGTCGAAGAAGAAAAGGTGTTCGTCGCCGCTCAACGCCGCAACGGAGTTTGAGAGACTTTCCGAGGTGAGCGGTCCACTGGCGATGACGACCGGCGAAAGTGGAATCTCTTTCACCTCTTCACGGATCAACTCAATGTTCGGGTGAGCCGAAATCTTTTTCGTCACCCTGCGTGCAAACGCCTCGCGGTCCACGGCAAGCGCTGCCCCGGCGGGGAGAGCCGTTTCCTCCGCGCATTTGACGAGGAGGGAATCCAGCCGGCGTAGTTCATTTTTCAGGACGCCCGAAGCGCGGTCGGCCTGGTTCGAACCGAGTGAGTTAGAGCAGACCAATTCCGCAAGTTGATCCGTCACATGAGCGCCGGTCGACGCCTGCGGACGCATTTCATAAAGTTTTACCCTTAAATTTCGTCCGGCGATCTGCCAGGCGGCTTCACTCCCGGCGAGTCCGCCGCCGATCACGATGATATCCTTCATAAGGCGGTTATTTTAACGTGAAATGTCTTAATCATGAGTGACGCGGGTATAATTTGAAAAACAACCGCCATGCAGACCGAAACAGGCATCGAGACCCAACTCAAGGAAGCCGTTCAACTCTCCGGCGCAAACTGGGCTGTGCTGGCGGAACGGGTGGGGGGCGTTTGGCTCGTGCGCGTATCTCACCGTTTGAATAAGGCGGCTCAGAACGAATTGACCGGCATCATGGCGATCAATTCGACGGACGCGTGGTTGTGCGGCGCTCTTACAGGAGGACATCCACGCTCTGCAGAGATGGGGAAGAACCGCGGGTTGGGCCACGGGCGTTTTTATGCCTTTCCGATCTCGAACTCGTCGAAACTCATCCTGGTCGGCGCTGAGGAGCAGACCGCCGAAGCGCAGAGAGTCTGGCGCTTGATGACCTCCCTGCTTTCCGGTCAGCTTGCCCCGAAGGGACAGGCGCTTCTTCCCGACCTCCAATCTGGGCTGGCCTTCAATCTGCCTCTTGCGCTCGAAAAAGTCCTCACCAACTTTGTGCAGACGGTAACCTGCCAGGGAGCCTGGCTTGCGATTCGGCGGGGTGATACGCTCGACGTTCAAGCTGAGTGGAACGCTCCCAGGGCACGCGGAGCCTCCCTTCTGATCGACGAAAATCCGGTCTTCCGCCGGGTCAACCGTTCGCTCTCTGATTTACTGCTCACCCGCGGACAGCCAAACTTCGACCAACTCCCGTTTACAAACCTGAAACCGAACAGCGGCGCATGGATCTGTTTACCCTTGGTGATCGGGCAACGCCTGATCGGCGTCGTTGCGATGTGGCGTCAGAAGGAATTTACGACATCCGAACGCGGTCAACTGCGCGAACTGGCGATGGGCATCCCGCAAACGGTGGATATCGTTGTGACCTTCTCGGAGATGTCCTCGCACCTGCGCAGGCTTGGCTTGCTGAACGACTTCGTATTGACCGTTTCCTCCGCGCAGAATCTCGACCAGATTGCCCGCCGTATGTTCGGTTTGCTTACCCGCGCTTTCAGCACCGAATTGATCGCGCTCTTCTTAAGATCGAGCGATGGTCGCATCCTTCGCGAATATCGTTTATATGAAGGCAAATTGAACGTGACCAGCGCTTCTGTGACGGAGCATCCCATCCAGCCGTTCCTGAAAGAGGGACGGGTCCGTCGTGTCTCGGATTCGTCCCGCGAAGGTTACATTGGGATTCATAAAACCGCCCGTTCTGAGTTGATCGTCCCGCTCCGTTACCGCGGACAGGCGATGGGCGTGCTTGTCATCGAGAATGCGCAAGCGGAGGCGTTCAGTCAATACGACGAGCATCTCATGGTTGTGATCGCCAGCCATCTGGCGGGACTCATCGAATACACCCGCCTGCGCGAAGAGGCGGAGGGCCGGGCGCGAAGCCTGGGCTTGATCCATGAAGTCGTCCAACAGGTCATTGGCTTGAACGACAAAAAGGAAGTTGCCTCCATCACGGCGGAATTGGTGGCGCAATACTTTCGTTACGAGCTTGCGGCCATTTTACTCCTCGATGCGCACAATGAATTTTCCATTCAAGGCATCGGCGGGACCCAGGCGAAGACATTTACCGAGTCCCTGGACGGTGAAGACTTTGTCGTCCTCGAAGGCGTGACCGGCCACGTATCTCGCAAGGGCGAGAGCGTCCTGCTGAATGACACATCTCAAAGCAAGCTCTATCAACCGACCAGGGGCTGGGAGGCGCGCTCTGAGATCTGCGTTGCCGTCAAGGATGGCGAACAGATTCTCGGCATCATCGATGTGGAAAGCCGCGAATTGAACGCTTTCTCTCATAACGACTTGATCGCGATGGAAGCGCTCGCAGGGATTCTCGCCTCGGTGGTGACCAGCGCCAATCAATATCAACGCTTGCAGGAAACCGTCCATCAACTCCAGATGACCGAGATGGAACTCAAGGAACGCATGGAAGCCCAGCGCGCCGCCGAGAATCGTCTCTTGCAGGCGGCAAAACTTGCAGCAGTCGGCGAAATGGCGGCAGGTGTGGCGCATGAATTGAATAACCCGTTGACCACCGTGACGGGATTTTCAGAGTTGATGCTGGAAGACCTGCCCGAAGATTCACACCACCGGCAGGAATTGCTCATGGTCCTGAACGAGGCGCGCAGGGCTAGTTCCGTCGTCCGTCGTCTGCTCGATTTCTCGCGGCAGGGGGAGCGCATCCGCGCCAGCGCCGATCTGAACGAAGTGGTGAACGATGTCATTGCGCTGACTCGTCATTTGATTCAAACGAACAATGTTGCGCTCATCCTCGAGCTCGACGAATCCCTGCCCTGGGTGTCCATTGATTCGAATCAAATGAAACAGGTTCTGCTCAATCTGATCCACAACGCATTGCAGGCGATGCCGCGCGGCGGCGAGATGCAGGTACGCACGTTCCGGAGCAGGCGTGAAAACCGCGATTGGGTCGTGATGTCTGTGCGCGATACGGGTACGGGGATCACACCCGAAGCCCAGGCGAAGATCTTCGAGCCGTTCTTTACCACCAAAGGCGACAGCGGCGGCACGGGTCTTGGTCTATCTGTCACGTATGGTATCGTCGCCGATCACGGCGGCACGATCGAAGTCCTGAGCCAATCCGGGCGCGGTTCTGCCTTCGAGGTCTGGCTGCCGTTGTAATCATTATCGCGTAGGGCGCGTTCTCTTACGCGCCTCGGGGCGTTGGATAACGCCCGTTACACAAAGTCGGAGAACATGGAATCACCTTTCGTTTACGTCGTCGATGATGAACCCGGAATTGCCATGCTGTGCGAGCGGGTGCTTTCGCGCGCGGGTTACCGTGTTGTCACCGAGACCAATCCGCGTAAAGCTGTCGAGTACTTTGAAGACCATCCGATCGACCTTCTTCTCGTCGACATTCGCATGCCCGAAGTGGATGGTTTCGAAGTTATACAGCATATCCAACGCTGGCAGCCGGATGCCGCAATTCTCATCATGACGGGACATGGAACGGTGGATACCGCGATCCGCGCATTGCGGCAGGGTGTGGAT
Organism: Anaerolineales bacterium; assembly: GCA_015075725.1. NCBI lineage: Bacteria > Bacillati > Chloroflexota > Anaerolineae > Anaerolineales > Anaerolineales bacterium. The sequence continues at coordinate 3,959,773 of JABTTV010000001.1, read as the reverse complement.
GGGCTCATCCTCAAACCGTTCAAACAGGGCGCCGAACTGGTCGATGCCGTCAAACTTGCATTCGCCGACAATCGAAAGAAACGCGATGCCGCGCGCACACAGGCATTGCGCCCGCTATTTACCGTCACCGAGGCGATGCTTTCCGAGATTCGCCGCGCGCCTTTGCTCGATCTCGTCATCAAAGCCATCACCGCCCAGGTCAATTGTTCGCAGGCGGCGTGTTATCAAAAACCGAAGGACGCAAAGGATTATTCCCGCCTTGCCGCGCGGGGGATTTACGAATCGAATTCATTGTTGGAATTGATTTCCAGCGCGGGGGGCTCGGATTCCCCGGTTTTGATCAATGCAACCGGACCCGGAAATCCGTCACTCAAAACGCTTCTCGCGGACCTCGATCTTGGTTCTGCGATTCTCGTGCCGGTTCATCATCCAAGCCTGAGCACGGTCTTCTACGCCGCCCGCGCGGTGGACGAATCACCGTTTCGCGAATCGGATCTGGAATTGTTCCAGATCCTTGCGCGCCAGGCTGCGACCGCGCTCGAAAATTCCCGCCTGTATGCCGAGCAGGTGGAATATGTGCGCCAGCTCGAAGCATCGCAAAAAGCCTTGGTCCAATCGGAGAAAATGGCGGCGGCGGGACGGTTGAGCGCATCCATTGCCCATGAACTCAACAATCCGCTTCAGGCGGTTCAAAATTGTCTGCATCTTGCCGGGCGCGAAGACCTGCCGGAGGAAAAACGCCGGGAGTATTTCGATATGGCGCGGACGGAACTCGAACGCCTGATGGTCACCGCCCGCCGCATGCTGGATTTTTACCGCCCGAACGCATCCACCCAGACGCAGGTCAACCTGGTGGATATGCTCGAGTACGTCTTGAGCCTGATGTCCAGGCAGTTATCCGAGGCGAAGGTCAATGTCGTCAAGGATATCCGCGATGACCTGCCGCTCATATCGGCTGTGGGGAGTCAGGTCCAGCAGGTTTTCATCAATCTCATCCTCAATGCGGCAGACGCGATGACGCCGGGCGGGGGCGACCTGCGAATCACCGCGCGGAAGTGGGAGAACGGGGTGGAGATATTCTTTCAGGACAGCGGTAAAGGGATTTCCACAGCCGAACAAGCCAACATCTTCGAGCCCTTCTTTAGTACCAAAGACGGGGGCACGGGGCTCGGCTTAACAGTAAGTTACAATATAATTACCGCGCACGGCGGGTCGTTGGAACTGCTTGCGGACCGCGCACCCGGCGCCTGTTTTAGAATCCTGCTGCCAACCGGAGGTAAACAATGAAGTCGAACATCCTTGTCGTTGACGACGAACCTGTAGCCCGGCAATCTCTCACCGATATTCTGAAACTCGAGGGGTATCTCGTCCAATCCGTCCCGAACGGGCAGGCGGCCGTCGAACACATCCGCACCCACGCCGTGGACCTGATGGTCGTGGACCTCAAAATGCCGGGCATGGACGGTCTCGAAGTCATCCAGGTCGTCAACCAAACGTCCCCCGAAACGGAAATCATATTGCTCACCGCGCACGGTTCAATCGAAACCGCCGTGCAAGCTTTGCGGCTACGCATCCACGATTATTTGCTCAAGCCTGCCTCCCCGGCGCAGATCCTTGCCAGCGTAAAAAAAGGTCTGGGTCGGCGAAGCAAACTGCGGGCGGGGACTGCGGCGGTGACCGGGTCCGAATCCACGCAGGAAGTGTACACGCTCAAAGACGGCACCATGGTCGACCTGTCGCGTCGTCAGATCAAACATAAGAGTAAGATCGAGCATCTCACGCCCGCCGAGGGTCGACTCCTGCGCATCCTGATGGAGAATGAGGGCAAGGTCTTTTCGCACCGCGAACTGGTGCTGCTCGTGCAGGGTTACGACACCTCGGCGCGCGAAGCCCCCGAAATTTTGCGCCCGCTCGTCAGCCGCCTGCGCCACAAACTGGAAGCCTTCCCCTCGCTTTCGGAGAAGGTCGTCAGCGTGCGCGGGACGGGGTATTTGTATGAGGGGGGATGATGTGGGTAGATCGGTAAATTAGGAAATGGTAAAGGGACAGCCGAGAGGCTGTCCCTTTACCATTTTGGGGCTCATTTACTGAAAATGGTTGACGATTTCAGTTATCCATATCACGGTCAATAAGATTTCCCATATTGATAACCAGATAATATTTATAAACATCATAGTAATTTTTCTTTTAATTATCGTTGTTTTTTGTTTAGTCTTTTTTTGTGTTAACTCTTGTTGATTGTAGAGTAATCGCTTTACACAAAAAATAATCAACGCAATTCCTACTAACCAAAATCCTAGCAAAGTTAAATTTAATAAGAGGAAGTTGTTATCATATTTCATGTTTACCTGCATGTCCTATTTAGCGGAACGAATAATAAAATATATTAACGTATCCTTGAGCAGAATAATTTAATGAAGCACCAGCTCCTATTGCCGGTCCAATTGCCAGGCTTTGTGGATCACTTGCTCCAAAAGGCTTCTTAAATGCCGGCCATGAATAACCAGCTGTGATGCCATCAAACATTGCTGCCCCTCTACCTTGTATGCTTTGGCTGCCACCTTCGTAATTATTTACACCGTCTATATTAAATCCAACAATTCCGGCTACAGAAGGTATGATCCCACCCCCTAGACCTGGGGCAGGTCCTCCATGAACATACACCGCAAGTGACCTATCACCAATAAGATATAAAGCGTCAATACCATAAGCACTTTGAACAACATTGTAACCTGGGGAAACATTCCCAGAGACACCTATGGCGTTTAGTGTGTAATCGCCCCAAAATGATTGTGCAGCGCTGACTCCGGAATCTACCATTGCTGGAATAGAGTAAGGATTTTGCGGGTTGACTAAAGTTGAATAATCCATATCGCAGATATAGGACTCGATTACATATCCGCACATAGATTGAGGGGAGGGAAGAATATCGTTCATAGGAATATTCGGGTTACCGGAATCGGCTTCACTAACATAAATATCGCCTCCACCTCCTCCGCCAGCGGGGTTATTTGTTCCACTGCCACCTCCCGAAGGTGAATGATTAGGACAATAATCATCACTGTTCCTGTCATTTGAGCAAGTAAAATGCCCACTCGGGTCGACGTAATTCATCGGCGAGTTGTTGACGTAGGCGTAGCGGTCCAGTCCACCTGCCCCCGGCGGGACGATGCTATCCGCTTGGGCAAAGCGTCCCAGAGTGGGGTCGTACCATCTGGCATTGTAGTACATGAGACCGTATGATCCTGTGTAGGAGTATTGTCCTGTGTACGTATACGCCGTCAGCGACGGTCCGCTTTGGTGGCGGACTTCACCCCAAGCTTTGTCCCTACGGGAGGCTTCGCACTACTTCGTCTGCGAGAGGAGATTGCCGTTCTCGAAAGTGACGATGCTTGTGAAATCGAGGTATCCGAAGAACGTATAGTACTTTGATTTATTCTTCCCACTTCCAATATGGTGCAATGGAAGAGGCGGCGATCACAAAAGATATCAATATGGAGACGATCCAATAAAACACCCAATTTCTAATATTTCCATCAAATTCCCAAAGAAAATAACTCATGAATACGAGTAGGATGGCGCAAAAATCGACCCAAAATGTTCTCCTGATTGCATCGCGCCTATTTATTTGTTTTTTCAGGAACCTTTTAAACAATAGTAACGAATAGGCAAGCGATCCAAAAACACCAACAAAGGGTAGTATCATAAGACTTATTTGCACGTAATACATTCTAGTACTCCAGTGGGAAGGCAACTTGTAATATTAATCACGGCCAAATATTCAAGCCATCAGGGTAATGCGAATCCGTAAGGTATATTCTCCCAGGCGCAATATGAAGATCGAAAAGTTTTTCCCCTCCTGTTACACGATAATAATCATGAATCACCGCGACACCATTTAGAAATGTATCGCCAAATGGTTCTGAGTAAAACCCTCCCGCACCGGCAAATGTTCCAGCTATAACCGTGTCTGAGCTTATTGTAAATTCTGATTTTGCTGAAGAATAGTTAGTATTACCTGTTATTAGCACATCGTTAGCAAGTGTGAGTCCGAAAGTAAAAGTTCCTATTCTTCCTTCAATTTCGTTTGCAATCTTATACCCTTGCATAACAGTACCAAGCCCGATTGGTCCCCCTGCAATTGAAGACACCGCTAGTGCTGCAAAGACTCCGGTCCCAACAAATGCAACTCCATCAAGAACAAACACGGTTACACCAACTGTATTACTAATTGTTTGACAGGATGAATGGGTAAGCGTTTGTTCGCATAGTGGAATTGGTTTATCTGATTTAGTAATTCCTGCTCCAAGCTCAGGACCATCACCAATATCACCCCCTTGGCTTTCATCGTCTGAATTGCCCAATCTCGGATTCCATTTTGGACCTTGTAATCCAGGCTTGTGTTTCGGGTTTGACCCTCCATTGCAATTGCCTGCCATTCCAACATCACTATCTCCATCACTTTCCACGCAAATGTGACCTGATGGGTCAGTGTAATTCATCGGCGAGTTGTTGACGTACGCGTACCGATCCAGTCCACCTGCCCCCATGAAATGGGGTGCACCCCCGGCGGGACGATGCTGTCCGCTTGGGCAAAGCGTCCCCGGGCGGGGTCATACCAGCGAGCGTTCTCCGCTCGCCGCGATGCGGCTCGGGATGCTTCGCGATAGTACATCAAACCGAACGATCCTGTATAGGAGTATTGTCCCATGTAGGTGTAGTTGGTGGGACTTGTCCCTGAATTGTGCTTATAGAGTAATTGTAACGCACCCATCCCTTTCGAATCATCCTTTTGAGCTATCTCTCCTTTTTTATTAATTTGCAGGCAGTATAATTTCCGAGTGATGACACATTATCACGTGCCACCTTCCATTGCACGGATCGCGCCGGATGGCAATCTATCTGCGCGGCAGAAGCGGCATTTCATGATCGAGATGTTGAAACGCCGTGTACGAGCGGGTACAGGGAGTGGCGTCGATTTCATTTTGCGGAGGACAGCGATGAACGCATGGCCCGATCTACGCCCGATCTTGAAGGGGTTGGATTGGCTTGTGGTTGACGGAGTTGCAACCCGTAACTACATGCCTGAACGAATGACAAGGGATCTGGATTTTCTCGTTCGTGAAAGAGACTCTGAGGCTGTTATAGCAAAGCTGGAAGCGGCTGGATATAAACTCGAAGCTCAACTTTCAATCCCGGGTGTGTTAATGTTCTCTCCCGATGGTGTGGAAGTGGATATTTTGTTTGGGAATGCTCCCTGGCTCGAAGAAGCGATGAAAAATGTTTCAACAGACCCGGCAGGGTACCCAACAATTGCCTTGCCCTATTTGATCTTATTGAAAATGGACGCCCAACGTGCCCAGGACTGGGCGGATGTTTCTCGAATGTTGGGATGGGCAAGCGATGCTGATTTGGAAAAAGTTCGTGAAGCCTTTCGGGTATATGCGCCGCAAGATGTGGAAGATTTGGAATCGCTGATCTTTATTGGTAAGAAGGAAAGAGAAACATCTGATTCTGAAAAATAAATATCTGCAAACCAAGCAGGCACCCTCCCCATTTGGGGAGGGACGGGGAGAGGTCACAGGGACAGCCGAGGAGAGGCTGTCCATTTTTTGTTGCCATGCCAGACCTGATAGGCGTCGCGTGGCACCGTGGCGATATCTCACTCGTTTCTCGCCTCACATCATCCTACACCGACTTGATTAAGATGTATTCTTACTAGATCGTTTTACTTGTTTTTTATCTTTTTTGAGCCACCACCACGTACCATGCTTAAGGGTTTCTCTAATATCATTTCTTAGTCCAGCAAGGATAGAAAGCAATATTATCAAGCCAAATATCCACCAGGATACATCCGGCGCCACAAACGGCTTAAGCAAAACCAATGAAGATACTCCTAAAAAAATAATTTTTTTTGAGTCTCGTACTACTCCTGATTTTTGTAACCAATTGTTTATTAATAGTCCCAAGAAGTTGAAAACAAGAAACGATGCAAGTAAAATAGCAATTTGATCATTATCCATTTTTTATCCTTTTAACATCCATAGTATGTATCACAATAAGGACCTGTGGGGGGACCTGCTAATAATTGTGGCACACGGTAATACCCATTCGAAATCTCGTCAATGACAGAGTATGTTGATGCGGCAATTGAAAAAGCCGGATGAATACCTGCGGTAGTTACCAAGGTGCCTTTTATATCACCTTCTTGCGAACTCTTTAATAAGGATAGCCCTGTATGTTCTATTGTTGAATAAACAACAATTTCCCTGCCTAATTTGATGGCATTACGAATCGATTCAATACCGACCACACTAAGTACAAGCCCAACATATTCCCAGGCTAGCTTAGTTGAATCTATTCTAGCAGGGTCAAAAACCGTCTTGTATGGACGATAAGGACTGCAACCTTGCTCTGGACAAGCATAAATTGGAATAGACAAAGTTTCCTCAATTTCCAGTGTCATAGAATTAGCGAAGTCAGGTGCGATTATGGGTGGCAAACCTACAAAAGGTAATTCAGGGGTCCCATTACCTCCACCATCCACATTACCTCCACCATTCACATTGCCTGACTTTGGATTCCATTTTGGACCTTGTAATCCGGGCTTATATTTTGGGTTAGAACCACCATGACAATTCCCTGCCATACCAGCATCACTATCGCCATCACTTTCCACGCAAATGTGACCAGAAGGATCAGTGTAATTCATCGGCGAGTTGTTGACGTAGGCATACCGGTCCAATCCACCTGCCCCCATGAAATGGGGGTGCACGCCGGGTGGGATGATACTGTCCGCTTGGGAGAAACGTCCCAGAGAGGGGTCTTACCAGCGGGCGTTGTCCCTACGGGAGGCTTCGCACTAATACATCAAGTCGAACGAGCCTGTGTAGGAATATTGTCCAGTATACGAATACTCCGTCAGCGACGGTCCGCTTTGGAGGCGGACTTCTCCCCAGGCTTTGTATTTCGTCTGCGATATGAGATTGCCGTTTTCAAAAGTTATGATGCTGGTCGAGCCGAGGTGATCACCGAGCATGTAGTACAGTGTACCGCCTTTTCGCATTGCGATGTGCTGAGACCCGGCAAAGTAGTATTTGAAGACGACTCCATCGGTTACTTTTCAAATTTGCCGTAAATAGCGTGTAATATATTTATGGATATGTTGATCAAGATAAATAATAATGCAAATGTTAATATATAAGGTAGTTGAACCCTAAATAATTTTAGAATGATTAATAACGTTGCGCTAGATGCGAGAGAGACTATAAATTTGTAACCATAGAGAAACGCAAGAACTTTCATATGAATTTGGCTGGTCTGATTAGCGGCTAAATTTTCATTATCGTTACTTCTTCCAAATTTCGACCAAAATTCCGCTAGCTCAAAAGGGCTAATTGCAGACACTCGAGCAAAATAACCAATAATTAGACTAAAAATAAAAAATATCGGCAGGAAATTTTTCGCTAATGGTTCTGTGATCCACCACGATAAGAACAAACTAAATGTTCCCGCTGAAGCAATTAACATAGCGTACCACCCGAGCTTATTTCTCTCTCCTTGCAACCTTGGGATTTGCCAAAGCGCGATGTAAGTGTATGTTATCCACAAAGAAACCCCAAAAAGCAACATTCCAATGAAAATGATCTTCAACGTTGTAGTCATAGATATCGTCCTAACATTTCATCTTTCATAGCTAACATAATCGTACCAACTTAACGAATCGAAGAAGTCTGAGCCATTTTCGTGGCCTATGTGATATTGGTATAACCCCCATATCGGTTTTTTTCCTTGTAACCTTTGAATATCGTAATACACTGTTGCGATGTTTGCTGTTAGGTCAGTAGCGGCTTCTGGAGTTAGAGGAGTGTTGCCCAACGCAATACTTGTTAATGCAAATGTTGTATCAGGCCCCAATGTCAACTCTGTCGATGGTTTTCCTGAAGAAGGGCTCTTTTTGATCTCGATGGTTGTTTGATTTGTTATTACATCTGCTGTGGCAACCATACCCAAAGACCACAGCCCAAGGGTGTTTTCAACAGGGTTCATGAATTTATTGTAAAACTTCATGGCCCCGCGAGCGCCAATAGCCCCGTCGATTCCTGGCAAAGGAGTTAGACTTTCACCAAAGATTAATCCTGCTCCTTCCAAGATTGTTCCTGCAAAACTTATTGTCCCTGCCAAAATATCGAGACCAGTCGCTCCGGAACTCAGAATAGAAGCAAACTTATCAGCCATGGATTCCTCTGGTGTCCTCCCCCTCGTCCACCCACTGGGCCTGCCCATCAGCCCGCGCTTGTAATTGGGATTCGACTTCCCGCCGCAATTCCCTGCCATTCCAACATCACTATCTCCATCGCTTTCCACGCAAATATGCCCGCTCGGGTCGACATAATTCACCGGCGAATTGTTGACGTAGGCATAGCGGTCCAGTCCCTGCACGCCGGGTGGGATGATACTGTCCGCTTGGGCAAAGCGTCCCAGAGAGGGGTCGTACCAGCGGGCGTTGTAGAACATCAAGCCGAAATCTTGGGTGTAGGAGTATTGTCCCGTGTAGGTGTAGTTTGTGGGAATCACGCCAGAAGTATAGCGCACTTCGCCCCAGGCTTTGTCCCTACGGGAGGCTTCGCACTACTTGGTCTGCGAAACGAGGTTGCCGTTTTCAAAAGTTATGATGCCCGTCGAACCAAGGTGATCGGAGAGCATGTAGTACAGTGTACCGTTTTTTCGCATCGCGATGCGAGTCGCGCCGGCAAAGCCTGCACTGAGCTTGTCGAAGTGTAATATTTGGTGACGACTCCATCGGTCACTTCGGTGTGTCCGCCCACGAATAGGGTTGTTGTCGAACCGAGGTTGGTCGTGATGACCGATTTCACGCGTCTGCCGTCGCTGTCCCTTCGATAAACTTAGGATACAAATCCGGCATCGTGTATAATCATAACGGAACCGAGGTAGAAATGGAACAGATTACCATTCAAGTCAAAAGCAGGCAAAAGGCGCGGGCGTTGATTGATTTTCTCAAGTCGTTGGATTTCATCGAGGAGGTGAGCGCCAGCCTTTCCTCCAATCAAACCGATGTCAGGATGAATGAATCCGAGTTCTTTGCCCTTGCCGGGATCTGGTCGGGACGCGATGTGACCCTTGACCTAATCCGCTCGCAAGCCTGGCCTGCCCGCTCATGATCCTCTGCGACACCAATATCCTGATCGAGTTCTATCGAAATAATCCAGACGTGGTTTCAGTCATGCGGGGAATCGGGCTTTCCAATCTTGCCGTCAGCGTCATTACAGTTGGCGAACTTTATTACGGCGCAAGGGATCAGCGCGAGTTGACGAAGCTCAAAAAGCATCTTGCCAGCCTGAATCAAATTGCGGTGGACGAAGAAACTTCTGACATCACTCTCACCCTTTTGGAAAGCTATGCTCTTAGCCATCGTTTGAGTTTGCCAGATGCCATTATCGCGGCAACGGCTTTGCGGCATTCGATTGAGCTTTACACTCTAAACCTCAAGGATTTCCGGTACATTGACGGGCTTTCCATTTATAAACCATAGGCAGGCATTAGCGAAATAGCGGAAGAGACGGTTCTTTGACCGTCTCTTTTTGATTGCCCGCCAGACCCACGGACTTGACATCCGTTTCGCCAGCCTGTCCCGGAGACCCGTCAGGTCTTAGGTATTCCCAAGGTGATCAGGGGTAGCGAGTAGTGAGTAGTGCCTTGTCTCACATCGTCCCCTTGTGGATGGCGATGCGTTGAGTCCCGGCGAAATAATATTTGGTGACGACTCCGTCTGTCACTTCGTAGTGTGCACCTACAAAGAGAGTCGTTGTCGCACCGAGATTGGTCGTGAGGACAGATTTCACACGCTTGCCGTCGCCATCGTAAGTGAATTGGGCAGAGGAGAAGACTCCGCTCGGCGGATCGGTGGGGATGGGCGGGTTGTTCCAAGTCACCGTGTTTTCCTGCCAGGAATTTTCGAGGATTTGGCGGAAATCGCCCCCCGAAATTGTGCAAGCGAGTTTCGTTATCTGCTCCTATCTTGATTTGTTATTCTTCATTTTTATTTTTATTACCCCTTAATCTCTTTTCAAAGAATGAAAGATTGTAGTATTTTATTGCCCAAAAAATACTAAAAATAACAATAAAGCCGAATAGGCAAATCCCACTCGAAAATGCTAATGTAGGTTTGTATATCACGCCCGCCCCCCAGGCGCTTAACGTAAAGAGCAAAAAACTCGTATAAGTAAATATTAATCCCTTTCGGGTAATCATTCCTTTTCGAGCATAGAAGAACGCCGAAATAAGAGTGATTATTAAAGTAAGAAGTACAAGTATTTTTATGAATGAAAATATAGTTTCCTTGTTCATGTCTGCACCAATTTCTTATCTGCGTAACGAAAGCCGAATTGGAAGTGATATTCTTATCAATGTAGTAGCTTGGATGTCGCCAGATCGTCTGCCTTCGTCATACAACAGCTGATTGTAAGAAACCCAAGCGTCAAAATTGGCCTCAGGTACAAGCCCGCCTAAGCCGTTTCCAACGGCAACAACCGAGTCTTGCCCTATGCCGATATTAATCTCATCCTTACCAAAATCTATGTAAGATGTTTCGCTGGTAAAAAAGTCATCCAATATAGTAGCAACTGCGGACGTACCGCCTGAAATATTTTCGATTACCCCGACTGGCGAGTAGGTTGTTATGAGGTAATCCATTAGCAACGCGTCGCCTATTGCCGGTACACAACCAGCGCCTGTTGAGCATCCTCCGGCGATGATAATTGCCATCATCGTGTCGGCGACAATCAGATTCGCAATTGAGGAATAAGCCCCCACGATATCGGAGTAGTAAGCGATATCAGAAAATAGCGTAAACTCATTCCCTTTTGCATTTTGTGGGTAGCTACATGAAGAGCAAATAGAACTGCCATCAGAATCATCAGCGTCACTGGATGTGCCTCCCCTCGTCCACCCGCTGGGACTGCCCATCAGCCCGCCCTTGTAATTGGGATTCGACTTCCCGCTGCAATTCCCCGCCATTCCAACATCACTATCTCCATCACTTTCCACGCAAATGTGACCTGATGGGTCAGTGTAATTCATCGGCGAGTTGTTGACGTAGGCATACCGGTCCAAACCACCTGCCCCATGAAATGGGGGTGCACCCCCGGCGGGACGATGCTGTCCGCTTGGGTGAAGCGTCCCAGTGCGGGGTCGTACCATCTGGCATTGTAGTACATCAAGCCGAAGTCCGCGGTGTAGGAGTATTGTCCCGTAAAAGTATACTCCGTCAGCAACGGTCCGCTTTGGTGGCGGACTTCACCCCAAGCTTTGTCCCTACGGGAGGCTTCGCACTACTTGGTCTGCGAGAGGAGGTTGCCGTTCTCAAAAGTCACAATGCCCGTCGAACCGAGGTGATCGGAGAGCATGTAGTACAGTGTACCCGCTTTTCTCATCGCGATACGAGTCCCACCGGCGAAGTAGTATTTGGTGACGACTCCATCGGTCACTTCGTAATCTACCCCTTGTTGTTAATTCCTTCCAGTCAAAAATGATGCTATAAAGGCAAAAGCAACTAAAGATGCTAATGGAATAGAGACAAAAAAGAAAAACACCCAATGCGTAATATTCCAATCAGCCTGCCATATATAAGTGGCAAGAAGGATAGCCATGACGCTACAAAAAATCACGATGAATGTTTTCTTTATTGCTTCACCTTTTGTTAAACGTTTTGCCCAAAATTGAAAAAGGAGAAACAGCGAATAAATAAGGCATAAAAAAGCGCTAATTAGAAAAATAATCGAAAAGCCTATCTTCATATAATAGAAATCCATTGCGACCTTCCTTCGCATCCTTAATAATTATATTTAGTGTCCATACTCATGATACCCATCAACAGCCCACCAGCCCAACCCTATATGAAATTCAAAAACAGGATCATTGCCAAGTAGGCGATATGAATCATAAGTCAATGCTGCCCCATTTATCAATGTATCCCCATAAGGTTCTGGGTCTAAACCACCAGAGGCAGCGAATATGACCGATAGGGCCACATCAGAACTAACAACGAGTTGAGGTATGGGGGTAAAAGTAAAATAGCTATCGCCGGTTACTGCAAAATCATTTACCAAAGTAAGAACAGCTGCCGTACCACCCATCCAGCCTTCTGCGCCATTTGCTATTGCATAAGCCTCGGCGATGCTTACTGGTCCAGCGGGTCCTACGCCAGCGCTTATTGGAAGCATTACTCCCAGTATTCCTGTTCCAATAGTTGCTACGAAGTCTAAAGTAAAAACTGCTGTGCTTAATACACCGCTAGTCTGTTGGCAAGTGGATGATGAAATTAGCTGCTCACATGGTGGAATTGGTTTATTTGATTTTGTAGTTCCTGCTTCAAGCCCTGCCCCACCACCAATATCACCTCCTTGGCTTTCATCATCTGAATTGCCCAATCTCGGATTCCATTTTGGACCTTGTAATCCAGGCTTGTGTTTCGGGTTTGACCCTCCATTGCAATTGCCTGCCATTCCAACATCACTATCTCCATCACTTTCCACGCAAATGTGACCTGATGGGTCAGTGTAATTCATCGGCGAGTTGTTGACGTAGGCATACCGGTCCAATCCACCTGCCCCCATGAAATGGGGGTGCACCCCCGGCGGGACGATACTGTCCGCTTGAGCGAAGCGTCCCAGTGCGGGGTCGTACCATCTGGCATTGTAGTACATCAAGCCGAAGTCCGCGGTGTAGGAGTATTGTCCCGTAAAAGTATACTCCGTCAGCAACGGTCCGCTTTGGTGGCGGACGTCTCCCCAAGCCTTGTAATTCGTCTGCGAGACGACCTGTCCCGAAGCGTCGGTGACGATGCTGGTCGAGCCGAGATGATCAGAGAGTAGATAGTAGAGAGTAGCGCCTTGTCTCATGGCGATGCGTTGAGTCCCGGCGAAGCCTGCACTGAGCGAAGCCGAAGTGTAGTACTTTACCTGTGTACATGTATACGTTTCGACAACCTCATAATGCGCGTTGACGAATTTGGTGGAGATAGCGTTGATACAAGATGAAAGTACAGCTTTATGTATTGTTGATATAGCCGTAAATCAGCGCAGCTATGATTGTCAGCAGAATTGCGTACCCAAAGCCAAACAAGCCCTGCTTCCATTTCTTCATTAATATCAAGCGTATACCTACCAACAATGAATAAGTTGCGTAAATAACCGACGGCAATAAGAGGTAATCGTTTCGTAAAAAAAATGCGGTTGCCGTAATCAGGACCAACAGTATTCCGAATGAAGAAGCATGCGTCTCATGAAATGCCGACAGGACTCGAATAGCCGTTGTTACGGATGGAGAAATCAAGAAAACTTTCTTAAATTGATCCAGAGACTCCCTTATATTACCCGCAAGGCTGAAAGCGTATGCCAGATTCGTACGGGCGACTACATCCAGCGGATTTATTTTCACCGCTTCTGTAAATGCATTTATCGCTCCTTCTTGGTCTTTATCTACCAGAAGCATGATACCGTAACAAGTCAAGACATCGGCTGAAACGGGGTCCAGTTTATATGCCTCTTGTGCTATGTATCTGAAAGATTCAAAATCGTTTTTACTGTAATAGGCGTATGCCATAACAACATGAGGCAGGGAAAGATTGGGGTTTAGTTCTATAGCCTTTTTGCTTTCGGTTATGGCTTCGTCGTGCGCTCGCATTCGAAGTAAGGCTTGGGCTAATCCCTGACGGACTAAAGCGTTCCCTGGTTCCTCGATCACAATGGACCGATAGATCTTTAGCGCCTGTCTGTACCTCCCGGTTTTGAGGGCGTTTTCTGCAATGGTTAACTTATTCATCAAACCTCCTAACAATTAAACCCTGGCACGCATTGTGGTCGCCCTTGCTGAATTATTTTCCCAAACAATGGAATCACTGCTGGTACCCGTGATACAACATAGATTGCCACTGGCGCTACTGCCAGAGCTGTATTATCCGGTCGCGCTACAATCTCAATTCCGAGCGTATAGGTAGCAGCGACATTTTGATTGGTGACCGAATAATCTGCGTTCACGTCAAATCCCCAAGGTGCTAAGGGGTTGCCTATATTTACACCAAGCACAGAACCTAATGCCCCAATACTAGATGATCCCGTTTGGAAAATGAAATTATCCGATCCCATTTCAAATTGTCCGTTTGAAATTGTCGTCGGACCAATGGTCATAGAGCTATTGTTTTGAAACGTGAATTCTACATCGCCGTAAAGCCTCGAGCCGCTGAAGAAGGGAAAACCGGGTGTTTGGACTAAAGTAAAGCCTGCTGGCGTTTGCACTGACCAATTAAATGCACTATAAACATCTTGAATTGCCTGGGTAAACAAATTGGGTTGCTGTGCAGGCGGAACGCCAATGCCATTCGGATTACAAACCGAGCTTGAACATACGGGGACAGGATTACTCCCGCTTCCCTCCTCAGGCTCACCACCTCCACCCGCCCACCCGCTGGGACTTGGCGTCACCTGCCCATTCCAGTTGGGATTTGGATACCCGCCGCAATCTCCAGCCATTGCCACTTCATCGTCCGTCCCCTGGTTGTTGACGCAAATATGCCCACTGGGATCAACAAAATTGACTGGCGAGTTGTTGACGTAGGCATACCGGTCCAATCCACCTGCCCCCATGAAATGGGGGTGCACGCCGGGTGGGATGATACTGTCCGCTTGGGCGAAACGTCCCAGAGAGGGGTCGTACCAGCGGGCGTTGTAATACATGAGACCGAAATCTGCGGTGTAGGAATATTGTCCAGTATACGAATACTCCGTCAGCGACGGTCCGCTTTGGAGGCGGACTTCTCCCCAGGCTTTGTATTTCGTCTGCGATATGAGATTGCCGTTTTCAAAAGTCACCGTACTCGTACTTCCCAAATGATCTGAGAGTAAATAGTAAAGGGTTCCGTTCTCGCGCATGGCGATTCTTTGTGAGTCTGCATAATAGTACTTTGTAATACTGGAACCGGTCATTTCGTAGTAGCTGCCGACGAAGTACGTGGTGGTTGAACCGAGATTGGTCGTGATGACTGATTTTACCCTCTTGCCGTCGCCGTCGTAGGTGAATTGGGCGGAGGAGAAGAGGCCGCTCGGCGGATTGGTTGGGATGAATAGTAGGAACTAGGGCGAATCAAAATTTTTGAATAATGAAAGGAGATGCATGCGAGAAAGTTTATTATGCATTACTTTTGGGAAAAGTATCTCTCTTCAATGTCGCCGTATCCAGCCCAATTATATTGTATGTCAACAATTGGCAAGTCAATATTTCCCATTGAAAACCAGCCTCTTTCGAGTAATTCATGATATAAACTTGGTGAAAAGTAGGTCACCCATTTCAAATCCGTCTCTGGTTTTATTTCCAGCTGAGAAGATTCTTGAAGTTCTATCGTTGCATATCCAAAAGAAATGCCCTTCGTGGGAAGAACGCCACTTATCCAAAGCCCGCCAAAGGGATTGGCCTGAATCATAACCAGTTCTGGTTCATCAGTTTTATTGATCATTTCTCCCAAAGTAATATCAATATCTCCAGTAAAATTAATAACCACTACATTATCAGAAATTATTCTTGTTTCAATATATACAGATTGACTCTTCGATAAAGATGAATCGCTGGAGACATTGAATATCACCCCGTCATCATATCCATCCCATGGTCCCGTCACTCCAATTTCACCCTGATTAACATTTGGTAGTTCCGATAATATTTCAAGCAATCTTTCTTTTGAAGTCTCGCCGGGTACAATTCCTTTCCAGCAAGGAGGAGTGCAATTAGAATCAGTTATTACGTTTTTAGACGTTAAATTTAATGTGCAACTTGAAACCAGGAACAAAATCACTATGTATGTTTTTTTCATTTTTTAATCCTTGAGAAATCTCATGGCAGATTCGATGCTTGTAAAGAAATAACGACATCAAGCCATGCCCCCACCAGGCTTTGCGGCAACTTTTCCTGGCCGTAAATATTCCAGGAGAACGACTCGGCAAAGTATTCTCCCGTTGAGTTATTACCATAGCCTTGATGTACGCTCTGACTCCATCGGTAATTTGCTGGGATGTAAGGATCGCTCAAAAAACTCAATTTGCCAGATAGATCAAATCTTACAATTCCTGGTTCAGCTCCGATAAAATCTGCCAACATATCCCCTGCACCACCAACGCAACCCGGTCCTACATAGCCGCTAGATGCACAATCCAAATGATGTGCAAGCTCATGAGCAAATAATTGGTGCGGATCCCAACCGCCATTATTTGTTTTATCTGTCCATTTACCATTTAAAAAAGTGACACCACCATCAGGTACAGACGCAAGTGGTGTACCTGCAGGATAAGATTGATTATTAGGCAAAGTGTAATCATGAGTTATTGTTATGCCACCCAAATATTCAAGAATCCAGTCTTGACCTCTTCCGCCCGTCAACCCATTCACATAGGCTACAATATCTTGCCCTGTTTGGTAAATTATTTGCAATTCTTCAAGTGAAAAATCTGATGCAATATTCCAATCAAATTCATTTTTGATTGTCTTGCGCCAAAATTCAGGTTTGCTCGTACATTTCGGACCATCGTCCCAATTCACGCCTTCACAGGTTACATGCCCACTCGGGTCGACATAATTCATCGGCGAGTTGTTGACGTAGGCGTAGCGGTCCAGTCCACCTGCCCCCATGAATTGGGGGTGCACCCCCGGCGGGACGATGCTATCCGCTTGGGCAAAGCGTCCCAGGGCGGGGTCGTACCAGCGGGCGTTGTAGAACATCAAGCCAAACGATCCTGTGTAGGAGTATTGTCCCGTAAAAGTATACTCCGTCAGCGACGGTCCGCTTTGGAGACGGACTTCGCCCTCATGAGATCTGAATCGTTTCAGAATTTATTGGTATCACTTTTGTGTAAAGGATTTTATGTAAAGCTCTCCCAGTATGATCAATGTGAAGATTATACCGATAAAAATGATAATCCCGGCCTTTGAAATTACTATTTCGTTCCAATAAACAGCAAGACATAACCATCCAAAAATAAATATCACCCCAGCAATCATTAGAACAAGCATTAGCATCGGCATCCATTTTAATGGGCTGTTTTCCTTTCCGGCGTTTGAGGTCAGTTCCTTTATTAATTCTATTCTTTTCTTTATGCCGGTCCCGATGCCGAAAATAAGGATTAAAGGCAACAGGCATATTATCAATAATGCAATTGGATTATCAATTGATATATTCATTGTTCCTCTATCTTGGAAGGTAAATACTAAACTCCAAATTTCCGTACGTTGGGATGATCGGTTGATCTAAAAATGGACTCCTTGTCACATCATAAGCCAAAACTGCCGCATCAATCACTGTGGAAGAATATGGATCCCTTCGTGTCCATCCAGCAACATTTGTAGAAACAGCAGCTATGGTATCTTGACCTACCGAAACCGTATACACGAATTGGTTTTCTTGGGCGTTCAATGTTGCCGTGTTTTCGCCAAGTAAATAGTCATTTGTTATCCATAAAGACATTGCTGCTGTGCTCACTGTGTTTATGTAAAGAGAGTCAATTTGATAAGCAGCAAGTGCGGGACCTGCCATACCCGGAATGGCACTTAACCCTGTGAAAACGAAGGCATCAAAAGCATTTCTTCCGAATGCGTACGCATCAAGGAGAGTAGCAAAAACGGATATGCCTTTTGCGAATGATAAGCATTGGCTATTGCAGTTTTCGTGGCCGATAATGTAATAAAGCTCATCCCCGATTTGCGGGCTATTTTGATAACAAGAATTGGAAGTACAAGCAGGCCCTGCTTGAAATGGCGAAACTATCTCGCCGCCTCCTTGATTTTCATTTCTCGAAATCCCCAACCTCGGATTCCATTTTGGACCCTGCAATCCCGGTTTGTATTTAGGATTTGAACCTCCATGGCAATTTCCTGCCATTCCAACATCGCTATCTCCATCGCTTTCCACACAAATATGCCCGCTGGGATCGATGTAGTTCATCGGCGAGTTGTTCACGTACGCATACCGATCCAATCCACCTGCCCCCATGAAATGGGGGCGCACCCCCGGCGGGACGATGCTGTCCGCTTGGGCAAAACGTCCCAGAGAGGGATCGTACCAGCGGGCATTGTAGAACATCAAGCCGAATGATCCTGTGTAGGAGTATTGTCCCGTATAAGTATACTCCGTCAGCGACGGTCCGTTTTGGTGGCGGACGTCTCCCCAGGCTTTGTCCCTACGGGAGGCTTCGCACTACTTGGTCTGCGAGAGGAGATTGCCGTTTTCAAAAGTCACAATGCTGGTCGAGCCGAGGCTTGTGCTGAGCATGGTCGAAGCATGGTCTCCGAGCAGGTAGTAGAACATGCTGTTCTCCTTCATCACAAACTGCAGATGTAATATTCAAAAAAATCTTACTTATAAAACATACTTAGATCAAAATCAAAACAGGTGTCTTCTTGGTTTCCTGACAGCATCTCAGAAAATTCTATTAATGATAGATTGGAAATTTGCTCTATTGAGTACATAAAAGCTAATGGTGTGTTAAGCGAATCTCCAATAGACATATCGAACCCTCCTATTTTGTTCTTGGCTAATGGACAAGCATGTAAAGTTGCATCTGGGCGATAAGCGTTATCTTCGCCTGAATACAGAATGTACAGTGAAATATTGTGATAAGAAAAAAGCATTTGATAACTAATAAATCCATTCTGCCCTTCTCCAAACCCAACTTCGATTTTTGTAGGTTTCCCGTATTTTTGTATTATTTGATTTGGTGTAAATGGCGCCCAGTCAGACAGAGTAATGTTGTTTTGCTGTAATCCTCTGATTGATACGTTAATTGTTTTTACTAAATCATTTTCTTCAAGAATAACTGCTCCAATAGATAATTTGTTTTCCACTAGGTAAGTGATATTAAAATATTTTCCAAAGTCGTACGTTCCTAATAATCCGCCTTTTCCTAACGAATCAAGAAACATCACTGAATTATCAAATGTGCTCTCATTTGGAATAATCCCCCAAAAACATAGATCGGCGCATAAACCGTTTGTTTTCATCAAGTCAGATATTTTTTCAGTAGATATTTCTGTACTTGATGTTGGCGATGCTGTAAAAAACGGTGTGTTAGTTAATACTACAGGTGCCTGGTTTGTAGTTGCAACTGAGTTTTGTGGAAAACAACTAACAGCAGATAAACAAAAAAATATAGTTACGATATAGGCTTTTCTCATTTTGTCCTTTCCTTGTGTTAAGGTGTGTTCGTAAACGCACTAATAACCCAATTTTGTCTGGCAACGCCGTACTGATAATTCGGATTAGTTGGATCGGTTATAAGATTACCCGCAACATAATTTGTAACGAGGTCCGCAAATTCTTCATCCGCGTTATTACCACTAGCGCACCAATCAGGTCGTTCGGAACAGTTGTATGAAGCAGTATGTTGCTCTGCTTCTACTGATATACCAGTGGGATCTTGTATTATTTGATTTTCATATCCAAGAGAATTTCTTGAATATCCTATATCAGGACCACCCATTACGAATATTCCGCTTGATGTATATATTTTTTCAGATCGCAAGAGGTCAGTAAAATAATTACCACTTCTAATGTTTATTGAATGAGCAACTTCATGATAAATATTTTGAAATGGGATATTCCCATATGACCAAAAGGAAATATTGCCATTACTGGTATTTGTTCTTCCTCCGTAATGATTTGAGTCATAGGTAAAACTATAGGTAGTGCCATTTGTATATTCCCTGATACTTCCTGGAAGCGCATCATTCAAATTAGATAAGGAATCATATAGATTTCCAAGATTCCGCATACTCCAGTTACCCTCTAATGTGATACCAAAACGCTGTTTAATTAACATTGAATATTGTTTCTTATAATCTTTACCAGCAATTAAGCAATCATCGGGATCATCATCCATTGCACAATGCCCACTCGGGTCGACGTAATTAAGCGGCGAATTGTTGACGTAAGCGTATCTATCTAACCCCTGCACGCCGGGTGGGATGATACTGTCCGCTTGGGCGAAACGTCCCAGGGCGGGGTCGTACCAGCGGGCGTTGTAGAACATCAAGCCGAAGTTTGCGATATAGTGACATTATTCAAATTAATACTTGGCAATCAATCCTGAGATTTTTTTGCCCAATACATATCCATTCGGTACACTCCCAATGTAGAACCTGTTAACAATATCAAAGCGAACCAATGGATAGCTAGATCGGGCATCCAAATACGTTTTATAAAGGTCAGAACTACACAAAAGATTATTGTTAGCAAGGAACGGTTAGGTGCTAAATTTTTATTCTTAAGCCAATAACCTAAAAGTACCCCTGGGATGGAAAATAATATGCCAATCCCAAAAGAAGTTATTGTAATATTAATTATTTGTAATAAAGTCATTATTTACCTTCCTATCGGTGGTATGTATGGAATTTCATAGAATCCGGCAGAGATATCCCGAATTACTGATGCCCCTGACGCTACAGTTCCAATAGGAGGTCTAACAAACCCGCCCACTGAAAGCCAACCGCCAGTGTTATCGCCACTATTGAATGAGTAAAATCCGGAGGCTGCTCCAAAGCCTTGTGAAGCTAGGTTTACCGGAATAGCATACTCAGGAACTACAATTAATGCGGCAACACCTAATGTAAAACTTGCGCTATCTAATCCTGTGCTTGTCCAGTCTATGCGTGAAGGATCAAACATAGTTACTTGGATATCATTATGAAGATCGTAAAACTCATAAAGTTTATCAGGCTCAGTTAATATATCGCATCCACTACCTGGTGAATCCTCACATCGATTTTGCCAATAATCGTGACGAATGTTATAGAAGTCCATGTAATTACCAGGATTATGTAAGTAAGGATCCTTTTTTATATCGTAGCCAGAGTGAGATTTCATGTAGATTTCTATTGCCGAAGATAACTCTTGAAAAAGCGAAGAGCCTCTATCATCGAGTTGCTCGCCATCACCGAATCTTTTATAAAGGTTTATTAATTCTCCTGGTGTTTCTCCATGCGTTGTGCTATTTCTCCATTGTCCTCCTTCGCAATCTTCCTTGTTTTGGTTATTTATATAATCGCAATACATATGCCCACTCGAGTCGACGTAATTCATCGGCGAGTTGTTGACGTAGGCGTAGCGGTCCAGTCCCTGCACCCCCGGCGGGACGGTGGTGTCCGCTTGGGCAAATCTTCCCAAAGCCGGGTCATACCATCTCGCATTATAGTACATGAGACCGAACGATCCTGTGTAGGAATATTGTCCCGTGTACGTGTATTCCGTCAGCGACGGTCCGCTTTGGTGGCGGACTTCGGTTATCGTTAAGGCGAAAATCTTATCTGACAAAATACGTTACAATACCCATGCCTGACTATAAAAGGAGATTTCGATGCGCGCAGTGGATATCATCATCAAAAAACGCGATAAAGGACAATTGACGGCGGAAGAGATCGATTTCTTTGTGCGCGGGTTTACGAACGGGGAGATTCCCGATTACCAGGCGTCCGCCTTTGCCATGGCTGTCATGCTCAACGGCATGACGAACCGCGAGACCACCGACCTCACCCTTTCCATGGCGCATTCCGGGCAGGTGCTCGACCTCTCCAAAGTTGTGGACATCGCCGTGGACAAACACTCTTCGGGCGGCGTGGGTGATAAAACCAGCATCGCCGTATTGCCGATCGTGGCGGCATGCGGCTTGCCCGCGGGCAAGATGTCCGGGCGCGGATTGGGGTTCAGCGGAGGCACGCTCGACAAGCTCGAATCCATCCCCGGTTATCGCGTCGATTTGACCACCGACGAATTTCTCGAACAATTGAAAGAAAAGGGCATCGTGTTGACCGGTCAGACTCTCGACCTTGCGCCTGCGGACGGAAAGATGTATGCGCTTCGCGACGTGACCGGAACGGTTCCATCCATGCCGCTGATCGCTTCCTCGATTATGTGCAAGAAGATCGCGGCTGGGGCACAGGCGATTGTCCTGGATGTCAAAGTGGGCTTGGGTGCGTTCATGGAGAACCTCGAGCGCGGTCGTGAACTTGCGCATCTCATGGTGGATATCGGGCGGCTGGCGGGACGCGAGACGGTGGCTCTGCTTTCCGATATGAACCAGCCTCTCGGCTCAGCGGTGGGAAATTCCCTCGAAACGATCGAAGCCATCGAAACCCTGTGCGGTCGCGGCCCCGCCGATTTTGTGGAGCACTGTCTGCATGTTGCGGCGCATGTGCTCGTGCTTGGAAGGCGCGCAAAAGATCTGGAAGCAGGCCGGGCACTCGCTCAAAAATCCATCGCCGAAGGGACCGCCCTGGAAAAATTGCGCCTGCTTGTGTCCGCCCAGGGCGGCGATTCCTCTTTTGTGGACGATACCTCGAAGTTCGAGAGGGCAAAATTCATCGAGGCGGTCAAGGCTCCCCGAAGCGGATTCGTATCCCAGGTCAACGCAAGAACCGTGGGCGAGGCTTCCGTCGCTTTGGGGGCGGGGAGAGCCAAAAAAGGCGATCCCATCGACCACGCTGTCGGTTTCCTCGTCTTCAAAAAGGTCGGGGATTCGGTTCGGGCGGGCGAGGCGCTCTGTGAGATTCATGCCAACGACGGGGAAAAACTCAAGGATGCGCGTGAGGCGATCCTCTCTGCGTATCGATACAGCGATGAATCCGTACCGCCGTTACCGCTGTTTTACGAGTAAAATATAGTCAGTCGCCTTGCGATTTTCATTGGAATCAGGCATACTTAATCATAGGAAAAGGTAATGGCAAAAGTATCGTTGCGAATCTACAACCGCGAGATCGAACGCCTCATCGAACAGGGGCAGACGAACGAGGCGATTGCCCATTGCCGCCACATCCTCAAAACGTTTCCCAAACATCTCGAAACCTACCGGCTGCTCGGCAAGGCATACCTTGAGTCTCGTCGTTACGCCGAAGCGGTGGATATTTTCGGGCGCTTGCTCATGGCTGTCCCCGATGATTTTGTGGCGCACGTCGGCTTGAGTATCATCCGCGATGAGGAGAATAAGCTAGACGACGCCATCTGGCACATGGAACGAGCTTCCGAGGTGCAGTCATCCAATCCGGCGATTCAAGCGGAATTGCAGCGGCTCTATGGTCGGCGCGATGGAATGGAACCTCCCAAGGTCCGTATGACGCGCGGCGCGCTCGCGCGTATTTACGTGCATGGCGAATTATATCCGCAGGCCATTGCCGAGATCCGCGCCGTGCTCGCCTCTGACCCGCAGCGGGTGGATATGCAGCTGCTTCTGGCTTATTCATATTACAAGAGCGGTCAACGCGCCGATGCCGCTGATATCTGCAACCAGTTGATCAAGCGATACGCCTACACTTTCGACGCGAACCGCATCCTGGTGGACCTGCTTCCCGCCTCGGGTGGGGTGGAGAGCACCCAGGTCTATCGCCTGCATGTTGCCGAAATGGATCCATATGCCAATTTTGTAAAAGGTTCCATCTTCGAAATGGCTGACGTTCCTGACGCCTCCGTGAATCTGGACCGGCTCGAATATACCGGCGAAGAAGTGCAGATGGGACAGGAATGGAACAACGCATCCATCGGATTTCCATCCGTGCCTCCTCTCGGCGCCGGGACCGCCGTTGTCGAAGAGCAACCCGAGTGGCTTCGTTCTTCCGCGATGGAGGAATCGCCTCAGGATTCAGCCGCATCTGCATCTCCACCCCAGCCTGATGAAAGCATCCCGGACTTTTTACGCGCTGCCGGTTGGGGTGCATCAAGCGGACCCGAACAGCCAGCATCCATTTTTGATGAAACGCCGGATGAAGAGGGACTTGTACAAGCGGATATCCCCGAGTGGCTAAAATCACAGACCCCCCCAAGCTCCGCACCGGTAGCCGCGGAACCCTCGCTGGGGATCGAAACGCCTGATTATTTAACCAACCTTGATCCTGGCTTCGATCCTTTCGCGGGCGCAGCCAAACCCGCAGGTGACGTCCCCGACTGGTTGAAAGCGGAAGGCGAGTCTTCTAATGAGGTTTCGCCAGCTCAATCTGCCGAGCCCATTGGTGATGTCCCGGATTGGTTGAAGGGTGTCAGTGATGTGCCACAACCTGAGCCTACTCCTTCCACCGAGGAATCACCGGACTGGCTTTCAAGCTTGGGCGCGATGTCTGCAGTGACGTCTGAACCACAGAGCGAAGAACCCATCATTGAACCCGGAAACATCCCGGATTGGTTGAAATCGAGTGAACCGGCGAATGAGCCATCCGCTTCAGTTGAAACTCTCGGTTCCACAATGCAAGAGCAGGATGATGCGGTGGCATGGCTCGAATCGCTTGCCGCAAAACACGGAGCGAAGCCCGAGGAGCTTGTCACCGATCCACAAAAACGCAGCGAGACTCCGCCCGAATGGGTCGCACAAGCCCAGAACATCGGCGCGCAGCCTTCCGAGCAAATTCCGCCGCCAGGTGTCGAAACCCTCGGTTCGACCTCGCAGGAACAGGATGATGCGGTGGCCTGGCTCGAATCGCTTGCCGCGAAACACGGAGCGAAGCCCGAAGAACTTGTCACCGACCCAAATAAACGCAGCGACACTCCGCCCGAATGGGTCGCGCAAGCCCAGAACATCGGCTCGCAGCCTTCCGCCGAGCCTGAACCTGTCAAGTCGGAATGGAGCGAGAACGCGCAGAATGTCGGTGAGGAATTCTTTGCTGATTTCGAAAAGGCATCTGCTGCCGAATCTTCCGCTTCGTTGCCTGCAGAGGATGAAACCAGCCTGTGGTTAAAGAATCTTGAGGCCCTGAAAGACGAGCCAATGGAATTATCAGGGTCTTCATCAGGAGTACCCGATTGGATGAAAGCCGATGAGAGCCAGCCGGAGGAGAAGGGAACCATTCCGGATTGGCTGGGCGAATCCGAGTCTGTGGGTGAAACCCCACAGCGGCCGCTTGACACATCCAGCCTGCCGGATTGGCTTGGCGGCTTGGACAAACCCGAGCCTTCCGCCATTGAATCAGAAGAGAGCCTTGTGAAGAACCAGGATCTCACCGACTGGTTGAGCGGATTGGATAACGAGCCGGGCTTGGATATTGATCCCGAAACCCTGCGCGCTCCCAAACCACCGCTTGAATCACGATATCCGGCGCGAGAACCTGTTCCAACCTCTTCGGGTTTGCCAAGCTGGATGGAAGCCGGGGAAGAACCGGAGGAAGAATCCTGGACGCCTCCCTCCTCACCGGAACCTGAATCTGTTACTCTAAGCGCGGAATTACCCGACTGGCTTAAAGGCGTCGATGAAGAGGAATTTGCAACTGATCTGGCTGGCGGGGAGTTGCCTCCCTGGTCGCACCGTGAGCAATGGGAAGCGGAAGGCGGTGCTCTCACTCCTCCAAAGCCGACCTCGCCTTCAGACTGGCATCCCATCTCGACTTCGCAGGAAGCAGAGCCGGTTGGCGCACCGCGTACAGGACAGAAACTGGTGCAAAACCCGCCATCCCCTGAACCGTCCGAACCTGCCGGGAAAAGGAAATCGTTCCAAAAACAAGGTTTGCCGCGCGGACGCAAATCTGAAGGTCAGGCTTCTGTCAGCACGCTGAATCTTGCCAAGGCCGAGTTGGACCGGGGCGATATCCCCGAAGCGCTGATGCATTTTGGTAAATTGATCAAGAAAGGCAAGCATCTTGAAGAGGTGATCGGCAATCTGTCCGAATCGCTCTACCGGTACCCGGTGGAGGTGGGCATCTGGCAGACACTGGGAGACGCCTATATGCGGGCGAACCGGTTGAAAGAAGCTCTGGATGCCTATAACAAAGCGGAAGAGTTGATAAGATAAAGATAACCTGACAGGTCTCGAAGACCTGTCAGGTTTTATATTCATTTTTTGGAGGAACTCAGTGGAAAGAACGCTAGTACTTGTAAAGCCCGACGGCGTCCAGCGTGGATTGATCGGTGAGGTGATCGCCCGTCTCGAACGCCGCGGTCTTCGCCTGGTGGCTGCGAAATTTATCGAGGTCGGTTTGTCGTTGGCTGAAACTCATTATGCAGAACACAAAGGTAAACCTTTCTACGATGGTTTGATCTCTTACATCACCTCTGCGCCTGTGATGGCGATGGTATGGGAAGGTCCGAATGCCGTAGCCGCTGTCAGGCAGACGGTCGGCTCGACCAAACCGGTCGAAGCCGCGCCCGGCACCATCCGTCACGACTTCGCCCTCGAAGTTGGGCGAAACCTCATCCACGCATCAGACAAACCGGAGACAGGCGAGCGCGAAGTTGCGCTCTGGTTTAATAAAGAGGAATTGGTGGATTGGAAGCGTGATGTGGACCGTTGGATATTCGAGAAATAACGTCGAAATAATTCAGTCAATTTGAACCAAAATGGTTCATAACAGTCTCTTCGAAAATTGTTGAAGAGACTGTTTGTTTTCTACAGAAAGAATCAGTTTTGAAGAAACTCACAAAAAATGGATGACTAATTGCGTTAACTGATTGATTTCGATTGGGTGGTTATATAATGATTCTAGGCAGGAAATCGAATTTTCCCTCTATTTGAAAGGAGGAATCACCATGACACTTGGTATGAAATGGCGTTTGGCTGTGCTGACGCTCCTGACCGCGACTCTGGCATGCAACATCCCCGGTTCGACGGGCGGCGAATACCCGATGGAGGAAACCCGGGTGGCGCTGGCGATCCAGCAAACCAGTCTGGCGATCCAGCGGGCGACATTGAACGCTGATGATTCTGCGGAAATCCTGCCTCCACCTGCCGCAACATATACTCCTTATCCGACCTATACCCCCGAAACTGTAATAGGGGTCGGACCGGGACCAATAGGACCAGTGGGAAATCCGACCCCGGAGGTGATCGATATGGACGCAAACATCAAGGGTTCGAATATCCTGATCTTCGAAGACGCGGCGGGCGACCCGTCTCTTGCGCCCGTAGTTGCCCAAACCGTCCGTGCCATGAACTTCTCCGGTGGCAGGGTTATCAATACCGGGGATGCGATGGGAAGATTCCGCGAATACGCCAATTCCGCCACCAAGTGGGATTTGATCATAGTCGCCGCCGAGGTGCGCTCCGGTTTCAGCGGCGAGCTGTTCGAGTTGCTATACGACCACATTGATAACGGCGGCGCGGTGATCATCGAGGTCTGGTATTTGGACCAGGTCGCCCGCGGCAAGATCGCGCCAATTCTCTCTGATTGCGGCGTGGGATTCTTCCGGGACTGGGAGCGTGATTTCGATTACGACCCCTATAAGTATTCGATCTTCTGGCTGGATACGTCTCATCCGCTTTTGTCCACGCCGAACACCGTTAGAGCCCCTTCGTATCCCTACCCGGTCTGGTTTGGCGATGCAGGCGACCTGCTCGATTTGGCTCCGGGCGGGGATGGCGTTTTGGTCGGCGGACTTTACCAGGACCGAAAATCGGATTACGGTGTGCTCGCCTCCTGCCTTGACGGGCGGATGGTGATTCAGACTTTTTCATCACATGATTACGATTGGGAACTGGTCCAGCCGCTTTGGGAAAATTACATCACCTATACACTCATTAATCACTACGAGTATGAACAATGACAGGCGGATAAAAAAATAAACCCGCAGGCCGAAGAGCCTGCGGGTTTTCGTTCATTGAAGTCTCAACAGGATTTTTCCATCTTCCCAAAGTTCTTCGATCTGGTAATACTCACGCTGGTCGGGTGAGAGGAGATGCACTACCACGTCGCCAAAATCGACGACCACCCAGCCGTCGCGGGAGAGACCCTGCTTTCGGGCTTTCTTCCTGTATTTTTTCTTGATTTCGTCGGTGGCGGCGCTTGCCAGGGCGTCGAGCATGCGGTCGCTGGTGCCTGTGCAGATGACGAAATAGTCGGTAAAGGATGCGATGTCCTTGATATCCATCAGGAGGATGTCTTCGCCTTTCTTATCCTCCAGGGCGTGTACGATGTCGCGTGCCATGTTCAGGGCGGTCAGGGGTCACCTCAACGGCGCGGAGAATAGTCTGGTGTAAACCGACCCGTCCGCGTGCAGGTCGCTTTGGTAGAGATGCACAGAGTCTACTCTGGCTGTGCCGATCCTGCCAAGTTGGATTTCAGCAACGGCATTGCGTATTCTTTGAAGTTGCCCTGCGTCGATTCCCTGTCGGACCCGTCCCACGGTCAGATGCGGTGAGAATGAGCGTCCATCCTTCTCGTAGCCGAGACGGGCAGCACCCGCTTCGATCTCGCGTTGAAGGGAGGCGAGGGCGGCTGGAGCGTGGACTCCAACCCAAAGGACGCGAATCCGGTTTGAGGTTGGGAAGGAGCCGAATCCACCGATGGTCAGGTCGAATTTTTGGGCTGAATCCGCGGCTTGGGAGAGCATCTGTTTGAGGAAGTCCAAATGCGTCCCAGGTATGTTGCCCAGAAATTTTAATGTCAGGTGCATATTGCGGGCGGGAACCCAGCGGATGGCATCGTTCCCCAATGTCTGGCGCAGGTGGGAAATTTGTTCTTCGATTGATTCTTGAAGGGATGAAGGCAGGTCAATGGCGATAAAAGCCCGAATTTGATTCATTCCGGATCGGAAATGCCGAGCACCTTCTCAACCGCCTGCTTGAGGTCTTGATACCCAACCGGTTTGGTGAGGTACATGGAAGCGCCGGCTTCGAACCCCGTTCGAATGTCGCCAGGCATGCTTTTGGCGGAAAGGATGATGACGGGAATGGATGCGAGCTCGGGTTCGCGGCGAATATAACGCAGGACTTCGAGGCCTGAAATGTCGGGCATCATGATGTCCAAAAGGATTACGTCGGGTTTTTCCTGGCTGATGATGGGGATGGCGGGACCGCTGGAAAACATTTTGATGACTCGAAAACCATTCAATCGCATCATTTCGGAGAAGAGTTCCGCGGCGTCCGCTTCGTCCTCGATGATCATGACTGTCTTTTGTTTGGAATTCATCCGAAATCCTCTGCCGCGCTAAAAATAGCATAAAGGCATCGAAATTGCAAGGGCGTTTTCGTGTTGCGATGACTTTGCAACCCGCCTCCAATAAATTGAATTGTAAGAAAACCCCGGTTGTTCATGTCTGGTAGAAAGAATGGATGACGAATAGGAGAGACGATGACCGAACTTGAGGCGTTCCGTGCAGAGAAGGATGAATTCTTTGCCAGCCACCCGCAAAGCCCCTTGACCCGCGAGCAGAAAGCGGGTTTTCACGGCTTGAATTATTTCCCTGAAAATGAACAACTGCGCATCGAGGCGCAGGTGGAGGAATTTTCTGTCAAGGATGGGTTCGATATGCAGACTTCCACCGGGGGAGTTCAGCACTATGAACGATACGGCAGGATTTCATTTTCTGTCGAAGGTGAGACCGTTGAGTTGACGATTTTTCGGAGCGAGCACGGATATTTCCTTCCCTTTGTCGATTCTCTGGCCGGTCGGGAAACGTATCCGGCAGGGCGGTATCTCGAGCCGGAGGTTTTGCCGGGAGGTCGATTTCTTGTCGACTTCAATCTAGCCTATAACCCGTATTGCGCATACAACGAGATGTGGTCCTGTCCGATCACCCCGGTGGAGAACAGGGTGAGGGTGCCCATCCGGGCGGGCGAGAAGCTGTTTCACGGATAAAAAATTGACAGGCGATCGCCTGTCAATTTTTTTCATCCTCTTTTGTGTGCTCGATCACGGTGAGCAGGGCTTCGTATTCATCGCAGCATTCCGAGCAGATGTCCAGATGCTCGCGGATGAGCGGAGTGAGTTTATGGGCGCTTCCGCCCCTGATCTCGGTTTCCACGAATTCGTCCAATACTGCGTAGAATTCCCCACAGGATAGTTCCTCCTCCTTGAACTGTTCGAGCACGTGGAGGAACTTGAGCGTAACCTCGTCGGTCATCTCGGGCTGGGAGGACGAGCGGTTTCGGATTCGATGGAGCAGGTTTTTTATGTTCATTCTAAGGCTGAGACGATTAATATAAAGTTAATCTTACTTTTGTTCGAAAGCGAGCAGCACATCCTGCGGGGATAGATCTTCGAGGGAGAGGCGCTTTTTCAGGCGCAGGCGGGCATCGTGCAATAATTTATAAAGCGCGTTGCGGTTGGTCTTCATTCTGCGGGCGGCTTCTTCCATGGGCACATCCTGCAAACCGAGCAGTACAAGCGCTTCGCGTTGTTTGGGGGTCAGTTCCTCTTCCAAGATCCGCCTCACCCGGACGATCATGTCTTTGCGCTCGGCTGAAGTTTCGGGGGAAGCTTGCGGGTCGGCAAGCAGGCCGGGGGGCGGAGGAGCGTCTTCGTTTTCAGTCAACTCGTCGAGGGATGCATCGCGCCAGCGCTTGCGGCGGAGTTCGGTCAATGCGATGCGAATGGCGATCTTATGAACCCAGGTTGTGAAAAGACTGCGCCCTTCGAAAGTGTTCAACTGATCCAGGACGCGTAGGAGAGTTTCCTGCGTCACCTCCTCGACGAGAGGCTGGAAGAGCGGATCGTCGGAGGATAACCATCGCGAAAGGGCATAAGGAAGTCCCTTTTGGACGACCAGGCGCAAATCAGCCAGGGCTTCCTCGTGGGGTGCGCCTGTGCTGCGTAAGGCTGAAAGCCATGCTTCATTTGAGCGGTTTGTCATACACCGTGATTATAAAAGAGGACGGAGCTTTTTTTGCAATCATGATAGATTCTGATAGTTTGCTTACACATTTCGGAAAAAAAACCGCCTCGTGGGAGGCGTTTTTTTGTGGGCGCACAGGGACTCGAACCCCGGGCCTCATCTGTGTGATAGATGCGCTCTAACCAACTGAGCTATGCGCCCTTTGTGACGGGCGGGATTATAGTCCAGCCGTTCCGCTTTTGCAAGGAATTAATGGGTGAGGTCCTCCGGTTTGAAGCACGCTTGATAATCGGCGCCAAGGATGACGCGATATTGCACGCGGCTGTTCGGGTCCGGGATGGATAATATATTGGCGGAGTATGCTCCCAGGACATTTAGGATGGTCTGACGTTCATTTTGGTCCTGTGTCACTGTGTGATCCACAAGAACGGAACCGGCGTAATCCCTGTTATCTGCAATTCCCGTGGTGGTTTCGTATCCGGCGTAATTCAGGCGGGAGGCGGCCAGCGCTTCCATCGTGTCGAAGCGTGAGCCGTTCTGCACTTCGATCGTGATATTTTCCCTGACGGTTGCGTATGTGGAGAGGGTCGTCGCTTCGATCAATAACTGCCTTAACGCCTCCTCCTGCGGTAAGAGAACGGACGCGCCGCCCGGTGTGATCCATGAAGTGACATAAGGCGGACGGATGTAATAACTGCGGATGTTCGCGTTGGTGAAATTGATGGCGTAAGGCGCAAGATTCAACATATCACCCAGACCCATGTCGGTTATAACTGTGCTTGAAAAATCGTTATAGAGTTGGGGAATCTTGCTGAACGTATTTGTTTGTAGCGCTTTTTGAAAAAGGGTCCGGATGACTTCCTGTTGTCGGCGACCTCGGTCGAAATCGTTGGATTTGGAACGGGAACGGGCGTACCAAAGCGCGAGGTCTCCGTCCATATGCACCTGCCCGGGTCCCACTGTGTACAGCCACCAATTGTTTTCGTTATTCTCATCGAGGCCGGGGGAGATGAGCCGCCAGTCTGTGTAGGGACAGGCGACGGGGACATCGATCCCGCCGAGGGTATCCACGATGCGGCGAAATCCGTCGAACTCGACCATGGCTGTATGATCGATGCGGATGCCGAAGTTTTGCAGGATCGTATCCTTCAATAACCCCATACCACCGCCTGGGTAGCCGCCGGATATTCCGCTCTGGTAGGCGGTATTGATGCGCTGCATCCCGACAGTAGGAATGTAAAGCCAGGTATCGCGTGGGATGGAGATCAATGAAACCTGCCCTTCACGATACCAGACAATGGCGATGAGCAAGGTATCCGTGCGGTGCGATGAGCCGTAAGGTCTGCGGTCTGAACCGATGAGTAGAAAGTTTACGGTCTCATTGTTGGTCAACGGCGGCAGGGAGGCGGGATCCACCGATGGGACTTCGGGGGGCGGGGCTGCCTGCGTCGGAAACAACTGTTCGAAGGACGCAGTCGCTGTCGGGGAGGCGAGAGGCGCAGCGGTTGGCGGGACGATTATGGTCGGAAGGATCGCCGGCGGCTCAGGATTCGAATCATTAACAAGAAGTAACGATGAGGTCGGAGTAACAAGCGAAGGCTGGAACGGCGTTGGAGTCGGGCTTGCATTCGCCGCTGGGGTGATCAAGACGAACGGCAGAGGCGCCTGCTCGGTGGCGGGCGGAGCACATGAGGTAAATATCACTGTCGCAAGGACGGTCGATATAATAAGTGTGGATGGTTTCATCGATGTATTCGAACGTTAATGGAATGTGCGTGTTATGGGGATGGAGTGGTGATCGGGAACGGTGTCAGCGAGGCGGTCTGGGTCGGGATGGGCGTCACGGTGGAAGATGGAGTTGATGTTGGCGGGATGGGCGTTTGGGTCAGGGTCGGCGTGCCTGTGAATGGCAGGCTCGTTCCCGGTTCGGTGAATACGGGAGTCGCTGTGATATTCTGGGTAATTGTCGCAGACTTTGTCGGGGTCCGTGGTGTGACATTTGGCACCCAAAGGATTTCGCCTGCAAAGATGACCTCGGTCCTGCGACAGTTCGCCTTTTTAAGGGCATCCAGGGTGGTCGAATATGCCAGAGCGATGCTGAACAACGTATCGTTCGCTTTCACGACATAATTTTTTATCCAGCCAGCAGCGCCGGGGGTGCATGCCGCTGGGATGCTCGTTGGCTGGTTTGGAACGAAGATGCGCGTTCCTGGAAGCAGGCTGCTGCTGACCAGGCAGTTCCCGCCTCTCAAGATCTCCCCGGTTGTTCCATATCTTGCGGCAAGGCTTTCGAGCGTGTCACCTGGTTGGACGTAAATGAGTATCCATCCGGTTGGAGGGGGGCAGTTTGTGGATTGGGCGATCGTGCTGGTGGCCGTAAAGGTCGATGATGTTAAAGCTGAAATCAAAGTCGAAGTCGGTGGAAATGTGTTCGTTGCCGTGACGGGAATCGGCGAAGGGATCGGCGTCAGGGTCGAGACTTCAGTTTCTTCCGGGACGAACCCGACAAGGGAAATTGACAGTGCGCCAAGAGTCAACCCGATGGAGAGGAACGCTGCCACCAGCGCATTCCCAAATTCGCGCACACTCCGCATTAACTATTTCCTTTTTTGTTTTTCTACAAGTTTTTCGCCGGAGATCGGCAATAGCACACTAAAGGTGGCGCCCTGACCCATGTTGCTTTCCACCCAGATGCGGCCCTGCTGGGCCTCGGTCAAAGTCTTTGCGATGGACAAACCCACACCGGTATCACCGACGCCCTGGATAAGGACGTTGTCGGCGCGATAGAGCCGGGTAAAGACCCGCGGCAGATCTTCGGGAGCGATTCCCCCGCCCATGTCAGTGACCTGGATCAGGATGTACTCCATCCCATCTTCGCTTCGTGTCTGGACCTTGAGTCGGATCGTCCCTTCGAAGGGGGTCGCCGCCCCGGCATTTTGCAATAGATGAATGAGGATCTGTTGAAGCGCTTCGCGGTCGGCGTGGATGGACGTCGGCGATTTCGGCACTTCGAGGTGGATGGAAATATTCTTCTCGCGAATCTGCGAACTCGTATATGACATGGCGTTGTCGATGATCGAATTAAGGTCCACCGATTCGGGTTTGAGTTCGTTGAGATCGGTTGCCAGGGTCGTGATCTGGATCATGTCGTCCGTCAAACTGCGGATTCGCTCTGTCGAAACCTTGATGCGGTCGACGAATTTTCTCTGCAGCGCGCCAAGAATGCCCACCGATTCGCCCAGGAGCAGGTCGGTGTAACCGACGATCGAGGAAAGCGGCTGGCGTAATTCCTGCGAAATGGAGGCGATCACTTCCGCCTGCTCGGTATTTTTCGTTGCGATGTGTCCCTTTTCCAATTCATCCAGTTTCATTCTCGCTTCTGCAAGCTGATTTTGCAGGGTTGCCACTTCCTGCAGGGTATCATTGAGTTCCTGTTCAGCCTGGGTTGGAGTCAGATTCTTCCCGGCGCGGAGTTCGGCGTTTTCATTCTGGAGATGTTCGATAATGAATTGCGACTCTTCCTGCGCGGCTCTTAGCGAAGCGATGTCGTCTGGGCGGTTTTGCTCCGCTTCGTTTCGAGCCGTTTCGAGTTGGCTGGTCAACTCGCGGATTCGCCGCTCGAGGTCTGTCGCCTGTGCTTTCGAGAGGCTGTTCTCCTCTTCAAGCCTGGAAACCCTCTGGTTGCGCTGGATAATGGGTACCAGGGAAGTG
Organism: Anaerolineales bacterium; assembly: GCA_015075725.1. Lineage (NCBI taxonomy): Bacteria > Bacillati > Chloroflexota > Anaerolineae > Anaerolineales > Anaerolineales bacterium. Next base: position 3,925,488 of record JABTTV010000001.1, on the reverse strand, counting down.
GCTATGTTTGAAAGGAAGGCTTGATCTTCTGCGCTCCATGTCCGGTCGGAGTATGGCGAAAGCAAAAGGATGCCTCCCAAAGTTTCCTTATCCGGGGTAAGGATGGGGACATAAAGGATATGGCCGGGGTTGCTCAAACCGAGGATGTCCGCGAGACCCTTGATATCCGCCGATGTGCTGCTGGCAGGGAGCCTCAAAGGTCGCCCGCGCTGGATCGAATTTGCCAGCATCGGTATCGCATTTTTGGAAAGGGGTCCGCCATCAAGGCTTTCCTCCCGGATCAAATCATATCCACCCGCAATAACCATCTGCTTGTTCTCGTCAGTAAGATAGATCATGAAGCACAGGTCTGCGAGCATGGTTTGCGCCGTGGCGCGCGTGATCGCCTGGCTCATCTTCGTGGAATTATTCTCGGCGGCGACTGCAAGCAGCGCGTGGAAAGTCTTCGGGTCGGTGCTGTATCTTCTTCGTTCCGGCCGTCCCGTCAGATCCTGTTTCCGGGTTGTCGGTTTGACAGGTTGCGCAACCTCCACGCCTTGGATGGATGAAAACCGCTGGGGCAGGGTCAGCAGGATCGGGAATGCCGCCATGTATGCGAGCCGCACAATGCCGGGGTAATCGCCTTCCAATCCGATGAGCAATTGTCCGAGATGACCCGCAAAGCAAAGGAGCATCAGAATGATACCGTACCACATGCCATCGGGTTTGCGGATAAAGAGAACTGCCATACCCAACAAGGTAAGGAGAAGAGAACCGACCTGCCAGACAAGGTCATCGATGGTCAGGTTGTAACTCAAGGTCGCGGACTCTGGATTGGCGATCTGTTGATTCCATGAGATCAAACCAAGCCCCAGTGCGGTGATGATGAACATGCTCAACAATGTCGCTGCTGCATCCGCCAGGCGGTTGGGTTCGGGGAAGGCGTACAACCATGTGACCCAAACGATGCCAAAAGCGAGAAAGGCGCGGTCCAGGGGCGGGAGAACGGATTTTGGATCCAGCAATTCCTGCCATCCCAGGCCGCTCAATAAAAACATGAGAATCTGGGCGCACAGCAATATTCCCAGCCCGATGAATGCGCGGCGCGATTGTGGAAATTCGCTCGCCCGCCAATGATTGAACGCCGACTGCAAGGCGCTGGCAACCACGAATACCAGGACGATGTAATAGATCAAATCGCCTGGCGGGACGGTCAATTGCGTCAAAACCAATTGAATAAAGTCGCTCATTCGATGGTGATTATACTGCCAGTCCCGGATTATCGCGTAGAATTGAAATCATGTTGCGACGGATCGGATCGACCTATTGGATCGTTTTTCTTCTCATCTTTTCGGCGGTGGTCTCAATACTTCTTGGGGGCTACTCCAGTCTCGATCGCGCAGAGCAGGCGGAGCGAGAGGGGAGTTACGCCCTTGCCGCAGAATCCTTTGCCCATGCCGCAAGATTTTTACCCTGGCGCAGGGATTTGTTCGAACGCGCAGGCATTAACGGGGCACAGGCGGGGGACTTTTCCGCAGCCGTGGGTTATTTCGAAAAGGGGGATGATTTCTCAGAACAAGGTTGGATCTGGTATTGCACATCTCACATACAGCTCGGGAATTTGTCAGCAGCTGCGCCTATTTGCAACAAGGGGGCTGAGCGCCATGAATCAGCGGGGTTGTACAGCCTGCTGGCTTTCATATATCGCGAAGAGAAGGATTGGGAAGCGGAGCGGCTCGCTCTCGAAAATCAAACCCGGCTGGATTCTTCGGATGCCTATGCCGCGTATCGACTTGGCATGTTATCGATGTTGCTATCTCCCGACGATGCACTGCCTGAATTGACCCGCGCCTCGACTCTCAATCCGGAGGTTGATTCAGCTGTTCAGACTTTACGTGCCGCCCTGGCAGTATCAAGCCAACAAAACGACCCTTCCATGCAAAGGGTGATCATCGGTCAAGCCTTTGGTCTCGTTCAGGACTGGGAATTGGCCACAGCGGCATTCGAAGAGGCGATTCGGCTAAATGATATCAATGCTGAGGCGTGGGCATGGCTTGGAGAGGCGAAACAGCAGACCGGTCAGGATGGAAGCGCGGAACTTGATCGGGCGTTGTCACTGGATCGAAATTCTGTCAGTGTTCGCGCGTTGCGCGGGTTGTATTGGAGCCGTAAAGGTAAGTACGAACAAATGCTCGCGGAATATCTACTCGCGGCCGGTATCGAACCGGAAAATCCGCGCTGGCGGGCCGGGGTCGGCGAAGCGTATGCCAAACTTGGCGACCTGGTTCTTGCGTTGGAATCGTATCAGCGTGCTGTGGAACTTGAACCGAACTCAGCGGAATACCTGCGCTTGCTCGCGGTTTTTTGCGCGGAGAATACCATCCAGGTCGAGGAGATCGGTTTGCCCGCCGCCCAGCAAGCCTTTGCGCTCGCGCCAACCGACCCCGTTGTTCTGGATACCCTCGGCTATGTTTATCTATCCACAGGGCGATTTGCCAATGCTGAACTGGTCTTGAAGCAAGCCATTGACATAGCGCCCGAGTTTTATTCTGCGCACATCCATCTTGCCCTCACGTATCTCGCCCAGGGGAATCGAGCGGCGGCCTTCAACCTGCTGACATTTGTCCGCGATGCTCAAAATCCCGGCGGGTACGCCGACGCCGCGCGCCAGTTATTGGATAAATACTTTAGATGATAAAATCGCGTTCATGAATCGATTCCTTTTGTTTTTCGTTTTGTCCGCTCTGATTGCCGCCTGCGCGGGTGCGCCTCCCGGGCAGGGACAGGCTCCCGCCGCGCCGCAAGCGTCAGGTTCGGTGCTCTTTCAGGATGACTTTGCGCAGCCCACCACCGGCTGGGATCGCCTGCTCGTCACCGAAGGCGTGATGGATTATTATTCCGGCGGTTACCGCATGCTCGTCAATGCCTTGCAGACGAATTTTTGGGCGACCCCGCGCCGGAATTTCACCGACGTGCGCGTCGAAGTGGATACCGGCAAATTGGCGGGTCCGGATGAGAACCGCATCGGTGTGATCTGCCGTTATAACGGGAGGGACTATTATTTCTTCATCATCACCAGCGACGGCTACTATGGCATGGGTCTCTTTCAAGGAGGCCAGGCGTTATTGCTCGGTCAATCCGAATTGCTGGCCTCGTCCAGTATCAACAAGGGACTTGCCATCAATCATATTCGCGCAGATTGTGCCGGAAACACGTTGACCTTTTATGTGAACGGGAATCTGGTGGCGCAGGCGCAGGATGCAGCTCTTTCTTCCGGCGATGTGGGAATCCTTGCAGGTACCTTCAGCGCGTCGGGCGTTGACATAATTTTCGACAATTTCGTCGTTTTGCAGCCTTGATGGTTTTATGAAGATCTTTCTCGATACGATAGGTTGCCGTCTTAACCAGGCGGAGATCGAAACCATGTCGCGGCAGTTTCGCGCTGCGGGGCACGAGATCGTCGCGTCTGCCGATCGCGCAGATATGGCGGTGGTTAACACTTGCGCGGTCACAACCCAGGCCGCATCTGACTCTCGTGGCAAGGTTCGCGCCATCGCGCGGGCGGGCGTGAGCGAGATCGCCGCCACCGGATGTTGGACTACCCTCCAGCCGAAGGAAGCCGCGAGCCTCCCCAATGTCAGGCATATAATTTCAAACGAAAAAAAAGATCTGCTCGTTTCCGAGATCCTCGGCTTGCCCAAAGAGTCGTTCGATCATGAACCTATCGACCGGGTGCCCATTCCCGGCTTGCATCGCCGCACGCGAGCATTCATAAAAGTGCAGGATGGCTGCGACAACCAATGCACGTTTTGCATTACGACACTCGCCCGCGGCGAAGGACGTTCACGACATATCGGTGACGTGATTCGCGACGTCAATTCGGCGCTCGCAGGCGGTTCGAAGGAGATTGTCCTGACCGGTGTTCATCTTGGTTCATGGGGAAATGATTTTGGGTTTCATCTCCGTGATTTGGTAAAAGCGCTTTTACGGGATACGGATGTCCGCCGCCTGAGACTCTCCTCTCTCGAACCCTGGGATCTGGATGCGGGCTTTTTCTCCTTATGGGAAGATTCCCGCCTCATGCCTCACCTTCATCTGCCGCTCCAATCTGGTAGCGACTCAACGCTGAAACGGATGGCTCGCAAAACCACAACGGACTCTTTTCGAGAGCTCGTCCATGCCGCCCGCGCGGTGATTCGGGATGTCGCCATCACGACCGATTTGATTGCAGGATTCCCCGGCGAGACGGAAAGAGAATTTGCAGACACTCTGAGCTTTGTCACCGAAATGAATTTTTCTGGCGGGCATGTCTTCTCCTATTCGCCCCGTCCCGGCACGGGGGCGTCTCGGATGAAGGGACAGATCAAGCCCGAGTTAAGAAAGAAGCGGAATCGCATCCTGCAAGAATCGATTGAAAGGTCGGCAAGGTCTTATCGAGAAAAATTCATCGGAAAGTCCATGTCTGTTCTGTGGGAGTCGACAACAGAATATGATGAATTCGGTTGGAGGATGGAAGGCTGGACGGGAAATTATCTGCGGGTGAGCGCGACAGCCCCTTCGCCAAGGTGGAATGAGTTGGATGAGGTGTTTTTGCAGGAAATGGGGGACGGCGTTATACGTGGGGAGATTCATTGAGCAGGCTCAATCCTTTTGTCCGCAAACATGGCTTGGTCGTTGCGGCATCGGTCGCCTTTTCAGTCAGTCTTGTCGTACTACTCTATATCCTTTACTTTCAATCGTTTGGTTTGAGTTTGAGGCGTGCTCTGTTTGGGGGAATTATCGTTGCTGTGTTATCTTTCTTGAGTCTTGCTTTGATCTTTTATTTAAAGAGAAAGCATTATTTTGAGGACCAGGCTCGGTTCCTGAAAACCCTGGGGTTTTGGATGTTTCTGGCTCTACTGCTCAGCCCATGCTTTTTCCCGATTCCTCATTATCCGACATCTCCGTTATTCCAGGCAACCAGTAATCTGAAAATCACGGTTGATTATCCGGACGAAGAGAATGATCCGGTTCAAATGAAGGGGGTATGGCTGAGATTCGACGACAAAACCTATTCCTATGAGGATTTTATTTTTTCAGGGGAGTGGGAGGCTGAATCCGATTATTTTTTCCTAAGCCCCGGCTCTGTCGGTGAATTGATCTGGCAGGGGAGCATTGGCGAGCGGGCTACCCTGACGTTGTTTCCATTGGATAAGAGGGCGAAGGTCACTATATTGTGGGATGGTGAGAAATTCGATTCCATATTGGTGGATAAGCCGTTTATCGTCAACAAGAAAAGCTCGACCCCCTTCTCGTATTATGCCCTGATCGTTATTACGAGAATTGTTTGCTTCGGTTTTGCTTTCTTTGTTTTCTTCAGTGTGTTTGAGTCGGTGGATAGCCAGAAGAAAAGACAGATTGCGGTCTTTGTCCTGCTTGCTCTCTTGGGTTTGTATTCAGTTTATCTTCAATTTGAAAACCCAGAACTTAAAGGGCGGCTTGATTTACAGGTCGACAGGCACAATGCGGTGATTAGCGGCGCGGCATTGGATCCCTGGCAATATCGGGTCTTTGCGGAGTGGTTGATCGAGGCCCTGGTTTTGGCCGCGAAACCTCTCGGGATAGCAGATCCGTACCTTTGGGTTTTTGTCTTTTTACGGGTCCTCCAAAATTTTACGATCTTCCTGCTCGCGTATTTCTATTTTCGAAAACTGGCATTTTCAGAGGTGGTTTCGCTGGCAGGCATCATCTTCCTGACCGGCTCGTTGCTTAATTCATTCCATCAAAGCGACCTCTCCTTCAACACGTACTTCGATTTGATCTTTTACCTCGGCGCAGGGCTGTTGATTTTAAATGACTTCTTCCAGTTGTTACCCTATTTGATGGTTTTCGCGTCTCTGAATCGCGAAACAAGCGGACTGATTCCATTCATGGGATTTTCCTCGCTCCAAAATTTCCGAACCGACAGGGCGAAACTCGCTTCGATCCTATTTTCCCTGGTTGTTTGGACGGTGATTTTTTTCCTTTTACGGGCGTTATACCCCGACCGTGAGTTGTTCATCCCTTATGGTTATCACCCCGGACCTGAACTCCTATCCTACAATTTGACCCCGTTCTCCTTGATATTATTCCTCCGTTTTCTCAGTTTTGCGCCCTTTGTCGGGTTGTTGTACTACAGGCAATGGTCGCCGTTGCTGAAGCGGTTTTTTATTGCAATCGTCCCGCTATGGTTTCTCGTCCATTTTCTTGGCGGAGTGGTTTCGGAGGCTCGCCTTTTCCTCGTGCCGCAGGCGCTGGTTTTCATCCCGCTTTTTTTGTGTTATATGCGAGAATATTACCCTGCTGGGGGGCAGAGTCAGGTTGTATAAGGTTCTTATCGTTACAAATGTCACTATATCGAATCGGGCGCAGAATATATAATTTTATATGAAAATCAAGGCACAAGGAGCAACCCATGACGGCTCAATTAATAGATGGAACTGCCATAGCGCAGAAGGTGCGCGATGGAGTGAAGGAAAAAACCGCGAAACGGCTTGCTGAGGGCAAGTCACAGCCGGGTCTGGCGACCGTATTGGTGGGGGACCGGATCGATTCGGCGACCTACGTCAGCATGAAGCAGAAGGCATGCGCCGAGTTGGGAATGACGTCATATCATCACCCTCTCCCAGCAGATGTCTCGCAGGCGGACCTGGAAAAACTTATCAAGGAGTTGAACGCCGACCCGAAGGTGAACGGCATTTTGGTGCAGCTGCCTTTGCCGGATCATCTGGATGAAGAACGCGTCCTCCAACTCATTTCGATCGAGAAGGATGTGGATGGATTCTCGCCCATCAACCTCGGCCGCCTCGCGCAAAAGGGGCGCGAACCGCTTTTTGTTCCCTGCACGCCTTATGGATGCATTTACCTCCTCAAGGAAGCCGGGGTCAAGATCGCTGGTGCGAACGCCGTGGTGTTGGGGCGGTCGAACATCGTCGGCATGCCCGCGGCTTTGCTCCTCATCAAGGAAAACGCCACTGTGACAGTCGTCCACTCGAAGACGAAAGACATCCCCGGTGTCCTGCGCGATGCAGATATTATCATCGCTGCCATTGGACGTGCTGAGATGGTTCGCGGCGATTGGATCAAACCCGGCGCGGCGGTCATCGACGTGGGGATCAACGGCATTCCGAAACTTAATCCGGATGGTACACAGATGATCAGCCAGAAAACGGGCAAACCTCTTCAGCGCCTGGTTGGGGACGTTAATTTTGAAGAAGCGAAGGAAGTCGCTGGTTTCATCACGCCTGTCCCCGGCGGCGTTGGTCCCATGACGATTGCAATGTTGATGGCAAATACATTCAGGGCGGCGGAAATCCAGGATAATAAGTAGAAGCTGGCAGTTTCCTTTCGTGATGAAATCAGCCCCGGCCGCCTCCGGGGCTGATTTCTTGCCTATCAAAAACCCTTGACATATCATTAGATTTATACTAATATTTGATTATTAGTAGTAAGAAATTGATATTATCGAAAGGAGCCCATATGTTCGTTCTTGATGCTCATACAAAAAAATTCCAAAAGGAACTTAATGCGGGAACCTCCTCGCTGGTGCTGTTGAGCGTTTTGAACCGCAGCGGCGAGCCGATGTACGGGTATCAGATAGCGAAGATGCTCGAAGAAAGCGCGCCGGATATCCCAATGATGAAGCAGGGGACTTTATATCCCGTCCTGCGTTCGCTGGAGGATAATGGCTTGCTTGGCAGCGTTGTTGAACCGTCCGTGTCAGGTCCGCCGCGCCGTTATTACAAGATTACGAGAGAGGGCCGGGAGGCGCTGGCTGAGTGGACCGAATTATGGAAACAAACCCGGAAGTTCGTGGATTCGATCTTGAAAGGATGAAATGATGTTCAATACAATCGAAGAATATTTGAATGCTTTGAAAATGGAGATGAAGAATGTGGATCCTGCATTGGTGCAGGATGCCCAATCGGATGCGCGGGAACATCTGACCCTGGCGCTTGCCTCGGCAAAAGAAAAGGAACCTGAAAGAAACGATACTGACGCACTGGCGAAGATCATCCAGGAATATGGCTTGCCTGAAGAGACTGCCCAGGCATATCGCGAGGCGGAGCGCCGCATCTCCCCGGCCTTGAGTCAACCGGTCAGGCCGCGTTCCATACTTGGGGATTTCTTCGGCGTGTATGTGGACCCGCGAGCCTGGGGCGCCCTGCTGTATATGTTCATTGCCTTTATCACTGGCGTCTTCTATTTCACCTGGGCTGTGACTGGCGCATCGATCTCGATCTCCTTTTTGATCTTTATCTTTGGTTTTCCGCTTTCACTGCTTTTCCTGCTTTCGATTCGCGGACTTGCCTTGCTGGAAGGAAGATTGGTCGAAGCGTTGCTCGGTGTGCGGATGCCGCGCCGCGCGCTTTTTTCTCATCATGACATGAAGTGGCTGGACCGCCTCAAAACGCTTTTGGTGGACCGGCAAACCTGGATGATGCTGCTATATATGCTCGTTCAATTCGTTTTGGGAACTGTTTATTTCATCCTGATTGTTCTTGTGCTGAGTTTTTCCCTGGCGTTTATCGCGATCCCTGTTTTTCAAGAGGCTCTGAATCAGGGCGCGATGGTGATCGGAGACACCCGCATCTTCTTCCCATCATGGACATACCCGCTGTGGGCGATTGGTGGGTTTTTATTGTGGACGATCTTCATGAATATTTCGCGCGGCATCGGGCAGCTGCATGGAAAAATGGCGAAGTGGATGCTGGTGGGTGAGTAGTTCGCCAGGTTAATATCCTCAAACAGAAGAGCCGCACCTTCGCGCGGCTCTTCTGTCTTTAGAACTTAACAACCAAGTGTTATCGCCTTGCTGCTTGCGTCACCGGCGGGATTGAATGCGATAACCCGATATCCCACTGTCTGGCCCGATAAAAGCGTGATGGTTTCGTTGAATTCGATCGAGTTTGCAGGAAGTTCGGCAACCACAACATCGTTGCGCACGACGCGATAGCCTGTTTCATCTTCCTTATCCGCCCAGCGAATGGTGACATTGGCTTGATTCGTCTCGTAATTGCAGGCGATATCCCATTTTTGCAGGCTGACGTTTTGCGGTGCGCCCCCCTCGGGGAGGGGCGGCGCGGTGACGGTCGGTACGGCGCTCGTGTTTCCTGCCGGGGTGACGAATTGACCCGCCACCCAGCATTGACCTTTGTCGGTTTCAACGATCCAAAAACTTGGCGGGAGGAAACCGACGATCTCGACGGAAACTCCTGGCTGGATCTGGGTGACCGGCGGGTAATTCACACCTGGACCGGTGCGGCAATTGGTCACATCTTCGAAGCTTGCCGATGGTGCTTCTCCCGCGGACGGAGTTTTGTCTTGTCCTGAAACCCCAGCAGTCGGGCTGGCGAGAGGACTCTGATTGTTCAACGCCGCTTCGACGGTCTGCACGGCGGATGTGGCAACAGCGGGATCCGTAATTTCGCTTGCGGGGGGCATGTTACATGAAGAAACGAACAGGCTGATTAGCAAAAGAATGTGACAACAACGCTGCATGGCATTCTCCGATTTCAAAGGAATTATTCTCCGTCGCCTTCCAGCCAGGTTTCCATGTAGGGTTTTTCCATTTCGAGGGCATGCGCCGTCATCTGGAGTGGATGGAAGGTGTCCACCATCACGGCGAGTTCCTTAGTCTCGGTCTTGCCGATGCTGGCTTCCGTCATGCCGGGCTGGGGACCGTGCGGCAGACCAAAAGGATGCAGGCTGATATCCGCGCGTTCGATTCCCTTGCGCGACATGAAATTGCCTTCTGCGTAATAGATGACCTCATCGGATTGGACGTTGGAATGATTGTATGGAGCGGGGATGCCGTCCGGGTGATAGTCGAAGAGGCGCGGCACAAAGGAACAGACAACGAAGTTATGCGCGTCGAAGGTTTGATGAACGGGCGGCGGCTGGTGGATGCGTCCCGTGATCGGCTCGAAGTCTTCGATGTTGAAGATCCAGGGATAGAGATAGCCGTCCCAGCCGACGACATCGTGGGGATGATAATCGAGGATATGCACCGAGATCCTGTCGCGCACCTTAACGCGCACTTCGAACTCACCTCGTTCGGTGTGGGTTTCCAATTCTTCAGGCACGCGGATGTCGCGTTCGCAATACGGCGCATGTTCGAGCATTTGCCCAAAATTATTCCTGTATCGTTTGGGCGGCTCGATCTGGCTTGGGTTCTCGATGGTGAAGAACTTGCATTCCTCGTTCAATTCCATCTTCCAGGTCGTGCCGAATGGAATGACGATGTAATCTCCCTTGTGGAAAGGCAGGCTGCCGAACTGCGATTTCAACACGCCGCTTCCTTCGTGGACCCACCAGGTTTCGTAAGCCTGCGCGTTGCGATAGAAATATTTCATGCTGTTCTTGGAGCGCGAAACGCCAAGGATCACATCGTTATTGCCGAGGAGTGGAATCCTGGAGGAGACCGGATCTGCGCCGGCGAGGATCGGTTCCGTCTTAAAGGCACGGTGGCGGATGGGACCGAAGTCCACGTATTGAGGTTTTGCAGAGCCGAGGTCCCTGGTTTCTTTTACGCGCGGCGGCAGGAAGTGATGATAGAGAATGGACTGGATCGATGAGAATCCCTCCAGTCCCATTACTTCTTCGCGGTAGAGTTTGCCATTCGGTTTTTTAAATTGCGTATGGCGCTTGTGGGGGATGCTTCCGAGTTTATGGTAGAAAGGCATTCGGTTTCTCCTTATTTTTCGCTGATGACGATGGATGAGACCAGTTCGTCCAGAATATCGAGCGGAGGCGTGAATTGATCTGGGGCGGATGTATCGATCAGGGTATTTACATTCGAATAGAAGGATTCGAATTCCTCGACGGTTGTAAGCGGCTGGTTAAGATACGGCGCGAGGAAGGGCGCGTCGACACTGATAAGGAAAGAAAGAAAATATTTTTCATCCTCCGTGACGCCCTGATACATATAAGTCATGCCGGTGCTCAAGAGCGGATCGGCTGAAAACGATTTGGTGAGCAGAAAGCGATAACCGGTTCCGTTCTTGAAGTCGACGGGGGATAACTGCGCATCGATCACATTGCCTGCCCCGGCGAGCCGCGGGAAATCGTTATGATGATCTGCCTGCCCTTCACGCACCGCGGAGAGATTTTCCACCACGCCTGCTTGAAGCGCATTGATCTCGTCTATCCGAAAAACGCGGATCCCTGCGGCTGTGATATCTTCAGACCCGTTGGTATATGCCGTGAACAAAATTCGCGCATGAGCCGGATATGGCAATTCGAAGGGCGCATTCGGTCCATATACGTCGACGACGCTTGTGCTGACGCTTTGAGTAAAATCATCGGGATAATCGAACCCGACAGCGATTCCCATTTCATCGAACGTGACAAGATTCTCCGCCTCGATCTCCGCAGGGACGGTTGAATCAGTTTCAGTTATCTCGGGCGTCGCAGACGATGCCGCCAGCGAAGGTAAAACTAATGCCGCCGGGTCGGCATCGGTCGGGGAAGAGGCGGGCGCGCATCCTGCAGCCAAGAGAAGCGCTATAAAAAGGAACAACTTCTGTTTCATCTGAATCCTATTGGACGGCAATGGACTGGATGAGCGCATCCAATTGGGTAAGCGTCGGCTTGAAAGAATCCGGGCTGGCGGCATTCAACACGTCTGTTATTCCCTGATAATATCCGGTCAAACCTTCGGAATCTGAGATATCAGCGGGGTAAACAACCCCGTCTGCGGAAGGATTCTCAGAGGTGGATTGCAAGGGAAGGGTCACCGGGAGTAAGGCGGCAACAAGATACTTCCCATCGCTCGTCAATCCTTCGTAATGATAGAAGCTGTTGTTTTTGGTTATCGGACCGGGAAACTGCCCATATTGCGAGATCATGCGGATGCCGTTTCCGCTGTTGAAGGAGAGGCGTTGAATCTGCGCGGCGTACTGCTGCGCGGCCGCCCCGTTGAATGGAACCGTGGGGGCGTTATCGTTCGTTATTGTCATGCCGGGGCTTGCCAGGATCGCCCGCAGACGGTCGATGCTGCCTTCCGCCCAGGGGTTGACGTCTGCATAAGCTTGCGCCGGATAAATGCGTATCACCGCATCGAAACCATCCTCTGATGGCGCGGGGTAGTCCTGGAGTGTAAAAAGCAGATGTTCCGGCGCGACTCCCCAGGGTCCTTGCGATTCATCCACAAGCGGAACGACTTCGCCGTTCGCGCCGCTCCCGAGCCCTTGAGGAATTACAAAATTGACGTTTTGAAAGTTTATTACTGTTCCACTGGATTCAGTCGGTGCGTTTGCCGCCTGTTGTGTGACGGCATTTAATGTGGCGGCAACGACGGTTTCCACGTTGGGCTGGGCGGGCGCTGAAGCGGGGATGGCTCCGCATGCCTGCAGAAGGAGCAGCATCAGGATCGACAGGCTTGAAAGTTTCTTCATCCTATAGATTCCCGCGTCGTTCCTGTTCCAATTCGAGTGATTCGAACAGGGCTTTGAAGTTGCCCTTGCCGAATCCCTGCGCACCGTGGCGCTGAATGACTTCGATGAACATGGTGGGGCGGTCCTGGATGGGGCGGGTGAATATCTGCAGGAGATAGCCTTCGTCGTCTTTATCGACCAAAATGCCAAGTTCGTGAATGGTCTTAAAATCTTCTTTGATCTTGCCCACGCGGTCTGGAAGCAGTTCGTAGTAGGTGTCCGGCACACGCAGGAATTCTACGCCGTTCTTGCGGAGTTTATCCACTGTGTCGATGATGTCCCCGGTGATGATGGCGACATGCTGTGCGCCTGGTGTGAGATAGTAATCGAGATATTCTTCGATCTGGCTCTTGCGTTTGCCTTCGGCCGGTTCGTTGATCGGGAACTTGACCCGTCCGTTCCCATTCTGCATGACCTTGGACATGAGCGCGGAGTATTCGGTGGAGATGTCCTTGTCGTCGAAGTGCATGAGTTGGCGGAAGCCCATCACTTGATGATAGAAATTGACCCAGTGGTTCATCTTGCCGAGCTGCACATTGCCGACGATGTGGTCGATGGCGGCAAGCCCTGCCGAATTGGTTTCATAATTGAGAGGCTTATAGGTGGGGGCAAAGGCGCCTTTGTAATCGTCGCGGTCCACGAATACGTGCAGGGTCTCGCCGTATGTATAGATGGCGGATGTGCGGTAAATGCCGAAATCATCCTTCTCCTCGCGCGGCATCCACGCGGATTTGGCTCCGCGGCTGGTGGTCTCGCGCCAGGCTTTTTCCACATCGTCCACGCCGAGCGCGATGACTTTGACGCCGTCGCCATGAACCATGTGGTGGGATGCAAGCGGGCTGGAAGGTGAATACGGCGCGGAGACGACAAAGCGCGCCTGGCCTGATTCGAGAACGTATGAGGCGAAATCCCGGTTGCCTGTTTCGAGCCCTGAATAGGCGACGGGTTTGAATCCGTACGCCTTCCACCAGTAATACATCGCGTGCTTGGCGTTGCCCACATAAAAGTGAACATGGTCAACCGATTTGATCTGGAGGAAATCCGCCTCTTCGGTCATGGGACGCGATTCAGTTTTAGCTTTTGTTGCCATTTTCTCTCCTTTGGCTGGTTTGCTGGATTCTACGATAAATGACCGGCGGGCGCAACGAACAAAATGCCCGGACTGTTACAGTCTGGGCGGTTTTTGAGCTTCTCAGGTTGATTTGACCTGCGCCGATTTTGCCAGTTGGTCTTTGATCAGGAATGGAAGGTACATGATGAAAAAGATGATGAACGCGACCACTTCCAATTGCGGGATGTACCAGGGCCAGGGCGAGAGGATATCCATCAAAGTGGGTGAAGGCGGCTTTTGGGCGATGAACAAATAATTGCTGCCGATGGCGTAGTTCAGGAAAAAGATGATCACCATGTAGATGTTCGTCCAGATGAAGATGCGTTTGAACGACGCAAGCGTCGGGCGGTATCCGTCCACGATCGTCATGAAGAGCGGGATGGAGATGATCAATCCGTGCGCGATGAGCGTTTGCATGATGCGGTAGTGCGGGATGTCATACATTGCGCCGTCTGCAGGCGTGAGGAAGGCTTGCAATGCGCCGCCGATACCCAAAAAGTAGGCGAAATCATATAGCGAGTGATTATGGGTTATGACCATGAAGACGATGATCCACAGGATCATGCTGCACATGTGCAGCGGCAGCATGGTTTGAACATTCCAAATACCCCAGTATGCAGACCAGAGATGCAGCCCGATCTCATTTACCGCCAGCAGGATCGCAAGCGTTAGTCGCACGGTGTTTCTCTGCTTCTCATTCCAGATACTGCGGAAATAGAACAGCGACAACCAGAATAGCACGAAGACCGCCACCACGGTCAAATGTTTGGTACCGAAAATTTGCAGGGAGGTTTTTGTGTGTTCGACGGAGAAAAATTCAAACATAATTAACTCCATTGTCTAGTGAGGATCAAATCATCAGGGCAGCCGCTAGGTCCCGCTTGGACTTCTTTTTATCGCGTCTTCGATGAACATCTTCCAGACCGGGTATGCATCCTCATCCCAGACCTTGTGCATTATCTCGAAGGCGTCTTCTTCCCCCCATCCAAGCCTGAGGATGCGGTATATTGCAATGAATGCAGTTGCCCTGAAATTCGCCTCGCAATGCACGTGGATTTTCTTTTCGCTGTTTGCATCCATCCTGTCCATGAAGAGATTTAATCCGTCTTTCGTTGGCGTCCCCCAATTGACAGGGATGTTGATGTATTCCATGCCTAGCGAAGCGACGACTTTTTCTTCATTTGGAACGGCATTGGGCGCATCATGCGGAGCAAGATTGATGACCAATTGCACCCCCGCATCCGCGATGGATTTCATTTGTTCCTGCAGGGGCATACCGCTGCTGGATAGTTTGTCGTGGTAATGCAGGAAATTATGGATATCGTTCACGTTATACTAACGACTCTTCCGCTCGTCATTTTTTGCAGGTCTTCCGTCTTCAATTCAAAGATCGCATTGGGAGTGCCCGCTGCCGCCCAGATCGTGGGATATTGCAGGAAGCTCTCATCGATATAGGTTTCCATTTGTTGGGCATGGCCGATCGGCGGCACGCCTCCGATGGCAAAACCTGTCACGGCGCGGACGAAGTCCGCGTCTGCCTTGCCGATCGGTTCGCCTGCGTACTCGCTGACAAGCTTTTCGTTTGCGCGGTTCGGACCCGACGTCAATACCAGGATCGGCTTGCCGCTGGATTTTCCGCGAAAGATCAAAGACTTTACGATTTGACCCAGTTCGCAGCCAGCGCGGTCGGCGGCTTCCTGGGCGGTTCGGGTCGATTCGGCGTGTTCGATCACGGAGTAGCTGTAACCGAGTTCGATCAATAGGTTTTGGATTTTTTGGGCGGAGGGGGATAGCGTGGGCATCCGCCAATTATAAACAACTTATTTGCGTGTGTATTTGATTCGCCACCTGATCTGCCAGGTCACCCCTCCGTCATCGGAACGCTCCCAGGTCCAGTCGAATTGCCCGGCTTCGACATTGGACCAGACCATGCGTTGTTTACATCGCTCGCCATTCACGACCGCGTCACGGGCCAGGATCATCTCTCCATCCTCGAATCCGCCTTTGAAGTCGAGGTACGAGCCGGTATTGTCCACCCAGGTCTGGCACCACAGATTTCGCTCAGGGTCGTAGCATGATACGCTCATGCCGATCAGGTCCGGCGCTGTAAAATTTTCCATCACCACCTTTCCGTCGAATGCCATCTCGACGCGATTCGTCCCCCGGCCGCCATCCCAAACCGCGTTCCATTCACCGAGCCAAAAATCGAATTGTCGTTCCGGCGAAATTTTCATCTTTCTTCTCCTTTGTTGCAGGAGAATAGCACAAACGCCTCTGGTCAAAAATCCCGCCAGGGGACTGATTTATAATCACCCCATGACTACTCAAGAAGAAATCTACAAGACCGAAGGGGATAAATACGAAGCGTTGATCGCGCGCGAGGATTATCAGGGAAACATTTTGAAATCCCTGCGGGGGATCACGCCTCTCGAAGACCGCCTCGTCCTGGACCTCGGAGCGGGTACCGGGAGATTAGCCAGTATGCTTGCGCCGCATGTGACCAGCGTCCGCGCATTTGACGTGTCGGAGGAAATGCTGCGGGTCTGCCGCGAGAAATTCGTCAAAAGCGGATTGTCGAACTGGCAGGTGGATATCGCCGATCATCGAAAACTCCCCGTGTCGGATCATTCTGCCAACCTGGCAGTCTCTGGGTGGAGTGTAAGTTACCTGGCGGTTTGGAATCCTGATACTTGGAAGGGAGAACTTGAGAAATGGCTTGCGGAAATGAAACGCGTTCTAAAGCCGGGAAGCCCCATCGTCCTCTTTGAATCGTTTGGTACGGGTAACGAGTCCCCCGTCAGGCTCGAACACCTCAAGGATTTTTATCCATGGTTGGATGAAGTCGGATTTCGAAGCAAATGGATCCGCACGGACTACATGTTTGCATCCCTTGCTGAAGCCGAAGAGCTTTCCCGCTTCTTTTTCGGCGACGAGCTGGCGAATCAGGTCGTGCAAAAAAATTGGACGATTCTGCCGGAATGTACCGGCGTGTGGTGGCTGAACATATGACGTCTTGCTTTTTTGACGAAATCTGTCATAATAACCCGAATATTCCGACCAGAGTCCGATAGGAGGTTCTCATGAGTTCGAATCAATCTCTGCTGGAGCAATTGACCAAAAAGAAATCCGTCCTTGATTGGTTTAAAGGTTTATTCACCCAGGTTCATCTTGAAATAACGGATACGGGTGAAAAATTTACCATTCTGCATCATGGAGACAGCGCCGAGGTGGTTTCCGGGTTTCATGCCAAAAAACCGAACTTTATCATTCCACTGAAAAGCGAAAATGTCGGCAATCTTGTGCGGGCATTCTCCGATGACAGGATCGACGCCCAGGAGGAATATCGGATCGTTAAGTTCATGATGGTGCCCTGCCTGCGCGCCGCTTTGGCGATGCCGATCCTGAACAACACCGCCGTGCATAAGATCGTCAAGGTCGATACGCACTGGCAGGAAGTCCTTATCGACCCGAGCGGCAACGAGGACCTGCAGCTCACGATCATCTACGTCAACAAGCAATGGCTGGTGATTCCCGGTCTGTACGGAACGCCTACACGGCGGCTGGCGCTGACCCCGGCACAGCTCCTCGATTTTCAGCGCCGGGTGCTCGCTGCCGATGCTTCAGGAAAAGTTTCCGATTGGGCAGGTTTAGCCAAATGGTATGTCGATTGGCGCGAGGAAATCACGGTCCACTAACGGGCAGGGGAAATAGAATATCATTTCATGGCTGTTCGCTGGCTGGCCATCGTCAACCCGGTTGCCGGGCATCCGCGCTCCTCTCATTGGAGGGAAACCTTTGCGAAGCGTCTTGAGGCGGAACTGCAAGCCGAGGTCGCTTTTACACAACGCCCCGGACATGCGGAGGAACTTGCCCGTGGTACGGACCGCGATCATATCGCTGTATTTGGCGGCGACGGAACAGTTGCAGAAGTCGTCAACGGCATGGATTTGGACCGTCAGCGTTTGTTGCTGCTGGCAGGTGGAACGGGCAACGGGCTCGCGCGCGACTTCGCCATCACCTCCTTGGATGCCGCCTTCCTCGCCGCCAAAAGAAATGGATTTCGCGCCCTTGACCTCATCCGGGTGATCTATCGATCCTCAGACCAAACGCGGTCGCGGCTTGCCATCAGCACTGCATCCATTGGTTATGCTGCGGAAGTGGTCTCACTGGCGAATCGATACTTCAAGCGACTGGGAAGTTGGTGTTATCCCATTTCCGCCACCTTACAGGCAATGCGTCAATCCACCTTCTCACTGAATTTATCCATCGATGACAGCCCTTTACAAGAACATAAATTAACCAACGTCATGATAAATAATACCCGTCACGCCGGGAATTTCCGCGCATTTCGGAAATCGGAAACCGGTGACGGCAAATTCGAGATTCTATTGGCGAAGGCGGGGTTTTGGGGACAATTCACCCATAATCTGGCTGTCTTGAGCCGCACTTATTTTTATCGGACAGCGGAAGAAAAGCCTGCTCATTGCCTGACATTAAATCTACCGGATCCCAAGCGGCTTATGATCGATGGGGAGTTGTGGGAGGACATCCACGAAGTTCGTTTCGAGATTTTACCGGGTAAACTTCGCTGTATCGTATGAATCGAAAAGATTATTTCATTGTCTCTCCAACCTGGGTGGATATATTAACTCTGGGAAGTTTAGCGCTCTCCACTCTCGGTTTGTATCAGGCTGCGCGAGGTCGGCTTAGTCTCGCCATCGTATTCATGTTGGTCGCGATGTTCGCGGATATGTTCGATGGCTTGATCGCGAGGCGTTTGAAATTGGAAAGCGAATTCGGCAGACAGCTGGATGGTTTCTGCGACGTATTTACATATCTGGTCCTGCCGTTATACATTTTATTTCAGATTGGCATGAACGACGCGCTTTCGATAACTGCGCTATTTGTTTATCTCGCCGGCGGCCTGCTCAGGCTTTCGAAGTTCAACATGATCGGCGTCGTGGAGGAAGCGGGGATTGCTTATCACATCGGTCTGCAAGTGATCTGGAGTCAGCTTTTCGTTGTATTGGCGTTTCCGCTTTGGTCCTGGCTGGGGGATATTTCCCGGTTTATACTGGCGCCGATCCTGTTCCTGATGAGTTTTTTCATGATTCGTAATTTGCGTTTTCCGAAGCCGACCCGATATGTTCTTCAGACCATCATCATCCTGGCTGTGGCATCTGCCTATCTTTACCTCCATCTGATCGGTATTCATACTCCATGAAGGTCCTGGATTTTGATTTCGACAAGGACTTGCTGAAACGATTTTTGGATTTTCCTCAGCGACTTTACGCCTCAGACCCGAACTGGCTGCCCGATCCCGGCGAGGAGCGATTGCTCACCGATGGATTTTCCTCATCCCTCTGGCGGAATTTTTTGGTATTGAATGGAAATGAAATTGTCGGAAGAGTCACCGCCATCATCAACCCTTTGCTGCGCGACGAACACGGTCAGCCTTATGGACAGTTGGGTTTCTTTGATTGCAGAGATGATCTGCAGGCTGCACAATTGAAGGTCGATGGAGCGCTGACTTGGTTGAGGTCAAAACTGGGACCCGAATCCACGATTTTTGCGCCGATGAACTTTGACACCTGGCACCCGTACCGCCTTCGCACCAAAGGCTTCGACCAGCCGACCTTCCTCATGGAACCCTGTAACCCGGCGCATTATCCGGGATTGTTGGAAAGACTTGGTTTTGCCCCCATCACCCGCTATGTCACCAAAACGGTTAACGACCTGGATCCTGCTCTGAATGTGTGGCGGGAATATCATTCACGCGCGATCTCTTGGGGATATTCCGTCCGAACCTTCAACCCAGCCGATGCATCTGGAGAAATATCCCTGGTTTACCGGCTCTCGACAGATATGTTCCGCGAAAATTATTATTTCACTGATATATCCGAAAACGAATTTCGCGCTTTGTACGCGGGTGCGGCAGGCAGGATCGACCCCGATCTGTTCCTGTTCATTATCGATCCGCAGCAGAACCCGGTGGGATTATGTTATTCGTTTGTCGATCACCGCATGACCGGGACGGTGAACGTCAAAACCTTTGGTGTATTGCCACATGTCCGCGGGGAGGGGGTTGGTGCGGCGCTTGCCTATGAAGTGTATCGGCGTTTTCAGCAAAAAGGTTACAAATGTGTGAATCATTGTCTGTTGCGGGCAGGCAACCGCGCCGATAAATTTGACGGCGGCTTGGGTGAAGTAACGCGGGAGTACACCTTATACACACGGCAACTCCGATCATGAATATTGCATCCCTGCTTGGCTCGGTGCCTGAGTCGGATCGTTCGGCGCTTATTTTTCCGACAAGTCATCCATCCATTTTTTCTTTTCGGCTGCTTGATGAATTATCCTCCCGGCTGGCGGGGGGCTTTCTTGGAAGCGGCTTGAAAACAAGGAGCCGGGTCGTTGTGTTGGCTCCGATTTCATTAAACCTTTATGCTGGTCTGATCGCATTATTCAAAATGGGAGCTACGCCGGTGTTCCTCGATCCGCAAAGCGGATTTGGACAACTGGAGAAGACGATCTCTTCGATACGACCGGATGGATTGATCTGTGGTCAAAAGATAAATTGGCTGCGGTGGTTTTTACCAGACTTGCGCCGCATCCCTCGCGTTTTTCCAACGGATGGAAATTCCAGGTTTTCTTTGAATCGTCTGGCTGTATCCTTTTCACCGCACTCCGAAATCTCTGAAGTGGACCTCGAATCTCCGGCGTTGATCACATTTACGGGCGGAAGCACCGATCCATTGGGTTCGCGCGGCGTGATTCGCACTCACGGATTGCTGGCTGCACAACATGCCGCATTGAGTCGCGCGTTGCCCAATGACACCTCGGATATCGACATGCCTGCGTTCCCGATTGCGACTTTGCATAATCTGGCATCCGGCATAACAAGCGTCATCCCGGATTTTCCATTCCGCCGCCCGGATGCAGTTCGACCGGAACGGATTCTCGAACAGATTCGTCAGCATGAAGTTACAACCGCATCCGGGCCACCCGCTTACTGGTCTGTGATTGTGGAGCATTGCCTGCGCCTTCAGCAATCTCTGCCTCTGCGGCGCATTGTCACAGGCGGAGCGCCGGTTACCCCTTTCTTTTTGGAAAAACTGGAACGCGTTGCGCCCCACGCAGAGATCCTTAACGTTTATGGGAGTACGGAAGCGGAACCGGTTGCGGTCATTAAGAGCTGCGATGCCATGGATGAAATGAAAAAGCCTGTAGCGCCGAGGGCAGGCATCCCGTTGGGAAGAGCCGTGCCCGAGGTCAGGATCCGGATTCTAAGTGCGGATGGGATCGAGCTTGAGACAGGTCAGGTGGGTGAAATTTGGGTGGGTGGGAATCATGTGGCGCGGAAATATTTTTCCAACCCGGCGGCTGAATCAAAAAATAAACGATTCGACTCAGATGGCGTTTTATGGCATTGCATGGGCGACCTGGGTTACAAGGATGAGACCGGTCTTTTATGGCTTGCCGGGCGGGTGAACACGATTGTTGTGCGCGGTGAAAAAAATTTATACCCGGTGTTTGTGGAAACGGTGGCGGAAGCTTTGCCGTTCGTGCGCCGCGCGGCATTGATCGGAATGCCGGACTCGAAGCTGGGTGAGCGTTCTGTATTAATAGTAGAATTCGCGGAAAATTCACCAAAACCAAAAGATTGGGTGAATCAATTGCGCGCCTTGTGCGGTGAGCATGGCTGGGCGCTGGATGAGATCCGTGCAGCCCGCCGCCTGCCGGTGGATGCCCGCCATAACTCGAGGTTGGATTACAAGCGCTTGAAAACAAAGAGACTTGGATGATAAAACATTTTTGGGCATACTTGCAGGAACGTTTTCCTTTACAGGCGAACGGCGTCCTCATCGTTTCGTATTTCACAGCCAACTATCTGCTTGCGCTTGGCGCGGTTTTCGGTAAAAGCCAGCCCCTTGAGATGTCGTGGAGATTCGCTGCGGGTTGTCTGGTTTTGTTGCTCATGTTCTTTCATATGCGGGTCATAGACGAACACAAGGATTATGAGCAGGATCGCATCGTACACCCGGAGCGGGTGCTGTCACGTGGATTGGTCACTTTGAAGCAACTTCGATATGCTGGCATCTTTGCAGTGACCGTCGAAGTGATGCTGAGTCTTCTTTTGGGGGTTCCGGCGTTCGTGATGTGCCTGGTGGTACTTGCCTTTTCCGGGCTTATTTACAAGGAATTCTTTATCGCGGAAATTCTTGAAAGACATCTGCTGGCGAATGCGTTTATTCACCTGTTGATCATGCCTGCTTATTGCCTGTATGTGTTTGCCGTTGCGGCCGATAGATCGTTCTGGCTGGCGCCCATGCCGATATTGCTCTATGCCTGGGTCAGCTATGGAGTGGGGCTTGGGTATGAAGTTGCCCGCAAAACGCGCGCGCCTGCGGATGAACGCGAAGGTCTGATTACATACTCGGCTGTGATGGGACCGTATCGTTCTGCTTTCATCAGCCTGCTGGCGTTGTTGTTTTCGGGCATGGTCAGTATGATCGTCGGCGCTCAAATGGAGTTCGCCTGGTGGTATCACGCGGCGGTCGCAGCGCTGTTGGGGGTGGTTGTATTTGGTGTGTTGTACTTTTATATTAAAACGACGGGCAGGACTGCCGCAAGCCTGCAGCTTTATGCAGGGATGTTCATCTTTGCCTTCGACATTCTTTTGGCGGTGGAATTGATCCGCTCGCATGGGCTGATCTGGTCATGAGCAAGGCGTCGAATTTAAGAGTCTTGAGTGAAGCGGGTTTTCGAGTTCCGCCTTTTGTTGTTGTTCCCGCCCGTGCCTTCGATGACTTCCGCTTGACGCTGTCAGATGGGGCGAACGAAGAAAAAATCGTACAGGCATCCTTACCTGCGGCCATCCAAAATGAGATTATCGAACTTGTGCGCCAACTTCCGGATGTAGATTTGGCGGTTCGCTCCTCTCTCGCTGAAGAAGACTCTGCCCGATACTCCTTTGCCGGTCAGCTCGATTCCTTTCTGAACGTTCGCGGCAAGGAAGCGGTGCTCGATGCGGTTAAAAAATGCTGGGCATCCGCGTATGGAAAACGGGCGCAGGCATATCGCATTAAGAATGGGTTGTTAGATAAAAAGATCGAAATGGAAGTGATCCTCCAAACGATGGCACCTGCGGATATCTCGGGTGTTGTATTTACGGCAGATCCCGCAACGCGAGACCCACGCTGGATGGTGATTTCCGTTGTAAGGGGATTGGGCGATGAACTTGTTCAGGGCAAAGTCAGCGGGGAAACCTTTCGCGTGAACCACGAGACCGGAGAATGGGATGGAGACGGGGCTTTGTTGAAAAAGAGCCAGGTCTCGGATTTGGTTGCCGTTTCCAGGCGGATCGAAGCCCTGTTCAAGTCTCCGCAGGATATTGAATTTGCCTTTATCGAAGATGTGCTTTTCATTCTTCAGGCCCGCCCCATTACCACGCCGATTCCCACGGAACACATCTTATGGGACAACGCCAATATCACCGAGAGCTATTCGGGCATTACCTCGCCTTTGACGTTTTCCATCATTCGCGGCTCATATGCGAATGTCTACCGTCAATTTCTGTCCCTGATGGGCGTAAAGGAAATGGACGAGACGGTGCTGAAGAATCTGCTCGGTTTTTACAATGGGCAGGTCTATTATCAATTGTTCAACTGGTATGAAGCCCTGAGCTGGCTGCCGGCCTTCGATCAAAACCGGCGTTTTCTCGAACAAATGATGGGTGTGAAGCAATCTGCAGGGGAAGCACACGGTAAAAGAACCGGCGGTTGGTTTGCTCTGTTCAGTTGGGGGATGCGCATGTTCGGACTACACCTCACCAGCGAGCGCCGCGCGAAAGATTTTCTTCTTGCTTTCAACACTGTCTTGGCGGAGTACCGCGCCAAGGATTTCTCGACCATGACGCCTCATCATCTTCATGAGTCATATCGCGACCTTGAAACGCGAGTGCTGGGGGAATGGCGCGCCCCGATCCTGAACGATTTTCTGGCGATGATCTTCTTTGGGATTTTACGCAGCCTGACGGAGAAATGGTTCGAACCCGGCAGCTCGCTTCATAATGACCTCCTGGCTGGGGATGGCGATATCGAGTCGATCCAACCCGCCAGGCGGGTGCAGGCGATGGCTCGCATCGTAAGAAACGACCGGGAGCTGGGAGCCATATTCGATCTCGAGCCGGTTGAAATCCTTGAACGGATTCGGAACCAGGAAAAATTTGCCGCCTTTCGCGTGGAATTCGATGAATATTTGCAAACCTATGGCGACCGCTGCATGAACGAACTCAAATTGGAGGAACCCAACCTGCGGGACGATCCTCTGCCGTTGATTCGGATGATTGCGGCCGCGGCGAAGAATCCGTCTGAGATGCCCGAGCATTCCCCTGTCCGGGCCCGAGCCGAAGCGCGTTTGTCCGCTTTACCGCTTCACAAACGATTTGCCTTCCAATGGATCTTGAACAATGCGCGCCGTTATGTTCGCAACCGAGAGAACCTTCGCTTTGCACGCTCGCGCTTGTTCGGTTTATTGCGCGGTATCTTGAATTCGCTTGGGAGGCAATGGGCGCAGGCGGGAGTGTTGCCGCAGGCTGCGGATGTTTATTATCTGACCATCGGCGAAATATGGGATTTTGTGCATGGCACGGCGGTCGCACAGGATTTGAAAAGCATTGTGTCCATGCGCCGCACCGAGTTTGCGGGATACAAAACCGATTCAGTGAGTCTGCCCGATCGGTTCGAGACGTTTGGCATCCCATACCTTGATTCGCCTCGTGGCCTGCTGGTGCGTCCGATGGCGGATGATGCGGATCTGCAGGGCGTGGGCTGCTGCTCCGGCATTGTGACTGGAAAAGCCCGCGTGGTGTACAGCGTGAACGAAGTCAGCGATCTTGGCGGTCAGGTCTTGGTTGCCGAACGAACCGACCCCGGCTGGGTCTTTCTGTATCCTTCCGCATCAGGGATTTTGGTCGAGCGCGGCAGTCCGCTTTCTCATTCTGCGATCGTCGCCCGCGAGTTGGGCAAGCCCATCATTGTCAATATCCCAAACCTGACGAGGCGGGTAAGGAGCGGTGACCGGGTGGAAATGAACGGCGGACGCGGTACTGTGAAGATTCTCCCATGACAGCCCTTCATTGGAATGTGCTTCTCATCTATGGTTTTTTCCTGGTGATTGCTACATTGCTTGCGTTTACCCGCCGCTGGTTGGACCCGAATGGAACGGGCGAAAGTGTCTGGCGGAAATATCCGCTTTATATTTTCATCAACCTTTGTTTTGTAGCCGCGGGCTGGCTCCCGCCAAATTGGCATGCGTTGACCATTCTGCTCGGGTTATTGGGAGCCTTCGCTTCCTGGGAGATATCGAGCGCGCTCAAGTTGTCTTCGCTGGCTTTTTATTTTGCAGCCATCACGTTTACGGGAATCGTTCTTGCCGATTTTCTCCAAATCGAGATCTGGCTGAAAGCCTGGCTTGCATTGATGCTCGTCGTTTTCTCGATGGGAACTTTGACCCGAAAGCCTGAGGATTATCCCGCGTTCGCCTTCGCTATTGCCGGGTGTCTGATATATCTTCCGATATGCCTTGTAACATATATTTGGATTCAACAAAACGACCCGGCAGGGTTTCGAGCCGCTTTTCTGTATCTGGTCATCGCAACGAACGATGCCTTTGCGCAGATCATCGGGCAGTCTTTCGGACGCAGGCAATTGGCTCCGCAGGTCAGCCCGGCAAAAACGGTCGAGGGCGCAATTGGCGGACTTTTATTCGCTGTTGCAATGGCAGTTGCTCTAGGTCAGTCAATTGGGATGACGCACATCACAGCAGGCGTGATCGGATTTACGATCGGGCTGGCGGGACTGATCGGCGACCTGACCGCCTCGATGTGGAAACGCGCACTGGGTAAACGAAATTACTCCGCCATGCTTGGGGCTCAGGGCGGAGTAATGGATCGGTTCGATGGCTTGATCTTTGCCGCGCCGGTTTTTTATCTTTTGATTACGATTGCAGTTTGAAACCGTTCAACGCCGCCTTGACAATGCCGACCAGTACCAGCCCAAGACTGATAAATGCAAAACCCCACTTCACAAGCCCCAGCGCCATGGCGATCCATGCCAGCGCGGCGGATTGAGCGGGATGCATCAGAATCATGGGGATGATCGCGGCGTTTTCGACCAGATCGAACAGCCAGGAGCCGGCCGGCATGATGTTGAATTTTTGCATCGCGTTTCCGGGTTTATATCCGCGCTGAAAGAGCCAAGAAAGAAACAGTGAGAAAAACAACACTGTCGAGAGCGGGTAAATAATGTCGGCGGTCAGTTCGATGGTGAGATATGCCGAGCGGCCCGCTTCGCCGTACCGTTCCATCATCTCGAATGCCTGCTGCGGAGTGTAGTACATCATCAGGTCGAGCGGGGTCACGCTCTGACCGGCAGCGGAATTCATCCATGCGGCCATTTGCGGCATCATATAGCCTGCGAAGAATCCGTAGACGACCAGCATTCCAAGCACCAGCCCGCCTTTTGCCCATTGATGAAACTTTTGCGAAATATTTTGTAACATGGAACCTCCATTGACGAAAATAGTTGACAAGTCACATGGGTAGGGCTGTCAACTTGAAGAAACACGCTGCCTGGTAAGAGGTGGCGTGTTTCTTATCCCACATTGGTGGGGGGTTATTTTATCGCCGCATCCCCGCCGCGTATTGCATCTTCGACCCTCATCTTATGCTCGCCGTGCATCGGCATGGAGTCCATTTCATCGAGTGAGTAGAATCCAAAATCGGTGGTTTCTTCGCTCAAGCCCAATTGCCCTTCAAATGCGTTTACTTCGAAACTCATCACGACCATAAAGACTTTCATCCCGTCGGGATAGATCACCAGTTGTTCCGGGTTGCTGTACACACCGATCAAACGGGTCGCGCGGACTTTCAAGCCCGTCTCCTCCCAAAACTCGCGCTCGCAGGTTTCCGCCGCGCTTTCGCCGGATTCCATTCTGCCGCCGGGCAGGCACCAGCGTCCATTATCGACGCGGCGCGTAAGTAAAACCTTTTTACGGGATTGGTCGAACAGGACAGCGCAGCAACCGACTCGCAATTCGCCTTCCCTGCCGAGACGGGGACCATATAGAACTTGAGTCATATTATTTTGCTTCAGCCGCCGTCCTCGGCGGTGAGGTATTGGAACCAGATGTATTTTTATGGAGATCTGCGCCGGGGACGGCGCAGGGAGCATTGGGATTAAGGTTTTATGAACGTCCCGTTCCGCAGTTCGCGGATGGTTTCTTCGATCTCTTCGCGCGTGTTCATCACGAAGGGACCGTACGGCACGATGGGCTCTTTGAACGGAGCGCCGGTGATGAGCATGAAACGGACGCCCGCTTCTGTACTGACCTCGACCTGGTCGCCGTCGTCGTTGAATTTCACCATGCTGACGCCTTCTACAACTTGACCTGAAAACTCTCCAACGCCTTCGAAGACGTACATCAAGGTTGTGTGTCCGGCTGGGATGGGATAATCGAATCGGGAATCAGGATTCAACTTCACATCCATGTAAAGAGGCGAAGCGGCGATCTCTGTCACGGGTCCGCGGATTCCATTCACCTCTCCAGCAACGAGGCGAATCACCGCGCCGTCTTTTTCGATGACGGGGATCGTCCCCGCGGCGACCTCTTGATAGCGCGGTTCGCTCATCTTTTGCGCGGCGGGCAGGTTGACCCAAAGTTGGAAACCGTAAATGTTTCCGTTGGGGCTTCGACGCGGCATTTCTTCGTGCAGGATGCCCCGCCCGCTGGTCATCCATTGCACGTCGCCTTCGGCGATGGTGCCCATGTTGCCGAGGCTGTCGCGATGGCGGACCGTGCCTTCGAGCATGTAGGTGACGGTTTCGATGCCGCGGTGCGGATGGGTGGGGAAGCCGCGAATTGGACCTTCGAGCGGGTTGTTGAAGGCGAAATGGTCGAATAAAAGAAAGGGGTCGAACTGGTTGCTGGCGTGCGGACCGAAGGAGCGCCTCAATAAAACGCCCGCGCCTTCGATCACAAGTTTGGGTTCGATGATTTGGGATATGGTTCTATTGGTCATGTCGTGTAGATGATTTTGGGGATGGGAAACTTACGTTTGCGGATTAGTGTCACTCTGAACGAGTGGCGCCCGCGCCACTTAGCATGACAAGATGATTATGGCAAATAACATCTCGCCTTCGTCACGCCTCCGCTGTCATACTCCTCGAAAGGATCCGGAAACGAATTCAACTCAGGTTCGTTTTGGACATGGTAAACGATGCACAGATTTCCTTTCGGCTTGGGGCGATTGTCCCATATTACTCGGATATTTTGAGGATTTTCGACCAGCAGGGAATAGAACTGCACGTTCGCATATGTCTCGCGCGGCTTGTTCATAAAAATTATTTCACCGGGTTGCCGATCGATCGCAAATTGCAGGGCGGATTCGAAGTCGAAACTCCCCATCGCTTTTACGCTTCGGGCGGGATAAGCGCTGAAGTAATCCAGTTGGAAACTGATCACTTCAGCCAATAGGAGCAGGGATATGCCGGTCAAAACCAGTGACTTGGCGCGTTGGTATCTGATGTAAGCAAATTCAGCAATTCCATAACAGGAGAATATGAGAATGTAATATCCTAGTGTCATGCTCCTTAACGCGTGCGGAGTCCCTTCGGAGGTCAATGCGGCGGGGATGGGTGAGAGGAACAGGCTGACGAAAAGGAAAATGTGGAAGCGATTCCACTTTCGCCGGATAAGAATGCCCATCAATCCGATCATGGACAGCAAAAAGACGGAGATGAAAATGACGCCACCGAATCCCGTCGAGTGACGCAGGTTGGGATCACCTTGAAAGAGCAGGAAGCGAGGGGAAAAATAGGTGAAATAGTTTTGAATGAAAATGGAGATTTTCTCACCAAGCTGCATCGACTCGCTCCAGTAGGATAGTGTATTGAACCTTGAAGTGATCGCCCCTGGATTGCGGATAGTGAAAAAGATTAACGGAATCAATGCGATAACAAATGCAACCGTGACCAGCGACAGTTTTTTGAGATTCTCTCGCTTAAAGAAAATTACCCAAAGCAATGCCAGCCCGAGAAAGGACAACAATCTCCCCGTGGAATATGTGTAGGTAGAAGTGCCGAGAATTATTCCGCAGGCAAGCGCTTTCAGGATATCCCTTTTCGAGTCATTCTCGTGAAAAGCGATCGATATCGATAGAATCCCTGCTGAAGTCCATGTTAATTGGGCGATGACCTCGAAGGCAATTCGTGAAATCGTGAATAACATTGGCAGGAAGCCGAAAGTTACCAGCGCATACAAGCGGACGATCTGGCTCTTGTCAAATACCCGGTTGATCAGCAAGAGAGTTAATGCGAGCGCGCAAAAATAGAATATGACGCTGGTGAACCGGAGCGTGAACTCTGATATTCCTAAAATTTTCAGCACCAGCGCCGCAGTGTAGATGTAAACAGGATTTTTATAATCCCCGACGGATTTTGGGTAGATGGGCAGGAACGCGCCGTGTTCGTCCCGCCCGGTTTCGATGAGTGAGACGGCATTATAGCCGATCGAAGATTCGTCGAGATAGAGACCTGAAGGGATCTCGGCGAGGAAGAAAGTGTGGGCGGCAAGGATTGGAATTAAAAAAAGGAGGAATAGGATCTTTGATGATGGTTGTTTGGAGAGAGAAAACTTGGGTGTATTTGTAGCCATTACATGGAGGGTTTTGCTCTTGACTTTCAAGACCGCTTGCCCTGGGCTGTTTCGAGGGGCCGTCGCACGCTTTGTCAGGTGCGATTTACGCTGGAAGACGTTCTATGTAAGCACAGGTTGCGGGCACGGGAGGGGCGACCCGACTCAGAAACTCTACCGTTTGTATTTCTTTAATACGCCATCCTTTTTCAACCGTAAAACGTGTTTTTAATTCATTGATTGAAATTTGGCGGGGCACATTGGGCACGGGAAATTCGATTGCGAACTCGTGTAAATGATAACCGCCATGCGGCCTCAATATCGAGGCGACCTCATCAATTAACTGTTCACATTGGTCTGGGTCGAACAAATGATAAAAACCCGAATCGAAAACTGCTCCAAATTTTTCGTCCAGTGCGGAGGGCTTGAGGGCGTCTGCTACTCGGAAACTTAATGATTGGTTGGTCTCATTGGGAAGGGATGCAGCCTTGTCTTGGGCGTTCTTGATCGCAGATTCAACGAAATCAATCCCAACAATTTCATGTCCCAATTTTGCCAAATAAATCGCAAGGTCGCCGGTGCCGCAGCCGAGATCCAAAATTGGATTTGCAGGCGGATATGTTTCTATAAGGGCAGCCATGGCGGGTTGAGGTGCGCCAATATCCCAGGGTGCGATATTCTGATATACAGAGTTGAAAAAAACAAGCGGGTCAGGACCAAATCTACTCAAGATAAATCTCCGGAAGGTAATTTCTTGAAAACACCTTATCGTTTTGAGCCTCATCCCCAAACCGCCTCGACAGGTTCAAGGCAAACTCCGCGAGTAGGCGCAAGACTACCGTGTCACACGAACCGGCGAAGCGGTCCAGCCGGAAAAAAGTTCAGGCGTGAGATGACCGCAGAATTTTCTCCAACGCTTTTCCTTTTGCGAGTTCATCGATCAGTTTGTCCAAATAACGGATTTTTTGCATCAGCGGGTCTTCGATTTCTTCGACACGAACACCGCAAACGACGCCCTTGATGAAGGACCTGTTCGGATTCATGGCCGGCGCTTGGGCAAAAAAGGTTTGAAAATCATTTCCCTGTTTGAGTTGTTGTTGCAATCCTGCCGGGCTATAGCCGGTCAGCCAGCAGATGATTTCGTCGACCTCTTCTTTCGTACGATTTTTGCGTTCCGCTTTTTGAACGTACAGCGGGTAAATCTCTGCAAATTTCATTCCAAAGATACGTTTAATAGACTTGTTGTTCATAACTGCCTGGCTTTCTTGAGATCGGGCGGGAAAATTTGGGATGCCATCCCTGCGTTTTCGTTAAACCCGTTCCACGCCTTTCAACTTGGCGAGTTTGGTAACGCATCGTCGAATTCCTCTTCATCGTAATCGTCGTCCATCAAGGCGTTCTCATCGATCCAATCGATTACCGTGCCGCCGCTTTCGGGATAATACGGGCTGACGAGATAATTCATCCCGTTTTCCCATGTCACGCGGAAATCGCGTGCGGTGAAAGTCTTATCCGCATGCAGGTCATAAAGTTTATCGGTCAATTTTGGAACAGGCGTGAAGGGATATAACTGCTCAAGGACAAGTTCTTTATCCTCTTCAGGGATTATGAACTCCTCCACGCTCGTCCCGTCCGCGAAATACATCGGGCGGGTGGGGTAGGGAAGTTTTTCCTCGGTGGGCATTTCATCGTGTGAGAGGAATTCGTTGCTCATGAACGTCCGGCTCCATTCGTGACCCAGGCATGGATCTCACGGATATGACCCGGCGTTGTGCGGCAGCATCCGCCGATGAGTCTTGCTCCCGCCTCATACCAGACTTTGGATTGCAGCCCGAACGAATCGCAGGAGGTCTCCCCGTGCCATGTGTTCGTGGACGGGTCGTAGATCTCGCCGGAGTTTGGATAAACGATGACCGGTCTGCCTGTTTTATTCCTGATCCTGCCGATCAAAGCCGGGATGAAAAGCGGCGATGAGCAATTGATTCCCACCGCGGCAGCTTGCGGCTGTTCATCTAGAAATGCGGCGATGTCTGCGATCCTTTCGCCGTTGCTGATGTGCTCTCCGTCTTTGGCGGTGAATGTGAACCATGCAAATGTATTTGGGAACTCAGCCAGCAGGCGAATCAACGCCCGGGCTTCGATTCCACATGGGATGGTCTCGCAGGCTAGGAGGTCCGTGCCCGAGGCGACCAGCGCTTCCACGCGCGGACGGTGGAACGCGATTAGTTCGTCCTCGGCCAGGTTGTAATCGCCGCGATATTCCGAACCATCCGCGAGATACGCGCCATAAGGTCCCACCGAACCGGCGATCAATGGATAAGCGCGATCGATACGGTTCGTTTCCTTCGACCAAAATTCATCGCGCGCCTCCTGAGCCAGACGCACGGATTTTTTCATCAAATCGATCGCCTGCTCGCGATTCAACCCGCGTTTGGCAAAACCCTCGACTGTCGCTTGATAGCTGGCAGTGATGGTGATGTCCGCTCCTGCCTTGAAGTAATCCAAATGCACCGCGCGAATCAGTTCGGGTTGTTCGAGCAAAACCTTTGCGGACCACAGCGCATCGTTCAAGTCGCAGCCGCGCGTTTCTAGTTCGGTCGCCATCGCACCGTCCACGATGGCGATGCGGTGATAGTTGAGAATGTTTTCGATTGGATTCATTGGATAGGCGGTCAACAGGGTTTCTTAACGCAAAGCCGCAAGGACGCAAAGATTCGCCCCGATCCCTTGCGCCTTTGCGCCTTTGCGTTATATATTTTACGATAGTCTTGCAAGTCCGATATCTTTCCGCGGACTCGAACTACGTTTTCGCCGCAACTTCCGCCGCGCGCAATTTATCCGTCGCGCGGAAGTATTTGAGATAGCGCATCGAGTTGGCGTCGCGCCCAAGCAAAAGGTCGGTGGCTTTGATGGCGGCGCCGAGTTTGATCGGGTCCGTGATGGATGTGGTCGCGCCGGTGAGCATCGCGATCGAAAGCATCGCCGCGTTGACCGAGTGTCTGTCCGGAAGACCAAAGGAAACATTGCTCGCGCCAAGACTGATGTTCACGCCGAATTCGTTCTTGATCATTTCGATGGCTTTGAGAGTGACCATCGCAGCTCTGTAATCGTGCCCGACCGTCATCACCAGCGGGTCGAGGATGATGTCCTCGATGGGGATGCCCATCTTTGTTGCGCGTTCGATGATCTTCGCGCCCGCCGCGAGGCGACCCTCTGGTGTGGGCGGGATGCCTTCATCGGCGATGGTCAACCCGATAACCGCCGCGCCTCTCGCCTTGACGATGGGCAGCACCGTGCTGAGTTGCTTTTCCTCCCCGTTGACCGAGTTCACCAGGGGCTTGCCGCCTTTGATCGCGTTCAAACCCGCTTCGAGAATTTTCGGCTCGTTCGAGTCGATGCACAACGGCACATCCGTCACGGATTGAACCGCCTCCACCACCAGCGGCATGACTTCCGCTTCTTCGATCTGCGGATGTCCCACGTTCACATCCAGCACATCCGCCCCCCAATCCACCTGGCGTTTGGCGAGGTGCTTGACATAATCCATGTTCCGCTCGACCAGCGCCTGCCCCAGCTTTTTGATTCCGGTTGGGTTGAGCTTCTCGCCGATGATGACGAACGGCTTGTCGAAACCGATCACGACTTCTTTTTTTTCAGATTTCAAAATGGTGTGCATGTGCCCTCCGAAAAATATATTTGTCATTGCGGGGGCGAGCCTCGAACGGCGAAGCCCGAAGCAATCTCCTGGTTAACACTGTGATTACTTCGCCGCAACAAACAAATGCGCGGCTCGCAATGAAGGTGTTTGTTATTGCCTTAAAAATCTCAACGCCGTCTCCGCCAGCACCGCCGTGCCGATCGGCAGGGCGCGTTCGTCCAGGTCGAATTTGGGATGGTGCAATTCATACAGGGGACGTCCTTCGATCATCGTGCCAAGGGTATACATCGCGCCCGGCGTCTTTTGCAGGAAGTACGGGAAATCCTCCGCGCCGAGTGTTTTGTGGAGAGGATGCACATTGCCTTCGCCGAGCAGGTCATGCCCGACTTGCGCGATCGTATCCGCGACCTGTTTATCATTGATGGTCGGCATGCCCCCGAAAAGAAAACTCAATTCGTAATCGCCGCCCAGGGATTTTACGATCTCGAACACCCGTGTTACTTCCTCGCGGATCTGCTTCTCGACATCCATCGAGGTAAAGCGCAGTGTGCCGATCATTTCGACCTTGTCCGGGATGACGTTTTCCGCAAAGCCCCCGTTGATCGCGCCGATGCTGACCACCGCCGGTTCGAACGGATTCAGCCTGCGCGAGACGATTGCGTTCAAGCCCATGATGACATGCGCAAGCATCACGAAAGGGTCGTTTGAATCGTGGGGATGCGCCCCATGGCCGCCCTTGCCGTAAATGACCGCGGTCCAATTGGTCACGCCGCCGCCGCTTGCGCCCTCATTGATGGCAATGGTGCCAACCGGTCTCGTTGGGTCCACGTGCTGGGCAATGACGTAATCTGCACCGTCCACGGCGCCTTCGTCATACATACGCATCGCGCCGCTTAATCCTTCTTCATCCGCCGTCTCTTCGCAGGGTTGAAAGAGAAAACGCACCCGTCCCATAAATTTTTCCTTTGCCAGGATTTTTGCCGCGCCCAAAGCCATCGCGGTATGCGAGTCGTGTCCGCAGGCATGCATTTTGCCTTCATTTTGCGAGACATAATCGGTCTCATTCAATTCGAAAATGGGCAGGGCATCCATGTCCGCGCGGATGGCGACAACCTTCCCGCCCTCGCCTATTTCTGCCACGACGCCTGTCTTGCCAACTCCGCGCTTGACTCTGTATCCCATCTTTTCCAATTCATCGGCAACGATTCCCGCTGTGCGAAAAACGTCAAAGCCGGTTTCGGGGTGCATGTGAAAATCGCGCCGCCATTCGATGAGTTCTTCTGAAATTGCATGTGCCTGTTTGATCATAAATTCTCCTTTTTATATCATTGCGAGGAGCCCGAAGGGCGACGAAGCAATCTCATTATTTTAGCTGGGAGATTGCTTCGGACTGCCGCCTTCGCAATGACGGCAACTTACTTCTTCTTCGCCGTCTCCCGTTCCGCTCCTGCCAGTATTTTATCCAATTCTGCTTCT
Source organism: Anaerolineales bacterium (assembly GCA_015075725.1). NCBI lineage: Bacteria > Bacillati > Chloroflexota > Anaerolineae > Anaerolineales > Anaerolineales bacterium. The sequence goes on along the minus strand of JABTTV010000001.1, from coordinate 3,891,113 downwards.
TGTGCCGGCTCCAGCGGCAGGGCCTGATGCTCGCGTAAAATACGCTCCGATTCCTCAATGGCGTAATCCGCCATCTGTTTACGACCGAGTTTTTCGTCCCACGTGTCCCACGAATTGCGTTCGGCGAATTTGGTCAGCGCCATTTCGCCACCGCGCAGGTGCTTCATGGTGTGCTTTTGCCCGAGGAAGTTGCGCGTGCCGTTCATTACATCCAGGATGATATTCACAGCGATGTGATCCGCATCTGCGGAAAGTCCTTTGTGCAGGCGCAGGATGCTTCCCGCAAGTTCGTTGTCCAATACCATTTGGGCGAAGGACCCCATCACGCCCGCTTCCATTTCGCCGATGCCCGAGAGTTCGTCCGCTCCAGCCAGGGCGGGGATGGCGGCGTTCAGTCCGCGCTCGAAGGCGTTTTGTGCGTCCAGCGTATGGGCATTGGTCGAAAATCCATACACGTTGACGCTGAATCCGTAATAATGTCCGAGTTGAACCGTGGCGGCGGAGGATATGCCCAACTCCACGCCTCCCCAGATCAGGCCGGTGCGAGGCTCCAGCATCCCCAATCTGCCGCAATACACCACGCCGCATCCCGGGTTGATCAATTGGGCGAGAACCAGCGGAGCCAGTGTCTCGGCGCTTTGCTGTACGATACTGCCCGTGATCGTCATTGGTGAAGTCGCGCCGCCGGTGGGGCAGGGCAGATTGGCATGAATAACACCATGTTTCGCCATCTCCATGATGGCTTCGGCGGCAATGTCGTGCATCGTCAATGGACTGACTGGCGAAAGTGAAAGCGTCAATTCATTGGCAGGCGTGCCGACCACCGCAGCCATCTCCACGGCAAAGCGTACCTCATGACCGAATTGAATTCCCGGTCCCTGCACCGGCTTGACCGTATTCGAAAGCGCGTGACGGTACATGTAAAGCGATAGCATATCATTTGAAACATCCGGCGGGGTGAAGAATGGCGTCACCGTATTGCAATTGGGAAGTGCATCCAAAAGTCGGACGGCATCGGCGCAGTCTCGTGCGGTTGCCATGCGGCGGGAGCCTGTTCGCGCATCGTACACATCCCGCGCGCCGCCGAGGTTATGGAAGTACAGGTTGCCATCGCCCAGGCTGTTAACCTGCCCGTTTCGTCCGCGAATGACCGGTCTCTTGTTGGCTTTGGCGATCGAATCGATCACCAGGTCGGGCGGAAAGAAGACGCGGTTGTCTTTTATCCTGCATCCCGCTCCCTGCAATATTTCCAGGCTGGGTCTGTGCGTCCAGAATACACCCGCCTCATGCAAAACTTGCAATGTCGCTTCATGCATGGCTTGTAAATCTTCATCGGACAGGAACATTAATGGTTGCATGTATTCTCCTGTAAAAAGTCGTTTAACCGGGGGCGGTGGACCACAGACCGTTCAATGCGGTCTACCCTCTGCGGTCTACGGTCAGAATTCGCTCCAAAAACTCCATGCGCCTCATCTCTGCATCGATGATGTTCTCGATCCTATAAAACGCATGCCCTTCACCTTCGTACAAAAGCAATTCTACTTCCTTCCCCAATTCCGCCAACTTATCTCTTGAGTCAATTGAATCCGACGCCGGGCAGCGCGGATCATTTTCACCGCAGATCATCTGCACGGGCGAGTTCACTTTATCCAAAAAGTAATATGGCGAGCGCGCCATCCACAGGTCCTTATTCTCTTCCGGGTAGCCCATATTCTCGATGTTCCAATGCTGCAGATCTTCGCGCGACGCATAATGTGATTTTATCCAATTCAGGAACGGCACAACCGCCGACCCGCCAACAAACAATTCAGGGTAACCCGTCAGGCAGGTCATGGTCAAATACCCGCCGTGGCTTCGCCCGGTCACCGCGACCTTTTTCGCCAGCCCATTATCCAATAGAAATTTTGCGCCTGCTGCACAATCGTCATTATCCACGCCGCCCATGTCGAATCGGCTGGCATTTTGCCACTGCTTGCCATAACCCGTCGAGCCGCGATAGTTCGGTGCAAGCACCGTCCATCCTTGTGCCGTCATAAAACTCAACTCCGGATTCCAGGAGAATTGCAGATGCCAATTTGGTCCGCCGTGGATGTTAAGCACGGCAAAATCACCCGCGCCGCGATACAGCAAGGCGGGCACCCGCACACCGTCCAAGCCCGGATACCAAACTTCTTCAGGCTGCGCAAAATTCAACTCCACATCCAACGACTTCGTGAGTTGCGTTTCCTTGCCGCTTTCAAGGTTTATCTTCCATAGATCCGTCGGGTGATTCACGTCTTCATACAGGATGACGACCCCATCGGCAGTGATCTGCGGTCGGGCATGGACTCCCTCACCGACCTTCACCTCGCGAATTGCATCGCCTCCACGCATAAACTGGAGGCTGGTTCGCGCCCCTTCGCTGTGTACCCAGCCGATTAATTCCCCGCTCCGCGACCACGTGGGTTGGGTGTCGTCGCCAGTGGAATCGGTCAGCCAGCTGACTCCCTGTGTTTCGACATGGAATAGACCAATATTGAACCATTCGCTATTTTCACAGGAAAATGCCAGGGTCTTCGAGTCGGGCGACCAGGCTGGATGCTGCGCATTCAGAGGTTTACCATCCTGTGTCAATTGAACGGTGCGAACTTTTCCTTTATGTCGACCCACTGGCACGATGTGAATGCTTCGGTCACTCGCTGCCGCCTCCGACTCGACCGCGATCCATTTTCCATCCGGCGACCATGCCGCATCCCAGCAGGGATGGAAGATATTTCGGATCATCCGCGCGCTACTGCCATCCAACGGCAGGACATAAAGCGAGAAGATTCCCTTGGCATCTGAAAGCACAGCCAGTGACTCTCCATCTGGTGACCACGACACATTGGGTTGATGCGCATATAAAATATCCGGCGTCAGGTCGGTGGAGATGTTGGTAGTGAGGTCATGGATGCAGATGTGATAGGACTCACTTCCATCCAAATCCAGCGCAAAGGCGATCTTTGTTCCATCCGGCGAGAACTGGGGCGAAAACTTTGCTCCAGCCAGTCCAATCTCTAATCTTCTAATCTCTAATCCTCTAACTTCCCACAACTCCCAAGTGCCAGATTTGTTCCACGAAAAGACAATCCGCTTCTCATCAGGCGAGATGGCGTAATTCAAACCGGAGTCGACATAAGGGATGCGGAGAAGTTCAGGGAGGGTTAGCATGATTGTTTGGGAATTAAGAAATGAGTAACGAAAAACGAGGGCATTGTACCTTGTAAATCGTTACTCATTTCTCGTTACTTGTCTCTAAGCAAATACAATTCCTTCCAAGTTTGGCAGTTCATCCATACCGGCTTGCTTGGTGAGATTCAAAACGTAATTGTGAAGTTCCGCCTCATGGACGGGATCAAGCACAGGTCGAGTGTAGGAGGCGAGCAATTCCTTCACGTGGACTCGCGCGCGCTCGAAGGTATCCAACGAGCCGGATTCTTTCCATCCACGGATTGAGTCGCGGTCGATGATCTTCGTCGGCATGTGCTGTTCTTTCGGGAAGAGTTTCATGGTCACTTTTTGTTTGAGGAAGTCGCCGCCTTTGAAGTTGACGCCTTCAAAGAATTCGGTGGCGAGCGTTTCCGATTGGACGAGCATGCCTTTCAACATTCGTTTTGCCATCGCGATGCCTTCCGCGTCGATGACGAGTTTTTCAGGGCTTTGGCAGAGCAGTGAGTCCAACATGCCTGCGCCGGAGATCATATTGATGCCGCTCAACGCGCCGACGAGGAAGCCCATGACGCTATCCATGCCTGCCTGCATATCGAGGATTTTCGCGTCGGTGGCGCCGAGGTAGGTGTGTGTGGGCAGACCGAGTGCCTTGCCGACCTGCGCGTAGGACGAGTCGATCATGGCAGTTTCAATGGCTCCATACGGAGTGCCGCCTTTGCGCATTTCAAAAATGGCGGGCGCGCCGCCCCACACGATGGGCGAACCCGCATGCGCGAGTTGATGGATGGTGATGCCCGAAAGACATTCTGCCGCGTGCTGCGTGACCGCGCCAAGTAACGTCACGGGAGCCGCCGCGCCCGCCAACGGCATGGAGACGATCTCTGCCGGGATGCCTGCTCTGGCAAGTTCGATCAATTGACCCGCGCCGAAGTTCGACCAGATCAGCGGCGGCGAGGGGCAGGCATCGAATATGGCGCGCGGTTTGGTGCGCAGCTCGTCACGTCCGCCCGCAAAAATGGCGAGCATGTCGATCATCGCATTCACAGTTTGATTCGTGAACGCGCCTGTGACAATCGGTTTCTTCGAATACAGCATGACCAAGTACAAACGATACAGGTCATGAATATCTTTGGGCACATCGTGGCAAACCACCGCCGTGGACTGCGCATCGTACTGTGGGAGGCATTCTGCGATCTTGATGACGCGCAGCAGGTCTTCGGTTTCGGCGGTCTTGTGCTCCAAGGTCTCTGGGATGAGGACGGAAATGCCCGAGGAGCCGGGGTCGAAGTTAACCGCGTCGCCTCCGTACTGGACCTTGGGATTGCCTTCGTAATCGTAGAGGTGGAACACTCTGGGAACGGTTTCCAGCGCTTTGACCACGATCTGTTCGGGAATCCGGACGACCATGCTGTCTTCGTCCACTTGTGCTCCGGCTTCGGCGAGCAGGCGTCTTGCTTCGGCGTTCTGTACTTTGATGCCGGGCTTGAGCATCAATTGGTAGGCTTCATCGAGGATGCGTTGTATGAGGGCATCATCGAGCAGGGAGAGTTTAGGTTGCATGTGTGCCTCCTTGGAAATAGGAATTCAAAATGGTGGGTTATGAATGACCAAGGCGCACACTATAAAGTGCTGACGATGGACGGAAGACCATTGTCAGCGGTCTATCGTCCATCGTTTATCATGCAACTTCTAAATCTTCCAGCCTGGGTAATTCTTCAATGCCTGCCTTTTTAGCGAGGTCGAGCATGTACGAGTGGAGTCGCGCTGTCTGGTTGGGATCAAGTTCAGGTCGGGTGTAAGAGGCGAGCAATTCCTTCACACGCAGTTTGGCTCTGCCGAATGCATCCAAAGAGCCGGACTCTTTCCACTGGCGGGTCGAGTTGCGGTCGATGATGTCGCTGGGTAGATGCTGTTCTTCGCGGAAAAGTTGCATCGTTATTTTTTGCTTGAGGAAGTCGCCGCCTTTGAAGTTGATCTTTTCATCGTAGAAGCCGGTGGCGAGGGTGTCGGTGTGCTGCTTGACTCCCATCACCATGCGCTTTGCCATGGCGATGCCTTCTGCGTCGATGACGAGTTTTTCGACGCTGTGACAGGCCAGGAAGTCCAACATGCCGGAGCCGGAGATCATGTTTATGCCGCTCAATGCGCCGACCATGGCGGTGATGCCGCTCTCGAGCCCGGCTTGCGCATCTACCAGTTTGGAGTCGGTGGCACCGAGATAGGTGTGGGTGGGCATGCCGAGGGTCTTGGCAACTTGGGCGTACGAACAATCGAGCATGGCGGTTTCGATGGCTCCCATGGGTGTGGCGCCTTTTTTCATGTCGAAGATGGCTGCCGCGCCGCCCCACACGATGGGCGAACCGGGATGCGCGAGTTGATGGATGGTGATGCCCGCGAGAACTTCTGCCGTGTGTTGGGTGACCGTCCCAAGCATGGTGACGGGAGCCGCCGCGCCTGCCAACGGCACAGATACTATCTCGGCAGGAATGCCTGCACGCGCAAGTTGAATAAGATTGCCCGCCCCAAAGTTCGACCAGATCAATGGCGGTGCGGGGCAGACGTCGAAGATGGCTCGCGGTTTTTCGCGGGCGGCTTCGGGGCTGCCTGCAAAGAGTGCGAGCATGTCAATCATCTCTTGCACGGTCTGGTTGGTGAAGGCACCGGTGACGATGGGCTTTTTGGAATAGAGCAATGCCAAATAGAGGCGATAGGAATCTTGAATGTCTTTGGGAACGTCGTGACAGATCACGGCGGTGGATTGTGCGTCGTATTGTGGAATTTGTTCCGCTACTTTGAGCAGGCGGACGAGGTGCTCGGTTTCGGTCGTGTCATGCTCGAGCGTGTCGGGATTGAGCATGGTGATGCCGGAGGAACCCGGGTCGAAGTGAACCGAGTCGCCGCCGTAGTGGACGGTGGGGTTGCCGTGATAGTCGTAGAGGTGGAATTCGCGAGGCGCGCTTTCCAAGGCGCGGTGTACGAGTGAGGAGGGTATCTGTGCAACGTGGGTATCCGCGTCAATGAGCACACCTTCGCGCTTAAGCAGATGGCGCGCTTCTTCATTCTGAACTTTGATGCCGGGGCGCAATAATAATTCGTACGCTTCCGCAAGGATGCGGGCGATGATGTAATCGCTGAGCAGGGTTAGTTTTGGTCTCATGGATGACACCTCTAATTGGGTTGAGTTCTCTTTGGCGAAGAGAATTTCCTTTGTATGGGCGAGGTAATACCACTTCGTGGTACGAGCCTCGCCCATACAAAGCCGACTATTTATTTTTCTACAGACTTGATAATTCTTTCGAATTCTTTGCTGACTTTTTCATCCAGCGGGTCGGGCTGGTGTTCTTTCAGGATTTTTCTGGCTTTTTGTACTGCCCAGTCGCGGGCATCGTCGCCTTTTTCTTCCCACTGTGTGTATGGGCGGCGATCCAAAAATTGCGGCAGGAACAATTCACGCATGTGGTTGCGGGTGTGTTTCTGTGCAAGGTAGTGACCACCCGGTCCCACCGCGGCGACGGCATCCAGTGCAAGAGTCTCGGCGTTGACTTCGATGCCGTGCATCATCTTTTCGATGATGGAGAAGATCTCACAGTCCATCATCATTTCGGCATAGGACCAGATGCGGCTGCCGTGCAGGAACCCACACCCGAGCAGCATGTCAGACATGACCACGCTTGCCATGAAGGTGGAGAGACTGCCCTCCAGACCTGCTTGCCAGTTCGGTTCCTTGGCACCAGTGGCGAAGGAACCCATCGAAAGCGGAATGTTATAGAAGTCTGCGAGGATATTGGTTGCCGCGCCAAAGAGGAAATCTTCCGGTCCGCCGCCGGTGTAGACCCCCAAGCGTGGGTCTGATGCTGTTTGGGCGGCGGCATAGAAGACGGGTGCGCCGGGGTAAGCCAGTTGTAAAAGAGCGGTGGCGGCGATCACTTCTGCGTTGCCGACGGCGAGAGTACCTGCCATCGTGGCCGGACCCGTTGTCATGCAGGCCGTCATGGTCATGAAGCCGGTCGGGACTCCGTGTTCGGCGGCGATTAAGGCTGCGTCGAGCGACCCGCCGTCGTGCCCGAGAGGAGGCGCAGTGCATTGCATCATCGAGAGGACGGGGCGCTTGCGCAATTCCTCTTTGCTGCCTGCAAGCAAGATCGCCATTTCCATCGCGGCTTTGGCTTCGTCCACGTTGTAAATGGACTCGGTCTGCACGTGCTTGGTGGAGTTCTCCCACACGGCTTTGATCTCGTGCAGTCCGCGCGCTTCGACCGGTGTGTCTTGTGCCGAGACGGGTACCCAATGGAACGCGACCTCTTCGGTGGCGTCGGCGACACGGGCGATGTCGCGCACGTCTTGTAATTCGGTTGTGCGTTTCACGCCGGTGTGGATGTCGATGATCTCCACGCCGCATCCATCGGTTCCGAGGTTGACGTGGTTGCCGTCGAGCGGAAGATTTTGCTGCGGGTCGCGCGCGCCGAGGATGTAGGCGGGAGGGGCTTGCTTGAGCGCGTCTTCGATCAGATACGGCTTGACCTTGACGATTCTTTTTTCGTGATCCACATCCGCGCCGACATCCTGCCAGATCTGCAACGCCCGTTTCGACGGGAAGCGCACACCGACGTTCTCGATGATGTGCAAGGTCGCTTCGTGGATTTTTTGTACATCTTGCTTGCTCAGGATCTCCAATTTGAGTTTGGGATCACTGATGGTCTTGATTTTTTTATGAGACATAGAGCCCTCCAGTGGCTATGTCTCTCTCTCTTCTCTCTGATACTTGGTGATCGAGTAGCCCCGTGTTTGTCGGGGCGTACCAAGACCACCAAGTTATGAAATACTGAAATTTTTTATTCAACGTGATGGTCTCGATACGGGCTGTCGCCGTACTCGACCATCGGCGTAGGGTGATTATGCCTTCCCAACCAATTGCTTCGCCAGTGCCACTGCACCCACGGCATCTTCCGAAGTGCCGTCGGCTTTGATCTTTGTCGCCCAGTCGCGGGTGATCGGCGCGCCGCCGACCATTACCTTGATGCGCGGACGCAGGTTTTCCTTGTCCAGTTCTTCGATCAACTCGCGCTGGCGCACCATCGTGGTGGTCAGCAACGCGCTCAAGCCGATCAGGTTTGCATCGATCTCCAGCGCCCTGCCGATGATCTTCTCGGCGGGCTGGTCCACGCCCATGTCCGTGACTTCGAATCCGGAGGCGCTGAGCATCGTACCGACCAGAGTCTTGCCGATCTCATGAATGTCGCCTTCGACGGTTGCCAAAATGACGCGACCCATGATTTCGCGAGCTTCGCCAAGTTTCAAGAGTTCCGGTTCAAGCACCGCCACGGCGGCTTTCATCGCTTCGCCTGCCATTACCAATTCGGGCAAAAAGGCTTCCCCCGCGCCAAACTGGTCGCCGATGTAATTGACTCCCACCACAAATCCCTTGGTAATGGCATCCAGCGGTGGGACACCCATTTCGATGGATTTCTGGGCGAGTTCCACAGAAATATCCGAATCCCCGTCGATGATGCTTTGCGCCATGTCCTTATATAATTTCTCGAGCTCTTCCGACATACTGCCTCCTGATGTGTTTACTTGGATTTTTTTATCAAGTGCGAGACTTGTCTTTCCTTTTCCTGTAAAAGCTTTGCGGGAATGTTGCGATAATTTTCAAGCCACCGGCCCGATTCCATCACGTGTTCCAGCGAGACTTTCACCGCCAGGTCCGGGTCGTGTTTTTTGAACGCTTCCAGGATGGCGGAATGTTCATCGTGGGTTTGCGCCACGCTGCTGGAAACAAGTTCCGGTTTGCGGTAGAGCGCCTCGTATAAAAGCCAATCGGGGAATGCGTTCGAAACGATCGCATACAGTTGGATCAACAGATTATTGCCCGACGCCTCTGCAATGGCGGCATGGAACTCGCGGCTCATCTGGCGTTCCTGCGGCATCTCGCTCAGCTCAACATGGCGGTCCATTTCTGCCATGATCGACTCCAGGCTTTCGATCTGCTCGGGCGTGATATTCAATGCGGTTTCACGCGCGATCATCGCCTCGAGAAAGAGGCGCATGCCGTATGCATCGACCACATCCTTCTCAGACATATCGCGCACGCGCACGCCGCGGTATGGTACGCGCTCCGCGATGCCTTTTGCCACCAGCAGGTCCAAAGCTTCGCGCACGGGGGTCATGCTCACGCCCATCTGGCTGGCGATCTCTTCCTGCCTCAGCCACTCGCCCGTGCCGTATTTCCCGGCGATGATCTGGCGGTGCAGCGCATCGTAAATTTCCTCCTTCAGAGGCTTGTGGGCGAACTCTTTAATGATGGCTTTCATGATTATACATTATATATAATCATGAGATAAATTGGAAGAGATGCTTGTCACTCAAATGTCACAAATTCCCCCATAGATCGATGGTTCAAGTCGTATTCATTTTTCGAATCAGGTGTCTTGACCCGAAGACGGTCATCCTGGACTCGGTCAACTGGTTGGCGGATAGTAGAAACTCCCCGGATTTCAATAATTGAAGCGCATGTTCAACCACGATCGGATCGAATTGAGTTCCCGAACAGGCCCTCAATTCGTCGAAGATATATTCAAGGGAACGGGCTTTTCGGTAGGGGCGGTCGGACGACATGGCTTCGATGGTATCCGCCAGGGAGACGATCCTAACCTCCAGTGGAATTTGAGATCCTGAAAGCCCGTCCGGATATCCCTGACCGTTGTATTTTTCATGGTGGTGACGGACGATTGGCATCAACTGCCGCAGGGCGGGGGAATTTTCAAGGATCTTTGTCCCGATTTCGGGATGACGTTTAATCTCATTGAATTCCTCGGGAGTTAATTTTCCAGGTTTGAGGAGGATCTCCATGGGTATTCCGAGTTTTCCAATATCGTGCAGCAGACTGCCCTTCCGGATCGCTTCGATCTGGTTCGAATTCAGACCCATTGCCGTCCCGATTCGAGTTGCATAGTTGGTCACCCTGTAAGAATGGCCGAGTACGAAGGGATCGCGAAGGTCGATGATTTCCGCCAGGGTCATCAACAACCCTTCGTTGAGTTCCGTGATCTCATCGGATTTTTTTACCAGGACCTGGTTTTTTTCGCGAAGCTCCTCAACTACCTGCCGGGTGCGGTCTACATATTGTTTTTGGCTGACCCGAAGAAGGAACATTGGGATGGTCATCAGAAGCAGCCCGACGATGTTTTTGTATTGAAAACCGAAGACCATCGAGTAGGCGATGAACCCGATGCCCACATAATAAGGCACCAGCCACTCAAATTTGTCCCGCCAAACTTCCAGGATTGAATGCTTGAGATCCAGACTCATGCCGAGCGCCACCATCCAGGAGGTTATCAGGAACAGGGAGGTTGCCGCAAGCAGACAAATGGCGATCTGGGAAAGGATCGAAATTCCAAGGAAGTCATTTCCAAAGACATAAACAATCAATAGGGTTACGGTGCCTGCCAGGATGTGGGTTCCAATATTGAACAAGAATCGATTAAATGGACTTCGGTATTTTATGAAAAGGGACAGTGCCACCACCAGGCTCGATAACACCACGCCGACAGGACCGTATAGCAAAACAGACAACAAGATCGGGACGGCAGATGTCGAAACCGAGGATCGTTTTGAATATAGATCGATCGAAAGTAATTCAGATATTACGATCAGAAGGCAAAGGATGACGAGTCCCCCCCAATGATCCGGGTATATATCTTCGAATTGCAAAGATCGGAGCGTTGCCGTGAAGGCAAGCAAAGACGCAAGGAATGTTGTGAAGGCGAACAGCCGGGCCGCAATATCCGAGGTTCCCGATTTTCTTCCGCTTTTGCGTGATCCGTCCTTTTTCTCCTCGATCGGCTCGATGTTATTGGAAACATCGTTCGTATTATATTTGGGATCGGAGTCGTCAACTGGATGACGAACCATGGGATCGGTAAAGTTGCCGCCGTCCCCGGGTATAACTGCGGCGGGTGTCAGGTTATTTGGAGCCTGGTCAGTCGAAGACGAAGAAATTTCGAGGTATTCCTCGTTTTTATATGCGTATGATTTGTTTCGTCCGCTCAATTTTGAATGATAAAGCGCCAGATCCGCATTGTGCAGGATTTCCTCGGCTGTTTGGTTGAAATTTTCGCGTTGGGCAACGCCGAAACTCATGGACACCCGAATCGGAGTGGGACTCGTGCCAATCACAAACTCTTGTTTTTCGATCGTCTTGCGCAGGTATTCCGACCTTGCGAACGCCTGGGAGAGTTCCGTCTCGGGCAAAAGAATTGCAAACTCCTCGCCTCCAAACCGGGCGACTACGTCATAATCCCGGACGGATTGGTTGAGGATCTTGCTGATGCCGATCAGGACGTCGTCCCCGGCAAGGTGGCCGTACGTATTGTTGATGTTGCGAAGCAGATCCAGATCACCCAGGATCACAGACAGGGGACGATCAAAGCGATTGGCGCGCGCCATTTCGCTGGACATTTGCTTTTTAAAATGGGCATGATTGAACAGCCCGGTCTTGCTGTCGGTCTCACTCTGCCGTTCGAGGGCCGGGATGCGCAACGACGTGTAGATCAAGTACAACGGGAAAAGGAAAAGGAGGAGTCCGAACGGGCTGATCTCCCATACCAGTTCCAGCATGCAGCCGACCAATAGAACCGTCAGGTCCATTACGAAGGGAAAGAAATCCATCATTCGCGAGACCTTCAGATTCTCCCCGCGCGCCAGCCATAGGATGATCGCCAGAAGCAGATGGTTCAGGAAGGTGAATACCGTCATGCTCGCGATAAGGGATAGAATCCCGAATGATGACGCCGTCGTGCCGGAGGGATTCATGAATTGGAATGCGATCGACGCCCCCCATATCGAAATGGAATAATTGGATATATTAAATGTCTGGATAAACCAGGGCGGTTTGTTCCAGGCCCATTCTGCGAGGTTCGAGACCAGGATGACGATCAACGTTGCGCCGAGACCGAGATGAACAAAGGTGAAGCCGTAGATCAAAAAACTGAAAGTATAATGCGAGCGAACGGTCGTCCCAACCACCTTGGCAATGTGCAAAATCGATGCCGCCATACAAAGGATGATCAGAATCGGCAGGTCTGCATTGAATCCGGAGCGGATGTTATGCAGGAACGATGCCGCGCCCAGAATATAAACCGCTGCAAGGTATGTTTTGGTCGTCAGGGAAAGTTCTTTCATATGAAGCCTCTTGGACTTGAATGCGAGCGGATTCCTGAAAGGGTGGTTCTGAATAACCAGCAATTGTTATGGATGACGGAAAAGGCTTCGGTGCATTTCGCCGGAGCCCTTTCCGTCATTTGCGATTCCTCAACCGTTCCAGCCGATTGTGCATGTAATTTGGGGAAGTCTCTCTTTGATCAGGGTGTGGATCGAAGTGACAAGCAGTAAGCTGATACCCGTCCAAAGCAGGGCGATTATTGAGTTATGAACCTGGGTCAGATGATTAAGTATCATGATTTTATCCTTTCATTTAACGCCGATCGTTCTTCGGAATAAGAATCTGATTGTATGACCTAGGGGTCCCAGTAATCAGTGTTCCAGCCAGCGGAGTTCCAGCCTGCCGAGCTCCAGGCGATACTATCCCAGTTAACTGAATTCCAGCCAGCCGAATTCCAGCCGGCTGAGTTCCAGCCGGCGCTGCCCCAGGTTATCGGATCGCTTCCAGTTGTGAGCATCTGGCTGGGAGGAATACCTGTATTGGCGGTCTCGATGGTATCTCCCATTACTGCAGCAAAGGTATTAAGGTATCCTGAACCGGCTTTTTCGTGATCGTAGCCAGCCCAACTCGAGTTGGAGGTTGCCATCAAGCGATATTTGACCTGATCCGGGTTGAGGTTGGGATTTCTTTGCAGCATCAGGACGACCGCCGCAGTGACCATCGGAGCCGACATCGAGGTGCCCGACATCCTGAAATAGTTATCATCCACCCGGTGATCCGGATGTTCGACGTACACTGTGCTGTTTGTGCTTGCAAGCAAACTGATGATATTTCGCCCCGGAGCCACCAGGTCAGGTTTTGCATAACCATCTTCAGTGGTTCCATAAGCGGAGAAGTTTGCGATGGCATCGTCGAACAGCCAGGGGGTACCCATATCATCGGTCGCGCCTACCGTGATCACGAAGGGATCGTTCGCCGGTGGCAGTAGCTCCACCGGTCCGCTGCCGGTGCCGTTATTGCCCGCCGAAACCACCACCACAATGCCGTTGAACCATAGGATCTCCACCGCAGCGTCGACCGGGCTGCTATGGTAGGATTCGGGCGTTGCGCTGTTCATGGAGATATTGACAACCCTGATGTTGTAAGCGGCGCGATTTTCATAGATCCATTGCAAGCCATAGATCAAATCCGAAAGATAACCGCTGCCATCCGCGCCTGTAACCTTTACATTGACCAGGTTGACCGCTGGCGCATTCCCGATCCGAGCGCCTTCAGATGACTGTCCCGCCCCTCCGATGATGCCTGCTACATGCGTACCATGCCCGTAATCGTCGTAACCAATATCTTGAATGGCGATCTCTTCGCCTGTTGACAAGGTAACCATTGCCTGGCTTTCCAATCCGGTTTCCGATGATGTCTGGCTCTCCAAGCCTGATGATGGATGAGACACCACAGCCTCAGCGGTCATGCTCTCCCTGCTATAGACAAAATTCGCATCTCTGGTGAAGTCGACGGAGGCGACGATACGCGAGGCAGAATTTGTGGTCAAATCAAGGTGGTTCACCAAACCGCTATCCACTACGGCCACGGTAATTCCCTCCCCGGGGGCGGAATTGTTCGTCCAGACATTGTTGGCCAGAACACTGCGGATGTAGGCGTTTGCCAGCCGTGAATATTCGATTTGAACATTGTCGACGTGCAGGTAGCCATTGACCGTGCCTTCTCCAACGAAACGCACGCGCGTAAACGCGGTGGCATAGGGGCTGATATCGTAGGTTCTGGCAACCTGCCCGCTGTCCGAGGCTTTCATGCTGAAGATGTCGAGCGTGATCCAGGAATTGCCGTTATCCGGGGAAACCTGCACGCTCACCGTGCCGTTGGTGGATGAGATTGCTTTTACACGGGTGTCAAAAGTAAGGGTGGCTGAGGTGACCAGCGCCAGCGGGGCAGGACGGTATATGCCGCGGCCAGAAATGCTGGTTTTGCCTCCGCCAATCCGCAGGCAATTCCCTGCCGCACATTCATTGCTTGTGACCACCGTCACCTTGCCCTTTGTTGCGCCATCGCTTTCACCCACCTCTTTCCAGGTCAGCATCCACGTATTGGTTCCAGTTGTTCCGTTATAGCCGATGCTGTTGAATTCGTCCCGGAATGTGTTCGAGTCGAATCCGCCTGCCAAAAATACCTGCGAGTCGATGGATATCCAGTGGACACCTTCATGCCCGGCAAGTTTGAGCAGTTCCCCGCCCTTCATTTCAGCCGAAAATCCGGCAATCATATCCAATGATTTGATGATATTTCCCCCATTTTTTAGGACCTCATCCTCGACCTCCATGTCCTTCAGGTCCTTGTTCTCCGCCTCTTTCTGGACGATGACCATGAATCTGGCTTCCGGGTTCTCCTCCGCCATCTGAAGCAGGCGCGGATCGGCTTTGGGCGGATCATCACCCGCTTTCGCCCGGTTGATGGGGCCTCCCAAAGCGGCGAGGAGCAAAAAAAGGATGATGACCCCATTGAAAAATGATCTGGTTTTACGCATTCTGGCTCCTTTACTCGATAATTCCTGTATCGTTATATCGCCTTGAGTGAAAGTGGGGTATATGTAAATCTACGTATCGTTGTATCGATGCTTCATTGCACCGTTTTCCTGAGAGCCCTTTGGAGATCGGCGTGTTTGTGATTTCTGTTCATGATGTGCTCTTATCGGGGACTTCCTTTTTCATTACCGAGATCTGGCGCATGAGGGCGGGAACTCTCAAGGCTTGGTAGAGCAGGTAGAGGGGCGGAATATTTAAGAGGGAGGCGAGAGGCGTGAACTGCCATGCCAGACCGGTTACGGATCCCATCGAAAGCAGGGTGAAATCAAGGAAAAGGGTCAGGAACTCGAACAGGCCCGATTCGGCAAAACTCTGGTTGCGCGCCAGCTTGACCACGATTGCCAGGAGGAAATGGTTGGTCAGGACAAAAACCAGGTTGCTCCCGGCAAGCGCGATGGCTTCGATTGCATTAAGAGCCTGCCTGCCCTGGCTGATGCTGGTGAAGATCACAGCGCCGAGGGAGACCGGCAGGATGTGATTGCCGATATTGAAGAGTTGGATGTACCAGGGGTACTTGTGCCATGCCCATTCGACAAGATGGGAGACCAGGATGACGAAAATCGCGGCAGGCAAACCGAGGACGATGAAGGTAAACCCATAGAGGAACCAGGCGATGGAGTAGTTGGTCCGATTGGTGGGACCTTCGACCTTGAGGGTCTGGGCGACAGCACCCAATGCCGCGAGCAGATAGAGTGCCGGGGAACCCCAGTCCATTGCGAGAGCGCCCCATGCGGCGAGAAAGAAACCGATCAGGATGACGACCAGTATGTATATTCTCGTAAGGATTGACAAATTTTTCATTGATGCTCTCTTTTCGTTCGTGTCCGATTTTTTGCAGAGAGCAGGAGGTGATCCAGCCACCGTGGGGTGCGGGCTTGGCTCTTTGTCCCGCACCCGTTAGGTCTGTGATTTTGCGTCCCTGCCTTTCAGCAGGTTTGCCTTTTCTTTGCTTTTGTCAATGATTGAATTTCCTAGTTATCCCAGATACCGGAATTCCAACCAGCCGTGTTCCAGCCTGCGGAGTTCCAGCCTGCGGAGTTCCAGCCTACAGAGTTCCAGCCTGCGGTGTTCCAGCCAGCGGAATTCCAGCCTGCGGAACCCCAGATGATTGGCTCACTGCCGGTGGATAGCAATTGGCTGGCAAAGATGCCAGTGTTGGCGGTCTCGGTGCTTGTACCATTCACGGCGGCAAAGATATCGAGATGGCCCGCGCCAGATTGGCTGGCGGAATACCCGCTCCAGGTGGTGTTGGCGGTTACCATCAAGCGATACTTGACCTGGTCAGGGTTGAGATTCGGTTCATCCTGTAGCAGAAGCGCCACAGCGCCCGTTACCACCGGGGCAGACATGGAGGTGCCGGACATGCGGAAGTAATAATCGCCGACGCGGTGCAAGGGGTGAGCTGTATATACCGTTGACGCTTTGTCAGACAAGGGAGCAACAAGGTTGCGGCCGGGGGCGACGAGATCGGGTTTGGCGAACCCGTCCTCGGTGGTGCCAAAAGCGGAGAAGATAGCCAGGGTATCGTCGGTAAGATCGCCCGTGCCTTTATCCTCTGTTGCGCCGACCGTAATGACGAAGGGATCGTTGGCAGGCGGGTAGAGGATATCGGGTTCCGAGCCGTTGCTGTTGCCGTTGTTGCCAGCCGAAACCACCACCACGATGCCGTTGAACCACAGGATCTCGACCGCCGCACAAAGCGGGCTGGTGTGGTAGGACTGGGCGACCGTGCTGTTCAGGGAGAGGTTTACGACTTTGATGTTGTAGGTGTCCTTGTTGTCGTACACCCATTGCAGGGCGTCCACCACGGTGGATTCGTAGGTCATGCCGTCTTTATCGGAGATCTTGAGGCTGACCAGGTTCGCCCCTGGTGCTACCCCTTTGTATTCTCCATTGGACATGGCACCATTGCCGGCGATGATGCCGGCCACATGCGTACCGTGTCCGTACTTGTCATCAGAATTGCCGCTCGTGAAGTTCATGCTTTCCATGATGCGCCAATTCCAATTGGCAGTCGTAAAATCCTCATGGTAGTTTATGCCGCTGTCGATTACTGCGACGGTCACGCCACTGCCGTCCAAGCTCAGTTGATCTGCCCTGGTCGTCGGCAGGAAGGCGCTGAAAATTATGGGGATCTGGAAATTGGGACCGAATTCAGAGGTGTTATTACCGCTGTCCGTTGCGGTGGCTGTCAATTGGTCACCTGAGACCAAGCCAAAGCCCGGCAGGCTACCGTTGAAGTTGCCGCTGGCATCGGTAGTCAGGTAACCCACGAAGGTCTGGCCTTCGCCGTAGCCACTGCTGTCTGCGGAGGACTTGAAGAACTCGACGCGGGTGTTGGCGAACGTGCTCTGGTTGGCGGCGCTGCCTACGTAGCCAGTGACGTTCAGTATGCCTCCGGAGACCGACGCAGAGGTGATGACCGGGTAGTCCATGCCACTGTTGGCGCCGGTACCGACCGAACCATTGTTGGTCGTCACGCCGTCATAACCGAGGTTCAGCCCAAGGCTGGTGTTGGAGTGGAGAGAATTTCCCAGGACGCCATTCCCGGTAACTGTGTCACCGGCAACAACGATCCCCTCGTAGTTATAGGCGACAAGGTTACCAGACCCGGGCACGGTACCGCCGATCAGGTTATTACCGGCATACCCATTTACCTTTATCCCCGTGTGATTATTATGAAGGTTGGTCGTACCGGTCTTATCGGTGCCGATATAGTTGCCCTGGATTAGACCGTTGGTGGATTGAAAATCAATCCCATCCGACCCGTTGCCGGAAATTACGTTGCGCTCGCTCGAGGCCGTGCCGCCGATCTTGGTGCCGGTGCCTCCTGTGATGAATATGCCCTCGTTGGTGTTGCCGCGGATTTGCATCCCGGTAAGGTCGGTGCCGATCAGGTTGCCCTGAATCGTGGTGTTATTTGAGTTGGAGGCAAACACACCATCCTTAAGATTACCCGAGATGATATTCCCGGATCCGGGAGCGTTGCCGCCGATCAGATTTCCATCCGCTTGCTGGATGTAAATGCCGGTTCCACTTGTGTTTTGCGTTGACAATCCGTTTGGAAGGATTGCGTTTCCTGAAGCATCCAGCCCAATGATGTTGCCCTGGATGACATTCGCGGCGCTCCACTGGTTGAAAATTCCGTGATAGTCATTACCGGAGATTACGTTTCGGTCAGCCGCTGTCGTTCCGCCGATGGTATTACCACCCGATTGGTAGTAGAGCAAGATGCCGGAGCCGAGGTTGCCGCGGTCAAGCGCCCCGGTGACATCCGTGCCGATGTAGTTTCCAGCGACGATGTTATTGTCGTTGATATCCAGGCGAATGCCATCGCCGCTGAAGCGGTTGATCACCAACCCGCGGATGGTACTATTCCCAGCTTCTATTGTCAGCCCGTTTATGCCGGCCCCCGCAAGGCTGCCATCCAACTCGATGATGGGTGTGCCTGCAAAATCAGGCTCGCTGGCGCCGTTAATGATTACAACATCGGTGATTTTTGGTAGGGCAGAAGTCGGTCGAATAGTGTGTGGTCCAGCTCCGGTGATGTTGAAGGTGATCGTGTTCGCCCCAGTGCTGGCATTGGCTTGTTGAATGGCTGCACGCAGAGTACATTGACTTGCCGTCGAGGTTTGGCAGACACCATCGCTTGTATTTGCATCCGCACCATCGGCGGTGCTGTTCACCACAAAAGTACCGGCGGGTGGCGGGGGGGATGGGGGTTCCCCGATGGCATATTCAATCTGCACGTTGTCGACATACAGGATGTCGGACTTCCCCAGTGACGGGGAGGTCGCAAAACGGATCTGCGTGTTCGCCGCCGCGTAGCTCAGGATGTTGAAGCTGGCGGTCTGCCAGGAACTGTCTGAGCCCGCTCCGGCAAAGCGCCCCAATTCAGTCCAGGTGGAGCCGCCATTGGCGGAGGCCTGGATCACCACATAGTCACTGGTGCCGTCGAAACTGCTGCGTTTGTACTGGAAGGTCAGCGTAGCTGATGCCACACCGGACAGATTAGCCTGGCGGCTGAGCGTGCGGTTCGTGCTGCTCAACTGGAGTTGGCCGCTGGAGATCTTAACATACCCAGAAGTGGCACTCACGCTGCCATCGCCGGTTTCAGCCCAATTGCCCGCCCAGGTTTGCGTCCCGTTATTATTGCTGTAGGCCACCTTAGCGAACTCGTCACGTACGGTTGGGTCGCCAGCCGCCATTGAGACCATGGGCGCATCCACCGAGATCCAGCGCACCTTCTTTTTCTTCGCCAGTTTGAGGATCTGCCTGCCGGTCAATTCAGCGGAGAAACTCTCGATCACTGTGAAATGTTTCTTGACCTTGCCCCCCTCGTTCTCCACGTCCGCTTCCGGGTCGGTTTCGGTCGAGTTCTTGACCTTGACCGCCTTTTGGACGATGACCTTGAAGACAGCATCCGGGTTCTCTTCCGCCATCTGGAGCAGGCGCGGATCGGCCTTGAGCGGATCACCGTCTGCCAAGGCATTGCCGGGACCTCCCATCGCTGGGAGGAGTAGTACGAGGATAAAAACGCCATTGAGAATAAGTTTGGTTTTGTTCATGTTGATCTGCCTTTTAGCGAGCGGCAACTAAGCTGATTCTATTAATGGATCCATTCTGTCGAACGAAAAAAAACACCGGATACCACCGACAGCGGGTTCGCGGGCCCATAATGAAGAGCATCTCAAGCTCCACCGTGTACGCTTGAGATGCTGCTCTCTAAACTTGCTATGTGTTCCACCCCGCATTGATCTCTTCAAAGGGTCCGAATTCACCGGCATAACAGTCTGCCCTGGTATTCCATCCTGCAGAAGGGCAGAAACCTTTTCCCGCCACAGCTCTCTCTGCGCCGCCCACAGCCAGGACCAGGCCAAATGCCAGGGCGAGAAGTAAAATAACGATAACCGATACGCGAACGATTCTGTTCATGTGAGGTCTCCAGTTCTCGGGTAGGGTACCCGACTGAACATATTATGCAATCTGCCGGCTCCTGCGGAAATATGTAGTCCTACGTATTTCGGCCTTACAGTTGGTTTAGTGTCCAGACAAGTTAAAAAAATCCATCGGCGGAAAAGCGGCAGGGCTTGGAAACTCGAAGTTATCAAAAACAATCCGGAGCCAATGTCTAATAGTTTCTAATTTTTAACAGGATGCTAAGGACTTGTCTATTCAGGTATTGAGTTATTCACCCTTTTTTACGGAAACCTGGTAGTAGTATTTCGAAGACTCGTCCCCCTGTGCAATCGCGAGCGCCAGCGCATATCTTGCATCGCCGAGGACCACATCCACTTTTTCATAACCGCGGTCGCAAAGCAGGATTCCGATCCTGATCGGTATTCGGATCATTCTGGAAATATTCGGGACCTTCCTGTATAGGAGTTCCTGTATCCGGTTCGCGATCTGAATCGAGATCTCGCCATTGGGGATATTTTCGACCAGGATATAGAAGGTATCCGTGTCAAATCTGGCCAGGGTATCGGTGGGGCGGAGAATGCATTTTAATGCGCGCGCGATCTCGTGCAGGATATCCTCCCAATTATCGGGTCTCGGTGTTTTGATCCCTCCGCCGTTGGGCTCCAGGTTGAAGAGGAGCACAGCAAAGAGATACGGATCGATTTCACTCGATTGCTTGAGCGAGTTTTCCAGACGGTGTTTGAAAAAAGCCTGGTTATAGAGGCCCGAAGGACCGTCCCATGGTTCCTGCGGAAACGGAATCGCCTTGGGAGAATTTTTCGACAAAGTGATCCGGCTGATCAGGGTTGTCATTTGCTCGATGCTGACCGGTTTGTAAAGCACCAGGTCGGGTTCCACCGATAAGCCGCTGGCAACTTGTGAATAAGCCGTGATCACGATCACTTTGGTGTCGTTCAGCCTCTCCTCTCTGCGGATCATTTGCAGAATTTGATTCCCGGAAACCCCGGGTAGGTTCAGGTCCAGGAGGGCAACATCGGGCTGGCTGCAGGATAGCCGTTCAACGGCATGATCGCCGTGAAAGGCGATCTCTGTTTGGAAGCCGGCCAGGTCCAGGGCGTGTCGAAACAGGGCGGCAACATCCCGATCGTCCTCGATGATCAATGCAAATGGTTTGGCCATACCGGAAATGATCAGTTATTGCTCGTTTTCATAATTGGGTGATACGGAAGATCTTTTCATCATTGATGAAATAGAAGCATCTTTTGCTTCATCCAAGGCGCGGACGCTTAGCTCCCATTTTTTACAATTCAAGGATCCCGTGTTTCAAGGCGTAGCGCAGGACTTCCATTCGGTTGTGTAAACCGAGTTTCTTCATCATCCTGCTGCGGTGAAGTTCCACGGTTCGGTGGCTGATCGAAAGTTTTCGCCCGATCTCCTTGCTGGAAGAGCCTTCCACGATCATTTGTAGGATCTCGCGCTCGCGGTCTGTCAGGGATTCATATGGGCTGGTGAACCCTTTCCGATCTCCCCGGAGATTTACCGATAATATATTGGATAATATATTGGAAAGTTTTGGGCTGAAATATGTTCCCCCGTCGATCACTTCGCGCACGGCTTGCACGATTTCACTGGGACCCGTGTCTTTCAAAACGTATGCCGAGGCGCCGTTTTCCAGCGCCTTCACCACGTAAACATCGTCGCATTGCATCGATAGCACGATCAAATGGAGCGCCGGGCATATCTTTCGCGCCTGTGCCATCACCTCCAGGCCGTTCAAATTGGGCAGCATCATATCGACGATAAGCACGTCCGGCTTTAGCCGCTCGACCAGCGCAACCGCTTCGACGCCGTCTCCCGCCTCACCCACCACTTTGAACTCCGCCTCGTTCTCGAGCAGATTGCAAAGCCCCTGGCGGACGATGGGGTGATCGTCAGCGAGCAGAAGGTTCACGGTCATATTTTCTCCTTTCAACCCTTCGTGTCGAGATTGGAATAACGGCGAGGATTTTTGTTCCCTGGTTGGGGATGGATTGAATTGCCAGGTTTCCGCCGAGGAGGACCGCCCTCTCCCGCATTCCGCCCAGCCCTGTGGTGCGCGCTTCGAAGATCAGGTTGGGATCGAATCCTCTGCCCTGGTCTGAAACGATGATCTCCAGGACGTTGTCCTGCACCGCTAAACTCACTTCGACTTCTTCGACTTGTGCATGCCGGGCTGTATTGGTCAGGGCTTCTTGGATGATGCGATATGCGGAAATTTCGACATCGGGAGGCATGTGTTCCGTCAGCCTCTCCTGGCGAAAACGGACACTGATCCCGGTTTGCTTTTTATATCTTTCGAAATGCCAGTTCAAGGTGGGGATCAGACCTGCGTCATCCAGCATTGCGGGCCGCAGGTTGATGGACATCTCCCGGACCTTTGAAATCACATCGCCCACCGATTTTTGGATTTCATCTATCTGCTTCTGCTGAACCGGCGGCGCCTGCCTTTTCGATGTCTCCAGCATGAACTGCAGACCGGTCAATACCTGTCCCAGGTCATCATGCAATTCCCTGGCCAGGTGGCGGCGTTCGAGCTCCTGGACTTCCAGAAGACCCTTGGCAAGTTTTCTTTGCTGTTCGCGGCTGTTCTTGATCTGTTCGAATAATCTCGCATTGGCAATTGCCGCTGTGACCTGGTGGGCAAGACCTTTGAGGAGTTCGAGGTCATCCTGGAAGAAATTTCGTTCCTTTCCGATCGAACCACAAACCAGGATGCCGTTTATATCCTGGTTTCTGGTCAGCGCGGCAACAGCAAGGGATTTGATTTGAAGTTCGTGCATGATTTGCGAATATTGGGGCTCTCCCCATGTGCTCAGATCGGGCATGGTAAATATGGTTTTATCCGCGGGCAGGTATTTCATGAGTATCTCGCGGTCGAAGGAAATACGCGGCCGATCGTCACTCGCATGGCGCAACTCGTGGACTGTCTCCCTTGCCATTTCCACATAGCTGGAGGACCTTGAATCGTACAAAAATACCAATGTGAATGAGGTGTTGAGCACCTGGTTGGTGACTGTGCAGACCATATCGAGGACGTCTTTGATCTCGAGCGATGAATTCAATTTCTCGGCGACCCTGGCCAGGGCTTCGGCGCGCCCCGCCTGGTGTTTGATCTCGTTGAGAGCCGCCCTCTGGGAGGTAATATCATTGAAGGCGTAGACCATCCCGCGTTTGTTCTTTTCTTCGTCCTTGATCGGGTTGAAATGCAGCCGGATTGGAACGATTGTCCCATCGTATGCGTGTAACAGTCCCTCGAAATCCCGATAGGATTGGATTTCACTCTCCTCCTCCAGTTCCCGGATTTCCCTCGGATTGAGGGTGCTTTCGTCGAGAATCTTTATAACCTCCTCGATCTTTTTCCCAATGGCTTCAGCGCCGCTAATTCTTGCCAATTTCTCCGCAACGATGTTGACGAATTGAATGCGCCCCGCCTCGTCACATGCGATCACGGCGTCTCCAATGCAGGTCAGGATCGCGTTCAACCATTTCCTGTTCTCGTCCAGTTTTTTTTCGAACTGGTGACGTATCCGGGCGGTTTCGATGGTGGACAGGATGTGCTTTTCATCGAATGGCGTGAATATATACCCGTAGGGATGAGTACCCCCGGCTTTCCGGATTGTCATCTCGCTGGTGTAATCAACGATGTACACCACCGGCAGATCGAAATCATCCTTAATGAGTTTGCCTGTTTTTGTGATGGTTCTTTTCCCCCGGTCCCGCAAATTCATCAGAACGATGTTTGGTTGTGTAACTTGGATGGTTTCGACGGTTTCTTCACTGGAGTGGGTGACTGCAACCACGTTATAGTCCAGATTCTCCAATACCTCCCTCAATTCAAGAGCCGGTGACGCATCTAAATTGGCGATTAATACATTGATGCTGCTCATGGGATTCTCCGGATGTCGGCTCCTCGTCCTAGGAGTGATCGATGGATGCAGGTGAATGCGGTGATCTGGGGTTTGTTTTCGGTCTCTGCAGGCATTGTACGATCCCGATTTTACATACGGCAATCAGCATCCACCATAGTATGAATGTCAACAAAAGGTACAGTCTTTCAAAATTGTTAGACTGTACCTTGGTACAGTCATGCCGCTGCGTAAGACCGGGCTTTCTTGTCAGCCAAAACATTTCCGTCTATACTTTGGATATTGGAGTATCCATGTCAGAAATCGACTTATCCGCCATGAAACCTGCGCTCGAAAAATACAGTCCCATGGGCCGCCCGGGGTTGTTGCCCGCCCTGCACGCGGCTCAAAATATTTATGGCTGGCTGCCGGAACCCGTCGCCGCCGAGGTCGCCAAAGCCTTGCGCGTCCCGCTTGCGGATGTGCATGGCGTGATCGAGTTCTACTCGATGTATTACAACACGCCGACCGGCAGGAATGTGATTCGTGTCTGTACCGACCCGGCATGCGGGCTCCGGGACTCGGAGGGGATGTTGAACAAGCTCTGCCTTCAATACAAACTGGACCCGCATCAGACTCACCCCGAGTTGGATCTCACCATCGAGCCAAGTCCCTGCCTTGGGTTGTGCGACCAGGTCCCCGCCGTGTTGGTGACGAATGGGAACCAGGCTATCGAAGAGTTTACGTCGACCAAACCCTATCGTCCGATGTCTCCCGTTGGAGGGACGCTCCGTCTGCTGACCAAAAATTGCGGCGGCAGGACGACCTCATTGAAGGAATACGGCGAATATTCTGCGCTTAAGAAAGCCAAAACCATGAGCCGGGAAGAGGTCGTGAAGGTGATCAAAGACTCCGGTCTGGTTGGGAGAGGCGGGGCGGCATTCCCGACGGGCATTAAATGGGAAGGCGCGCTCAAGGCGGAGGGGGATGTCAAATACGTCATCTGCAACGCGGATGAGTCCGAGCCGGGCACGTTCAAGGACCGCATCCTGATGCTCGACGATCCGCACCTGATGATCGAAGGGATGTGCATTGCGGCATACGCCATTGGCGCAGCGAAGGGCTATATCTACGTTCGGGGCGAGTATCCTTATATCGTCCCTGTTTTGGAGAATGCGCTCGAGGAAGCAGGCATGGCGGGTTATCTCGATGATTTTGGTATCGAAATTCGTGTCGGCGCGGGCGCCTATATTTGCGGCGAGGAGACCGCGCTGTTCGAGTCCATCGAAGGGAAGCGCGGTTTCCCGCGCGTGAAGCCGCCCTTCCCGACGACATATGGCGTGTTCGGCATGCCGACCGTCATCAATAATGTCGAAACGCTCAGCAACGTGCCGCTCATTATTTCGATGGGGTCGGCGGAATATCGCAAGATCGGCACCGAGAAATCGCCCGGACCAAAACTGTTTTGTGTTTCCGGTGATGTGGAGCGGCCTGGTCTCTACGAGCTTGCTTTCGGCGCAACCCTGCGTGAGGTGCTTGACATGGCGGGCGGCGTTGCGAGTGGGAAAAATCTCAAGTCGGTCTTATTCGGCGGCGCTGCGGGCGCGTTTGCCACATCCGAACATCTCGATGTGAAAATGACCTTCGAAGATTTGCGCGCGGTTGGTCTGCCGCTCGGCTCCGGCGTGGTGATGGTCTTCGACGAAACCCGCGACATGCGCGATGTGTTGAAGCGATTGGGTCATTTCTTCGCGCATGAATCCTGCGGCAAATGTTATCCCTGCCAGATGGGCACCCAGCGCCAGAAGGAAATTCTGGACCGCATCGCAGATGGAAAAATTCAGGATGGCGACTTGGTCCGCCTGCAGGATGTCGGCTGGACGATGACGGATGCGAGTCTGTGCGGCCTTGGTCAGACTGCGGCCGGCGCGGTCTTGAGCGCGATAAAATTGTGGCCGGAATTGTTTTTCGAAAGTGGAAAGTAGAAGGTGTTGATTTACTCCACTCTCCACTTTCTACTTTCCATATTTGACCTCAGGTGAATTGATGACAATCACATTTATCATGGACGGAAAAGAAGTCGTCGCACAAGATGGGCAGACGTTGTTGGATGTTGCCCGCGAGAACGGCATCGACATCCCCACCATCTGCTTCCACGAGGCGACCACGGCGAACGCCCTGTGCCGCATCTGTGTCGTCGAAGTGGAGGGGATGAGACTGCTCCAGCCTGCGTGCATCGTCAAGGCGGCGGCGAACATGAAGGTCCAGACTCGAAGCGAGAAGGTTGTCCGTTCGCGCAAGACCATCCTCGAAATGCTTGCCTCTACCATGGACTTGTCCGATGCGCCAGAGATCCTGACGATGATGGACGAGTACGAAGCAGGCTCAGACCGCTTCCCCGATGTGAAGCGCCGCGAAACGGATGTGAAGGACGACAACCCGATGTACATCCGCGATTACTCGAAATGCCTGTTGTGTTGGCGCTGTGTGCAGGTCTGTGCGGACGATGCGCAGTACACGTATGCGATCAACTTCGAAGGCCGTGGATATGAAACGCAGATCGGAACATTCTTCGATAAAACGATACCGGAAACGACCTGCGTGATGTGCGGTCAGTGTGTGGGCGTCTGCCCGACAGGCGCCCTGAGACCCAAACGTGAATTTTTATTGGAACAGGGAAAAACCCCTGCTGAGATCAGCGTGATGAATACCGGCAGAAAGCAGAGGAAGCCGCGATGATCAAACCCGACCGAATAACCACTACGACCTGCCCCTATTGCGGCGTGGGATGTACCCTGCAATTGCATGTCAGGGACGATTTCATATACAAAGTGACCAGCCCCTTCGATTCACCTGTCAATCATGGGAATTTATGTGTGAAAGGACGTTTCGGTTATGACTTTGTCTATCACCCCAAACGCGTTACGACTCCGCTCGTACGGCGTTACCTTCTCGAAGGAAAGCCAAAGCCCGAAGGACGCGAACAGGTCTATGCCATCAGCGTGGACGGTAAACCGATTCCCGATTCCCAAATCTCGAACGATTGGGATTGGGTCGAGACCGATTGGGGCACCGCCCTGACCTTCGTGGCGGATAACCTCGTTCGAATTTACCGGCGCGACGGCTCGGACGCGATGGCGGTCTATTGCTGCGCCAAAGCCACGAACGAAGATAATTATCTTTTGCAAAAGATGTACCGCGCCTTGTTTCGTACGAACAACGTGGATCATTGCACGCGCTTGTGCCATGCGGGTTCTGTGGTTGCGCTTCAGCAGGCCATCGGTTCGTCTGCCATGAGCAACACCGCATCGCAAGTGATTATGAACGACGTGTTCATTGTTACTGGCTCGAACACTTCCGAAAACCATCCCATCATTGCCTTGCAAATGAAGGAAGCTGTGATGAAACACGGCGCGAAGATGATCGTCGTGGACCCGCGCCGCATCGATTTGGTGGATATGGCGGAGATGTGGCTGCCGCTCAAGCCGGGTACGAATGTGCCGGTCTTTTCGGCGATGGCGCACGTGATCGTAAAGGAGGACCTGGTCAATTGGGATTTTGTCAAAAATCGGACGGAGGGGTTTGACGAATTCCTTGAATCGCTCGAAAAGTTCACGCCTGAATACGCCGAGGAGATTTCCGGCGTGCCTGCCGAGGATATTCGCAAGGCGGCACGCATGTATGCCAAGGCGAAGAACGGCGCGATCTATTGGGGCATGGGCATCTCGCAGCTTTCGCATGGCACGGCGTCGGCGCTCGCCTTGATTCATCTTGCCTTTCTCACCGGTCACGTCGGGCGTGACGGCACGGGTTTGAATCCCCTGCGCGGACAGAACAACGTGCAGGGCGCCAGTGACATGGGTTCGATGCCTTTCCATTACCCCGGTTACATGCGCGTGGACAATCCTGAGAACCGCGCCAAATGGGAAAAGGCATGGAACATCGAAGAGGGCGGATTAAGCCTCAAGCTTGGACTCACCACGACGGAAATCCTCAGCCATGCGCACGAGGGAGGCGTCCGCGCTTTGTTCATCATGGGCGAGAATCCGATGATGTCCGAACCGAACCTCAACGAGTCGCGCAGACACATGCAGGAACTGGAGTTCCTCGTCTCGCAGGATATCTTTATCAACGAAAGCGGCGCGTTTGCGGATGTCTTCCTGCCAGCCACGCCTTTTGCCGAAAAGGACGGGACGTTCTCGAACACGGATCGGCGCGTACAGCGCGTCCGTGCGGCTCATCCTCCCCGCGGGCTTGCCCGGCCGGACTGGGAAATTCTCTGCGATCTAGCCAAACGCATCGAAGCCAGCCTTGGGCGGACCAACTCAGCATATTGGGATTACAAGCATCCCGAAGAAATCCTGCGCGAGATGGCGGGCGTGAATGAAGATTACGCGGGCATCACCTATGAACGCATCGACAAGGTCGGTTTGATCTATCCTGTGCCGGATTTGAATCATCCCGGCACGCCGACTCTCTTTACCGACTCCTTCCCGCGCGGACGCGGCAAATTCCATCAACTCGATTATGTCCCCGTCATGGAAGAGCCGGACGATGAATATCCCTTCATTCTCACGACTGGACGTTTGCTCGAGCACTGGCACGGCGGGACGATGACGCGCAATTCTGCATTGAACGAAATTTATCCCGAAGCCCGCGTGGAGATACACCCCGCCGACGCCGAGATTCACGGAATAAAACACGGCGATCCGGTGAGACTGCAAAGCCGGCGCGGAGAGGTCGTCATGCGCGCCACGATCACGGAGAAGACCTCCGTCGGCGTGATCTTCATCCCCTGGCATTTCGCCGAAGCCGCTGGGAATCTGCTGACCAACGATGCCCTCGATCCTCAGGCGAAGATTCCCGAGTTCAAAGCCTGCGCAGTGCAGGTCTTCCCGGCGAGGGAGAGTGATTTGCCGAACCCCGAAGTAGTTGTAGAACGAGGCAGGTACTAAAATACAGACCTCCGAGATTTTTAGAAATCTCGGAGGTCTTTTGTATAATCGTTTTATGACAAGAAGATACCTCGTCCCCCTCTCTGAAATCAGCCGCGAGCAGGTCGTGGTCAACTCACGCTTCATCGCCACACTCGCGCCTGCCTTTTCCATTGACGAAGCCCGCGCCTTCATCAAGCGGATTCGCGCAGAGTTTGCAGACGCGTCTCATAACGTCCCGGTCTATGTCATCGGCAGCGGGAACACGGTCACGGAATATTTTTCGGACGATGGAGAGCCGTCAGGGACAGCGGGCAAGCCTGCGTTGACAGTCCTGCGCGGCAGCGGGCTTGGCGACGCGGTTTTGGTTATCACCCGCTATTTCGGCGGGACCCTGCTCGGTACGGGCGGGTTGGTCAAGGCGTATACCGAGGCTGCGCAATCCGTTGTCAATGCCGTGGGGCGGGGGAGGCGGGTTCAAGTCCATGTGGTGATGGTTGCGATTCCGTATAACCTGTTGGAGCGTGTCCGGTTATTTGTGTCAAAACATCACGGCAGGGTTCTGGGCGAAGATTATGCGGCCGATATTACGATGACCCTTCAATTCCCCGTTGAGGATTTCGAATCGTTTCGAATGGATTTACGCGAGTTGTCGGCGGGAAAGATAAAAGCGGAAATGATCGAAACAAAAGAGGAGATCGTACAGGCCTAATTCCTTTTCTTTCCCTATTCTTCGATCATCCCGCTGGCAGCTCGATCACAACTTTCAATCCCTTTCCTTTTTCACTCTCCGCCCAGATGCGTCCCTTGTGCATTTCCACGATGGATTTGGCGATGGCAAGGCCAAGCCCGGAACCGCCATCGTCCCTTGCCCGGGCTTCGTCGACGCGGAAGAACCGGTCGAAGAGATGCCCCGCTTCCTCGGGGTTGACTCCCTCGCCGCTGTCCTGGATCGATATCTGGATGTTGTGCTTCTTTTCGGCTACTGCAAGTTGAACCCGTCCGTTTTCCGGAGTGTGCCGCAGGGCGTTATCGAGAATGTTATTGAGCACTTGGGCAAATCGATTCGGGTCGAGATTCGCTTTCAGCATGACCGGAGCAGGCTGAAGATCCAGAGTGATGCGTTTTTGGTTGAAGAGGGTCAGGTAATGGGCGTGGACATCGCTCATCAAGCGGTTGACATCCATAGGTTGGAATTCCACCGAAAGTTCGCCCGCGTCGGCAAGGGACAATGTCCGCAGGTCGCTGACGAGACGTTCGAGCCGTTCCGCTTCCTTGCGGATGATCTCGAAATTTTCGCTGGTGGGTTTTAAAACGCCGTCCTTGACGCCTTCTGCATGGCCAAGGATGAGGCTGATCGGGGTGCGCAGTTCGTGCGCAATATCGGCGGTCATTTGTTTGCGGAGTTCGAACGACCGCGCGAGGTCGGCGCTCATCTTGTTGAACGAGTTGGCAAGATCGCCGATCTCATCGCGAGAACGGACAGGGACCTGTTCGCCGAGCGCACCGTCCGCCATTTTATGAGTGGCATGGGTCAGTTCGCTAACCGGTCGCGTGATGCTGCGCGAGATCAGAACGCCGATGATCAAAGCCAGCAGTGTCGTGCCAGCCGCGCTTAAGAAGATGGACCGATAGACGCTGCGGAGAAAGGCAAAATCGATCTGGCTGCGCATCATTGGGTCGGTGACAAAAAGGATGCCGACGACCTGGCTGTCCACAACGATCTCGATCCCCTTCGTCAACTCCTCGTTGCCGATCTGTTCACCGCGCGGGTGCGTCATACCGTCGGATACGATCACAATACCGTTCGGGTCGGTGATAAAAAAGGACGGTTCACGGTTGGCGCCGTGCATCATTCCCTGCCTACGGCCGAAACGCCCGAAACCGTTTTCGACCCCGTCGAACGAGTTGTTTTCGCGGTAATACCATGCCAGTTCATCCGCCATCTCCGCCTTGTAACGCTTGTCGATGAAGCTGTCGAATTCACGGTCGGTCGCGAGCCGGGTGGCGCCCACGACCAGCCCGATGCTGACAACGCTGATGAGCAGGAAGGAGAGGATGAGTTTTGTGGCGAGCTTCATGGGGTTGATTTATCCGCAGAGTTCAGGGTCTTTGCAGCCCGATGAATTTGTTTTCGATCCGTTCAATTTGCATATTTGGATCATTGTTTCCGCAAACGATATCCGACCCCGTACACGGTTTCGATGTATTTCGGGTTCCGCGGTTCGGGCTCCATTTTCGCGCGCAGGTTCTTGATGTGCGTGTCGATCGTGCGCTCATACCCTTCATAGCGCACACCCTGGATAACATCCAGCAGGTCGAGGCGGGAAAACACCTTTCCCGGCGCAGACATGAGCGCTGCAAGCAGGTCGAACTCGGAAGGGGTCAGGTCCGTGCTTTGGTCGCCGATGTTCACTTCGCGGGTTTCCCGGTTGAGCGTAATGTCGCGCACTTTCAGGGTTTGGCCTCTGGCTTCGTTCTTTCCGGAGCGCCGCAGGACGCTGCGCACACGCGCCATCAGCTCGCGCGGTTTGAACGGCTTTGTGACGTAATCGTCCGCGCCGAGTTCGAGCCCGATGACTTTGTCGTCGTCTTCCACCCTGGCGGTCAGCATGATGATGGGGGTATCGCTCTCTGCCCGGCGGGCGCGCATGAAATCATATCCGTTCATTTCGGGCATCATGACATCGAGCACCACCAGGTCGGGGTTTTCTCGTCGTGCAACTTCCAGGGCCTCGCGCCCATTATATGCAGTTGCAACGCGATAGCCCTCCTGCTCGAGGTAACTTTGCAGGAGCGAGACCATGCGTCTTTCATCATCCACGATAAGGATCGTCTGCGGCACGATTCGATTATCCCATAAATGCTGTGAAGAAATTATGTGGAAATGAAAAACACCCGCCTCGTTCCGGTGCGGGTGTTGATCGGGTGTTTCGAGCATTCTCCTACGTGGATGATTTGTCATCGTCATTCCCGGCGGAAGGAGCATCCTTCACCAGCCGCCAGCCGCTCCCTTTGAAGAGAGCGTACCCCAGCCAGATCAAGCCGCCGATGATCACCAGCCGAATCAGAAAAAAGATGGGGTAGAAAAAGCCAAACCCGTTCCAACTCCCGAAATCATGTCCGCGGAAACCGCCATGCATCCCAAAACCGCGCCAGTGTCCGAATGGCATCATCCCGGCGAAGTTGGCGTTTTGCGCCGCTCCAAGTTGAAAACCTGCAAACCCGACTCCCGCAAGGACGACTAGCCCAAGCACAATGCCCAGCGTCCACCAGACCCATTTATTCGACTTCATGTCTACCTCCATTAGTAAACCTGCCCTCATTTTCCCACTCTGTTTTTATAAAAGGATGGAGGAATTGTGTGGATCTTATGTGATCGTCTTCATCCGGAGACCCTACTCGTACGCCAGTGTGTCTCTCACCGTCAGCCTTGAAGCGCGTCTTGCGGGCAATGCGCTTGCCAGTGTGCCCAGCACAATGGTAAAGATCAACCAGGCGATGATTCCGGTGACCCCGTAGATGACGGGCAGGGGGGCGGTTACCACCGCCATGCCGACGCCGAAGCACAACACATTGGTGATGGGGATGGCGATGAAGATGCTGACCGCCCAGCTGATGATGCCGATCATCATCCCTTCGGTAATGACGATCGCTTGGATATCGCCGTTGCTCGCGCCGATGGCTCTCATCACACCGATCTCGCGGGTTCGTTCCAGCACATTGATGCTCATCGTGCCCATCAAGCCCAGTCCGCCCACGATGGCGATCAGCGTTGCCATCACGAGCATGAAATACACCAGGATGTCCGTGGTGGCTTTCTGGTCGCGGATGAAATCCGCGCCCAGCTGCGTGGAACTGATTCGGATTCCGCGGCGCTCGAAAGCCGAGGTGATCTGTTCATTGATGCGCGCCTGCGTCGCTGAGTCGTGCTTGTCCGTAACGATGCGCAGGGAATACGCCATATCCGGTTCGCCCACAAGCTTGCTTAGGAACTCATAATTTACATACAAAGGCGGCGGGCTGATGTTCCCTGTGATGCTGTACGTTCCGATGATCAGCCATTTCGTTTTCTTTCCATTCACGTCGATGGTCAGCCAGTCGCCGACCTTCAAGTCCGGGAAGATTTGCAGCAGATGATTGCCGATGACTATGGCGTTCTCATCGCCGGTTTTCAACCAGCGTCCCGAGGTGATGATCGGGTCGATCAAGATCGATGTGGAGGGAGGCGCAATGAAAATGATCTGAGTCCCCGCCTCGTCCTCGCTCATTTCCAGCGTGCCTGTGTACTGCAGCCAGCCCTCCGCGCCGATCACGCCGGGGATGCTCATCGCGATCGAGGCCACTTTATCATACCGATACCCGTGGTCGAAGGCGATGTTGATATCCGCGAGAATGTATCCCTGAATGTCCTCGATGGTCTTGTCGAAAGACTCCCACAGGTTGTATACGGCGATGAAGACCGCGCCGCCCAACACGAGTGTGAATAGGGTCAATCCAAGCCGGGTTTTGCGGCGAAATGTGTTGCGGATCGAAATGCGGACGGGTCGCGGAATCAGGACGACATTCTTGCTGACCTTCTCCTCTTTCGCCTTTGCGTTTCCACCCAAACCATAGTCGCTCAACGCCTCACGGACGGTCACGCGCACACTGTTATAGATCGGCAGGATGGCAGCAAGAATCGGAACGATCAGCGAGACGAATACCTGCTGGATCAATGTTGCCTGGTAGCCCTTGAATTCCGCGGGGTGAAAATTCAACCACGCTGCCATCCCGCCGCCGATGTTTATCGCGAGGGCATTTGCCAGTGGAATGGCGATCGCCAGAGAACCCAGGCCGAATATCGAGATCAGCGCTAGGTACATGCCGAATATCTGCAGGGTGTTTCCGCCGGTGGCTTTCATGATGCCGATCTGCCGTGTATGCTGGGTCATCAACGCAGTGATGGTATTGATGATCAGGAACGCGCTCAACAGGACGGTAAGGTATCCGAGAGTTCCAAGGACGAAAAACACGCCCTGGGTGACGGAATAGGAGAAGTGATGTCCCGGTTGGTACACGCTGACAAAATAGACCGTTGACCCGGCGCGCTCGAGGCGGTCTGCCACGGCTTGCGACACCTCGGTTACATGCTCCGCGTCGGTTTGTTTTTCCGCAACGCTCACGGCCAGCCAGTCATATTGGCCGGTGTTGCCGCCCAGCCAGGTGAGCGTATCCGGTGTGACGTAGGCGTTGACGAGCCGCGCAAAGTTGTAGGGGAATCCCGTCACGGCATGCATATATCCTGTGAACTTGAGCTCGCGTCTTTTGCCGTCCGATAATTCGACCAGGATGGTGTCGCCGGGTTTAAATCCGATGGACATGGCGCTTTCATCGATGATCGTTTCCTTGTCGTTATAGATTGGAATGGATGATTCGCCAAGGGCGGGTTTGAGGAGGTCCAGCGTCAATGATGTGGGATGTTCCGCCGATGTAAATTGGATATCGGTATACGACCCATCCGGGAGAATGATCCGGCCGCTGACGCTGGAAAAACCTTCCACCGCTTCGACACCGGGAATTTCGCGTGCGATGGTAACCTTGTCATCGTCCAGGTCCGATGCGTAAACCTGTCCTTCGGAAGGATTCGCCGAAAGAAAATCCCCGTCCATGCTTTCGTTCATGTACAGCGACATGTTGCTGTTGAAGCCCACCGCGAAAGACCCGACCGCGATCGTGACGATGGTCAGGAAGGTTCGTCCGCGGTTGCTCCAAAGATCAGCCCAGACTTTTTTCCAGCGGCTGCTGATCATGAGGAGACTCCCCTCCAGGAAAGATTCTCACCCTCGTGTTTGTCCGCCATTTGGTGCAGCGATTCGCGCGTCGCCTCGGATTGTTCCACCAATGCCGATAGTTCGTCATAGCTGATGGTGAGGACTTCCACCGGTCCGGATTCGGAGGCGCGGATCGAGGCGCGATACCTCTTTTCGTGGAAAAATTCCATCTCACCAAATACCTTCCCGGGTCCAAGTTGGACGGCTACCACATCGGATTGATTGGAACGCGGCAGGATCACCTCCACAGTGCCTTTGGAGACGATGTAGAAGGCGTTTGCATTCGTGCCCTCGTGCAGGATCATTGTCCCCGCTTCGTAATTCAACTTTTTCGCGGATCTTGTCGCCTGCAGAAGCTGGGCGTGGTTGAGGGTCGGCATCGCTTTTGCGACATACTCATTGACGATCTCGCCGTCCGCGATCAACGCGGTTCGGTGGGTGCGTTTTGCCATTGCGCTGTCGTGCGTGACGATGATGATGGTCTTGCCTTTTTCGACAAGGTTGTTGAAAAGCGCAAAAACGGATTCGGCTGTCTTTGAATCGAGGTTGCCCGTCGGTTCATCCGCAATGACGACAGGCGGATCGTTGGCGAGCGCGCGCGCAATGGCGACCCTTTGTTGTTGGCCGCCGGAAAGCGCGGTGGGGAGCTTATGCGCGTGATCGCCCAGTTCCACGAGTTCGAGCAATTCCATTGCGCGCCTGCGGCGCTCGATGGGTGTGTACATGCGGCAGAAATCCATCGGAAGCATGATGTTCTCGATGACGGAGATCATCGGCAGCAGTTGGAAGAACTGGAAAACCACGCCTAGGTTTTTTCCGCGCCAGCGCGCCATCCTGTTTTCGTTGAGCGTATGCACGCCAGTGCCGTTGACCCACACCTCGCCATTCGACGGGCGGTCGATGCCTGTGATCATGTTTAACAGGGTGGTCTTGCCGCTTCCCGATTTGCCGATGATGCTGACAAATTCCCCGGCATTGATCTGCAGGTCCACATCGGTCAACGCCCGGTAATCGCCGACAGCGGTCTTGTAATATTTATCCACGTTCCGCAGATCGATCATTGATCGGGATTCGATGACGCTTTCGTCATCTCTGTGTTTGAAGAAAGAAATGGCCATGTAATACTCTCTCCCGGAGGTTCCCGGAACGTGCCGCTCCCTCGATCGTGATTTACTCGAATGTGACCACGGCGGTCATTCCCCAGCGCATGGCGGGGTCCTTTTCAGTGAGCAGGATGGTGACCTCATAAACCACGTCACCTTGATTCTCGGAATATTCCTGGCTGATCGAAAGGACATTTCCCTTGAATTCCACGCCGGGCATGGCATCGAGTTTGACCGTTACGGGTTGGCCTTCTTCGATGTTGACAACATCGATCTCGGTCAGGTCGCTGGTCTTGACAAGCCATTTTGAGATATCGGCAATGGTGACCACAGGCGAGCCCGATGCGGCAAATTCTCCGACCTTTAAGTTTAGATTAGTAATGACACCCGCATGCGGCGCGCGTAATTCTGCATTGGCAAGCGTGGCGCGCAGGGCGGCGGTATCGAGCGAGAAATCATTATCGGCAAGCGCCTGGAAGTCCGCTTCGGCATTGGCGACCCGGACCTGGGCATTCTGGTAATTCGTTTCCAGTTCGAGCCACCGGATGGCAACTCGATACAATTGCCAGGCTTCATCCAATGCTTTTTTCTTGTTACCGGGTACGTCTGATTTGGGGCGTTCTTCTATGTGGTATCTTGCCCATTCCTGGTAGGTGATATATGCGTCATATTCTTCCGGGGTCATCTCGGAGAAATCGGGTTTCGGTTCGCCATACTTGAGGGTCTTTTCATCGAGATGCTTGTAGGGCTCGAATTCGGCGCGGGCTGTATTCAGTTTGACAAGGGTGTCCGCCACGGCTTGCGTGGGGGTCATGCCGTCCCAGCGCGGGGGCACGTCGAAATCGTCGAGCCGGGATTGCGCATCGCGGAACTCCTGGTAGGCTTCGGTCAGTTCTTGAGACGATTTTGCCCGCGCGTCTTCCAATGTAAGGGTTTCTTCGGATTGCAGTGTCGCGATTACATCCCCGGCGCTTATCGTGTCGCCTTCCTTCACCGGGACTCCGCTGACCAATCCGCTTGCATTCAGTGAGATTTCGGTGTAGGTGATGGGTTCGAGGTTCCCTTCGGCGATGACGGTGTCGTCCGCTTCGACCATGGGGATGGGGGTCGCTTCGGCGGCGGGGGTTGGTGCTCCACAAGCAGTGGCGAATAACCCGAGAAGCAATAAGGTAATGAAAGCCTTGTTTTTCATTTTTATTTCCTTTGTTCCTTGATGATCACTCTGAGAATATACGAAGCCAGTCGATTGAGGTTGCAGTACCATCTGTCAGTATAGTCATTGGGGGTGGCTTTGCCCCTATCCTTAAGTAGGGTTAAATGGAGACCACGCTTTGTGCGTGGTCTCTTGGTTAATTTTCCTTCTCCAGGAGCCTGCTGGCTTCATCGTTCAGCCAGCGGCGTCCGTCGCGGGCGAGCAGGTCGTAGCCTTCGGGTGGACCCCAACTCCCTGGGCGGTACACAGCCAGAGGCGGAGTCTGATGCGTTTCCCACGTCTGGAGGATGGGATCGATCAACGACCAGGCGGTTTCCACTTCGTCGGCGCGGGTAAAAAGGGAGGCATCCCCCTGCAGGGCATCGAGAAGGAGCCGTTCGTAGGCTTCTGGAATGGCTGTCTTGCCAAAGGCATCGTCGTAATGGAATTCCATATCCACCGAGCGGGTTTCATTGACCGTATCCGGCGCTTTTGCTTCGAAACGCAGATGCACGCCTTCATCGGGCTGAAGGTAAAGCACCAGCATGTTCGGCTTCATGGTCTGCATGGGGAACATGGTGGTGGGGGGTTCTTTGAATTGGATGATGATCTGGGTCATCTTTTCTGAAAGATTTTTCCCGGACCTTAAGTAGAATGGAACGCCCTTCCATCTCCAGTTATTGATGAAAAACCGCAGCGCGGCATACGTGGGGGTCGTGGATTTTGGGTTGACTTTGTCTTCG
This sequence comes from Anaerolineales bacterium, assembly GCA_015075725.1. Lineage (NCBI taxonomy): Bacteria > Bacillati > Chloroflexota > Anaerolineae > Anaerolineales > Anaerolineales bacterium. The sequence goes on along the minus strand of JABTTV010000001.1, from coordinate 3,853,578 downwards.
GCGCGGTATCCCTTGTACTGGGCGCGTACCGTATTGACTGCGACCTGTTCGGGGGTCATCGGCTGGATCGCGCTCAACACTTTGACCTTCTCGTTTCGCAAGTGACTCGCGCTGAACGAAGCGGGAGGCTCCATGGCCACCAGGGTCAACAGTTGTAAAAGGTGGTTCTGGAACATGTCGCGCAGCACGCCGACCCCATCGTAGAAACCCGCGCGATGTTCCAAACCGACTTTTTCAGAAACGGTGATTTGCACATGGTCGATGTAGTTGCGGTTCCAGATCGGCTCGAAGATGGTATTGGCAAAGCGTGTGAACAGGATGTTCTGCACGGTCTCTTTGCCGAGGTAATGGTCGATGCGGTAGATCTGATTTTCGTTCAATGCCTTGTGGACCTGCTTGTTGAGTGTGATCGCCGAGGCGAGGTCGGTACCGAAAGGTTTTTCGAGCACCACGCGCCGCCACCCGCCATTCTCGTGCAGTTGACCGGTGGCATCGAGGTTGTCGATGATTGTCGGAAAGAGGGTGGGCGGCAGTGCCATATAGAAAAGGCGGTTTGCATCGCCGCCTTCAGAAGCGGTGAGCGCTTCTGCAAGTCGTTGAAAATCGCCTGTTTCAGTGTATTTCCCGGCGAGATAGTGCAGGTTCGGCGTAAAAATGCCCCACTCTTCGTCGGTGAATTCGTACCCGGCGAATTCCTTCATCCCTTTGTAAAGATGTTCGCGGAACTGCTCGTCGCTGAATTCCGTGCCGCCAAAACCGAAGATCTGGAATTTCTTGGGTGTGCGTCTCTTGTGAAAAAGATTGAAAAGCGAGGGGATGAGTTTGCGCTGGGTCAGGTCGCCGGAGGCGCCGAAGATGATGATCGTCGTCAATAATCCGTTATAAAGTGGTGTGTTCATAAGAAGGACCATTGACGATAGACGATGGACAATGGAATATGCTCCACGGTCTGCCGTCTATCGTCGCTATTCAGCTTTCTTGATCGCATGCCCGCCGAATTGATTGCGCAGAGCGGCCAGCATGCGGGCGGGATAATTTTCTTCGTCGCGGCTGGCGAAGCGCATTTGCAGCGCCAGTGTGATGACCGGGGCTGGCACATCGAGGTCGATGGATTCAAATACCGTCCAGCGTCCCTCGCCTGAGTCAGCGACCCAGGGCTTGATGTCCTTGAGTTCAGTGTCTTCGTCGAGGGCATTGGCGGCGAGGTCGAGCAGCCACGAGCGGACGACACTTCCGTGTTGCCAGATGTGCGAGACCTGCGAAAGGTCGAGCCCGAATTCCTTCTTGTTTTTCAAAATGCCGAAACCTTCAGCAAAGGCTTGCATCATGCCGTATTCGATTCCGTTGTGAACCATCTTCACATAGTGACCCGCGCCATGTGGACCGACGCGTCCCCAGCCAAATTCTTTTCCGGGGGCGAGGGTCTCGAAGATGGGATTCAATTTCCTGCTCACTTCTTCCTTGCCGCCGATCATAAGGCTGTAGCCTTCTGTGAGACCCCAGATGCCGCCGCTGGTTCCGCAGTCGACAAAGTCGATGTCTTTGGCTTCGAGCATTTCGGCGTGCTTGATGGTGTCTTTGTAATTTGAGTTGCCGCCGTCGATGATGATATCTCCGGGTTTCAATAATGCGGCGACTTTCTGAATCGTTTCTGTGGTGGTGGCTCCAGCCGGGACCATCACCCAAACCGCCTTCGGGGAGGAGGTCAGTTTGCCGACGGCTTCTTCAAGCGAATATGCGCCTTCGATGCCCTCTTTCACGGCGCCATCAACCGTCTCTTTTGTGCGGGCATAACCGATCACGCGGTGTCCGCCTTTCGTGAGGCGTTTTGCCATGTTCAATCCCATTTTGCCCAAACCGATCAGTGCTAATTCCATTTTGTTGCTCCTTTGGTTTTCGTCATTGCGGGGAGTGCTTTTGCTCTTTGCAACGAAGCAATCTCGCATATCATGTCAGGAGATTGCTTCAGGCGAAGTGCATCGCCCTCGCAATGACAGAATGATTTATAAAAACTTGCCTGCCGCTTCATCGATCATCCAAACCAGGTTTCCATTCACAGGCTGGATTCGCTGCGCGGGATATAACTCCAAATTTTGTTCCCCATGTATGACGTTGCGTAACGTCTCCGCCTTGCCTGCGCCGGTGACGAGAAACCAGATCTCCCTGGCTTGGTTGAACACCTTCGACGTCAAGGAGACGCGCTTGGCTGGGCGGTTCTGATAAAGCGCGGTGACTGCAATGACGGGCGAGTCGGTTTCAACCGGGGAACCGGGAAAGAGCGATGCAGTGTGACCGTCATCGCCCATGCCGAGGAGAACCAGATCAAAGCGCGGGAAGTCGAATGGCGCGTCAGCGAATCCGCTCAGGGTTTGGGCGTAGGCTTGGGCGGCAAGGGCAGGCGCGAGCGCGGATTCGACGCGGTGTATGTTCGTCGTCCCGATTTTGTCAAAAAATATTTCACGCATCGAGCCGTAGGTATTGCCGGGATCGTCCACGGGCACGCAGCGTTCATCGCCCCAAAAGAAATGCACGCGGGTCCAGTTCGGCTTTTCATTTGCGAGTCGTTCGTATAATTTCATCGGTGTGCTGCCGCCGGAAAGAGAGACGAGGAATCTTCCCCGTTCGGCGATGGCTTGATTTGCGAGTTCGGCAAACGCTTTTGCTGCGGCTTGGCTTAATTCATCGCTGTCTTTAAATTTTTTTATGACCATGACCTGTCGATTGTAACGCAGATGATAAAATCTGAGCGATGACCCAGATCAACTTGAAAAAACTCCAGACGCTTCGCGCCCGGACCTTCAACCTGCCTCCGCAAAAACGGGTTTCATCTCCCGCCTCGGCTTTGACCTTCGTGAACAAACGCGGATTTGTTTACTTCTGGCCCATCAAAGGCGTGGACCTGCCCTCGTTGTGGACCGCTGTTGCTGGGGATCGGCCCGTCGCCGATGCGCACGATGACCCGGGTCACATTACATGGGGATGGAAAGACAACGCCCTCGATAAAAAGATCTGGTACTACGGGAAAATCCTGCGAGGCAAAGCGACCATGATCTCGTTGGAGGTCGCGCCGTATTTTTACGCACTCTCCGAAAACTACGGCGACCCGAACGAAGATTATCTTATTGCCTATTGTGAGGGACGCCTGCCGCAGGCCGCGAGACAGGTCTATGAAGCCTTGCTCGATAAAGGCGCAATGCATACGATTGATTTGCGAAAAGAAGCAAAACTATCCAATGCGAAAGATTCGGAGTTCAACAAGGCGCTCGAGTACCTGCAAAAGGATTTCAAAATTCTGCCAGTAGGTGTGGCACAGGCGGGCGCTTGGAAGTATTCTCATATTTACGCCATCACCACCAATCACTTCCCTGAGTTAGCCGAGCAGGCACGGATGATCACTGAATCGCAGGCGCGTGCGAAATTGCTGGAACTGTATTTCGGCATGGTCGGTGCGGCGCAGGTCCGCGACGTGCAGAAATTGTTTGGGTGGGGCAATGAAGTGGTGAAGAGGTCGGTTGGAAAATTGGTGGATGCGGGTAAATTAGTATTGACCGGACATCCCAAAAATTCAGGGGAGTGGGTGGCTGTGAGAGGGGTTTTGTAGCAGAAAGACCTCGGAGGTTTTCAAAACTTCCGAGGTCTGTTTTTTGCCCCTTGACAGCTGTAAATAAACACTGTATATTTACAGTGTTTATTTATTTAGGAGCCAACATGGTCAGACCCAGCAAGAAGACGCAAATCCCAAATTTACAGTATGCCATCAAAGAAACGGCGTGGAGACAGATTGCCGAGACTGGGGCGGCAGCATTGTCTTTGAGAGCGATTGCGCGCGAGTTGAAGATCACCGCGCCTGCCATCTACAACTATTTCCCGGACCGCGACGCGCTTGTGACCGCCCTCATAATCGACGCTTACACTTCCTTTGGGGACTCTCAGATCGCTGCCCGGGATGCTGTCCCATCCGAAAATATGGAAGAAAGAATCTATTCGATTGGCACTGCCTATCGTCAATGGGCGAGGATGTATCCGCAACGATACCAGCTCATTTTCGGCACGCCGATCCCAGGTTATCGAGCGCCGGTAACGGAGGTGTTGCCGTCTGCGGCTCGTTCGTTAAGTGCTTTGGTCAGCGTCGTTGATGGGTTGCGTATAGCCAATAAATTGAAAGCAGAGGGTTATCCAGGCGTCCAACCTGGGCACGAAGAAGAATTCGAGGTTTGGAAAAGCTTTGCAGGCAATTACCACATACTGTCGCTGGCTGTATCCATGCTGATCTGGAGCCGCGTTCACGGCTTGGTTTCGCTTGAAATTTCCAACAACATGCCCCCATTCGGGGTAGATGGGGATGCGCTTTACATGTACGAGATGGAAGCGACTGTCGATCAATTCATTAAGAGGTAGAAGATATGTCTAACATTTTCAATGGACGTTACACCGCAAAAACAGATGAGCCCTTTGTGGTTTTTCTGATCGGGATGCGCATCAACAAGTGGTGGCGGCTCGATAAATGGCTGCCTGTGGCGAATGCCATGACGCCGATGATGCAAACCCTGTTTACCCATCCTGAAAAAGGTTTCATGCATGCGGAATTTTTCTGGAATTTCAGCGGGCCCTGCATCATCCAATATTGGCGTTCGTTCGAAGACCTGGAGCAATTCGCCCGCAACCCATCGGACCCGCATCTTGGTCCTTGGAAGAAGTTCAATCAAGCTGTTGGGTCAGATGGAATCGTGGGCATCTGGCACGAGACCTACACGGTCAACGCGGATCAATTCGAGTGTATGTACGGGAATATGCCCAAATTCGGTCTAGCGGCGGCGACCGGGCATGTGCAGGCGGTCGGTCGCCGCGAGACGGTTCGTAAACGACTGGATGTCAATAAGACTCGGGAACATCTAACAGAAACAAAGTAAAGGAAATTTCAAATGTCAATTAATCATGTCGTATTGGGAACAGGAGCGGTTGCCCGCGCCGCAATGGAAGAACTCGTTCGGCGCGGAGAACGGGTCCGCATGGTGAACCGCTCGGGACGGCTGGGGGAGATTCCCGCCGGGGTGGAGGTGAAAGCCTCGGATCTGTATGACCCGGCTCAGGTCAAGGAAGTGACGCGGGGTGCGCAGGTGGTGTATCAAGCCGCGGTGCCTGCATATCATGAAGTTGCCACGAAATTCCCGGCGTTTCAAAACTCCATCCTGGAAGGGCTGACGGGCAGCAATGCCAAATTGGTGATCGTCGAAAACTTGTACATGTACGGTGATACGAACGGCTCGCCGATGACCGAAGAAACGCCGCATAATGCCCACACGCGAAAAGGACGCGCGCGCAAGGAAGCCAGCCGGGCTGCCTTCGAAGCGCATCGGACCGGGAGGGTACGCGTCACCTCTGCGCGCGGGTCCGATTATTTCGGTCCATGGGGCACAGAGTCATCCACAACCTTTGGCAGCCGCCAACTCTATCCGTTGTTACAGGGTAAGACCGTCCAGATGATCGGCAGAACGGACATTCCCCACACCCATACGTATTTGAAGGATTTCGGGCGGGCTTTGGTGATTCTGGGTGAACTTGACGAGGCAGATGGGCAAGTCTGGCATGTTCCCAACGATCAGCCGCGCATCACACAAGGTGAAATGCTGAAGATATTCGCCGAAGAAGCAGGTCTGGCATTCAAGATGACCAGTATTGGCGCGGGTATGCTACGGTTTGCCGGGCTCTTTTCGCCGCCCGCGAAGGAATTGGTCGAAATGATGTACGAGTTCGACCAGCCGTTCGTCGTGGATTCGAGCAGATTCGAAAAGACGTTCGGAATGAAAGCCACACCCATGCGCGAGGCGATCAAGGAGACGGTGGCCTGGTATAAAGCTCACCCTGGAAAGAAATAGCCGGACAAACTTTATCTATTAAGAAGGAAAACATCATGCTTATCGTTAATTCATTCATGGCGTCTTTGCATCACCTTGCTGCATTTGCGCTTACTGCTTGTTTGATCTATGAATTTGTGGCATTCCAAAAAGCCCTTTCGGTCAATGAAGCCCGACGCATTCAGCGCATCGACGGCTGGTATGGTATTTCATCTGGCATTCTTTTGGTGGCAGGTCTGCTGCGCGTTTTTTTCTTTGAGAAAGGTGTAAACTTTTATGCCGCCAACCCTCTGTTCTGGGTGAAGATGGGGCTGTTCGTGATTGTGGGATTGTTATCCATTTATCCGACCGTGCGCTTCATCAAATGGGGTGACCGATTGAAGACCGGCACTGCCATCGAAGTCCCCGACGAAGAATACAAACGCATCCGACTTGTTCTTAACTTGGAATTGATCGGTATTGCACTGATCCTTTTCGCCGCCCCCGCCATGGCGCGCGCCATCGGCATGAACTGATTATTACCCCTTTCGATGGTTTTCAATATGCGTTAAGAATTCCCGCCGAAAACGTTCGGAAGAAAAGCGAGCCGCGTTATCCACTGCGGCTTTGCTGTCTAAATTCATTTTTTCGAATTCTTGAACCGCCTCGACCAATGATTCAGCGGTTTGCTCATTGAATAGCAGCCCTGTCTCCCTGTCCCGAACGATTTCTGACGCCCCGCCTCTGTAATAGGCGATAACCGGGCATCCCGCAGCCTGCGCCTCGACCATGGCAATGCCGAAATCTTCGGTTGCCATGTACACAAATGCTTTGGCTTTGTTCATCAACTCTGTCACGGCTTTGTCTGGTTGATAACCCATGATCGCTATGCTTTTTCCTGCAATACGTTGAAGGTGCGGCAGATCGGGTCCATCACCGACGATGGTGAGTGGTAAACCCAGCAGATTAAAAGCTCTGACGATCTCTGACGTCATTTTGTATGGGACGAGGCGCGAGACGAGCAGATAGAAATTGTCCCGTTTTTCAGAAGGTGTGAAGCGATCTACATCCACGGAAGGATAGATGACTTGGGAATCCCTTTTCCATGCTTCGCGAATGTGAGAGGCTGTCCACTGGGAGTTGGCGATCAATGAATTGGATCGAGTGGAGGCAGAGGCGTCCCATCGGCGCAGCAGGCTCAAGGTCCCTTTTGCTGCGAGGCGGATGAGAGGATTCGTCAGGCCGTGAAGCTTCAAATAATCATCCCGCATGTGCCAGGCGTAGCGCATCGGGGTTGAGATGTATGAGATGTGAGTTTGGTGTTTGTGGGTTTTGACTCCATGCGCCACGGCATGTGAAAGAGAAATGACAAGGTCGTATTTGCTCACGTCCAGGGTTTCGATCGCAAGCGGCATGATGGGCAGGAGTTTGCGATAATGTTTTTCGATGCGGGGAATTTTTTGCAGGAAGGTCGTTTGGACAATTAATTCCCGCAGCGGCGTGTTCTGGAAATTTTTTGGGAAATGGGTCAGTGCAAAAACATCGGCATGCGGGAAGAGGCGCAGGGTTTCGACGAGCAGGCGCTCGGTGCCGCCAAATGTGCTCAGCCATTCGTGAACGATGGCAGTTTTCATGAAATGCCCAAGGGAAAAATGCATAAGAAAAGAAAAAGAAACATGACCGGCGACAGATTATAATTGCAAACCAGATTACACAGGTCCGATTTAGCGTTGTGAATAATTTCCCTCATCCTTTCTTCAGGCGTTTTTTTCGAACAGGCGCGCGCATGTTTTTTGCCGCGACGATTCTGCTTGCGCCGTTCCGCCTGCGGTTGGACGTGTGGACGCGCCCGTTTTATCCTGTCTACCCCGACTACACGGATTTCCTTTTGTTTGTCAGCGATTTCACTTTGTTCTTCATGCTTGTGTTCTGGCTCTGTTCGTTGATCGTGGAACCGCGCAGGGTGGGGGCCGGGAATCCGGTTGTCTTTATCCTGCTGACGGGTTTGACTCTCGCGGCATGGGTCTCCGTGTTTGGAAGTGTGGATGCGATCATCACCCGGTATCAAGCCGTCCGGTTCGTATTCCTTCTTTTTTATTATCTTTACATCGTGAATGAGATAACTTTGACTCGGTGGGTCCTGGCTCCGGTTGCGCTTCAGGCCATGGCCCAGGTTCCAGTGGCGGCGGGGCAATCCTTTTTGCAATCGTCGCTGGGGCTTCAGTTTCTCGGCGAGCATGTGCTCGACCCGACTCTGCGCGGAGCGAGCATCGTCCCTGTCGCGGGCGAAAGGATTCTGCGGGCATATGGATTCGCCGATCATCCGAACATCCTGGGCGGCTGCCTCGCATTTTCGATGATTCTTCTGTTCGCGGTTATCTTATATGGGAAGCATCGCAATCAAATATTTGCGGGAATCTGTTTCCTGCTGGCTTTCCCGCCCCTGGTTCTGACGTTCTCGCGTTCGGCGTGGTTAAGCCTATTTGCAGGTATCGGTTTCCTGGTCATGTTCGAGGCGGTGAATCGCAGGTGGGAATCCCTCACCCGAGCCTTCCTGCTTGGTCTGACGTGCGTTTCCATCGTCTCGCCGCTGCTCCCGATCTATCTCTCGGTGATCGAAAAAAGATTCAACTCCGGCAATGTTGCGGAGGATGGACCGATGATCGAACGCGCCTACCTGATGAATTCGGGGAATACGCTTTTTGTGGAACATTCCACCATAGGTGTGGGGCTGGGCGCCTCGCCGCTCGCGATGAAACTGAGGTTTGAAGAATTCCCTGTGAATTTTCAGCCGCCGCATTACGTCCCGCTGACCGCCGCATTGGAGACGGGCGTGGCGGGCGGAATTTTCTACTTGCTGTTGTTTCTTTTCCCGATCTTTGATTTTATCTTCCGCTGGCGTGTGTATATTCAAAACCCCGCGGGCATGGGCGTGATCGCGCTTTTGCTTGTAATATCGGTCGTCAACTTGTTCGATTACTATACCTGGTCGTATGCGCCGGGTCGTTTGTGGCAGTGGCTGGCGTGGGGATTGTATTCGACGACATCGAGGAGGGCATGATGGGAATCGTCCTCCAATACCTTCTGGCTCCCGTCGTGGTCGCGTACGCGTTGGTAATGATGGTCCTTGTTGTCTATATATCAAACCTTTTCTACCTGATGATCGTCAGTTTGAGGAACCGCGGGGGATTGAAACCGCCTCCCCTTAAATTGTTGGAAAAACTTCCCACCGTCACGGTTCAATTGCCTATCTATAACGAATGGTATGTGACGGAACGTCTGCTTTCAGCCTGCGCCGCCCTGGACTATCCCCCCGACCTGCTCGAAATACAAGTGTTGGATGACTCCACCGATGAAACCGTTTCGCTCATCGCGGGAAGGGTAAGAGAGTTGCAAGGTCGGGGTTTGAATATCCGCCACATCCACCGTACGAACCGCGAGGGTTTCAAAGCTGGTGCGCTTGCCAACGGACTCTCGCTTGCAGCCGGAGAATTCATCGCTATTTTCGACGCCGATTTTCTCCCTCAAAAGGATTTTCTCAAGCAATTGCTTCCGCGTTTCGACGATGAAAAGGTCGCGTTCGTTCAGGCGCGTTGGGGACATTTGAACCGAGATTATTCCATGCTGACCATGATGCAGGCCTTCACCCTCGATGCGCATTTCGTCATCGATCAGTTCGCCCGTTCGACCAATGATTATGTCTTCAATTTCAACGGCACGGCGGGGATATGGCGCAAATCCGCCATTTTGGATGCTGGCGGCTGGAAGGCGGATACACTGACCGAGGATATGGACCTTTCCTATCGCGCCTTTTTGCGCGGCTGGTCGGCGCGGTATGCGGTCGACGTGGAAGCGCCCGCCGAGCTGCCCGTCAGTTTTACGGCGTATCGTCGTCAGCAATACCGCTGGGCGCGCGGTAGTCTGGAATGTGCCTTCAAATACATTCCCGTCATCTGGCGCGGTGGTTTTTCGTTCGCCAGAAAATTCCAAGCCACATTCCACCTGACAACCTATATTCTGCATTTTCTCGCCCTGCTTTTCATGATCTTTTATCCATTCCTGCTCCTATTCGCCCGTGAATATCCAACTCTGCTCGCGCCGGTGGGGCTGGGGTTGTTGATGAATATTTTCGCCCTCGTTCCCTCCATGTATTTTGCGGCTGCGCAGCGATTGCTTCGTAACCGCTGGGCGGAATCAATTCCTGCCATACTTGCGTTTTCAGTATTTGCATCCGGCATGGCACCAAACACATTGCGGGCGCTTCTTCAAATTCTGCAAAAGAGGATTGTCCCCTTCGAACGCACACCGAAGTTCGGGATTACAGACCGCTCTCAAACCTGGCGCGGCAATCGTTACCTCATCCGTTTCGACTCGCTGATCCTCTTCGAAGCTTTCCTTGGTTGTTTCAACTTATGGTCTGCCTGGCTTGCCTGGAGTTCAGGTTATTATTTGATGATGTTCTACGCCATATTCTTTGCACTCGGAATGTTCTTCTTCTCCGGTTTTACGGCTTTCCAATCCCTGACCTACCGCCTCGCCCGCGACCGGGAGCCTGCCCCCGCGTAAAGGACATTTCACTTGGCTGTCACTGGAATCTCCCCACCCCTTAAGCAGGCCGACGTCTCCCCTCTCGAACGCGCTGTCCTTGAGACCCTGGCGTATTCGGATATTTTCGATTACCCGCTGACCCTGAAAGAGTTGCATCGCTATCTGCCCATTCTTGTAAAACGTGATGAGCTCGAATCTCAACTCCCATATCTTAAAGGGAACTCTTTCGAAGACTCAGCTGGTGTTTACTATCACCTCCCCGGGCGCGGCGGGATCGTTGAAGTCCGCAAGGTCCGTGAAAAAAATTCAATGGGATCATTTCGACGCGCGCTGTTTTACGGAAGGATACTGGAACTCATGCCCTTCGTCCGCATGGTCGCCATAACCGGTTCGCTTGCGATGCTCAATCTTTCCAAAAACGCCGACATGGACTTCATGCTCGTCACCGCCCCACACCGCCTGTGGATCGCGCGGGCATTCGCTGTCACATTCGGCAGGCTGATGAGGCTGACCGGAGACCGCATCTGCGTGAACCTCCTCGTGTCGGAGCGCGCGCTTGAATGGCCCCGGCATGACCTGTACTCCGCCCGCGAGATGGCGCAAATGATTCCGATTGCAGGCTTGAACATGTATCATAAACTGCGCGAATCGAATCCCTGGGTCGCAACCATCCTTCCGAACGCATCCGATTTACCCGATCATTCCCCACCCAAACCGGATGAAACCGGCTCATGGATCCAGCATTTCCTCGAACTGCTTTTTCCCGGTAAATTCGGCGCATGGCTTGATGATCTCCTGATGAAGATTCAGCTGCGCAAGATCAATCACAAGTATGGTCAGAGCGCGGAGGCGAATTTCAACATCCACGTCTGCCAGGGGAATTTTCATGACCACCGAAAATGGGCTTGGGAATATTTCCACGCGCGGCTGGTCTCATTGGGTTTGGAAAGCGGGGAAGGATCAACTCAATGAAGAAGGTTCTGTTCGGTCAATCCTACTACCTCCGCTTCGACCCCAAACTGTGGCGTGCCATGCAGCCGTATCCCCCTTTGGGAACTTTATATGCTGCGAGTTACATCCGCGAGCGGGGATATGAAGTTACGCTCTTCGATGCCATGCTGGCAGAGTCGGAAGAGGAATGGGCGAAGTCGCTGGACGAACACAAACCGGATTACGCCGTCATCTACGAGGACAATTTCAATTACCTTTCCAAAATGTGCCTCTTGCGGATGCGCGAAGCGGCATTCACGATGATTCGCATGGCGAAGGAATGCGGATGTGTCGTCATTCTTTGCGGTGCGGACGTCACCGACCATTATTCAAAATATCTTGACCACGGCGCAGATTACTGCATCCTCGGCGAAGGGGAGGAAACGCTCACAGAACTGTTGAATCAGCTCTCGGCGGGGAAAGAACCGAAGGATGTTATCGGTCATGCTTCACGTTTCACTCTTCACCCATCGCGTCGCCCCGACATCAAAGACCTCGATTCCCTTCCGTTCCCCGCCTGGGATTTGATAGACATAGATAAATACAAAAAACTCTGGCTCGACCGTCACGGTTATTTTTCGATGAACATGGTGACGACTCGCGGCTGTCCGTATCATTGCAACTGGTGCGCCAAACCGATCTGGGGCCAGCGTTATAACTCGCGCTCGCCGGAAAATGTCGCTGCGGAGATGAAATGGCTCAAGGAGAATTTCTCGCCGGATCACATCTGGTTTGCCGACGATATTTTTGGTTTGAAGCCGAATTGGGTCGAACGATTTGCGGATTTGCTCATTGAAAACGACGCGGTGATTCCATTCAAATGTTTGAAACGCGCGGACTTGGTGAACGAAAGAACTGCCGCGGCGCTTGCAAAAGCCGGATGCGAGATCGTGTGGATCGGCGCGGAGTCCGGCTCGCAAAAAATTTTGGATGCGATGGAAAAGGGTGACAAGGTGGAGGATATTTATCGCGCCGCGGAGTTGTTGCATAAAAACGGAATCCAAGTCGGGTTCTTTCTGCAATTCGGCTACCCCGGCGAGACGTGGGACGATGTACAGGCGACCTTGAAGATGGTTTGGGAGTGTATGCCGGATGATATCGGAATATCCGTGTCGTATCCTTTGCCCGGCACAAAGTTTTACGAGCGCGTCAAGTTGGAATTGGGCGAAAAACAAAACTGGGTCGACTCCGACGACCTTGCCATGCTTTACAGAGGACCGTTTCCACAGGAGTTTTACCGCATCCTGCACGGACGGACGCATCACGAGTTCCGCATTCGCCGTGCGATCAAGAACCCCACCTTGCGCGGATGGCTTACCATGCCACTTAATCTCGCTGGCTTGCTCCGCAGCGAATTTCGTTTAAAAAGATTTGTTAACCCGCCAACAACCTGACACCTGCCACCTGAAACTTGACACCTGAAACTTGACACCCGAAACTCCCCCGAGGCTCACTCATGAACAAACACATCCTCTCCGGCACATCCTTCGAAACCATCGCCGAAGCATATGACCGCAATGCAGATAAATACGACGACTTCATCGAGAACAACGAGAATCTCGCGCGCATGAGGAAGCGCGTATATGATTTCGTCACGGCAAGATTGCCGAAAGGGACAAAGATTCTCGATGTTGCCTGCGGCACGGGCACGGACGCCGTCTGGTTTGCGCAGCATGGATATTCCGTCCACGGTGTCGATATTTCAGGTGAAATGCTCTCGCGTGCCGAGAAGAAGGCGAGGGAACTCGGCTTGCAAGATCGCCTTTCCTTCGAACAACTTTCATACACGGACTTAAGAAACACAAAGGCAGGTCCTTTCGATATGACCTTCTCGAATTTCGGCGGTTTGAATTGCGTGGCCGACCCGTCGCTTGTGGTGGAAAGCGTCCGTCCGTTGATGAATCGAAAAGCCCGCGTGATTTGGGCGATGATGCCGCCCTTCTGTCTTTGGGAAACTGCAGTGTTGTTTAAAGGGAAATTCCGCCTTGCCACACGCCGTTTTTCGGGGAAATCCACCGTGCATAAGGAGGGATTGGAATATCCCGTTTACTATTACAAACCGGGTCAGATCGCGCGCGCCTGGGGCGGAGATTTTCGCCTCGAAACCGTTGAAGCGCTTTCCGTATTCACGCCTCCCGCCACAAGCAAGGATTTTTCTGTAAAGCAACCCGGCATCTATCAAGTTCTTCGCAAATTGGATGATGCATTTGCCGCGCGCTGGCCCTTCAAGTATTGGGGAGATTTCACCCTTGTCTCTCTTGTCCGGGAATAAGACACCGATTGTTGCGCGCGGCAGCCTGCGGGTAAATTCCCTGCTCCTTTTGCTTGCGCGTATTACCGCCCAACTGCTTGCCGTGTTGTTCGCGGGGTTTCTTGCTCGCAGGCTGGGCGTTCAGGATTTCGGTCGCTTTGCCTTCATCGCCTCTCTAATATTCGTTGGCAACACCTTCACGAATTTCGGCACCGATACATTTCTTGTCCGTGAAACTGCGCGCAACGGGAAGGTCACCGATGCCGCATCCCGCGCCCTTTCCCTGCAGTTTGCATTTTCCGCTTTGTATTGCGCCGCCATGCTGGCCCTGCGCGATACGCCCTTGTTTTTCTATTCGCTTGCTCTGTTTCCCTTGGCGGTTTTTTCGGTCAACAACGCCTTGCTGCGTGGATTATCCCGCTTCGATCTTTTCTGGCTGTTGAGCCTCGCGAACGGATTACTTCAGGTAATTGCCGCTCTTCTTTCGCGGGATATCCTGTCTCTCTGTCTTTCACTGCTTCTCGGGCAGATTCTGATCTCCGCCCTCTCCCTCCGGATTTGCTCCGCCTCGCTTCCGAACTTTCGCTTGTTACCGCTTAATGACTTTTTTCCCATCTTCAAATTGATTCTGCCTTTCGCTGTTTTGACGATCCTCTTGGTTGTGATTCAACGCCTCGGCATTCTCTTCACTTCATCCATGCTGGACGATGGAGATACCGGCTATTTCTCCGCCGTGACCCGCGTCATCGAGGGGCTGAAACTCGGGCATTACGCCATTCTCGGCGCGCTGTTACCTGCCCTCTCGCAAGGCGTAACGGGCTCACGGAAAAGTTTTCGCCGGGCGTTCTTCCTCCTCATGGTTGTAAGCCTGATCTTCGCCATGTCCCTTGCAATCCTATCTGCGCCGGTCCTGCGAATACTCTACGGCGACGCCTTCATCCCGGCATCCAACGATCTCGCGCTTTTGGGTTGGAGTCTCATTCCTTATACGGTCTCATCATTTATTTCCTATGATCTCATCGCCCGAGGAATGGAATCGATAATCGTCAGGGCCGCCCTCCTCTCCCTTTTTATATATATCGCCCTGTATCTTGTTTTGATACCAATGCTTGGGTTGGACGGGGCGATCCGGTCTTCGCTTTACGGGGAATGGCTTCAAGGATTTGTATTCGTCATGTTTTATTTGTATGCCTTGCTTCCCGTAAAGGATCTTCCTCCCGATGAATCCAGATGACCCGCTCCTGACACCGGAGGAATTGCTTTCCTACCGCCGGACCACCGGCGCGCTCGAGGATTTTCCCCCGCCCGAAATGGTGATCTTTGTTCCGCAAAAAAGCCTCGCAAGATATATCCTGCGCGGGTCCTTTGTCAGGAAAGTGCGCGGTTTCCTTGGCGAGTTTTATCTTCTAAGAAAATTCGGCGGGAGGATTGCCGTGTCCACCGGCTTCGGGATCGGCGCGCCGGTTGTGGCTGGGCTGGCGGATGAGTTTGCGGCGTTGGGGGTCAGGCAGATGGGTCTGATCGGTCTGGCAGGCGGATTGCAGGATTCGCTCACGACGGGGGATATGGTCCTTTCAACGGGGGCAATTCGCGGCGAAGGGGTGACGCGTCATTATCTTCCGCCCGGCGGATTTGTCGAATCATCTCCGGTACTTGTCGGCCGCATCGAGTCCCATCTTGAGAAACGGAAGATAAAATTTTCCAGTGGAATGACCTGGACGACAGACGCTCCCTTCCGCGAATTGCGAAAGGATGTACTGGCGTATCAGGCAGATGGAGTTCTCGCAGTGGATATGGAAGCGGCCGGGATGCTCGGAGTTGCAAAATCGCGCGGTTTACCTGCATTTGCGGCATTTGCCGTGGCTGACCAGCTTTCCGGTGGTGTCTGGAGAATGTCCGCGGATTTGAGACAAGCCCAATCGAATTTGGCTTTATTATTTGATTCGATTTGTGAAGCTTTGAAATAACGAGATGGGAATTGTTGCGACCTTCCCCGTATTTTCCTCGTATATGGTTAAGGACTTTCGATTCCATCAAAAAAGATTACACCACTCATAAATTCTTGTCTCAGGAGAAATGTTTATGAACAGATCCGGTCGTTCCCAACTTGCCCTCGGAATCATCCTGCTCCTTATCGGCGGGTGGTTCCTGCTCAATCAGGTCAACCCGTCGTTTCGGAACTTCTTCGAACCGTACACTGAATGGCCCGTCAATATGTTGTTGATAGGCGCAGGCATCCTTGTCATCGGTCTTGCCACCGGCTCGCCGGGAATGGCGGTTCCAGCCGCCATCGTCGCAGGCATTGGCGGGATTTTTTATTATCAGGAGACCACTGGCAACGTCGATTCGTGGTCGTATATGTGGACTTTGATCCCCGGCTTTGTTGGGCTTGGCACGATGCTGCAGGGCTTGCTCGGCGAAAACACTGCTTACAACCTGAAACGCGGTTTGAATCTGATGGTCATCAGCGCGGTGTTGTTCCTGGTCTTTGCTGCATTTCTTGGCGGTTGGAACATCCTCGGCGATTTCGGACCCGCGATCCTGTTGATTCTGCTCGGTTTGTGGGTGCTCGGCAGCGGTTTGTATAAGACATTCCGAAAAAGGGAGTGATAAATGAAACACAATCAGTTGTTCTGGGGCGTCGTCCTCCTTCTGATCGGCGGTTTGATGCTCGCAGATCAAATGGGGATCAGACTCCCAAATGGCAGCCCGTTGATGAGCCTTTTCTGGCCCGTTTTATTGATCGGCTTCGGGATTTGGGTTTTGCTTGGCGTATTCCTGCGGGGCGAGATAAAAACTGAAACCGCCAGTATCGATTTACAGGGCGCGCGTGAGGCGGGTGTGCATATCAGTCACGGCGCGGGGGAGTTTCGTTTCCACAGCGGCGCATCGGCGAATGAATTACTGCACGGCTCTTTCATCGGAGGGCTGCGTCACACGAATTCGCGGAACGGTGAAAGGCTCGAGGTCCGCATGAGACCCGCGAATGATTTCATTGTATTTCCTCCCTTCGGCTGGCGGGAACAACTCGACTGGGATGTTTCGTTCAACTCGTCCGTTCCCACGGCATTGGATATGAATTTGGGTGCGAACAAATCCGTGATCGATCTCAAGGACATGAATGTCACCGATATACGGTTGAAAGCCGGGGCAAGCGACACGGTGATCACTCTGCCTGCTCGTGGGCGCCTCAACGCGGACTTTGAAGTTGGCGCGGCGTCTCTTACAATTGTCGTCCCGGAAGGTGTTGCCATTCGGGCTCACGCTTCCATCGGCGCGGGCGATTTCCAGGTGGATCGGACCCGCTTTCCGAACCGCGTATCCCCTGACTATGAAACTTCGCCGAATGCCGTGGAGATAAACGTCAAGGGCGGGGCGGTTTCGGTCAAGATTATATAAGGAGTCGAACCATGATGCGAAGATTTGATCCCCGGATCGTAATCGGAGTGCTGTTGATCCTCGGCGGCGGGCTTGCCCTTGCCCAGACGATGGGTTATCTGAAAAATGCGGGTGATTATTTCTGGGGCGGAGCGTTTCTCCTTGGCGGGCTGGCGTTCCTCTCCTTGCTGCTAAGCGGGAATTGGTGGGCGGCGTTCCCGGGTTTCACCCTGGCGGCGTTGGGCGTGTTGATCCTCCTCCCCGAAGCTGTCGATGAATTGGGCGGCGCGATCTTTCTCGGCGGCATTGCCCTGTCGTTCTGGTACGTTTACCTGACCGATCGAATCCATCGGTGGTGGGCGATCATCCCGGGCGGAGTGCTCACGGCGCTTTCGCTCTTGATTCTTGCCTCGTCCTATTTCGATGAATATTCGGGTGCCATCGTTCTCGGCGGGATCGGGTTGACCTTTTTCATCGTCTATCTCACCAGCCCGGTCGAAAGATGGTGGGCGCTTATCCCCGGCGGCGTCCTTTGTACTTTGGCGGGGATGACGGTGGCAACAGAGCGTTTTGGCGCGTTCGAGAGCGGCGGTTTCTTCTTCCTCGGTCTTGCGCTGACCTTTCTACTGGTCGCCGTCCTTGCGCGAATGAAATGGGCGTTCTGGCCCGCGCTTGTGCTGGGAATCATGGGTGTGCTGGGGCTTGCCTCCCTGATGGATTATGCAAATTACATTTGGGCGGTCGCGCTCATCGCGTTCGGCGGGTTTCTCGTCATCCGGTTTTTCACACGGAACGCGGGATAATTCGAATCCCCCAGGTGACTGGTCCTGAAATTGCGGTGCAGGAGAAAATCTTGCACCGCAATTTTTATGCTACTTGCTCTCCATGACGTGGATTTCAGGAAAGAATTGGTGAACCGTTCCTTCCACCCAGCCGTGGAGTGTGGAAGGCAAAAGCGGACAGTTGAGACAGGCGCCTCCCAGCCGTACCTTCAACTCATCCCCGCTCAGGGAGACGAATTCCACGGTCCCGCCATGGAATTGTTCGATGTATGCGCTCAGATTCTCCAACAGATGGCGGATCTGATCTTCGCGGGTACGTGCATGCGTAACAGACATTGTTATTTCCTTTCCGAATCGATAAAACGCTTGATCTGCTCATGGGCGTTTTTCCAACGGGATGAAACGTTTAGTGCCAGCCGGTCGATGATGATCCTTCCGGTCTCGGGGTGGTTGTCCATCAGGCTCCATAAATCCTGCCGGTGGATGCGAATGGTATCAAGGTCCGTTTCGCTGGCGACACTGGAAGTATATCTTTTTCCGCCGATTGCGGCTGACCAGCCAAAGACATCGCCATCTTTGAGGCGGGTGATCAGGATGCGCGGCGCATCATA
The DNA here is from genome assembly GCA_015075725.1 of Anaerolineales bacterium. Taxonomy (NCBI): domain Bacteria; kingdom Bacillati; phylum Chloroflexota; class Anaerolineae; order Anaerolineales; species Anaerolineales bacterium. Next base: position 3,835,184 of record JABTTV010000001.1, on the reverse strand, counting down.
TGGCTTGTAGCTGATTGCAGCTTTGCCCTTCAAGATCAAGTAAAGATATTCCGCAGCATCTCCCTGCTCGAAGATCACCGTACCTGATGGACAAATGAACCTTTCGAAGATCGACATGAGCATGGTTGCCTGGTCTGGAGAAAGGTCTTGAAAAAGGGGGATGATCGGCAGGTTCTCAAGCATTTTGGTCATAGTAATCGTCGCGCAACCCGCCTGCTAGTATCATCCATCCTATATTGGATGACATTTGTCCCGTTTTCTGACTGCGGAAAACTTCGTGAGTTATACTTTGAAATGCCGCGTACTGACATATGAGCGAACTTTCGAATCAACCTTCGCCCGGCCGACTGATTGCCCTAATGCTGATCGGGTTCGGATTCCTTGCCCTGGGTGTGTCGTTTCTGCTCATGCCCGAACAATTATCCTCCGCCTCCACGCAGGACTTTTCGACGATACCCGTCGAAGTGAATTTACCCTCCCCCGAATTGAATCTCACCACGCTGGACGGCCAGGCGGCTTCCCTTTCCGATTATCTGGGAAATGTCGTATTGGTAAACCTGTGGGCTACATGGTGCCCGCCATGTCGGGAGGAGATGCCCACTCTTCAGGCATTCTACGATGAACACCGTTCCGACGGTTTTATCCTGATCGCCATCGACCAGGGCGAGACCCTGGACGAAGTAACTCCGTTCGTCGAAGAATTTGGGCTGACCTTCCCCGTCTGGCTCGATCCGGGCAGTACGGCCGGCGGCGAATTCAATACCATGAACCTGCCAAGTTCCTACGTCATCGACAGGTCTGGCCGCATCCGCCTGATGTGGATCGGCGGCATCTCGAAAAACAATCTTGATAAATACGTTCCAGGCGTTATCATGGAGGATCGCTAAATGGATGTGACTGTGAATTGGATGGGCCGCATGGCTTTCGAAGGGGAAGGGGCATCCGGCTCCCCCGTTCGTTTGAATTCGGATATTACTGATGGTCAATCCGATTCTGGCGCGCGCCCGATGGAATTGATCGCTATCGGTTTGGCGGGTTGTGCGGGGATGGACGTGATCTCGGTTCTGCTCAAAAAACAGCAGGCCGTGACGGATTTTCAGGTCTTATTTCACGGAGATCGTGCCAGGGATTATCCTAGGGTTTTTACACAGGCAATGGTCGAATATCGTTTCTATGGCGCCTCCCTGGATGAATCCGCCATTGTACGCTCGATCGAACTCTCGGTGGAAAAATACTGCCCGGTGTACGCGATGCTGGCGAAGGCTTTTCCGATCCGCTCCGTTTATAAAATCTACGATTCAGAATCGAAGGCTTTGTTGAAGGAGGGTGAATACCTTCACAAGGTGGGTTTAGAGTCGGATTCCCCTTCGAACGATCAGGGATAATTTCCGTTGACGGCTGTATAAACGTCACCGCACTCGCAGGCGGTCACGGTCAGGCCGCCCTTGGTGAGAGTCCCCTCGTAAGCTCTGATTCCTCTGTGGGGTATCCAACCGCTCATCGTGAACGGGATGACGCTGTCTGCGAGGATCCATTCGCCGTTAAATTTTCTTGCAACATGAACGTGAGTACCCGTGGACCGTCCGCCTTCACAGGAGGGATAACCGATCTTGTCTCCGGTTTTCAATTCCGTGCCGAGAGAGACGCGCTCCTTTGTTGCAAGGTGAAGATAAAAGATCACCCAGCCTGTACGTTCATCGCCGTCTTTGTCGAGATCGAGTGCGACACCGTCCACTCTGGAGCGGACGACCAAACCATCAGCCACTGCCGTGGCAAAATTTTCGATTTTGGCTGGGATACACCCGGATTTTTCGGATGGCGGAGCAAAGTCAAGCGCGGAAAACGGCTCGCCAGTGCCCCAGCCTGTATGTGGTCCACCGGTGTAATTCCAGGTTTGCGAGTCGGGGAATGGGAGGGAAAGGTCGGGTTGTCTCAGGCTGCCGGGGATCAATTCAAACGAATCCTCCCAGGGGCTTCCAAAATAATCGGTATAGGTTTTATACAAACCATCCGGGCTGATGGCGTCATTATATTCGCTGCCGTTATACATGCGCGAAAAATAATATTGCAGCGCGGCAGAAGCGGCGTTTTGCCATGGGTCGGGGCGGATCAGATTTCCAGATGCATCTTCGAATTCGATCAGGGAACCGGCGCGCCAGCCATAGTATCCATTGTTCAATGTGTTTGCCGCAAGCACCAATTGCAAATAGTGTGATTCCCAAAACTGCCTTTCCAGCCCAAGCAGTCTTCTGCGGACAGGCGGCTCGGGCAGGGAAAGCGCCCCGCCTTGGTACTCAAGGATCGCGAGCAGGAGTTTCGGATTGATGCTGTAGTTGATCGCGACATAATCGACCAGTTCAGCCCCGGACCTTGTCTCGCCTCCCACGTACGCCCGGAAGTTGTTCAGCCACCCGGGTTGAGACGCCACAAAGGCGGCTGTGTTGAATCCGCTGGCAGTGGGGCTGTTGACAAAGGCATGATCGGGAATGATTTGAAACGGGCTTCCCCACAAGGCGCGGTAATAGATCGGGATCTTCATCGGCATGCCTTGGGGCAGGGTGGTGGCATCGCGCGGGACGAAAGGATTGGCTTCGAGGATCTCATCCACATTGGTATTGAAGCGGGATGCGAGCGCCGGCAGGGTATCGCCACTCTGGGCGGTGTAATCCACAAGTTGACCCGGTGAAAAGGAAGGGCGTGATGGCAAGGGGGTTGACTGGGAATCGGGAAGAGGTGTCTGTCCTGTTTCTTCTACACTGACGGCCGGATTGTTGACGGGCGCGTTACAGGAAAATGCAAATATTGCAGTTAATATTCCCAGTCTGATTCGTATTCCGAGATCTGTATGAGATTTTTTTTGATTGCTGAATTTTCTAATCATCTTTTTCGCGGATGATATTCGACCAGGATTGCCCGAGCAAATCCGCTGTGACGACCTGCTCGCCGTTGACGAGCTGGCCTTTGTAGGGTTCGTCCCCGGCAATGACCCGCCACCCGCTCAGCACGAATGGGATTGGACCATCCGCGGTCACCCATTCGCCGTTGAATTTTCTGGCAAAGTGTAAATGCGTGCCGGTGGATACGCCGCCCTCGCATGAGGCATGCCCGATCCGGTCGTTGGTTTCGACATAAGTCCCGACGGGTACACGATCTTTTGTAGCGAGATGCAGATAGAGAAGATTCCATCCCGTCTGTTCGTAACCATCGCCGTCAAGGTCCACCATCACCACCCCATTATCAGACCGGACGACCAAACCCGGCGCCGAGGCGACAACCCAGGTGGTGGTGGGTATGCAGCCAGATTTTGCGGCAGCCGGAGCAAAATCGATTGCGGAGAATATGCTGTGGGATCGTCCGTAAATGTTCGGGCTGATCTGCCCCCAACCGTTGTGCGGTCCGCCGGTAAAACTCCAGACCACACCCGGCTCGAAAGGCAGGACAAGCGGCGGCTGGATCAATCCCGGGGGAAAGATTGAACCGACCAAAGCGGCTCTCGACCAAGCGTCTCCAAACATTTCTTGATACAGGGCTGGGAAGCCGGACTCGGGATTAATGATCTGTGACCACTGTGACTGGCTGTGCAGCTTGGAGAACAAATATTGGATCGCAACCGTCCCGGCATTGAGGCGTGGATCGATGCGGAGTTTGGCCCCTTCGGGAAATTCGATGTGGGTGATGGTCCCGGCTCTCCACCCGTAATATGCGATGGACATCGTGTTGATTGCCCAGGTCATTTGCACGCTCATCCCCTTGTATCGGTAATCGTTGAAGCCCATGGGAAATTCGGTATGCAAAATGTCGATGGGTTGACCCCGCACCCAGCGCGCCTCATACTCGAGCAGTGCAAGCAGAAGGCGTGGATTGACCGAGTTTTCGATGGCCAGCCGGTCGATCGCATCGTACCCCGCGATCCTTCCCGATGAACCCAGGTAGTCATTGAAACTGCTGAGATAGCCTCCCTGTTCCTTGACATATTTTTCGGTGTCGAAATCGAGCGAAGCGGACGAATAGACAAACTCGGCATCTGGCAGGAGTTGGATGTTGGGAGTGGTCGCTTCATTGATCCGGTTGGGGATCACCAGAAGTGTTCCAGGGTCGATGAGCGTTGTTTTCGAAAGATCGGCATCTGAGATGATCTCCGTTTCATCAACATTGAAGCGTTCGGCGATTGCGGAGAGCATGTCTCCGCTTTGGGCATAATAAAGAAACGGTGCGGCGTCATTAAGCGGCGCAGGTGTCTCGCTCGGGGTTTTGGCGGGGGCTTTTTCTGTAGGTGCCAGGGTTGGGGTGATTGCGTTTTCAGTTTCGATGAAGGCAGGGATGGTCGAAGTGGGAAAAATGATCGGGTCTTCCGAACCCGCAAACGGGTCCGTTTGAGGCGCAGCTTGCGGGGAATATGGTGTTGGAGTGGGTGCAACCCCCCAAAGGGAAGGTGAAGTCCCACAGGCGGATATCGTCATCGTAACTGCGATGAATACGGCAATAGTGCGTTGCATGATCGGGTGAAATTATAACCAAATGATATGAATGGAGGGTGAATCAGCGTGTGATCAGGTTTTCGGGTTGGGCGGAATCGAGAGCTTCGATGGAGTAAGTGCCGCTCGTGAGATAACCGTCGTACTCGATGCCTGTGCCGCTGGAAACCCAGCCCCCGAGGTTGAAGGGAATCGGACCGTCTGCGGATATCCATTCGCCGTTGTATTTGCGCGCCACATGGACGTGAGTGGCATTCGAAACTCCGCCTTCACATGATGGGTGACCGACGCGTTCGTTCCTGAAAAGATATTCTCCAGGCGCAACCCTGCCATCAGCGGCGACGTGCATGTATACGATGACCCACCCGGTCTGTTCATAACCGTCATTATCCAGGTCCTGAATTACCGAGCCGACGCCTGTGCGTGTGACCAAGCCGTCCGCCATCGCGGTGACCCAATGGGAACTTATAGCGCATGATCCGGAATTATCCATTGGCGCAAAATCGAGGGCGCCCCATGCAGAACCGGAATCCCATGCGCCGTGGGGTCCTCCGGTAAAGTACCAGCTTTCGCCCTCCGCAAAGGGCAGGGACATGAGGGGCTGCGATAGCGTCAGCGGGATCAGGGGTTCGACTGCGTAGCTGAATGGATTATCGAAGAACACATAATAGGTGACGATGAAACCACCTACGCCTGTATCATATTGCCAGGGTTCGAAGCCGCCCAACTCTGAAAAAAAGTATTGGATTGCGGCAGTCCCGGCATTGATTGTGGGATCGATGGGAATCACCTGCCCGTCTGCAAGCACCCAGGTCGAGAGAGCATTCGCCTTCCAAAGGTAATATCCGCGGTTTAGGGTGTTTGCCGCCCAGACTACCTGTTTATATAATCCCGCTTTTGCGGGATCGACATAACCCATTGGGTAATCGGTGATGACAGGGTTGGGGTTGGTCACCCAGCCGCTCTGGTATTCAAGCAGGGCGAGCAAAAGACGCGGATTAACAGAGTAGTTGTATGAGACCGCTTCGATGATGTCTGCGCCGTTCAGCACCACGCCTTTGACGTCTTCGGCGTATTGATTTAGAAATCCGCCCTGGCTGGCAATGAATTTTTTGATGCTGAATCGCGCTGCGGCGGGACCGTTGACCAGTTCCGAGTCGGGAATGATCTTCAACGAATTACCGCCCGCAGTGGCTAACTCAGGCGCCGGGATGATCAGGACCGCGCCGACTTCGAGCGTGTTGGGATCGGTGATGTTATTTGCATCCATCAATGTTTGCAGGCTGATATTGTACTGGAGTGCGATACTTCCAAGCGTGTCGCCGGGCTGAACGACATGTTCATCTGCCTGTTGGCGCGGAGTTGGCAGGACCCGTGCCGCATCGGGCGTGGGGGAGTTGGATGTGATCTGGTTTTGAATTCCGATCAACGGAGAGATATTCAATGGGACGCGGGTGGGAGTCGGAGGGCGGGTCGAGGTCGCGGATGGGATGATGGTTTCTGAGGCGGCGGGTGTCGAAGTGATCCCGTTCGTGCTGGAATGTCCGGGCGGTGTTCCCCCGGTGGACACAAACGGGTCATACGTGGGAAAGGTGACGGGCGTTTCAACAGCAGGAGCGCATGAAACTAGAAATGAAGCGAGCAGGATCGCCAATATGATTCTGGTAAATGACATGGGCGTGATTTTACCAAAGGATGACCCCGAACTAAAAAGAGACGCGGTTTTCTGCGTCTCTTTTCATACCCTGTTCATCCAATTCAGGATTGAAATCCGGACCCCATGATGTAATTTTCCAATCCGCGGATCTCGCTGTCTTTCAATTCGATCGCGGCGAGCAGGACATCCCGCATCGAAACGATGCCCAAAAGTTTTTCGTTTTCCACAACGGGCAGGTGGCGGAGCCTGTGCTGCTTCATCAGCCCCATGCATTGTTCCACGGATGTATTCAAATTGACCGTGAACATCTGCGACGTCATCACATCCCGCAGGGGGGTTTCCCCGGCGATGCGGCCGGCAAGTTCGCCTTTGTAGAGATAGTCGCGCTCCGTGTAAATTCCGACGATCTTCCCGTTATCGGTGACCAGCACAGCCCCGATACGCGCGTCAGCCATCACCCTGAGCGCATCGAGCACCGTTTGCGAGGACTCGACGGAAAAGTTCTTTGCATTTTCCTTGACTTCCAATAGTTTTCGGACGGTGGTCATCGTTTATCTCCTTTTTCCGGGGGATTTGGATATTGCGCCTATTCTAATTCAAAGTCGCCATGCGGTTGTGATTTAAGTCCTTAAACCAGCTCCACTTTTACGGCTGTGACCTTGTACTCGGGGATCTTCGAAACCGGGTCGAGCGACGCGTGCGTCAACTCGTTTGCCGAAGCCTCAGGGAAGTGAAAGTTCGCGTACACCATGCCGGGCGGCACACGGTCGGTTACCCAGGCTTGGGCTTCGATGCTTCCGCGCCGCGATGTGATGCGCACCACTTTCTTTCCGTTCAATCCCAATTTCATCGCGTCGTCCGGATTCACTTCCACCAGCGCCTCGCCGTACACCTGCATAATGCCCTTCGCGCGGCGCGTCATCTGCCCGCCATGCCAGTGATATAGCACACGCCCCGTGCTCATGATCATCGGGAAATCATCATCGGGCTTTTCCGCGGGCGGCACATGGTCGATCGCCATGAACTTGCCCTTGCCGCGCGTGAATTGCTTCGTGTGAAGGATCGGCGTCCCGGGATGATCGACTGTTGGGCAGGGCCATTGCAGGCGTTCTCCCGCTTCCAATCGCGCATGCGTGATTCCGCCATAGGATGTCGTGACCGTGTTGATCTCCGCCATGATCTCGGATGTATTTTTATATTCCCAGCCTGCATGCGGCGCTTCTTTCCGGACCCGGTCACTGATTCTCTCCATCAGCCTCTTGGCGATCTCAGATGTGATCCACCAATCCGGCTTCGCATCGCCCTGTGTTGGTATGGCTTGCCTTACCAGCTGGACGCGCCGTTCTGTATTGGTAAAGGTTCCGGTCTTTTCGGCGAACGTCACCCCGGGAAGGAGCACGTCCGCATAGACGGAGGTTTCCGAGGGGAAGATCTCCTGCAAAACGAGGAAATCCAATTCCTCCAAACAGTGGCGGATATGTTTTGTATCCGGGTCAGACATGACCGGGTCTTCGCCGAGGATATAAAGTAACTTGATTTTGCCTTCCAGAATTCCCGGCATCATCTCAGTGACAGTAAGACCGATTTTCGCATCCGCGGTTGCCCCCCAGACATTTACAAATTTTTCTCGCGCTTCTTCGCTGGTTACGGGCTGATATGCCGGATACACGTTTGGCAACCCTCCCATGTCGCATGCGCCTTGCACGTTGTTTTGTCCGCGCAATGGATTGACTCCGCCGCCGGGTTTGCCCATATTGCCGAGAAGCATTTGCAGGTTGGCGAGGTCCATCACGTTGCGGACCCCGACGATGTGTTGGGTAATGCCCATCGCCCACAGAACAGCTGTCGGCTTGTATGAGGCGAGAATTTCCGCCGCTTCATAGAGTTTTTCCACAGGGACGTTGGTGATCTCCGCAGCTTTTTCCGGCGGATATTGCATCACGGTTTGCTTGAACTCTTCAAAACCTTCCGTGTGTTCTTCGATGAAGGCTTTATCTTCCAGGCCTTTCTCAAGGATGATGTACATTAAACCGTTGAGCAGGGCAATATCTGTGCCTGGGCGTTGACGCAGGTGCAGCGTGGCAATTTCGGTAATATCGATTTTTCGCGGATCGGCGACAATGAGTTTTGCGCCGCGTTTTCGCACCGCGCGGCGGATCATCGTCCCAAAGACGGGATGCTGCTCGGTGGTGTTCGAGCCGATAATGAAGAAGGCTTCTGCAAAATTGGCGACATCGTCCATGCTGTTCGACATGGCCCCTGAACCGAAGGAGGCAGCCAGACCGGCTACCGTGCTGGAGTGTCAGAGACGGGCGCAGTGGTCGATGTTATTCGTTCCCACGACCTGCCGCGCCAGTTTGTTCATCAGATAATTTTCTTCGTTCAGGCATTTCGCCGAAGTGAGGAAGCCCATGCTGTCCGCGCCGAATTTCATTCGCATCTCCGCGAATTTATCCGCCACAATATCGAGAGCCTTATCCCATTCAACCTCGACCCAATCCCACGGGGATTCGATATTCGATAAATCGACTTTTGTCTTTCGGTCTTCGGCTATCGAATCTCCAATTTCACTTTTCCTCTTTCCTTCCAGTAGATACTTTCTCACCCTTGGCTTTACCAACCGTTCAGGATGGTGAATGTAATCGTAAGCATAGCGTCCCTTCACGCACAAAGCCATCCCGTTGACCGGCGCATCCGGGTTGGAGGATACGCCGATGACCTTGTTGTTTTTCACCAGCAGATCGAACTGGCAGCCCACACCGCAGTACGAACATATCGTTGCAACTTTTTTCACCTGATGTGCCCGCGCCATCCCGTAATTCATCTTGTTCGACAGCGCGCCTGTCGGGCAATAAGCCACGCATTGCCCGCACGATTCGCAGCGCGCTTCGAGCATGGTCACACCCGCTCCTGCCACGATGATTTCATCAAATCCACGCTTCGCCACGCCCCAAACATCGCGCCCCTGTATTTCTTCACAAGCTAGCACGCAGCGTCGGCATAAAATGCATTTGTTCATATCCACCCGGATGAAGGGATTGGGGTCGCTGTTCACAGGGTAACGCGTTCCCTTTGTGCCCCAGGCCGGGATCTGCGCCTGGTATTCATAAGCAAGGTCTTGCAGTTCGCATTCACCCGCCGCATCGCAGATCATGCAATCCACGGGATGATTCGCGAGCATCAGTTCGAGGGTCAGCTTGCGGTCCTTCATCACCTTTTCGCTATCGGTCTCGATCTCCATGCCTTCCCAAATGGGAGTGACGCATGCAGCTTGCAGGAAACGCCCGCCTTTTACTTCCACCACGCACATGCGGCAATTCCCTGTCGGCGATAGATCCTTGTGGTAACACAAGGTCGGGATGTGAACGTCATGTTCCTTTGCAATCTGCAAAATGGTCTTGCCTGCTTCCGCCTGTACCGCTTTGCCGTTTATTTCTATATTCAGCATAGTTTCACCTTCAACCAACCAACCAACCAACCACTTGATTGCTCGACAATTTGACTAATGCTCTGCCTTTTCGAATTCCGAACCGAAATGAGTTAAGGCAGATTTGATCGGTATCGCCACACTTTGTCCCAGTCCGCAAAAGGACGAATCTTGCATCAAAGCGGCAAGGGTTGCCAATTCATCTTTGTCGCCTTTTTGCCCCTTTCCCGACGTCATACGATTCAGGATTTCCAACGCGCGCCAGGTTCCCACCCGGCAGGGAGTGCATTTCCCGCACGATTCCGCTGTAAAGAAATGCAATATTTCCCGCAAGAACGCCACCGGTGAAATTCTTCGGTCGCAGATCAGGAATGAGCCTGCGCCCAGCGAAATTCCTTTCTGCGAAGATGCAAAATCAATTGGCACATCGAGCATTGTCGAATCCACGATCGTCCCTGCTGCCCCGCCGCATAATGCAAACTGAAACTTCGAGCCTTTCTCCATCCCTCCGCCGAAGGCTTCGATGATCTCGCGCAGGGTCAGGCCGAACGGCGCTTCGAACAATCCTGCGTTCTTTATATGTCCAAGCACCATATAAACTTTTGTGCCCGGTGTGGGGGCGTTGGTCAAACTTCGCCACCACTCTGCGCCGTTCTTGACGATGTGAGGCACAGCGCAAAACGACTCGACGTTGTTCACCGCGGTCGGTCGTCCGCGAAAACCAAATTGAGGTGGATAGGGCGGCCGCAGCCTTGGTTCGCCGCGCTTGCCTTCCAGTGACTCGATCAATGCCGTTTCTTCACCGCAGATATACGCTCCCGCGCCGCGATGGACGTGAATTTTGAAGGAGAACCCGCTGCCCAGAATGTCTTCACCAATGAGATTTTTGGTTTCTGCCTGGTCGATGGCGTTCTCCAGCCGCCGGGCTTGATGTTCATATTCCCCGCGGATGTAGATCCACGCCTCCGACGCGCCGGCAGCGTATCCGGCTATCGTCATGCCTTCCAAAAGCTGATGCGGGTTCGTGTCGATCAAAACGCGGTCCTTGAAGATCAGCGGCTCCGATTCGTCCGCATTGCAAATGATGTAACGCGGAGTCCGCTTTTCGTTGGCGACGAAGCGCCACTTCCGCCCGACGGGAAAACCCGCGCCGCCGCGGCCCTGCAAACCGGATGTCTCTATTTCGGTAAGGATCGCTTCGGGGTTTGTTTGGAGCGCTTTCTTCAATCCGTCATAAACCCCATTTGCCATTGCATCCTCAATGGAGTCGGGGTCGATCTTTCCGATCAGAGATGTCATCACGCGGACTTCGCCTTTGCGAACTTCGCTGTAATCTGTAGGTGTGCCGCGCCAGCCATTGGAAACCTTGTCCGCCTCTTTCGCCTCAACGGGACCCGCCTGTTCATCCTCTACCAATACAGCCGGAGCGCGATCACACAATCCCAAACATGAGGTTCGTTCCACCGACCATTCGCCACCAGCCCTGGATGACCACTTCTCTATCGTCTGCTGTCCATCCTCCATTGTCGCCCTCTTTAGCCAGCATACAGGTCCGTCGCATACGCGTAAAACTTTTTTTCGTTCCCCGAGAGACAACATGGAATAAAATGTCGCCATGCCATACAATTGGTGGGGAGGGAGTTTCAGCGCGCGGGCGGCATCGGAAATGGAATCAGTCGTCAGCGCAGAGTGATGCGTTTGAATTTCCTTTAGCAGTTCCAGTGCGGCTTCAGGCTCGTTCCCGTGTTTGCCTGCAAGTTTCTCGATCTCCGGCGGGATGGGGTGGTAAACGATTTTTTTGTTGGTCATGCTTTCGCTCCGGCTCAATTATTCCTTATCGTGTGGTTTTAGGTAAGTTTCATTCATCCTTGCTTGCAGGGAGTTTTGTCCGAGTGATATGTGACAAAATTCACAAACAAACGGAAGAAAAAAAGAGCGACATCAAGTCGCTCATCATCCCTGAAAACCGACCCTTTCGGCGTTTGAATAAACGTTGAAGCGGTGCTTTCTTGCATAGCCGATCAAAGTAATTCCATAGCGTTGCGCCATTTCAATCGAAAGTGACGATGGGGAAGTGCGCGAGATCAAAATGGGCGCGTTCAATTGCGCAGCTTTTTGCAGCATTTCCGAGCTGATGCGCCCGGTGGTGATGAGCATGCGATGCTCGGGCCACACGTTTTGCATCAGGCACATCCCGGCGATCTTGTCGAGCGTGTTGTGCCTGCCGATGTCGTCCGCCGCCAAAACGATTTTTTCGCCGTCGCTCAAAGCGGAGGTGTGCACTCCGCCCGTATCGCGATAAAGCTCCTGCGACTCGAATAACTTGTCCACCATGTCCATCACCGCTTCCGGCTGGACCTTGAACCTGTCCGCTGAAAAATCGACATGGGGCTTCGCGAGCAGGTCAACCGCCGTCACCCCGCCTGTGCAGCCGGATGTTCGGCGCCAGTTGGTCGGCTGCTCGGCGTTGAAGTTCAGCCACACATCCACATTATCGCCGTGTTCGCACAGGCGGGCATCTGCGATTTCGTCCATGCTTTTGACGATTCCTTCGTTGTACAAAAAACCCACCGCCAGTTCTTCGAGGTGAATGGGCGTACACATGAACGAGATCCAGACTTCTCCGTTCACAGTCAGGGAGACGGGAGCTTCCACAATGGTCTCGGCATCAAAGTGTTCCCATTTTTTGAATTCGTATCGTTCGTAATCAATCGCTTTTCGGGGAGGAATCATACGTACTCCAAATGCCAATAAGGTGTTCGATCTCGGTTTTCAGGCGGGCAGCGGCTTTATCGGAATTGCGATGCACTTTGCAGAATACATCGGGATCGGCGAGGAAGGCGCCCAGGCAGGCCTCGGTACACAGCAGGATCTTTTTTCGTCGATGCTGCGCGGACGGAAAGTATTGCGGATCGGTATCGCGGAAGATGCGTCCGCATAGGGTGGCGAAGGCTTTGGGATTTTGCTTCATCTATTATTCTTCCAAAACGCCGACCAGCTTCACGCAATCGTGGATTAAGACCTCTTCTTTGTGAGGCGCATCGATGATTTCGCCGGTCAGATCCTGCCCGGGAAAATGAAGGAACTCGTGCAACCCCGTCCGCCATTTGGGGCAATCGGTCACATCGTAAACGATGCCGTTGAGGGCGATCCACATGCGCGAGCCGCGTTCGCCTGTGTTCCGCTTGAGTTCGAGCGGGGAAATCTTCCGTTCCCGGCTCATGACGGTTTGAAAAGCAGGCCGTCCGGCAGGGATTGCCTTATGTATTCCAGAAGCGAATAAATGAGCAGGGAGCAGCCGATCATCTCCACCGATTCTTCGCAGCTGGCAACCACAGCGTAGGTGAAATTCTTTTGCCCGATGCTGGAGGCGAAATATCCGCTGACCATCTCGCCGCCGATCACGCCGGTAAGGTAGATTGCCAGTGAGAGAAAGAAAAGCATTTTAAACTTCGTTTCAAGATGAAGGAAAAATGTCAGGAAGGCGATCAGGAATATGCCGACCGCGATCATACCGGGGATGATCCAGGCGAAGTAGAAAATCCCCTCGGCGCCATAAATGGCGCGCATCGGTTTGATGAGGCGCTCGTGCAAGGAGGCTACTTCGTCGATGGAAAGCAGGAAATAGAGGAAGACGAGTAACGCCCAATGGAACCGGAATTTGTCGCGGATGGAAAACTTCCAAACGGCGATTCCGGCAAAGAGCAGGGATGGGATGAAAAGCAGCAACGAGTTGATGAATGTGGGAATGTTGTTTTCTGCATCCATGTAGAAAGGCATGTTCAATAGGTCCAAAACGAATTCCTGCCAGTAGCTGTGGATGTCCCAGCCGCCGATAAAGCGAAGGTATTGTCCCCAGATACTCATGCCGACGAGAAGGGCAACCAGGAGCAGGAGAACGATCAAGGCGCGTCCCGGGTTGATTTTTATTGTGGGTGTTTGATTTGTCATGGGATCCTTTGAAGTGGATTATATCGTCTCTGGTGGATCAATTCCCGGCTTGGCCCGAACCGGGAACGATCACAGTGCGAACGTCTCCGCTGAAGCGCTCCAGGTCGTCCAGCGTGCTGTTGATCGCATCCGCATCGAGCGGGATCGTTCGGGTTACGATCCGGGAAATATCCAAAACTTTTCGACGCGCAAGGTCGATCAGGATGGGTAACTCCTGGAGGTGATGATCGTTCGAGCCGATGAGTTCCGTCTCGTTGCCGAGCAGTTCGGTATAGGTTTGGATTTCGAGAGGATGGTTGGACAACCCGACGATCACGACGCGTCCCATCACTCCGGCGACTTGAATTGCCTGTTTCATCGTTTGAGGAAGCCCGATCATTTCGATCGCGACATTCACGCCCCTGCCGTTGGTCATCCTTTTGATCTCGGTGACAGGGTCCGAATTTTTCGCGTTGATGGGTATGGCGTCGTATTGTGCGGCGAGCTCCAACTTCCCTTCATTGATATCAACGGCATAGACTTCGACCGCGCCGAATGCCTTTGCCAGTTGAATGGCGGACTGGCCCAGACCACCCGCGCCGAAGATTGCGGCGGTCTCGCCGCCTTTCAAACGACTTTTTCGCAGCGCATGGAAAGCGGTCGCGCTTGCGCACATCAAAGTGGCACCCTGTTCGAAGGGAATTTCTTCGGGGAGAAGAATTGCATTGCGCGCGGGCACGGCGATATATTCCGCGTATCCGCCGTTCGTGTAATGACCGATCATCGAAACCTTTTCGCAGAATTGGTCGTTTCCGGTTGTGCAATAAAAACAATCCCCGCAGGACAGATTGTAATGGAGGCAGACGCGATCCCCGGATTTCAAATTCGCCACCGCAGTGCCGGTGCGTTCGATAATGCCCGCAACTTCATGGCCAAGCGTCAGCGGCACCGGCTTGACCGGCGATATTCCCGCGCGGTAGTGTGCGTCCGAATGACAGACTCCAGCCGCCTCGACCTTGACCAGAACATCCCTCGTTCCAATCTCGGGAATCGGGATTTCCTGCATTTGCAACGGTTGATTCACTCCGATAAAACGCACGGCTTTCATGCTCTCTCCTCGCGATCAAAATAATGCCGCGATTATACCCAGCGTCCCTGCAGAGCGAGGCGGCGGAGAAATCGAGAATCCCCAAACAACGGGATGTTCGCTTATTACACTTGGAGCCCGATGTCGAAAACCGCCGCATGGCCGGAGGTTGCAGGGAGGACGTTCAACACAAGCTGGCTTCCGCCTTGCCGGTAAATATTATCGTTCTCGTTCCGCGTAATGCGTTCGCCGCGTTGTGCGTACGGCTCCTGTGAATACACCTGGTCGGTGAGGGCGTCATCGAAGAATAGTTGGGATGTGAAGTCGTGCCCGTTGAAACGGATTTTGAAATGGATGTGGACGGCGCGTCCCGGATACCAACCGGGGTAGATGGTTGCGAACTTAGCCAACCCGTTCGAATCGGTCGATTGAAAACCGCGCAAGAACCTTTTTCCAACGGCGTTCTGCACATCCGAATACACACCGAACGCATCGCAGTGCCAGATATCCACTTGCGCGCCTGCTAGAGCGGTGCATCCATCCGGGCTGAAGCGTGAGACATTGAATGTCAATTCGAGAAGCGTGCCCTGCGATACGGTGCCGTCTGTCGGATCAGAACGGATATCCGACCGGTTGAGCATTTCGTCCACGAAAAATGGACCTTCCGTCATTTCGGGTTTCACAACGCAGGCGGGAATCGTTTTTGTATTCGTTAGTGTGGGCAATGATTCGATCGCGGTTGGGATGGTGGCCGCCGAGGCGGGTGATGATGTTTCCACAACATTTGGCGCGCAGGATGCCAGCAGGGTCGCTGCGCTGCCTATGCCCAATATCTTCAATACATCCCTGCGGGTCAGAACGGTTCCGACTGGCTTGTCATCGTTGTCCATGATTCTCTCCTTTTCTAAAGTCCCCCCAGTTTACGCATGGAGATTAAGAGGTGCATGAAGAAACAGCGTTCAATTTGCGGGGTCAGCCTTCCCGTGGTTTCTCATTGCTTCATTCCCTGAATGGATATCTCCCCCGTTGCGGGCATCATCTCACATGGAACATGAATACATTTGACCACACGCTCCAATTTCCGGCGGCATCCCTTGCCCGCACCCGCCAATAATGCGTCCTTCCGATCAAGGTCCTGGACTGGATGAATGTCCTGTTGGTGGTCGCGCTGAACTCGGGACTTGAAAAGTCCGCGTTGTTATCCACTTGGATTTCGTACCGGAATGCACCGGCGACGGACGACCATTCCATATTTGGGCGTGAGGGTGTGGAAGAACCCATTTTGGGAGTTTTAGGTTTCGGCGCAGCCGGAGGCGTTGAATCCAATGTAAAGGAATAAGCCGCGCTGAACTTTCCGGGATTCAAGTCCGGGTTATAGGCACGGACGCGCATGTAATAGACGCCGTCTGCAAGAGGGGTCGAAGTCACGAGCGTTGTCCCGGGAATGGTCTGCACGAGGGCGATCTTCGAGAAACCGCTGTCGCGCGCGATGAAGACCTCGTAGGCTTGCGCATTCCAAACCGTCGACCAGGATGGCGGAGAAAGGGGGGTGTTCGTTAAATTGCCCGGCACAGCGTTGATGGTTGGCGCGGCGAAATCCACCGGTGTTTTCGCCAGCGTAAAACTTTCCCCGGTCGTGTAATTGTTATTCGCAAGCGGATTCCCAGCCCTGTCTGTGATATTCCCGTTATCGATAAGGTCGAGCCGTATCGTTCCAGACCCCGCGCCTGTGCCAACGGTGATCCAGTAGAACGGATCGGCGTTCTGCAAATTAAGCACCGATGAAAGGATGACGTTCGAACCGGTCACCTTGAAATCGCCGGGTTCTACACCTTGCACCGGTTCGGAGAATGTAACAACGAAATCAGCCGTCGGATTGATGGAAGGGTTGTTGCCCGTGCGGACGATCGAAGTCACCTGCGGAGGTGTGCGGTCGATGGTGAAGGCTTCTCCGCTGAAGTTTCCGTTCCCGAGTCCGTCTCCGCCGAGTGTGATTCCCTGCGCGTTGTGGATGCTGTCGTCGTCGATCAGATCGAGTATTAACTCGCCGTCCATTGCGCCGGCGTTCACGTTGACGACAAAGAACGGACTCAAGTTTTGAATTGTGTTGATCGTCCCGCCGCCTGTCATTTGGAAATCACCGGTATCGACCCCGTCCACAAATTCGGAAAATGTGACGATAAAGTTGACGTTCGACGCATTGGTTGGGCTCGCGCCCGCGCGAATGATGGAAGTGACAATGGGCGTATCGATGGCGATATTGAAGATGCCGCCCATGGTATTGCCGTTTCCTGCGCCAACTCCGCCGAGCGGGTTGCCGATCCCATCGGCGATGCTGTCGTTATCCAACAGGTCGAGCCGGATGCTGTCGCGGCCGGGTTGCGCGGAAACCGACACGATATATTGATTTCCGCCCCCTGAGATATTTGTGATCGCAGCGCCGTTCATCGTGAAGAGGGAGAAATCGCCTCCATCCACGCCGGTGACTGGCTCTGAAAAACTGACGGTGTAATCCACGCCGGAGGAATCCGCTTTGCCCACCGGAATGATCGAAGTGACGACAGGCGCAGCGCGGTCCACGGAATAGGATTCGCCGCCCGTAAAACCCGTCGATGTTGTGTTCCCTGTCGGGTCGCTGACCGAGTCGTTATCGATGAAATCGAGACGCAGGTCGTCGTTTTCATTCCCCGTCAGGACTGTCACTGTGTAGTTTGCGCCTGACCCGGCAATATTTGCAAGAGTCGCTCCATTCAAAGTGGACAAGTTAAAGTCGGTCGGGTCCACGCCTGAAACAAATTCTGAAAAAGTCACTGAGAAATCAACCGAAGCGGCGTTCGTCGGGTTTGGAGTCGCGCGCATGATGAAAACGACCGATGGCGCGGTCTTATCCACTGAATAGATATCGCCTGAAAAATTTCCGGTCCCTGCGCCTTCCCAGCCCAGGGGGATTCCGAGGCTCGTGACGATGGAGTCGTCGTCGGCGAGGTCGAGGCGAAGAGTTCCATCCCCGGTTCCCGTATTGACGGAGACGAGATATGAATTCCCCGAACCGCTCACCCCTGCGATACCCGCATCGCTAATGCTGGTGGTAAGGAAGAAGTCGGCCGCATCCACGCCCGTGACCGGATCTGTGAAATTGACCTGATAATTTACTACTCCCGCATTCGAGGGATTCGGGTCGAGCGCTGTGATTGAAGATACATAAGGCGCTTTACCGCCGATGGAATAGTCATCCACGAGAACTCCGGCGCGGGTGAACATGCGGAATCTCATGTACAGGTTTGTGGCGTCCACGCGCATCGCGCCATAATCCTGGTTGAAGCGTGCCTGGCTTTGGGGAAGAATATCCTGAAAATGGTAAATCTCCCCGCCGCCGATGCCGTTCACGAAATAAGGCAGTCCGTCGACAAGCAGGCGTTCGTACGTATGATCGTGCCCTGTAAGGACGACATCCGCTCCCCATTCTTTGAAGGGCCAGCGCATATATTCCGTCGGTCCGTGACGCCCTGATGTGTACGGAGCGTGGTGGAAGACGATCACATTGAACGTGGAGGTGGATGCTGCCAGGGTCTTGCGAAGCCAGATCCCCTGCGCCGACCCTGGTGTGATACCGTCCGGCTCCATTCGATCGCTGTCTAGAATGAAGAAGTGTGCGGGACCTCTGACAAAATCGTAATAAGACCTTACATTGCCGTAACCGAAATAACCAAGGTAGGGTGAAATATCGTCCGTGCCCCAATCGTGATTACCCAGGGAGGGGAAAAACCGCTGAGTCGCTGACCCTTCGCCATAATTTCCCTTGTATTGATAAATGTATTCGTGAAAATATTGCCCGATGTTGTCGTCGATTGTGGTCGCCTGCCCGGCTGGATAATTATTGTCGCCGACGGTGACGATAAAATCCGGGTTCCAGCTTTTGATGAGATTCGACACATCCAATAACGGCTGCCCCGCAAGTCCGTAGTCGCCGATTACAGCAAAGGTGATGCGGTCGGATTGGGCGTGAGCCGTTGGCGCGTTGACTGAAAGTACGAGGCATAAGAGCAAAGCGGCGGTAAAAGCGAGTCTTGAATACGCGGATTTCACAATGTCTCCTGCAATGACCGGATCGATTTCATTATACGCAGCAGAGATGCGTCAGTGGGGTTTTCCCCGCCTCTGGCATGAACTTAATATGGATTCGTTCATGAAGTAGAATTATCTGAGAATGAAATATCCAATTTCCATCTTATTTATTTTGTTTTTCGTCTCCTGTAACCTTCCGCAGGCTGGGACTAACGAATATGCAAATTCTCCCGACCCAGTTCTGTTTACTTCGACATCCCCAGCAGCAATCATTCCCGAATCTGCAATCAATGAATCGCCGCCCCCGGCCAGTCCCACCGCCTCACCGCATCCCTGTGACCCTTTAATTGTAGATTATTGCATCACAGCCGAGCATTTCATCTTACAGCGTCCCATCCAGCCGCCAGGTAACGACAAGATCGATCTTTCGTATCCCTACGCCTCCACCCAAAGCGGACAGCGCGATGCGCATCATGGCGTGGAGTTCCAGAATGCGTTCGGGGCAACTGTCCATGCGGCGGCGGATGGTATCGTGGCATATGCTGATACAGATGAGGCTGTCAAATTCAGCCCGTGGACGAATTTCTACGGAAATGTCATTGTCATCCGTCACGCGGAGGAGATGTTCACTCTGTATGCGCACCTTTCGAAGATTCTTGTCAGGGTGGGGGATGAGGTCAAAGCCGGGGACGTGATCGGCAATGTCGGTCAGAGCGGCGGCGCGACGGGTCCGCATCTCCACTTTGAGGTCCGCAAGGGAGGCGATTACACAGCATATTTTTCCACCGAGAATCCAGAGCTTTGGCTCGTCCCGCAGGAAGGCTCGGGGGCGATCTCCATCACGCTGATTACCCGTCAGGTTGAGAATTACGAACATCCGCTGGTCATTACGCGTCTGGCGGATGGAACCGACGAATCACTTTTTACCTATTATCTGAAATCCTATGCCAGAGGATTCGAGCACAACGCCGAAGATGCGGTTCTCAATAACCTCCCAGCGGGCAGATATAAGATCGCGCTGAACGATACATCCGGTTTGAAGGAACGATTTGTTTTTGTGGAAGCGGGAAAACTGACCGAAGTAATATTCGATTTAAAATAGACTTCCTGCAAAAGTCGCAATTCTATCTTGCTCAAGGCGGCGTCCTGCCGCCGGGGACTGCGGCGGAAGCACTTATGAATGAGGTTTAATAAAGAACGCGACTCTCGACGAGACGCGTTCACCTGCGCGGTCACTTTACGCAGCCACCACCGGGACGAGGAGGAAATATATGGCAAGTCCGGAGACCAGCGCGATCAACCCGAATACCGCAAACAGGACGCGCATGTTGCTCTCCGCGCCGAGCAGGGATGCCCAGGCGACAAAGGCGAGACCAAGCGCCATGATGAGCATGACCAGTTGCAATTGGTCGCCGCGTTCATCGTATTGCGAGGCGAGGTCAAAATTCGCGTCGGATTTATCCCATAAAAGGGTGGCATCGAGATACATGCTGTCGTAATAGTCGTCGGTCCAGACGACATCGGGGTCGCTTTCGATGGCGGCCGCAAGCGGCTCGGAGAAATTGAATTCATAGTACTCGGCGATCTCTGGGCGTTCATCCACGTTCAAGTACCAGTTGTCGAAGTAGTTGTAATCCTGCGTGATATCCTGGTTGGCGCGCAGGTACTCGGCGTTGCCGTCGTTCAGTTGCTGCATGCCGAGGATCTCGTACTTGTTCTGTTCCGAGTCTGCCATGGCGCCCTGGTAACTGACGAAGGCGGTCAGCACGGACAGGATGGCGATCATCGTTCCCAAAAATATCTCGTTGCTGACAAACTTTTTCATCTCTGACTCTCCTGGGGTGGGATAAAAAGCTGGGCGGATTATATGAAGGTTTCCACCTTTTATGACTTGCAATTTTGTAATAAACAAAAACGCCCCGCGATCTGGACTTTCATCTCGTCGCGGGGCAATTCATATTCACTATTCCCTTCTAACTATTCCCTGCCCTTGCTATTCCTCCAACGTGCTCACATCGCCTTCCGGCAATCCCTGCGCCCTTGCCTTCAACACGCGGCGCATGATCTTGCCGCTTCTCGTTTTTGGAAGTTTATCCACGAACTTCACGTCTTCGGGTCTTGCGATCGGGCTGATGACCTTGGCGACGTGCTGGCGCAATTCTTCGGCTAACGATTCGGAGGGAGCGAAACCGGCGCGCAGCAAACAAAATGCATGGATGCCCGTCCCTTTGACTTCGTGCGGAAGGCCGATCGCCGCCGCTTCAGCAACGGCAGGATGACTCACCAGCGCTGATTCGATCTCTGCTGTGCCGAGGCGGTGCCCCGAGACGTTGATCACATCGTCCACGCGGCCGATGATCCAGTAATAGCCATCCGCATCGCGGCGGGCGGAATCTCCGGCGAGGTATTTGCCCGGGAACTTGGACCAGTATTGGTTCACGTAACGATCCGGGTCGCCATAGATGGTACGAAGCATCGAGGGCCACGGCCGCTTGAGGACGAGATATCCCTCGTCCCCATCCTTGACCGGATTCCCCGCCTCATCCACGATCTCGGCTTGTTGACCGAAGAATGGGCGTGTGCCTGAGCCGGGCTTGAGCGGGACCGTCGGCGTGGGCGTGATCATGAACATGCCGGTCTCGGTCTGCCACCACGTATCCATGATGGGACATTGCTCCTTGCCGATGACGCGGTGATACCACTTCCATGCTTCGGGGTTGATCGGCTCGCCGACACTGCCGAGCAGGCGCAGGGATGAGAGATCGTGTTTATTGGGCCATGCCTCGCCAAAGCGCATCAATCCGCGGATGGCTGTGGGCGCGGTGTAGAGGATGTTGATTCCGTAACGTTCGACACACTGCCACCAGCGATTCGGGTACGGATATGCCGGTCCGCCTTCGAACATGAATGAGGTCGCGCCGTTGAGCAGCGGACCATAAACGATATACGAATGTCCGGTCACCCAGCCGGGATCTGCCGCGCACCAGAATCGGTCTTCGTCTTTGAGGTCGAAAACATATTTGAGCGTCGTGTACGTCCCGACCATATATCCGCCGTGAACATGAAGGATGGCTTTGGGTTTGCCGGTGGAACCGGATGTGTAAAGGATGTAGAGCGGGTCCTCCGCATCCATTTCTTCTGTGGGGCATTTTCCATTCGCGACGGGGAGTTTTGCAAGTTCGTGATACCAGTGATCGCGGAGCGGATCCATGGGCGTGTCCTGCCCGGTGCGCCGCACAACCAGAACATTTTCGACGGACGGGCATCGCTTAAGAGCCTCGTCCACTGTGCGTTTGAGATTGACGATCTTGCCGTTGACGTAGTTGCCGTCCTGCGTGATGACCAGTTTCGACTGGCTGTCTTCGATGCGTCCGTGCAATGCTTCCGCCGAGAATCCGCCGAAGACGACCGAATGCACCGCGCCGATCTTTGCGCACGCCAGCATGGCAAAGACGATTTCCGGGACGCGCCCCATGTAGATGGTCACGCGGTCGCCTTTGCGCACGCCCATGGCTTTGATGATGTTCGCCATGCGCGAGACTTCGCGGTTCATGGCAAAGTATGAATACGTGAGATGTTCCTTGCCGTCTTCGCTTTCCCAGATCAGGGCAAGTTTGTTCTTGCGATATGTTTTGAGATGCCGGTCGATCGCGTTGTGGACGATGTTGACCTTCGCGCCGGTAAACCATTTGAAGAAAGGTTTCTTTGAGTCGTCCAGTACCTTGTCCCACTTTTTATACCATTCCAATTCAGAGGCTTCCGCCGCCCAGAAGCCCTCCAGGTCCTTGTCGGCTTTTTCAGCCATCGCCTCCCAATCCTTCACGCGCGCCTGCGCGACGACCTGCTCAGACGGATAATAGACTTCGCCTTCCATTTCCTTCTTCTTCGCCATGCCAGCCTCCTGAGTTGTAAATATTAGGCGCAATTCTAATACGATTTTTTTACTCCACCCAATCCAAAATCCAGGCTGTTGAGGCGCAGGATGCCTTCTCGGGCGCATCCGTTGACGTAGGAGTAAGTCAACTACTCAATCAAATCCAAAATCTTGTACCATAATCCTGCGAACGGCAAAAACCAGGGGCTGCCGTTATACAACCCCAAAGGCGCGCCGGGGAAATCGAACTTCGCGAAGGGGTGCTCTTCGATATTTCCATTCATCATCGCATCGGCAACTGTCGCGCCCAAATACGTCGCCATCGCCACGCCATGCCCGGCATAGCCCAGCGAATAAAAAATCCCATCCTCTTCGCCCACGTGGGTCATTTGATCGAATGCAAAATCAAGCGTGCCGCCCCAGACGTATTCCACCTTCACGTCCTTCAATTGCGGGTATACCTGAATCATCTCGCGCCGCAAAATCTCACCGCTTTGAGCAATCGTGTTTTCATTCTCCGGGAAGAACGCCGCGCGTCCGCCAAAGATCATGCGGTTATCCCACAGCCTGAAATAATTCAGGAAATGTTTGTAATCAAAGATCATGCGATTCTTCGGGCTGAGTTCGTGCGCGAGTTCATCCGGGAGTCGTTCTGTTGCAATAATGAACGAACCAATCGGGATAATCTTCTTTTGAAATTTCTTTGTGACCCCGCCTGTATACCCGGATGTCGCCACCAAAACGGACTCCGCCTCCAAATTCCCCCTTTCTGTTTGGATGAAGAACCGGTTCTCTTCTCGCTCGATCTTGGTGACCCGCGCTCGCGCGCAGAGTTTTGCCCCCGCCCTGACTGCTGCATCTGCGAGTCCCACCACATATTGAGCCGGATTCAACCCGCCGCTGACTTCATCCACGAGCGCGCCGTGATACAAATCCGTACCGATCTCAGAGCGCAAGTCTTTCGGCGAGACCAGCCGCACGTCGTGATTGAATTCCTTCGCCATGAATTCCACTTCGCCTTGCAGAGACTCGTAGTGCTTCGGCTTGTTCGCTGTCAGCAAGTGGCCTGTCCGCGCAAAACCGCAGTCAATATTTTCCTCCCTGACGATCTGCTCGACGATGTTGACAGAATCCAGCGAGCACTGAAACAATTCCTTTGCCAGCTCCCGCCCATATTTTTTGATGACCGTTTGCATGGCTGGTTTCAGCCCGGTTAACGTCATGCCGCCATTGCGGGAACTCGCTCCCCAACCGATATTCTCCGCTTCGAGCACGACCACACTCACGCCCTGCTTCGCCAGCGTCCGCGCTGCGCTCAAACCTGTGTATCCGCCGCCGATGATCGCCACATCCACTTTGGCGGGGATGGAGGTGAGAGCCTGCCCTGAGCCTGTCGAGGGGTCCGGCATTTGGACTGTGGTGTGCCAGTAGTTGTGTTGTTTCATGTCGTATCCTATTTTGCGCTCGAATATCCCCCAATGTTCGAGTGCAATCATGAAAAGAAAAAATCCAAAGTCAGGAGACTTTGGACTCCGTATCGTCCCCGAGAATTTCTTCCCAATTCAATTCCTTGAACGCCTCTTGCAGGCGGTGACCATCGTTCACGACGATGTATTTTAGATTGGTGAAGAATTTCTCGGCGTAGGTGCGTGCCTCGTCGAGCGGGACGACATCATCCGCTGTCCCGTGGATGACGGTCGTGGGTACAGAGACAGGCTTAAGATCAAGATATGAGCCGAAGGGTCCTTTCATCAAAGCCGGGGCGAGCAGTATCAACTTGCGGACTCGATCCGGATTTTTGCAGGTGAAGACCGTTCCCATTAATCCGCCCAGAGAGGAGCCAATGATCGTCCAACCTTTTTTGCGGCCTAGGATCTTTTTGAGCTGCGCCATGCGCTCGTCGAACCCACCGATGAAATCTGGTGTGACCATGCCGGGAAACTTCTCCGCGAACTGACGTGCTTTGCCGCTCTGGCTGTTGCTTTCGGAGCCATGGAGGTAGATGATGTGTGAGTTATCCATTTTCTTTTTTCTCGGCTTGCGGGCGGGTTCCCTGGCACCGCCCGCCAGGGCAGGTGTGGCTTTTTCTTCAGAGGGCGCGTTCTCGTCGATGAAGTCATCGGGCTCAGAGGGTCTGGCGACGACCAATGATTGCGGGCGGAGCAGGTCGCGCAGTTCCTTTTGCAAAGGAGGCGGGAAGTCTGGCGAGATGCGGCGCATGGTGACCGATGTCATTTGATTCTCAGTGGTAGTGAGAATGTGTTTCAGCATAAATACAGTTTCATTAGGCGAAGCGCGATAGAGCGTGACGATGAGATCAGTGAGATCATATTGCAGGGTGGACGGGGCGGCTTCGACGATGGGTTCGACGAGGTCGAAGACGGCTGGCAGGTTCTCAAAGTCTGAGTCTGCGATCATGGGGATGAGCGCTTGAATGCCGTTCGACCAGGTGCGTTGTCGTTCGGGATGCAGGTATTCACGCACAAGGACGAGGAATTGATTCGGCGTTTCCTTGCGCATGCGGGTGAGACTTGTCGTGAGCAATGCCACGCGCACTTCCGGATCGCGGATCTGCTGAGTCCATGCGGTGATGCGGGGAAGCAGGCGTTGCTCCTGCGGTGGGATGCGCCCAAGTAAATACGAAGCAAGCAGGCGTGTTTCGAGTGCCCCTTCGTCCCAGAGCAGGTCGGCGAGTTCGAGCGCGAAGTGCGGATTTTCCTCCGCTTTGAGGCGCAGTTCATTTTGAATATGAGTTAAGACAGCGGGGGGCGTGCGGTAGGTCTTGAGGTTTGAGCCCGGGGCGACATTTTCCACCGTGCGCAGCGTGTAATTGACGTAGAACTCCAATATCTCACGCAGATGCTTCATGAACTCGTCTGGCAGGAAGAAGAAATCTGCTAAACGGTTCGCTTGTTTGCGGAGGCGGGTCAGGTCGATGGCGGGCATAAGAGCAGTGATCAGTGGACAGTGACCAGTGATCAGATTACTGTCTACTGATCACTGGTCACTGATTACTGTTTTTTAGTAAGCCTTGGCAAAATAAACTTTGCGTTTACTGGCTTTTCCACAAACCACGCACATGCCTTCTCCCTCGGGTTGATTGAAGGGGATGTTGCGCGTGGTGGCTTTTGCCTCTTCCTTGACCTTCTTCTCACATTCGGTCGATTCGCACCAAAAGGCAAATGCCCAACCGTCTTGCACGACTTTTTTTAGTTCATCGAAGGTCTTCACGTCGTGGATGTTCGAGTCGCGATATTCGGTGGCGCGTTTGAGCAGGGACGCTTGCACGTCGGTCAGCAGAGTCTTGACCGTGTCGGCGATGCCTTCCTGCGAGACAAAAGTCTTGCCTTCCCTGCCGGGCTTGTCGCGGCGGGCGAGAGCGACGGTGCCTTTTTCCACGTCTTTGGGACCGATCTCCACGCGCACGGGTACGCCGCGCATTTCCCAGTCGTTGAACTTGAAGCCGGAAGAAACGTTGTCGCGGTCGTCAAACTTGACGCGCACGCCCGCAGACTTGAGTTCAGCGAAGAGGCGGTCGGCAACTTCCATCACCTTTTCTTTTTCCGCATCATTCTTGAAGATTGGCACGACCACAGCCTGGATAGGTGCGAGGCGGGGCGGCAGGACGAGACCGTTGTCATCGCCGTGCACCATGATCATCGCGCCAATGATGCGGGACGAGATCGCCCACGATGTCGTTTGCGCGTAGGTCAGTTTGTTGTCTTTGTTCAAGAATTGGATCTCGAACGCTTTTGAGAAATTATCACCGAAGTAGTGAGATGTGCCCGATTGCAGCGCGCGCTTGTCCCACATCATTGCTTCAATGGATGTCGTGATCTGTGCGCCTGCGAAGCGTTCTGTCTCGCTCTTGGTTCCCTTGAACACAGGGATGGCGGCTTCTTCGAGGCAGAAGCGTTCGTAGATGTCGAGAATGCGGTACATCTCCTCTTTGGCTTCTTCTTCGCTGGCATGTGCGGTGTGACCTTCATGCCAGTAGAATTCTGCCGTGCGCAGGAAGAGTTTGGTGCGCAATTCCCAACGCATGACCGAACCCCACTGCACGATCAACAGCGGCAGGTCGCGCCATGATTTGACCCATTTGGCATACATGTGACCGATGATGGTTTCGGAGGTGGGGCGGACGGCTAGCTTCTCTTCGAGTTCTTGTCCGCCGCCGTGGGTGACGACCGCCAACTCTGGCGCGAAACCTTCCACATGTTCCTTCTCTTTTTCGAAGAACGACATCGGGATGAGGGTCGGGAACGCTGCGTTGACGTGACCGGTCTTCTTGAATTCGGTATCCAGCCACGAACAGATGTTTTCCCAAAGCGCCCAGCCATATGGCTTGACCACCATGCATCCGCGCACGGGCGAGTAATCCGCCATGTCTGCGCGCACGACCAACTGGTTGTACCATTCGGAAAAGTCGTCTGCTCGGGTGGGTAGTTTGTCTTCAGCCATATTGACCTCGTTTTTCATTGTAGGGGCGAGGTCTCCTCGCCCTGTGATTGTATGATTTTTTGGGCGGCGGAACGCCGCCCCTACGATTTATCCCAAATATTTCACTGCAGTTTGTACATCGCCCGCAAAGTATAACAACTCTCTTTGGTGGGCAGGCATGTAAATTTCAAATTCGCCGAAGAACTGGTCGAAGGTGGACTGCCAACCCCGCCCGATCAGTACCAACGGTCTCCGGGGCAGGGACTCTACGATCATCAAATTCCACATCATCATGATTTCGGTCAGCGTGCCTGCGCCGCCGGGGAGCGCCATTGCCGCATCGCAGCCTTCGATCAGCGCCAGGATTCTTTCATGAAGTGTTTTTTTCCTTCTTTCCTCTTTCACCCAGCCGTTGGCTTTTGTCGGTCTCCAGGCTTCGATGTCTTCACAGGTCACGCCGATGACGTGCCCGCCCGCTTCGTTCGCGCCGCGCGAGACGGCTTCCATCGTGCCCATGTAACCGCCGCTCAATACAACGTGTCCGCGCTGGGCGAGGAGCGAGCCTAGTTCGCGCGCCTCTTCGTATGCAGGTGTTCCTTCTTTCGGCTGCGCGCCGCCAAATACGGTTACGTTCATTTTTCAACATCCCAGGTTCGCGTCTTGTTTGTTTCGATCTTTTTCAGAACCGCCTCTTCCAGGTCGATCTCTGATATCGCAGCCAGTTGCAAAAGATACAGCATCACATCTGCCAGTTCGCTGCCCAATTCATCGCGGTCTTTTATCTCATCGGTAAATTGAAAATGCTCCAATATTTCCGCCGCCTCGATCGAAAGCGAGACCGCCAGATTGCGCGGTGTCTGCGGGCGTTTGCTGTCCGCCTCGTACCATCCCTTCGACTTCACCAGCGCATGCATTTGTTCTGTCAATTCTTTGATCGTCAAATCTTTCATTTTCACCATCCAACAAAAAACGGCTCGCCAAGCCTGGGAGAGCCGTTTGGGCGCGATTAAGCGAACCTAGCCAGACCTGGGGGAGTTACACATTCTAGGGGACGGGTTCGGGTTCAGGGACATGCGCCAGATTATAAGGGTAAAATTGAATTTATGCAAAAGGATGAAGTGCTTCGCCTCTTTCGTGACCCAAACCTGATTCCGCCCGAAAAACAGACTCTACTCTCGAACATTGCCGCCCAATCGGAAGCCCTGCACATGCCTTGTTATCTCGTAGGCGGCTGCGTGCGAGACCTTTTGCTCGGCAGACCGATCAAAGACCTGGATGTCATCGTCGAAGGCGATGCCGTCGCACTTGCTGCGCGACTCGTCGAAGTATATGGCGGCAGGCAGACCTCACACTTCAAATTCCGCACCGCCTTTTGGCATGTATCTGGGTCAGACCATGTGGTTGACATTATCACTGCCCGCAGCGAAACCTACGAAAAGCCGGGCGCGCTCCCCTCAGTAAAACCTTCCACGATTGAAGATGATCTGCGGCGGCGTGACTTCACAGTTAACGCAATGGCATTGCGCGTGGATGGAAAAGGCTTGGGCGAAATCCTCGACCCATTGGGAGGCCGGGCAGATCTCGAGCGGGGAGTGATCCGCTTCCTTCATCCCAATTCTTTTATCGACGATCCAACCCGCATCTTTCGCGCCATCCGCTATGAAGCGCGGTATGGGTTTGATATCGAGCCTGAAACGCTAAGTTCGATAAACCGTGAAGCGCTAAAGGTGCTCGAGTCATTAAGCGGCGAGCGTCTGCGGAACGAATTGGATTTGATTCTCGATGAAAATGAGTCGGCGAAAATGTTGATGCGCTTGGCAGGATTGGGGGTTTTGGGGTCGATCCATCCAAGGATGCCCGAATTCAACCAGGATTATGCCGATTACCTTGAAATGGATGCCCGCCTCGATGTCGCTGCCGACCGGCGGGTGATGGGGTTTATTCTGTGGTTCATCGACCTTTCGGAGGAGGAGATCTTCCTGCTGGTCAACCGGCTGGATTTTTCAAACGAGTTGTCTCTGGCGGTTTGGGCGGGCGCGCAATTGAAGCGCAGTCTTCCTCATCTCGC
Source organism: Anaerolineales bacterium (assembly GCA_015075725.1). Classification (NCBI taxonomy): domain Bacteria; kingdom Bacillati; phylum Chloroflexota; class Anaerolineae; order Anaerolineales; species Anaerolineales bacterium. Next base: position 3,806,161 of record JABTTV010000001.1, on the reverse strand, counting down.
AGGCTCGCCGCCCAGTGTGTGGACCTATGCATTGGAGAAACTTCCCCTTCTTTCCATTTACGCCGTTTACCTGGTTACGCGTGAAAATGCATTATTGAGTTATATTTCCATCTGGCGGCACGTCAGGGCGCGGACAACGGGTGAAGACTTGAAGAAACTTGGGCTGGCGCCCGGCCCGCGGTTTGGCGAGGTGTTGCACCGCCTCCGCGCCGCCTGGTTGGACGGCGAGGTCACCAATGAATTCGAGGAGAAGGACTTGCTCGCAAAACTTGTATGAAAGGTGTTTGTTGTTGGCGGGGGAAGGTCCCCGAAAATTCTGTGCGGGGAACGATTCCTTATGTATAATGAGAGTATGATCGAGGAAAAACAAATCCGCCTTCCCTATCGCCTGCGAGAGCCCTTCCTGAGTAAAACGGAAGCGGCTCTTTTTCGTTCCCTGACGGACCTGATGGGAGACCGCTACCTGGTCTGTCCCAAAGTTGCCCTGACCGACCTCTTCACGATCGTCCGCCCGAACGAAAATGTGCATTACTTCAACAAGATATTCCGCAAACATGTGGATTTCCTGTTGTGCGACCGAAAAACCTTTGCTCCATCCTTCGGTGTGGAGATCGTCAAACCCATTGCAAAGACAGGCATGCGTGAAGCCGATAAATTCATTGCTGATGCGTTCAGCGATGCGGGTATTCCGCTCGTCCATGTTCCATCGAACGAGAGGTATGTTCCCTCCGATCTGATCGCACTTTTCAAGCTTGCGCTGGTAAATAATGAGAAACCCAGGGCGGGTATGGATTCTGTTCCGAACTGCCCGGTGTGCGGTAAGATGATGGTATTGAGAAAATTTCGCCGCGGCCCGGATGTGGGGAGGGAATATTACGGCTGTATCGACAACCCAAAATGCAGCGGGGTGGTAACGATCGATTAGTTCGAATGGTAATCCAGGAAGGATGAATTGACCCGGATTGGGGATTTCATTGATAATGCCTTTTAAGTTCCGATGCATAACGTATCCCGACGTTGTCGCGGTTTTCCTTCAGCCATTCCTTGAAGAGGATCTTACCGCGTGCGGGCTCCCTCGAAACCAGTAGATTGGCCATCAATCCATCCACTTCTTCAGGGGTAAGGACGACATCTCTGACGAAGAGGCTTATGATCTGGGCGGCGAATAATGCCAGCCGGGGCGGTACAGGGACCAAAGGTCGTTTGTTGCCGATGGCGTCTCCGACCAATTTCACCAGTTCCTTAAATGTGTAAGAGTCTGGCCCTACGGTATCGATGACATAATTATCTTTGGCGTAAACCGCTTCAACGGTAAGGGTCGCAAGGTCCACTACATGCACAGGTTGAATGCCGTATGAACCGTCTCCGGGGAGCAGAAAAAAGGGGAATCGGCGCAGGAGGAAGGCGATATTGTTGATGAGAATATCCTCTCCGCCGCCGACCAGGACGGTGGGACGCAGGATTGCATAAGACAAGCCCGAATCGATGACTGCTTTTTCATTCGCCGCCTTGCCCCAATAATAGGGGAGTGGGGAATCGGCGGAAGGATTGGCGATGCTAATGTGGACGATCCGTTTCACACCCGCCCTGACGGCGGCATTCACCAGGACTTTTGTGTTCTCCACGGCTTTGGGCTGCGTGTTCGTTCCCTTATCGAATCGCACCCAATAGGTGTTGACCAGCACTTCCGCCCCGCGCAGGTTTTCAACCAGTTCTGCCTCATTTGCAAAATTTAACGGATGCGCCTTGACCTTTCCATCGAAGGGATCGGGTCTATTGGGATGATTGGTGAGAGTGATGACTTCCTCACCCTTTTCAAGCAATAATCTGGCAACGTACTTTCCAGTGTAACTGAATGCGCCGGTGACTGCGATCTTCATTTCGCCTCTGCTTTCGCGGGTCGCGGGGCAAATAAAGCAAAGATCGAGACGACGAACCCGACCCCGACCAATCCAAAGAGAAAACCTGCCAGCGTGCCGCTGAGCCTTCCGGCAATCTCAAAGAACAACTCCTCCAATGTGACGGCCTCTGGCCTGTAATTCAAGGCGAGGATGCCCGGCAAGCCGACCAGCACGACGTTCGAGAAAACCGTCCAAAACTGCGCGCGTTCTTCCGTGCCGCATAGGTCAACCAGGACCTTGCGCAGGTACGGGCGGATATAGTTCACGACGAGAGCAGTAACCGCGATGGTCAGAAAAACATGTACGAGAAAACTGATGATGGTATTCATGGGATTCCTTTTCTTATTTCAAAATATTTAAGATCTTGGTGACATTCGAAAGTCCGAGACTTTCCAATTTGATGACGGCGTTCGTCAGACTGTCGATGGCGTTGAAAAAATCCTGGAGGGCTTTGACCCGTTCGTACATGAACGCGATTTCCGCCTCATCGCCCGAGACTGAGCCCGATTCCAATTTCTCGAGCGTTTCCCTCACCCCGCGCAAAGCCCGGTCGAATTCGCTGTGCTGCCGCTCCTTCAAAAGCGAGCGGATGGATGTGTAGAAATCCGTTTCCGCTTCGTAGTAATCTTTGCGGTCTCCCAGTTTGGACGAGCGATGCACCAGTCCCATTCGCGCCAGTGTCCGCACCTCGGTGCTGACCGCGCCCTTTGTTAATCCTGTCTGTTCCACGATCTCATCCAATGCAAGCGGGGCAGGGGATAGATAAACGACCGCAAAGATCGCGCCCATCCCTTTCGGGAAACCCCAAAATCGGCTCATCTGGCTGAGGTTCTCTATGAAATCCTTCTTGAGTTGAGGGAGTTTGGTCATCCTGTCTGCCTTTGATTTAAAACGTTTAGTAATTACTAAACGTAGTATATGTCAAAACCCATCGGATGTCAAGGACGAAAAAACCGCCTTTTCAGGCGGCTCATGACAGGTTTGCGGTTGTCTATGGTTTTGGGGAAAACATTTGGAACAATTCCGCGCCCGATATTCCCATCGCATCGTCGATATACTGCTGGATGGGCACCCGAAAGATGATCCGTTCGGCTTCGCTTTTTTCGAAGGTGAATTCGACGAATCCGTAATTTGGTCCTTCAAGGCTTTCTCGCGGAATTTGTATCACGGTCTCGAGAACCTGGGCGATCCAATTTCCAAAATCCTCTTCCCTGTTTAGTGCGTCCACTTGCAAATGCACGTAGAAATCCGTTTCCATGGCGCCGAAGACAGCAGAGCCGTCCGTTTGGATGCAGTTCTCGCCGAACGCCTGTGCCCGACCCGCAGCTTGTGGATTCATGGCTTTTAATGCGCTGTCGAACTCCGAGGATAACTCAGGTAGATCCAGGTAAGCCCATTGAAAGGCGCAGGGTTGATTTGGATCCGGGGATTCCGTTTCCACAGCTGTTAGGACGATTACTGCTGTTTGGGTTACAGGCTCCGGCGGGGGAGCGGATACGGACCGATATGCGGCAAAAGCCGCTGCGGCAGTTAAAACTGCACCGACAGCCCATTTACTCGCGCGTTTCATGGGTCTCCTCGATACTCATCATTCACCGATCCGAACGATCAGCCTTTTAGCAGGTCTGCGGCGGCGGATGCCATCAATGCCGCGCCGTTGACGAGTGCGCTTTCGTCGAAATCGAATTTGGGATGATGGTGGTTGAAGTTGAGGTTCTTTTCGGCGTTCGCGGAACCGATGAAGAAATAACAGCCATCGGCTTTTTCCTGCATATACCCCATGTCCTCCGCCCCCATGGTGAGATAGGGATTGCTGGCGATCTCGTTCTGGGGGAAGAGGTTTTGGGCGGAATTCATGACACTTGCCGCGACGTTGTCGTTATTGATGACCGGTGCTGTGACTTGTTTGATAAGGATCTCCACTTCGCAGTTCATGGCTTGAGCCGTTCCCCGTACGATCTCTTCGAATCGGCGGTGAACTTTCTTGCGAATCTCCGGCTCAAAAGTGCGGATGGTCCCGCCGAGTTCCGCGGTTTGGGGGATCACGTTGAACGCCGTGCCGGAGTGAAGGGTTGTAACACTTATGACCGCCGGCTTTAGCGGCTCAATGTTACGCGCGACGATGCTTTGCAGTGCGGTGACGATTTGCGATGCGCAGACGATGGGGTCGATCGTCACTTCGGGCTGCGCGCCGTGACCGCCTTTTCCCGTAAGTTTGATGCTGAACAGATCTGCACCCGCCATCACCGGTCCTTCGGCAACATGCAGCCAGCCGACAGGTTTGTCGTTCCAAAGATGAAGCGAAAGGGTCTTTTCCACATTGGGTCCTTCGAGAACGCCGTCGCGCATCATCATTAATGCGCCGCCGACCTCTTCGCCATTCGTTCCTTCTTCAGAAGGTTGGAAACAGAATTTGATATTGCCCGCCAGTTCGTTTTTACGTTCGTTGAGAATCTTTGCCACGGTCAGGCCGATGGCGGTGTGGCCGTCGTGACCGCAGGCATGCATCACGCCGGGATTTTCGGAAGAATATTCCGCGCCGGTGTCTTCATTTATAGGTAACGCATCCATATCGAAGCGGAGCAGGATGGTGGGACCCGGTTTCGAACCTTCGAGAAAGCCGACCACGCCTGTCTTGCCGACACCCTTGGTCACTTCGATGCCGAGAGCTTCGAGTTCCTTTGCCACGATGCCGCCTGTGCGGATTTCATTGAATCCGAGTTCAGGGTGTTTATGAAAGTCGCGCCGCATGGCTTGGGTGTAGGGGAAAAGGTCTTGAGCTTGTTTAAGGAAGGGATTCATGGAAAGCTCCTTTGAATCTCATATCGTTGCGAGGGTGTTCTTGTTATTTGCCCGAAGCAATCCCATGCTTTCTTTGAGATTGCTTTGCCGCCACTGAACGATACCGGCGGCTGGCAGCGACATTGATTACGAATACACGATGACTCTGAACTTCTCTTCATAGCGCGGATTTTCATCCGTGCTGTCGTCGGTTCGGCGGGATTTCAAGCGTTCGACGAGTTTATCCACGTCCTGTACCTGGGATTTATGCCTGAGAACGGCTTGGATTTTTATTTCCCAGAATTCGGTTACATCAAGGAAGGTGTTGGGCTGTTGTGTAAGCGAACACCAGACTTCCTTCGGCATGTGGGGTTTAAATCCCTGCGCGAGCAGGTCGGGGAAGTAGGCGGGGTTGCCCGCCGCAGGGAAGACGGCGTCGAGCACGACTTGCCCGCACGCGCGGTGATCGGGGTGATTGATTCCATATACCGCGAAGAGATTTTGCGGGTCGCAGGTGACGAGGATATCCGGCTTGTGTTTTCGGATTTCTCGAACCACATCCCGGCGGAGGTTCAAGTCAGGGATGAGGTACCCGTCCGGCAGGTCCATGAAGAGAGGCGGCTCTGCCCCAATGGCTGTTGCAGCTTCCGCTTGCTCGAGGTGGCGAATCCCGCAAAGCTTCTCGGGGGTCATTTCCGGATGAGTTGTTGGATTGAAGCCTTTGTCGCCGCAGGTCAGCAGAAGGTATTGGATGATGTGTCCTTCGCGCGACCATTTGGCGAGGGTGGCGCCGCAAAAAAATTCTGGATCGTCGGGATGAGCCAGAATGACCAGAATCTTTTGCTGTTGTTCCCAGGTTTTAGTTTGCCCGGACATTTCTGTTTTTCGATTTGCCGCATGTGCAGCCGCCGCCTTCATGCCGGTCGCAAGGCGCTTCGGATTTTCTGCGCAGGGCTTCGAGCTCATCCCAAGGCTGGATGTCTTCACGCGAAAATGCGAATTGCTGCGGGCGTTCGCCTTCGACCTCGATAAGTACGACGACCTTGTCGCTCATGGGAAGAAGGTCAATCACCTTGCCTTCGCCTTTCGGTGTGACCACGCGCTTATTGCGTTTGGGCAGGGTCTTGCGCGCTTCGACGTATTGCTCGTATTCATAGATGAGGCAGCAGCGCAGGCGCCCGCACATGCCGGTGATCTCATCCGGCGTCAGGGAGATGCCCTGTTCCTTCGCCATCTTGATCGAGATGGGGGAAAAGTCGGTGAGGAATTTGGAACAGCAGCGGGTCTCGATGCCGCACGCGCCCATACCGCCGATCAGTTTCGCCACGTCGCGCGGACCGATCTGCCGCATTTCGATATGCGTGTTAGGGTATTTCTCCGACATATCCTTCCGCAGGGATTTGAGGTCGACTTTTTCCTCCTGGTCGGTGCTGAAGAGGAAGGCAAGGCGCGAGCCGTCGTAGTTGTATTCTGCGGCGACGATTTTTATTGTGTCGAGCAGGCCGATCTCCGATGCGCGTGCGCGGCAATTGATCATGGCTTCCGTTTGTTTGTTTCGCCAGGATTGCTGAAGTAAAAGATCGCGCGGTGTGGCGCGGCGTTCGATGCTTTTCCAGCCGCCTTCGGGGCGTGGGGGCGGTTCCTGAAGGACCTGGATCACTTCCCCGAGATGACGTCCGCGCGAGGTATCCACGATAACGTGTTCGCCGGGTTTGAGATCGGGCAGGGAGGTGGAATCAAAGTGGTAGATCTTGCCGATGGGATTGAATCGCACACCGATAATGTTTTTCATGTCAGGTTGCATGGGTGCAATTATACCTGAGTCGCCCGGGGGCTGAAATTATCATCGAAAAGCAATCTTTTTTATCGCATGGGCTGGGTATACTCACTTGAAATGGACAAGGTAAAGATCCCCGACAAGGTTTCCCTGCTCCGGTTGGCATTCAACGGCCTGGATGAAAATGAATTGGAACAGATGGCTGCACTTACGGAACTCCGGTTGTATCCTGCCGGCCATTTTTTGTGCCGTGAGGGAGAGTACGAAGAGGTCTTTTATATCCTTGCCGAAGGCAGGGTCGTGATCAGCAAATCGGTGGGGGATGGAGAAGGGGAACGTATTTTGCGGACTGCAGGCGCAGGCGACCTGATCGGCGAAATGGCTCTCATCCTGAACGCGCCCCGCTCAGCCACCGTGACAACAACAACGGATTGTACCGTCCTCGAAATGGAAAAATCCGACTTCGAAACGATGTTAAGCCAAAGCCCGCGCATGGCGATGGATATCATCCGCATCACCCTGGACCGGCTGAGGGAGAACGACCAGCGCATGATCGCCGACCTGCAAAAGGCGAACAAGGTTCTGCGTCAATTGGACCGCAACAAGACCGAGTTCATCGACGTCGCTGCGCATGAACTGCGGACGCCCATCACCATCTTAATGGGCTACGCGGACCTCTTGAATACGTCGCCGGAAGTCCGGCACCACCCCAACCTGGCTTTGGCGGCGGAGGGAATCCACAGCGGCGCGGAGAGGATTCATTCCATCGTCAACACCATGCTGGATGTCACCCGCATGGACGGCGAACCTCAAACATTGCGGCTCGCGCCGATTTTATTAAAGCGGACCGTCCTGGATGCGGTGAATGGATTGAGCAAGGCCGCCTCCGAACGGAACATCGAATTGATCCACAACCTCGAGCCGGATACCCCTCTGATCCACGGCGACCCGACCTTGATCCAAAAAGCGTTATATCATCTCATCGTCAATGCGATCAAGTACACACCCGATGGCGGCAAGATAACCATATCCACGAAAATGGCAAAGGCGGCGAACGGGGCGGATGGGGCTTTGATCGAAGTCAGGGATACCGGGATCGGCCTGGACGCGGAACATCACGAACTCATCTTCGAAAAATTTTATCAGGCGGGCAAAGCCATTGTGCATTCCTCCGGTACGACAAGTTTCAAAGGCGGCGGCCCGGGGTTGGGACTTGCCTTTGTGCGCGGTGCTGCGAAGGCGCATGGCGGCCGGGTATGGGTGGAGAGCAGGGGACACGATGAAACGACCTTCCCCGGTTGCGTGTTCTATTTATGGCTGCCGGTTTAACTGGAAATCAAAAAGCGTCCGTCGAAAAACGGACGCTTTTTGATTAATATCCTAATTTCAGAACCGGGCATTACGTTCGAGCGTTGATCTCTGCCAGGACTTTCTTGACCATATCCTCGGTCAATCCTGCTTCCTTGGCTTGGGGCATCGCCAGTATCTGTTTGAGGGTCATGCCTTTTGCCAGGCCGATCATGGGGTTTTTGGAAATTCCAGGCGCATGTTTTTCCAGGATTTCCAGGGCTTGTGTGTCCTTCAATATCTCGCCGACGGTTGTATCCATTGTGTATGCCATTTTATTCTCCTTTTGGTTTTTCAAAAAAACGCAATGACGCGGACATTTACAGTATACGTCATTTTGGGGAAGGAAACGAATCTCATATCGCTTACTTCCGATCGTAGAAAACCAAAAGTGTTTGACCATATTTTCGCTGCTCGCCCTCCACGAGATGGCTTAATTCCGGTTCTTCATACTCAGATGGGTCGATCTGGACGATTGCCGTCCCGTCGTCGCTCAGCCATTCCAAATGATCGTCGAGCCGCTTCAGCGCCTCCACCCACATGCCCTGATATTGCGGCGGCGCGATATAGATATATTCGAATTGTCTGTCTGCTCTGCCCGCCAGCATCGTGAACGCATCACCGCGTTTGACCTCTGCTTTATCTGCGAATTTGCAGTGTTCCACATTTTCTTTGATCGTTTCGATCGGCGCGCGGTTCAGGTCCGTGAATCTCACGAATGAAGCGCCGCGGCTCAGGGCTTCGATCCCGATCGCTCCCGTGCCCGCGAACAGATCCCACCAGTTCGAATCGATCACGTCCCCCGCGAGGATGTTGAACAACGCTTCCTTGACGCGGTCCATCACGGGTCTTGTCGTATCTCCCGGCACGGATTTCAACTTCCTCCCTTTTGCGATTCCCGCGATGACGCGCAGGGTCATAACCTCACCCCTCTCCTGAATGGTGAGGGGAATCGACGCTCTTTCGCGCAGCCATGATATTCTCGTGCGGAGATTCGTAATAAACGACGCATCCCGTACCGAGGATGAACCTCCTGCCATTGGTCTGATTTAAGGCTTCTTGCGCCTCTTTCCTGACCTGGTCCGGATTCCCCGAGTGGAGCGTATCCTGACTTACGCCTCCGCACACCACGCCGCGAAAGAAACTTTGCGCTTCTGCCAGCGATGGGTAGCTTTCGCGGTCGTGCCAGTTGACGATCTGGAAGTTCATCAAACGCAGCAGGGAGAAATAAACATCCCTGCCGTGTAAATGGAGCATATTGCACCAAAGGTCTTTTGCAGGTTGAAGCGTTTTCTGGTCCACAGGCAGGACGAGGAACTTGTATTCTTCCATATCCATCATGCTGCCCTGGGCATGTTGGACTGCATAGAAGATGCCATCCACGCCTGCGCCGTGTGCGGCTTCGATGAATTTCATCGTGGTCGTCGCGATGGTATCCAATCCCTTCAAGACGGCGTCTGGGTGCTTGCGGATGTGTTCCAATAATAACTTGTTCCCTGCCAGGTTCTTTGCCTGCGACATCGGGTTGAAGATCGTTTGTATGACCGGGGTTTCCTTTCCAACTTCTTTGCGAATTTGTTTCAGGCATTTCAATTGCGCGGCAAGATGCGGAGCAGAAGGATCGAGCGGTTTGAGCGATTCCCAATCCCCGGGTTCTTTGATGACGTATTTTAAATAATCCCGTGAACCTTCGGGGTTATTTCGCCATTCATCCTCCACGCCCCAATCTTTGACGGCAAAAGAGGAGGCCGGGGTCACTTTCACGATGTCGAAGTCGTAGGTCTGCTGGAATTTGATCGTCGCCGCGGCAAGACTTTCAGGATTCTGGTCTTCGTTCGGGAAGTGACGCCAGAGCGCGATCGACGTGCGGTCGGTCAATTCCCCGTTCAGGCAGGCTTGAATGCGTTCGCGATGCGTGGTCATTTCTTTATAACTCGCTTTCCAGTCGGTGGCGGTGATAGATTCCTTCGCGGAAGGTCTTGATGATTCTAAATCCGTTCGCCTGCGTCGCTTTCAGGCTGGCGATGTTCGAGGTCTCCACGCTGGCGTAGATTTTTTTATACCCCCGTTTGCGTCCCTCGTCCATGAGGGATTTTTGCAGTTCGCGCCCCAGTCCCCTTCCGCGGTGTTTCGGGTCGACGGTGAAGTAGACGCATTCGACGGTGTTCGGCTCATACATCTGACCGCGGATGGTGACGCTCGAAATAAGCATTTGAAGGAATGCCATCGGCCGGGTAAAGATGACTTTGATAATGTTCCTGACAAACCAACCCTTGTCTTCTGTGAGTTTTGCTGTGAGGGATGATGGCTCTGGTGAGGCGAGGCTGAAACCCATTATTTCTCCCGTCCCATCATCCTGAGCATAAAAGCCGAAAGCCCGCTCATCCTTGATCGCATTCTCGAAATAACGCAAAGCGAAGGGATAGCCCAGCCTGGACAATAAACCTGCGTCATTCATATGGATTTCAGCGATGCGGGGAAGAAGATCACCTGAAATGCCTTTGAGGGTGTGAAAACTGTGCGTCATTTTCTGATTTACGAATTACGGATTACGACTTACAATTTTTGCATGGACATCGAAACCCGCTACAACCTCGCCCTCGACTATCTCTATTCCTTCGTGGATTATAGCCTGAAACACTCGTCCGAGCTTGCCAAGGCGGATTTCAACCTCGACCGCATGTTCAGGTTGATGGATTCTCTCGGAAATCCGCAGGCGAAATATCCCATCATCCATGTGGCGGGGACGAAGGGAAAGGGGTCCGTTTCCGCGTTGTGCGCATCGGCGTTGACGGCGGCGGGATACAAGACCGGCTTGTACACTTCTCCGCATTTGGAGGATTACACCGAGCGGATTCGAATCGATGGTCAGCCGATCTCGCATGACCAGATGGTGGAGTTGGTGGAAGAGATCAAGCCTCATGTCGCAGCGATAGAAAAACTGACCACATTCGAGATCACGACAGCATTGGCGTTCATGGCATTTGAGAAATATGGGGTTAATGCGGCAGTGTTCGAAGTGGGGCTTGGCGGCAGGCTCGATGCGACCAATGTGGTCATACCGAAGATTTCGGTCATTACCTCATTATCTTACGACCACATGGCTGTGCTGGGAAATACCCTGGCGCTCATAGCAGGGGAGAAGGCCGGAATAATAAAGGATTCTGTCCCTGTGGTTTCATCCCCTCAAAAGGAAGAAGCGTTGGAAGTGCTGATGCGTATAGCCAATTTGAGGAATTGTGATTTCACTCTGGTCGGACGGGATATAAATTTTGTCCGAAATAGATCTTCAATCGATGGTCAGACATTGGAATTGAAAAGCGCTGCGTGGGGTAGGGTGGAGTTGACAGTCCCGCTTCTTGGCAAACACCAGGTGGAAAATGCCGCGACTGCCTACACTGCGCTGAAAACCAGCGGGATTCCCATCACAGACGAGCAGATCAAAACCGGATTCCAGCAGGTTGATTGGCGCGGACGGTTTGAAGTAGCCCGCCTCGAACCGCCTGTGATCTTTGATTCCGCCCACAACCAGGATTCGTTCGAAAAATTGCGCGAAACCCTGGATGAACATTTCCCCGGCAGGTTGGTCTATCTCATCTTCGGTGCGTCTGAGGATAAGAACATTCCCGGCATGTTCACGGAGATGAAATCGAAGATAAGGAAGATCATCATCACGCGGGCAGACCATCCGCGCGCTTTGAGCGTGGAGCATATTCAGGGTCTCGCCGCGCAGGCCGGGTTGGAGTCTGAGGCGGCGGTTCCCGTCAAAGATGCATTGCGGCTTGCGCTGGATTTGTCCGCGAATGATGGTAGCATTGTATTATCCGCCGGATCGATGTTCGTGACGGCGGAAGTGATGAGAGAATGGAAATCGATAACATCGCTCATGCCTCCGGAATCGGCGAAGGGAGCGTAATCGAAATGGAATTTATTAGATGAGTCAACCGAATTGGAATGAAGATGAATTTGACCTGACCCTCTCGCAGCGGACGGAGGAACTGTACCGCATCCCAAACATGGAGCCGAAGGCCGATGGTTTGATCGAGGCGTCGGTGCTTCCGCTGCGGGATATGGTCATTTTTCCGCGCATGGTGTCGCCGATCTTTATCGGGCGTGAGGCTTCACTGCTGGCATTGGAGGAGGCGCATACCAAGGAACAGACCGTGATCGGTTTGACCCAGCGCGACCCCGATGTGGAGGAACCGGGTCCGAATGATTTTCTGCCCATCGGTGTGGAGATGGCTGTCGGGCGTTTGCTCGATATGCCCGACGGTTCGCATTCCGCGCTCGTGCAGGGCCGCCGTCGCGTGGAGATCGTGGAGTTTATCCGCCTAAAACCTTACATCAGAGTGCGCGCGCGCATCATCCACGAGTCGACGTCCGCCGACCGGCAGACCCAGGCGTTGATGCGCTCGGTCTTGAATCAGTTCGAACGCTGCATCCAATTGGACAGGTCGATTCCCGAGGAGGCGCATGTCTTTGCTTTGAACATCTCCGAGCCGGGCTGGCTTGCAGATATGATCTCCACTTCGCTCGGGCTTACCTACGAAGCGAAACTGCGGCTGTTGATGATTCTCGACCCCAAGGCGCGCCTCGGACAATTGAACAACCTGCTTGCCGCCGAAGTGGATGTCCTCGAGCTCGAAGATGAGATTCACACCCGCGTGCAGAACGAAGTCGACAAGAGTCAGCGTGAGTATTACCTGCGCGAGCAGATGAAACAGATCCAGACCGAACTGGGCGAGGGCGACATTTTTACGCGCGACGCGGTCGATTTGAAAAAGCGGGTGGAGTCTGCGGCGTTGCCTGAAGAGGCGCGGAAGGTGGCGTTGAAGGAAGTGGAACGCCTCAACCAGATGCCGCCGATGGCTCCCGAAGTGGGCATCATCCGCACCTACATCGATTGGATTCTCGATCTCCCGTGGCACAACCCGACACCGGATAATCTCGACGTGAAACACGCGGCAAAGATTTTGGAGCGCGATCATTTCGGTTTGAAGAAAGCCAAGGAACGCATCCTTGAATACATCGCTGTCCGTTCGCTCAAGCCGAAGAAGGAGCGCCAGCCGATCCTTTGTTTTGTCGGACCGCCTGGTGTGGGAAAGACGTCGCTCGGCCGTTCCATTGCAGATGCGCTCGGACGCAAGTTTGTACGCGTCTCGCTCGGCGGCGTGCGCGACGAAGCGGAAATACGCGGACACAGGCGCACTTACATCGGCGCGTTGCCGGGGCGGATTATCCAGACCATGAAGCGGGCGGGGACTTCCAATCCGTTATTCATGCTCGACGAGATCGACAAGTTGTATTCCGATTTTCGCGGTGACCCGGCTTCGGCGATGCTCGAAGTGCTCGACCCGGAACAAAACCATTCGTTCAGCGACCATTATCTTGAATTGCCATTCGATTTGTCCAGGGTCATGTTCATCACGACCGCAAATTCCTTGGGGAGCATTCCCTCGCCGCTGCTCGACCGCATGGAAGTGATCGAATTCCCTGGCTATATCGAAGAAGAGAAGGTCGAGATCGCCAATCGCTATCTGATTCCGCGCCAGATCGAAGAAACCGGGATCCAAGATCCCGGCCTGAATTTTGAGCCCGGCGCCTTGCAGCGTATCATCCGCGAATATACGTATGAAGCCGGTGTTCGCGGACTCGAGCGCGAGATCAGCCGTGTATGCCGCAAAGTAGCGCGCCTGAAAGCGGAAGGGAAAAAATATCCGACTGTCATCGCGGCGGAGGGAATCGATAAACTCCTTGGACCCCAGCAATTCTTCCCGTCTGAAGCCGAGAGGGCTGACGAGGTCGGCGTCGCCACCAGCCTGGCATGGACGGAAACGGGCGGCGAGATCATGCCTGTCGAGGTTGCCATCATCGAAGGCAAGGGCGGTTTGCAGATGACCGGTCAGATGGGCGAGGTGATGCAGGAATCCGCCCAGGCGGCGATGTCCTATATCAAGTCCCGGTCCGCGAAACTCAAGATCGAAATGGAAGTGTTCGAACGGTTCGATATCCACATCCATATGCCCGAGGGCGGCATTCCCAAAGACGGACCATCGGCTGGAATTACCATGGCGAGCGCCATCATTTCCGCTCTGACCGGGCGGCCCATCTATAAACATGTCGGCATGACGGGGGAGATCACCCTGCGCGGACGCGTCCTGCCGATTGGCGGTGTGCGCGAGAAGGTTCTCGCCGCTCATCGCGCTGGCTTGAAGACGGTCATCCTGCCGGAGAAGAACATGAAAGACCTTGTGGAACTTCCGAAAACGGCAAAATCCGAACTTAAGATCATCCCGGTAAAACACATGGATGAAGTGTTGGAGATCGCTTTGGGAAAGAATCCGATCATCGAAGCGCCCAAACCCAAAAAACGCGCCGAGGAACAAAACGAAGGCTGAGGCGGAGGTCGAAGCGCAATCTTCGAATTTGCCTTCAACATGTCGAAAGGGACAGAACGCAGACCGGCAAATCCGTTTTGCGTTTTTCTTTTTGTGTTTCTTTTTTCGCTTTACAATATCCCCCTCATGAATTTTCGTCCCATCCCGCTTGAAAACAAGGTCGTGCTCATCACCGGCGCATCTTCTGGTTTTGGAGAGGAAGCCGCCAGGATGTTTGCCGAGGAGAAGTGCAAGGTAATCCTTGCCGCGCGGCGCATCGACCGTCTGCAAAACCTAGCTTCGAAGATACAGGACGCGGGCGGTGAGGCGATAGCGATTCCGGTCGACATCGTCAACCCAGACGATATCGAAAACATGATCAAGACCGCCATCGAGCTATACGACCATATCGATATCCTTTTCAACAACGCGGGCATCGGCAGGGTGGGTTGGTACGAAGAACACAGCCTGGACCGGGACATCGACCTTTTGATTAAAGTCAACCTCATCGGCATGATGCGTGTCACCCGGATGATCCTTCCTTACATGATCGCACGGCGGCAGGGACACATCATCAACATGGTTTCAGTTGCGGGTCTGATTGCAGCGCCCCTCATTGCAAGTTATTCCGCCAGCAAACATGGCGCGAGAGCCTTTACTGACGCGTTGCGCCGTGAAGTTGCGCCGTTTGGGATCACGGTCAGCGGGATTTATCCGGGTCCTGCTTCCACCGAGTTTGGGAAACACATCGGCTCGAACGTTGCTTATCAATCGTTTCGTTATAAATTGAAGCTGCGCATGTCATCAACGTACGTCGCGCGTCGTATCGTCGACGTCGCCAAGCGGCCTCGGCGCAGCCTGGTGATTCCCTGGTGGTTCCGCATTGCCACCACAACTGAAGCGATTTTTCCATGTCTTGTGGATTGGATCACCATGATTTTCTCAAAGTTCAAACATAAATAGGAGAATGGAGACTCTTGTGACTCGTTCCCGCCTCGACCGCCTCACCGCCTCTCTCTCGAACTCGAACCTGGATGCCGTTATTCTGAATCCGGGTCCTACGCTGAAGTATCTTACCGGGTTGAATTTTCATCTCATGGAACGCCCCGTGGTTTTATTCGTCGCTCCGGGCAGGGACCCGGTTTTGGTCTTGCCTGAACTCGAACTTCCCAAAGTGGACTTGTTTCCGTTCAAGGTACAGGGCGTGGCGTATGGTGAGAATCCTGCCGAATGGGATGACGCGTTTACAAAGGCGGTGCGATCCCTCGGTTTGGATGCGAAACGCATTGGTGTCGAACCGCGGCAATTGCGGTTGCTGGAATTCAGGTATGTCCGCGCAGGCGCCCCCGAAGCGGATTTCCCCGATGCGACCGATGTTCTCGCAGAACTGCGATTGCGGAAGGAGAAAGCCGAGGTGGAGTCCATGCGCAGGGCTGTGAAGATCGCGCAGGATGCATTGGAGGAGACGCTTCAAAGGATAAAGACCGGCATGACCGAGCGCGAAGTTGCTTCGGAGTTGGTGATGCAGTTATTGAAACACGGTTCTGAATCAGAAATGCCGTTCGCGCCGATCGTCTCTGCGGGACCGAATTCTGCAAATCCGCATGCCTCTCCAACGGATAGAAAACTTCAAGCCGGGGATCTGCTCGTCGTGGATTGGGGCGCCGCGTACGATGGGTATATCTCCGACCTGACGCGCACTTTTGCTGTCGGCGAGGTGGATGAGGAATACCAAAAGATTCACAAAATCGTTCAGGAGGCAAATGCAGGAGGCCGCGCCGCGGCAAAACCCGGCGTTCCCTGCGCGGATGTTGATAAAGCCGCGAGGGGTGTCATCGAAAAGGCGGGATATGGAAAATACTTCACCCATCGCACCGGTCACGGCATCGGCATGGAGGGACATGAAGCGCCATACATGCGCGGCGACAACATGCAGATTCTCGAACCCGGCATGGCATTTACCGTCGAGCCGGGGATTTACCTCACCAATCGCAACGGTGTGCGAATTGAAGACAACATGGTGATTACCGAAAACGGCGCGGAGAGTCTCTCCGATATGCCAAGGGAAATCAGGACGGTCGGTTAATAATTTTGATTGGATGATAAACAGTAAGTTGATTTAGAGGAGCAAAATGAAACTTATTGAGATCGCAAAGTTTACGAACAATGTCGCAGGGATGTCCGCTTTTTATCGTCGATTGCTCGGGACGGACCCCGTCGCTGAATCGCCGGATATGGCGATCTTCATGAACGCAGGAGTAAAGATATTCATTCACAAGATGTATGAGGCGGGCGAAGGCGATTTGCCCCCGGAAGACCACATTGCCTTCGCTGTTGCAGACGTGGATGGAACCCTTGCGGAGTTGCAGGCAGGCGGGTCGAAGGCTGAGGTCGCCCCGAAGGATTATTACTGGGGTCGTTCTGCTTATCTGCGCGACCCGGACGGACAGTTGATAGAGATCACCCAGGAATCAAAATGAATCTTGTAGTTCCAGAATATCTCGACCTGATGGATCGTCAGAGAGAGGCGATTCTCATCTCACTGGGTGGACTGACAGATACCCAGCTTTGGCACAGACCCGCTCCAAAAGAGTGGAGCATCGGCGAGATTCTCGACCATAATTATTTGCTCATGGCTTCGTTTTATCCGGTAGTCAGGTTCTTGTGGAATTATCTGGGTTGGTACGGTCGCTTGCGCAGGAAACGACCATATGATACCGGGATCGAAGACCTGTATCGCTGTCCAAAATTCCCTCAATGGGTCGGCTTCATGTGGACGCCCCGCTACAATACAAGGAAGCCTGTGCCCTTCGATGCTTTGAAAAAGGAACTTCGCGATCTGCATGCGAACGTCCGCGCATTTTATGAAGGCAAGGACGAGGATGTGTTGGGAAATCTTTACTTGTACGATCCGCTCTTCGGCTGGTGCAACTTGATCGTCACCCTGCGCATCGGGATCTATCACGACCAGTTGCATTTCGACGATGTGGCAAAGCAGGCGCGTGCCTTCAAGTAGATAAATGGTAGAATGCAGTCCTTTCGGAGTCTGGATGCCCGTCAAGCTCATTTTGCGGAACAAGGAATACGAGGTCAAAGCCGGGATGGCTTTACTGGACGCGTTGAAGAAATGCAATATCGTCGCGGAATCGGTGATTGCCACGCGGGAGGGGGAGTTGATCACCGAAGATGAGATCTTGAAGGATGGGGAAGTGATAAAACTGGTCGCTGTGATTTCGGGCGGTTGACATGAAATGCAAGAAGTGCGGCGAAAAAGCCTCGGTCAATATGCGCCAGCATCGCATGGCGTTGTGCAGTGAGCACTTCCTTGAATGGATTCCGGAGCAGACCGAACGTTTCATCAAGAAGTACAACATGTTCACACGGAACGAGAAGGTCCTCGTGGCGGTATCAGGCGGCAAGGATTCGCTTTCGCTATGGGATATCCTGGTTCGGCTTGGATACAACGCCGACGGGCTTTACCTCGGTCTGGGGATCGATGGGGGAATCGGCTACTCGGACGAGTCTCACAGGCTTACCGATGAATTTGCCAAAAACAACAACCTGAAACTCCATGTCGTGGATATCGAAAAGGAATATGGCCATTCCATCCCTGTGCTTTCGGAGGTCAGCCATCGCGGGCACGGCAAACCCTGCGCCGTCTGCGGCTTGACCAAACGTCACGAGATGAACCGTATCGCGCGCGACCTCGGTTACGATGTGCTCGCTACCGGGCATAACCTCGACGATGAAGCCGCGGTGTTGTTCGGAAATACCCTGCATTGGGAACCGGATTATCTCTTACGGCAGGGACCCGTCCTGCCTGGAATGGAGGGGCTGGCGCGCAAGGTCAAGCCCTTGTGCCGCTTCTACGAGCGCGAGATGACCGCGTATGCCATCTCCAGGGGAATTGCGTATATCTATGAGGAATGTCCATTTGCGGAAGGTTCGACCCAGATATTTTATAAAGAAGCGTTGAATCAATTGGAGACCGTCCGCCCGGGCACAAAACTGACCTTCTATCTGCGTTTTTTGGAGGCGCGGCAAAGCGGGGAATTGTTTGTGAAGAAAGAAGCAGCTCAAACTCAACTGCATCCTTGTGAGAAGTGCGGGCAGCCCACGTCCGCGCCGGGGTATTGCTCGTTTTGCAGGATGCTCGAAAAAGCGGCTCTTCAACCTACCGAATTACAGTAGCGATCAACCCCACCAGGAACAAACCGAGCGCGATATAACTTGCGATCTGCTCCTGCGAGAAGATGTCGAATTGAGGCGTTTCGAACCCGAAACGGTCGATTTGATTTTGCACAGGCGTTTCTGTCTTGCCGAGCAGTGCATCCCGAAAGGTCAGCACATCGGCGGGACGGTCATCCGGGTGCAGGGACATCGCCCATAAAACGGCTCTTTCCACGGATGGGCTGAGGCGTGGGTTGATGTCGATGGGGGGAGTCAGGCTTCGGCTGGTCAGGAACCGTTTGCGAGCCTCGGCGGGAGGTTCGTTCGTCAATAGATGATAAAGAGTCGCGCCGAAAGAGAAGATATCCGCCCGGGAATCCGTGTGCGTGTCGTCGCCCCCGTATTGTTCGAGGGGCGTATACAGCGCGGTTCCCTGCCCCTGGATGACGGTGATGGTCACTTCGCCGGGAGCCATGATCTTTACCAGGCCGAAATCCACAAGTTTGACCAGCCCGCTCGGCGTAAGTTTGAGATTGCTCGGTTTTATGTCGCGGTGGATGATGGGCGGTTCCTGGCGGTGGAGATAATCGAGCGCGTCCGCGATCTGAACCGCCCAGCCCAGCACGTCCTTTTCCGGTAGGAAGGTGTTGTTGCGCCGCGCTTCCTGCATCAACTGCCGCAGGTCCTTGCCGGGAACGAAATCCATGACGAGATAATCGCGCGTTTCCACCGAAAAGAAATCGGATACCTTGGGCAGGTTCGGGTGGTCGAGGCGCGCGAGCACGGAAGCCTCGCGAAAGAATTGTTCGCGGGCTTGTGCAAGGACTTCTTCCGGGAGAGCCTGGTTGTGCTCCACTTCCTTGAGCGCGCACAATCGGCCTTGCAGACGGGTATCTTCTGCAAGGTAAATACTGCCTGTGCCGCCCCGCCCGATCTGTTCCTGGACGACGTAGCGCTGGCGCAGGATCTCCCCGTTCGTTAACGATGGGGACAAACCTTCTCCTTCTTGTTAAAGCGGCTGTGAACGATCCCGGTGATGGTTTCGGCGTATATCACCGCGCATCCAAATGAAGTGATGCGAAACAATCATGCACAGAATCCCGCTTTTCTGCTATATTATAAACGGCTTTGTAATAATGTAGCACATGTCTGCAGACTTGTGCTGCTGCAGCGAACCGACGAGGAGATTATGGAACGTGAAGAAGAGTTTCCCATTCTTATTGCTCAGGATGGTCCGTTGAAGGGGCAGCGCTGGACGTTGAGCAAAACCCTGATGATGGGGCGCGACCCGAGCTGCGAAGTGCAGGTGCAGGACCGGCAGGTCTCGCGGTTTCATGCGCGCATCACTCCCACGCAGGAAGGCGTTACACTCGAAGACCTCGGCAGCAAGAACGGGACGAATCATAACGGGACGGAGCTCACGGGTCCCATCATGCTGCAGGACGGCGACACGTTCGGCATCGCGCTGGCGCAGCAGTTTACTTTTCTCACCTCCGACGCAACAATGCCGCTGGCTGAGAACGGTCCGCGCGGCGGGCGCTTGATCATGGACCAGAAATCCCGCCAGGTTTGGGTGAACCAGCAGCAATTGAGCCCGCCTTTATCTGCCCAGCAATTCAAATTATTATGGGTCCTGTATGAAAACCATGGCCAGGTTCTGGAACGCGCCAGTCTTGTCAGCGAAGTATGGGGCGAGGAGCAGACCGCCGGCGTTTCGGACCAGGCGCTCGATGCGCTCATCCGCCGGTTGCGCGACAGGCTGTCTGTGCTCGACCCGGAACATCAATACATCAACACGGTGCGCGGTCACGGCTTGCGCCTCGATAACCCGTCGGTCGGGGAGTAGGAATCATGGATGCTCAATCAGAAAAAGTGCTTGCCCAGCTCATCCGCAATGCCCGCATTGCCTCCCTTGGCACCCTGCGCGACGAGTCTCCGCAGGTCTCGATGGTTGCCTTCATACATAACGGGGATTTTTCGGCATTTTATATTTTCGTCAGCCGTCTCGCCCAGCATACAGTGGACATGCAAAAGGACAACCGCGTCTCCCTCATGATCTGCGAAACGGACGACGGCCGTGCCGACCCGCAGACTCTTGCGCGCGTTTCGATTCGCGGGAAGGCCGAATCGATACAGAACGGCGAGCCGGGTTTTACTCCGCTGAAAGCGCAATACCTTGCCCGTTTCCCCGAATCGGAGCAATTGTTCAGCCTGACCGATTTCAGTTTCTGGCGCATCACGCCAAAAGGCGGGCGTTATGTCGCGGGGTTTGCCAAAGCGTTCAACATCACCGCCGAAGCCCTGCAAAAAACTTCACAGCGATAAATTTTGGTGACAGTCATTTTCAGATGGCTGTCACATTTTTAGGAGTCGTCATGGCTGATCTCAAACTGCTCGCCGTCTTTGCGCATCCCGATGATGAATCCATGGGTATGGGCGGGACACTGGCGAAATATTCTGCGCAGGGCGTGGAGACTCACCTCGTCTGCGCCTCGCGCGGGGAGGGCGGCTGGTTCGGTCCCGAAGAGCAGGATCCAGGTCCGGTGCGACTCGGCCAGATTCGCGAAGCGGAACTTCGCAGCGCCTTCAAAGAACTCGGCATGACGAGCCTGTTCTTCCTCGATTATCTCGACGGTCACGTCGACGAAGCGGATCCGCTTGAGGCAATTGGAAGGATCGTCACACATATCCGGCGCATCCAGCCGCAGGTGGTGGTGACCTTCCCGCACGACGGCATTTACGGTCATCCCGATCACATCGCCATCGGGCAGTTTACCAATGCCGCCATCGTCTGCGCCGCGGATTCATCCTACAAAGACGTCGAAGGTCTGCCCCCGCATCGCGTTTCGAAACTGTATTACATGGTGGATGACGAAGCGTTCGTGGACGCCGTCACGCCTTATATCGGCGAGATCACTTTTCCCGTTGGAAGCCAGATGCGCGGCGAAAACGCATGGAAGGATTGGATGGTCACGACCCGCATCGAAACGACGGAATACTGTCGCGCCGCCTGGCGGGCGATTCAATGTCATAAAAGCCAGTTGGCTTCATTAGGCGGGCTCGCTGAATTGGACGAAGATTCCGCTGCTCCCATCCTTGCAATGCAAGGGACGTTCTATCGCGCGTTCAGTTTGGTCAATGGGGGCAGGCAGGTGGAAAGCGATTTATTTAAAGGGCTTGAAATCAGGTGAAAAAAGTTATGGAATAAATTCACAGAAGCCGCTTGCCGATAAGCTGATACACGCCTGCGCTAAGATTAGCCGCGCAAGTCAATGGGGGAAGAAACTTACCCCCAAATAAAGGACAACATGAATAGGTTATCCCAGACAATGTTACCGAGACCTTGTAAACACGCCTGCTTTCTCTTGTTGATGCTGCTCCTGTCCGCTTGCGGAGGGGGATTTAGCGCGGGGACTGAATCGCCCGTTCCTTCTTCATTGCCAGCTAATACATTACCAGCCACGATTACCACGACACCTCTGCCAGTCGCTCGGACCGCATTGCCAACTAATACTCCATCTGGGTTTACACCACCGCCTTCGTCAGCGCCTCGAACAGCAACAGCGGCTGCCACCCCACTGCCTGCAATTCTTCCCAATTTCCCCTTGAATGGGTATGTTGTGCTTTTCAAAAAGGACAGCCACCTGTATTTTCAGGATGGAGAGGATAGCCCAATCAAGTTAACCCAAATCGAAAAAGAATCCTATGGTTATTTAATTTCAGACGACAATGAGATAGTCGTTCTTTTTCGAGAAGGGGGTATTGATAAAATATACGCAACCAACATAGATGGCGATAAAAACGTAATACTCATCGATTGGTCAGTGCCTTATAAATCTGGCGAAAAAATAGGCCAACTAAGTTTTTTGCCATACACGCACCAATTATTCATGGAAACATTTTTATGCGCGTCTCAAGAATTTAAAACACTGTGCTTTTCAAATATATCCATTGTGGATATCGATAATAGGGGAATTAACAAAATAGCATCTTTGGGCTTAAGTTATCAACAAAATAGCAATAATAAAAATGTTCGGATTTCCCCAAATGGTGAAATGATTGCGGTTGGAACACAGGATGGAGTGAAGATATATTCTACGGGGGGAATTATTCGTGAAAATATTTTGCCATATAGACCCAGCACATTAACCGTACCATTCCCATATTTGTCGTGGTTTCCAGATTCGAGAAGCTTAGTTATCGCCAATCCGGATACTGTTTATGAAAGCCAGGCGTATGACAATTTCCCTGGATACACACTATGGAAATATATCATTGATACAGATACCTCCCTTAAATTGCCGCTCGTTTCCCCAATGCCGGGAAACGGTTGGGGGTATTTTGAGATTTCACCAGATGGACAATGGGGTATTTACGGGGGCATTAGCGGATCCAGTCCGGACGATTCCCTCTTTATAACAAATCTTATTACTGGCGATACGAAAAATATCGGAAAAGATGTGCAACCAACATTCTCTTGGTCCCCTGATAGCAGACATTTCATATATACGAGCACAAGTAGTAAATTAGGAGCAATTCATCAACCTACTGCCGTCCAGTCAGTTTGCCGTTTACATCATTGGATTGACGCTTATCATTTCACTTGCCTAAATAGCGAAACTAATAAATCCCCTCGCATAGCAAAAATCACTTCATATGGTATTCAAGTTTATGAATTTGGGCTTGATGGCTATCTTGTACTAATTAAGCCAAAATAACAAGGTTGCGCCACTCGACGAAAAGGAAGCAGTGCGATCCTTGTCCGCGATTTTCACATGTACATCATAAAAAATTAATGGGATTTCCCATAGTCTTTGATAAAAACTTGTTCTTCGTTTGATACAGCCAGTTTGAGATAAAAATATTGGAGGAATATATGTACATCCTATTTTTCAGTAAAAAAGGCACAATAAAGTTCTTGCTTGCCCTATTCTTGGTCGCTAGTTCTGTTTCTTCAAGCAGTATAAGAACAAAGACTGCCTTGGTATCAGCAGCGCCTCGGAATTCTATAGACCCCGCTCGTCAGCATATGCTAGATATTGCTTATCTATACGCTAACCATCGTTGGGCTGCATCCGAAACAAACTTAATTCAATACCCTTATCTAGCGCCTGCTTCATTATTTCTTGCATGATACTACGTTTATGAAACCTCGTTAGCTCATAATTCCCATCTCCAAACCTGACAGGTCTCATCGGAAACTCGTCCGACCCCAACCCATGCGCGGACATGACCTCTCTCCGACCAACGCCTCTTGGAGACCTGTCAGGTCTTTATCCTTCTATAATCCGTATCTCTTCCTCAGATAACCCATACAACTCATAGACCAAAGCATCAATCGCCTTGTCGGTCGCTTCGATCTCGCGCTTGAGCATTTCCTGTTCTTGCGGCGTTCTTCCCCCCTTTAGGGGGGACTGGAGGGGGGTCTTGTGCAATGCCAACATGCGCTCGACCAGCGAGACCAGATTGTCGTGCTTTATTTTATCCACAGCTATATTTAGGTAAATCATTTATGGTTACCTATCTTTTCCAGAATTTGCTTTCGCAAAATACTAGCATCATACTTTTCTTGCAATTCGATTCTGATGACAGGTAAACCGACGGCTTTTAATGTTTCATCTTTAAAATTATCTCGTTCGACGTGATCGTATTTATTGTGGCTGCTATCGTCCAATTCTATTACGAGCAAAGGTTCAAGTTTGAATTTATCACACAACAGAAAGTCAACATGCTTGCATTGAATTTGATTGTTATGAAACTTTCGATCATTTGGTTCGTTTGCCAGCCAGAGGAAATCTCCCATCCGAACTTTCATTAGGATCGTGTATTCGCCTGCAACGGCACTACGAATGGAACGAAGCAAGATGCTTTCCCTGTAGGTAAGAACTGATTTGCTTTTTCGATACTCAGGCTTGTCAGAGCTTGATATTCCCAATTCGATTGGTCGTGCAATTTCTGTTGTTCGTTGAGGTACTTGCTCCCATCCCTGTTTTTGCTCCAATCGTTCTTCTTGACGTTTATATTCCTTGCGATCTTCATCGTCATCGAACAGGATGACAAAAAACATCCGAAGCCACTCAAGAAGTTTCTGGAAGAAACGTTTCATTTCTCCTCCTCCACAATCCGAATCTCTTCCTCACTCAACCCATACAACTCATAGACCAAAGTATCAATTGCCTTATCCGTGGACTCGATCTCGCGCTTGACCATTTCCTGTTCTTGCGGCGTGCGTGGACTTTGCTTGTGCAATGCCAACATGCGCTCGACGAGCGAGACCAGTTTGTCGTGCCGCGCTTTGTCGGCGGGGTCGTCGAAGTTGATCGGGCGGATGGGTAAGTTTTTTATAAATTGTGTCCAAAACCGGACGTATCCACCACGTAATGTTGTCCCAATAGATAGCAAAAACTTGAAAAGCAGTTTAGAGTTTAACAACCCTAAGACATATAAAGGTGATATTAGAGAGGTTTCTTCAAGTATTACACCATAACCGGTTTTATAGAAATTTCCATCTACATCCAGAGTAAATGATGGAGCATTGTTGTAATCAGGGACGATAAGTTTTGGTACTTGAAAGAAGTTCATACTTTTAGGATAGCCAAAAGCATACCAATTAGCAGTTTTGAATTTCCCTTTCTCTCTTTGTTCTAATGCTTCTTTGTTCTCAGCTAAATACAAAAAAGCTTTCGGGAATTTTTTAATTTTGGCTGTATCAAAAAGCTTGCTACGCTCTCTGGTAATGTCGTAAGGGCAAATTAAGTAAGAAGTTGTATTTACTGGTTGGTATTTTCTGATTTGCTTTCCATATAAAAAAGGAACAAGAATGTCTTTTTCGACTTTGACGCGTTTTTCAAGAGATTTTGAAGTTCCTTCCACCAAATCACCTTGAATTACGCAATCATCAAGAACAAAAACATCATCTGCACTTGTTTGCGTACCAACAAAGATTTTACTTATATCTCCGAGCTTTACTGGCATTTGTCCAAGTTTTTCAAATAAAACGGCATTTCCTCCAGCAGAGAAATTCCATTCATTACTGGTCACTTGCTTGGCATCAATCATGCCAGAGACATCCGAAGTCTCTGAGACTTCGGATGTCTGAGCCTGCAAAACGCGCCAATCTGCAAGGTTTTCAACCTTTGTAAACTCGAAATCTTCCCTCGCTGTTTTATCTAGGAATAACAAACAAGTGTAAGTCGTTGCACTTTCAAAGACTTGCTGGTCGCCAAAATGCACCACTTTGGCAAGATGTTTTCCGTTGGCAATCACACCGCGAATCGGTTCGCCATATTGAGCATTGAAGAACTTATGTGGCAGAATAAAGCCCAAACGTCCATTCTTATTGAGAACGTCCAAGCCTTTCTCAACGAAGACTACATAAATATCATAGTTGCCTTTGCTGGCGGCTTCGTAGCGTTTCTTGAAAAACTCCACGTCAATGGGGGAGCTTTCTTGTAATGTCTGAATACGAATATACGGCGGATTTCCAATCACGGCATCGAAGCCGCCCTGAATGAACACCTGCGAAAACTCGGCTTTCCAGTCGAAGGCATTCACGCGGTAGCGTTCTTCTTCGTCCACCAGCATGGTCAATTGCCGTCCCTCATAATAATCATTGCCGATCAGCGAGTTACCGCATTTGATGTTCTTGCCCAAGTCTGGCAGGACTCGCTCTTGAAACAACGCCAACTGCGAGCCGATGGTCTCATGGCTTTCGCCTTCCAACACCTTCAACAACAACGAGAGTTTGGTCACTTCCACGGCTTGCGGGTCAATGTCTACGCCGTAGATGTTGTTAAGCAGGATGTCTTTCTTCTTTGAGGTGGTGAGTCTGTAGCCGTCTTTGGTTTGGAAAATAACGGGTTTCTTGCCCGTTGCCCATTTCTCCGGCTCATTGTTCATATACCATTTCAAATGCCAGTCCAGCAAATACTGATACGCCCCCAATGGGAATGTCCCAGACCCACAAGCCGGGTCTAGCACGCGCAGTTTTTCGGCTTCCTTGGGGGTCTTGCCTTCCAGCAGCTTGCCTACCGTGTTCTCGACAATGTACTCCACAATATAAGTCGGTGTGTAATACACCCCGCCCGCCTTGCGCACTTCGGGCTTCTCTTCCACCTTGGCTCGATGCCCGGCGGTGAGTCGAATCACCTTGCCGAGGAAGCGTTCATACACCTGCCCAAGAATATCCGCCGGAATTTCTCGAAAGACATACGGGCTTTCAGGGTAATACAAATTCTTGATGATGTCCTTCAACGGTTTATCATCAATCTTGATGGTTAGAGTCAGGCTATCGGTCGGGCTGGAGGCGTCTTTCTCCTCCGAAAAATGGAACAAGCCGGAGTTATATCTAGCGTCTGCCCTTTTGAATAACTGACATAACGCCTCATACACGCCCGAGCCTGCGCTAATCTCTTTGAGCTGTTCATCCCTCTCAACGCCTCTGTCTTCACAAATGCGCAGAAAGACGATGCGGTCAATCGTCATTTGCACGGCATAATTCAACTCACGCACCGAAAGCGATTCATTCTTGATGGCGATATTGGTCGCCAGCAGATCGCGCCAACGTTCGATCTCGGCAAGAAAGGCATCGTCCACTTCAGCAGTGCCTTTTTTGAGCTTCGTGCCTTCGGCAAAGGCATCGAAAGAGCCGCGCAATACCGCTTCACGCGAGAAGATGTTTGCGATCTCGTCCCACTTCTCGATGTAATCTTTATACGAATATAACTTGACCCGTCCGGTGGAAGCCTTGTCCTTTTTATCGGGCTTGGCGCGGCAATCGTAAATGGCAAGCTCTTCAAAATCCGAAAGGATACTGAGCGGCAATTTCGCGCTCCAGGCATAACGCCGTAATTGAAAAGCAGGGTGAATATCTGTTTCTATTTTGACGGCAGGTTTCTTGGCTTCTAAAAAGAACTTTCTCTGCCCGCCGATCCGAAAGGCATAATCGGGGGCTTTGTTTTCCCCTTCGATCTCCAAACTATCCTCATGCACCACATCCTTATACATCTCGGCATAGCCCTGCTTGTTGAATACATCCCAACCCAGCGCCTCAAAGAACGGGTCTAGGAACTCACGCCGGAGTTGCGTCTCGTTGTACCTGCCCGAACGGTAGGTTTCTTTGTGTTCTTCAAAACGCTGTACAAGTTGTCTGATAATGTCTGGAGTGGTCATAAATAAAGTTCCCTTTTGCCGATTTTACAAGAAAAATTGTCTCCTGTGGGGGATGCTTAAAAAGTGACAGTCACCTGCGAGGTGACTGTCACTTTTGGATTTTTCCTAACCCATGTTCTTCTTCATCGAAACCTTGAGCGCAATTTTATAAACCTCGCTCAATTTCTCTCCCATCGCTTTTGCTTCGGGGTTATCCGCCTGCGACTCCATTTGTCCGGCGAGTCCGGTGAGCGTATCCAGCAACCCCTGTGTGACGATATCGGGATTCTGCGTCAGTGCCGCTTCGACGGCGGCGGAATCTGGCAATTGCAGCAGTTGTTCGATGATCGCGATCTCGGGCGGCGCGCTGGCTGCTTGCAGGACCTGGATCATCTTTTGCAGTTTGCCCATCCGTTCATATTCGTTCTTCTCGGTTGCCTGTCTCAGCATTTGCTGGGCGATATCCACCGAGTCCTGCGTGAACTTGTCCAAGCTGGCGGTCACTGCTTTCTCGATATCGTCCTGCTTGAGCAGGGATTCCACAAATTCCTGCGCCTGCTTGTAGCGCGCTTCGACCTGTTTATCCAGGTCTGCCACAAAACCGAGCAGTTTCTCCCGGATTTCTTCGAGGCGTGATTTTTCTTCGGCGGGGGCTTTCTCGATTCGTTCGGTCAAAGTCTGGAAGAAGACGTAATCCATGCCCGCCCGCGCCATCGATACATAAGCGCGGAGTCTCGCATCCGTTTTCGAAGCGAGGACGAACTCGAGCAGTTTCTCGCGCGTCAATCCCTGGCCCGCATCCTGCAATTCGTGTTGCACCGCTTCCAACTCCCCGACCGATTCTTTCAATTGACGGCCGTAATCGGTTTCCTCCAGAAGTTGGGTTTGGATATCGATCAGCGCGCGCGCCATTTGCTCCTGCCCGCTGCCCATGGCGCTCTGGGCGATGCGGCTGAAAAGCGCGAAGAACTGCTCGTCGATGATCTTCTCGTTTTGTTTGATCATCTCGGAACGCGCATCCTTCGTTGTGACCTGCATCAGCCGTTCGATGAACTGGACGCGTTCCTGCTGGGTCTTGAGCATTTCAGGCGTCACGCCGTCTTTCCCCAGGATCGTCTCGATCATGGATTCGAACGTCAGGTTGGCTTGCGGCTTGAGCAGGTACCCCTTGCGCTTCTCCGGCGGGAGGCGGTCCATCACCTGCTTGATCAAAGGACCGATCATCCGTTCCTGTTCATTGACCGGCAAGCCCAACTCCGGCGGGAAGAACGTCAATAAAAGTTCCTTCTCGTTGTCGTGATACACCACCGGCGTGGCAAGCCGCCCCTGGTAGCCGCAGTGCGGGCAGCGCGCGTAATTGGACTGCCCGCCCAATAATCTTTGTTTTGCCTGCGGATCGGCGGTCACATCGAACAACTGCTCGACGTTGGCGGGGATCATCTGTCTGCAACGAGGACATGCGATTTGTGTTTGAGCCATCTATTGATTTCCGATTTACTTTTATGGGTTAATGCTCACATTATACATGGTTACGCATCACGTTTTACCGGTTTGTAATCCGTGATGCGTAATGACTTGACTTTCAGACTGTCGGACTTGGTGCCTGCGAAACTAGCCGACCAACTCCTCCAAACGGTCGATATACCCTTCCATCACGGCAAAGGTTTCCTCGACGGGAATTGGCGTCCTCAGGTCCACTCCCGCATTCTTCAACACTTCCAGCGGATATTTCGATGAGCCGGATTTGAGGAAACCGAGGTAATCTTCAGTCGCGTTCGGTTCGCCCCGCAGGATTCTGGCAGATAGGGCATGGGCGCCGGAAATGCCTGTGGCGTATTGATACACATAATAGTCCGCGAAGAGATGCGAGAACGTCGACCAGACCATGCCAACGCGCGGTCGATCGATCTTCACTTTTGGACCGAATGCCTCGCTGAACAGGTCCGCCATCAGGTTCTGCATCGAATCGGCGGTGAGGGGTTCGCCGCGCTCGGCGCGTTGGTGGGTCTCCAGTTCGAAGCGCGCCAGCGTCGGCATCTGGAAGAAATAGCGGAAGAAGTTCCCGCTCACGGCTTCTTCGATCAGCGCGATGAGGAAGTTCTTATCCTTGATGGTCTTGAGCAAATGGGCGCGCATCATCGCCTGGTTGAAGTTCGAAGCCACTTCCGCCACGAAAAGCGAATAACTCGAGTAGGCGTAAGGCTGGTTCTTCCACGTCAGGAACGAGTGCATCGAGTGGCCGAGTTCATGCGCCAGCGTGCTCATGCTGCCGATGTCGTTGGTGAACGACATCATTATGAAAGGATGCGTCTTCGGTGAGCCGTACGAGAACGCGCCGTTCGATTTGCCGAGATTGACGGCTGAATCGACCCAGCGGTCCTTGAGGCAGCCCTGGCGTAAAGCTTCCACGTATTCCCTGCCCAGTGGGGCGAGGCTGTCACTGATGTGGTCAACCGCCTTCTCGAATGAGACAGGGACTTTCTTTTTTGCGATGGGTGCCCAGATGTCGAAATATTGGATGTCTTTCAATTTCAGCGCCTTGCGTTTGATCTCGAAATATCGGTGCCAGACCGGCAGTTTTTTCTTGAAGGTGTTGATCAGGTTGTGGAATACTTCCTCGGGGATGTTGTTATTGAACAGCGAGGCGGACAGGGTCGTATCGAACCGGCGCGCGCGCATGTTGAATACGTTCGCCGCGATCGAAGAGGAAAGATTCGTTGCCAGTGTGTTCTTGAACTCGATGTGTTTGTCGTGATAATTATCGAAAGCGCTCTGGCGCACTTTGCGGTCGGGGTGTTCCAGCAGCGTCGAATAGAAGTTACCCTGGGTTATCTCCACCTTTTTTCCTTTGCTGTCTTTCGCAGGCTCGAATTTGAGATCGGCGTTGACCAGCATGCTGGTGCTGGTCGAGGGTCCGCTGAACGGTTCCGCCGTCATGCCGAGGATCTCCTCCACTTCTGCCGAACGCACATGCGCCTGCTGGCGGAAAAGATCGTCGAAGGATTGGCGGTAAATGGCAAGTTTATCGTTCGAGTTCATCCATGCTTCGAGCTTTTCCCTGCCGATATAGAGGAGTTCGGGATTGAGGAATGAAGCCGCCGCGGAAACCTGCCCGGCCATGCCCTGTGCCTTGCCGACCATCCCGGCAGAAGCCTGGTTGGTTGTATCCACTGCATAGGCAAATTGGGCGTACATATAAACGGTCTGCGCGCGGAGGGAAATATCCTCGATTGCTTTGATGCCGTCGTAAAGGGTATCGGGACTTTCGCCCAACTTTCCCTCGAATTTTTTCACGTTGGGGATGTCGTCGATCACCGCCTTGAGCGCCGCCTCCCAATCCTTTTGGGTTTTGAATACGCTTTCCGCGTTCCAGACATATTTCTTGTTCACTTGCTTTCTTGCGGGTATTTTCGCCATGTTTTTTCCTTTGAGTAGAATTGTTTGCAGGGTTTTCCCTGAGATGGATTGATGAAACGTCAAATATTTTACCTTCACCCCCGTCTTGTGGGAGATACTGTGGAAGGGTCTGTGATTTCAGGGATATAGCCCTGCGTTTATATCCATAATTTATGAACGCGGGCATGGTTGCTCAACGCGGGAGTGAAAAACAAATGCGGGCTCCGGATTCCGTTTTTGAGCGCGGATTCGATCCGTCCCTGCCTTCCGCCCAGATCCTCCCGCCATGCGCCTCGACAATCGCGCGGGCGAGATATAACCCAAGCCCCGCGCCTTTTGTTTGTTTGACGGCGCTGGTCGAGCGGTAAAAACGGTCGAAGATGTGCGGCAGGTCCTTGGCGTCGATGCCCGGTCCCTGATCGCTGACGCACACGATCACCTCGTCGGGCAGGATATTTCCTGTGATTTTAATTTCGCCTTCCGGAGCGTATTTCAACGCGTTCGACACGAGATTGGAAAGCACTTGTTCGAGGCGGTTTTCATCACCGAGGATGACTGGGAATTTCTCGGGGAAGTCGGTGACGATCTTGTGATTCGGCGATTGGGACGAAAACCGCTCGCTCACCCTGGACGCGAGGCTGGGGAGGGCGACATCGGCCTGGTTCAAGCTCAAGCCTCCCGCCTGGAGGCGTGATGCATCCAGCAGGTCATCGATCATCTTGGATAACCGGTCCGCCTCTTCTTCGATGACGCTGAGCGATTCGTTGATCGTATGTTTGTCCCACTTGGCGTCGGCGCGCCTCAACGTGGACGCATACCCTTTGATCAACGCGACCGGGGTGCGCAGCTCGTGGCTGACGATTGATATGAAGGTGGCTTTGATCTCATCCGCGGTGCGAAAGTGGGTGATGTCGCGTATTGCGACGAGAACATTGCGAAGTTTTCCTTCATCCGATAAAAGCGGCGCATAGGTGATTCCAACCGGGATGGGCGGTGGGAGCGGCCGGCTCAGATCGCCTTCCACATATAGCGTGGCTGTCGGCGAAAGGGGCCATCCATTCCTGATCGATTCTTCAAGGGTTTTCCCCTGCGGCTCTTTCTTCCATTGAATGATCTCATTATGCGGCTTGCCTGTGATCTCGCTTTGACTCCGCCCGAATAATTTTGCGAAGGCGGAATTACAGCGTTCGATGTTCATGCCTGCGTCGAGGATCAGGATTCCATCTGCGGCAGAGTCGAGAAGCGCGTCAAGTCTTTTCTTTTCGTAGGAAACCTGCCCGTATAACTGGGCGTTGAATACCGCGATAGCGGCTTGATCCGCGAAGGATTGCAGAAGGATGCGGTCATTGGGGGTGAATAGGTCGGCGTAGTTGCGGAAAATGAAGATCACACCGATGACCTGTCCATGCGCGGCGAGGGGCAGGCCTGTTCCGTTCAGCAATCCCATGCTGGCGGTGTAGGTCAGGTCTTTCAGCATGCGGTTGAGTTCGCGCACATCCAGTTCGCGGACCTTTTCCTCGGCGAGGAGCGGGGTCAGGTAGGAGAGAAAAGCCGGGGCGATGCCGTGAGCCGCTGCAACGCGCCATCCGTCGGGTTGTTTGAGCGCGATGATTCCCGCCTGCCCGGCAAGCATTTCGATCGAGACTCGCAGAATCCTCGCCATGAGCTTCTCCAGGTCGAGTTCCTGGGTGAGCAGGCGCGAAATTTCCAGCAGATAATCCCGCTGGCGCACGCGAAAATCGGGGAGCATGGACGGCACGATGGACATGTGCGGGAATTGTATCATTATCAAAATGGGTTGGAGGTGCCATCCCAAACAATCCAAAATAAGGTATATTTGGTAGTAACTCGGTAATATGCGCGTCGAAAATAGGAAAAACAGCCTTGGATTTTCAAGTATTTATAGCCGCCCCGGCGATTTATATGCATTCATGCGAAAACGGGCGTCTGTCGTTTTCGCGTTTTTTTTAATTATTAAGACCTTGGTTTTCATGTGCGTAAAGGTGAATTGTCATGAATAGATTTTTCCGCGTTGTTTTTCTTTTGGCTATTGTGTTCGGGAACCTGCTGGTGATGCCAGTCACGCCGGTGCGTGCTGCCAGCCTCCCGGCTGAGATCAACAAACAGTTCACGCCGCTGCAGATCGATGCGGGCGGCATTTCCGTGCTTCGGGTGACGATCTTTAATCCCAATACGTTCGAGTTGACGAACGCCGGGTGGACGGATAATTTGATAGGCGTCCAGCCGGGTCTGTTCATAGCCAACCCGGCAAATGTTGTCAACACCTGCGGGCTGGTTGGTGATGTGACGGCCGTTCCGGGCACGACCACGCTTGCTTTGAGCAACGGAACCGTCCAAGCCCAGCAAGGCGCGAATCCGGGTGAATGCTACGTGGAAGTGAATGTATCTTCCGTCACACCCGGAAACCTCATCAATACTATCCCGGCAAACAACCTGACCTCCCAGGGCGACGATGGCGGGACGATCGTAAACATTTCGAATACCACCCCTGCCAGTGCCACGATTACAGTGATTGCTGTCACGCCGCCATCCTTGTCGAAGTTGTTCGTGCCTACCACGATTTTTTCCGGGGAAACCAGCCAGCTGACCATTCGCATCAATAACAATGATACAGACACCAACCTCACAGGCGCCTCTTATACCGATACCCTGCCTGCGGGTTTGCAGATCGCCAATCCGAACGGACTCACCGTCACCAACTGCGGCGCGGGAGCAAGCGTGTCGGCTCCTGCAAATGGAAACACGATTACCCTGACCAATGGAACGATTACCCCTGCCCAGGATTGTCTTGTGCAGGTGGACGTTACCGGCGCGAGTGGGGCATATTTGATCGCGAACGGAACTGCCAATACCATCCCGGCAGGTCCCGGCGGACCGGGTTCCCTCCGAACCACCCAGGGAGTTACAAACGGCTCCCCGGCGCAGGCGGAGTTGACCATTCAACCTGTTGGAATTGCCAAATCATTTGCTCCCGGAACGGTGGATGCCGGTGATCAAACTACCCTGACCATCACACTGCAAAATCCGACAGGTTCGGCTTACACCGGTGTGGCGATAAGCGACAATCTAAATACGATGGGTGCCGGTTACACGATTGCCGGTGCGCCGACGGCAAACACCTGCGGATTTACTACTATAAATGCCCCTCTCGGAGGGACCCTGATTCAACTTTCCGGCGGCAGCATTCCCGCCAGCGCCACTCCCCCAACCCCTCGCGGCACCTGTGTCTTTTCGATTCCCGTACAAACGCCCTTGAACAGTACCGGTGGTACGGTCACCAATACCATACCAGCGAACGTATTGACCGCAGACCAACCGGTTACAAACTTCCTGCCGGCAACCGCCAATCTTACAGTAAACCGTGCCCTGACCGGCACGAAGGCTTATTCGCCCCTCAGTATTGTTGTAGGCGGTACGAGTACCGTGACGATTACATTGAATAATGCGAGTAGCACTGCCCTGACAGGGGTCAATTTTACGGATAACTTGCCCCCTAACCTAACGGTCTCTGGAACACCCTCCAGCCCACAATGTGGCGGAACCATTACGAACACAACTACTTCCGTTACCCTGATCGGGGGGACGATTCCGGCCAATGGAAACTGTACGGTTGTTTTTAATGTTACGAGCAATACCGCTGGAACATACGATAATGCTGTTCTGGCTAATACGATTACCAATGCTCAGGGAGTTGGACATGCTCTCTTCAGAACAAACCCCGACCTGGTGGTTGTTAATTCTAGTTCCCTGCCTGTAGGGTTAACCAAAACCTTCCAGACAGATCCGATTGCACCTGGGCAATTTAGCCGGCTGCGTATCACGATTACTGCCCCTGCTGATACATCCATCTCGGGGATAAACGTTACTGACACCCTTCCCGCTGGTCTTGTTATCGCGCCGTATCCACCAGCGCTTGCCCCTACAGATGATTGTCCTGGCGGAACGATCACAGCCGTTGCCGGGACGAATGTCATCACTTTTACAAATACTCCTGCGGATGTGCTTGCGGCAGGCGTTGGTTGCAATATTGATGTCAGGGTGACTTCAACAATACCGAATCTGTATACCAATACCATCCCTGCCAATACTGTCGTAACCACCGAAGGGCGATCCAATCTTAATCCTGCGGTTGATACTATTCGTGTGACCAGCCTGACCATGAGCAAGGCGTTTTATCCCACGCATGTGCAGGCTGGCGGGCGCTCCACATTGACGATCACTTTGCAAAATACGACGAGTTCACCCATTGTAAATTTATCGATGACCGATAATCTCCCCGGCTCGCCGACCGACGGGATTCGCGTGGCGGCGGTTCCGAATATCGTTAATACTTGCGGAGGAACTCCATCAGCTGTGGCAGGTTCCAATTTGATCAGCATCACGGGCGGCACGATACCCGCCCAGGTTGCCGGAGTGCCCGGGCTGTGTACGATCTCCGTGGATGTTGTCGGCCTCGATAGCACGCCGGTAGATCCCAGCACACAAACGAACACGATCCCTGTCGCAAATGTAAACGGCATCGTCCAAAGTACTGGGACGGCGATCTCTCCCTTCGGGCAGGCGCAGGCGACATTGAACATCCAAAGTTTAAGTATCGGTGTGGTCAAGGGGTTTAACCCGGTCCTGGTCTATGGCGGTGCATTTTCGACCATGAGTGTGCAGTTGATCAATCCAAATCTTAACACTGCCCTGACTGGCATTACGTTTACAGACGACATGACCTTGCTTGGTGTTGGAATTCAGCTAGCCAACCCGGTCAATTTCGACGTGGGGACCTGCGGTGGGGTGCTGACCGGAAATCCCGGCGATACCTCCTTCACTTTTACAGGCGGTTCTCTGTTGGCGAATACGTCCTGCACGCTTACGCTGCGGGTGGTTATGAATGTCAATGGCAACCTGACCAATCGAATTCCAGCCGGTGCTGTCACTACGTTCAATGGCGTCAGCAATCCGGACCCGACAGAAGCGTCTTTAACGAATTTGCCGGGCGTCAGCGTCAGTAAGACCTTCAATCCTGCGCAGGTTTTGACCAACCAGGCATCGGTGTTGACGATCACGATAGCGAATACCGGCAATGTGCCGGTCGTAAATATGGGGTTGGTTGATAACCTTCCTGGAACTCTGCCGGATGGGTTGGAAGTTGCCAACCCATCGAACGCTTTCACCGATTGCGGAGGTCTGCTGACTGCCCTTCCCGGGTCGCAAACCGTTCAACTGACTGGCGGTGGTTTGACAGCGCTTGGAAACCCGGGCGATTCATGCCTCATTAGGGTTGATGTCATCAGCACACGGCCTGGAGTCTACATAAATACCATACCTGCAGGAAGACTGACGGCTGATGGCGGCATCACGAATAACAACCCGGCAAACGCCACATTGACGGTCGCCTCGAACTACAGCCTCGGCAACCGGGTGTGGTACGACACAAATAATAACGGCCAGATTGATTTCGGCACGGAACAGGGCATCTCCAATGTCCGGGTGCAGTTGTTCAACGCGGCCGGCGCAGAGATCCCGGTTGGACCCGATGGCATCCTGGGCACAGGTGATGATGGTCCTGGGGGCGTTCTTACGAATGCCAACGGCTATTACCGCTTCGATAACCTTCCGGCCGGGGATTACATCGTGCGCATCCCGAACGATAACTTCACGGTTGGTGGCACAACCGATGCCCTCGTTGGCTATTGGAGCAGCGGCACCACGATCAATGCTTCTGGAATCCCTAGCGATTCGACCTCGAACGATCCTGATACCGATGCAGACGACAGCGACGAGAATGGCATCACAAACCTGAGCGGCAATTCGACCAATTATGTTCAATCGGCTGTCGTGACGTTGGGACCGGATGGCACCGAGCCTGTTGGTGAGACCGATCTTTCCGGTGGACAGGGCGCTCCGGATGGCAACGCTAACATGACCGTGGACTTCGGATTCTATCGGCAAACGCTCGGCGATCTGGTCTTTGTGGATATAAATGGAGATGGCGATTACGATGCCGGAACCGATTCGCCCTTGTCCGGCGCATTGGTTCAACTTTTTTCCAGTGATGGGACCGAGATCATCACCGGCGCCGACGGCATCCGTGGAACCGGCGATGATGGATTTGGACCTGATGGGATACCCGCTACTGGCGATGACGGCACAGGCGGCGTGCTGACTGGCGCGCCTGGAACATATCAGTTTGCCGGTTTACCGGAAGGCGATTACATTGTGCGCGTTACGCCTCCTGCCGGTTATGCCAGCACGGTGGATACCTCTTCACCCGCCGATACCACCGACCCGGACACCAACACAGATAACAATGATAATGGCGCAGGGACAGGCACGGGTCAGGTCAGCAGCGGCGTGGTGACATTGACACCCGGGCAGGGGACGGGAGGAAGCCCCGGTGCGGCGAACAATGTTGTAAATCAATCCAGCGGCACCACCCTCGACCCGACCGTGGATTTTGGCTTCACAACGACCAGTTTCAGCCTCGGCAACCGTGTCTGGTTCGATACCAACAACAACGGGCAGATCGACTTCGGTACAGAATCGGGCATCTCCGGCGTTCGCGTCGAGTTATACCAGGATAATGGCGATGGCGTATTTGGAGCTGGCGATACCTTCCTTTCCTTCGATACGACCGATGCCGGAGGATATTATCGCTTCGACAACCTGCCTGCAGGCAATTATGTCGTTGTCATCCCGGCTGATAACTTCCGCGATGTGGGTGGAGGCGATACCGTCGCCTCGGATCCGCTTGCAGGGTATTGGAGCAGCGGAACCACCATCAACACCTCTGGCGCGATCAGCGATTCGACCGCCAACGATCCGGATACAACCCCGACAGATAGCGACGATAACGGGATTTCATCCATTAGCGGAACCTCCGTCGGTTACGTTGCCGCCGCCGCGGTGACCCTCGGACCTCTTGCAGACGAACCGCTCAACGAAACGGATCTCTCTGGCGGGCAGGGCGCGGCAGATGGCCGCGCCAACATGACCGTGGACTTCGGTTTTTACCGCCAGCAGCTGGGCGACCAGGTCTTCGTGGATGTTAATCGCAATGGGACTTACGATGCGGGCGATACGCCGCTAGCCGGAGCGACGGTTCAGTTGTATTCCAGCGACGGCACAGAGATGGAGACTGGTCCGGATGGCATTTTGGGAACGAGTGATGATGGCCCCGGCGGCGTGACGACTGGAGCCGGAGGAACGTATCAATTCAGCGGCCTGCCGCAGGGCGATTACATAGTGCGGGTCACGCCTCCCGTTGGTTATACCAGTACGGTGGATACGGCCAATTCAGGCGATACGACCAATCCGAACGATAACATCAATAATAACGATAACGGTATCGGTGGTGGCGTGGGCCAGGTATCCAGCAACCCCGTCACTCTCACGCCCGGCAGCGTTGGTGCGGCGAACAATAACACGGTGAACAATGCTTCAGGAACGACGTCCAATCCCACCGTGGATTTTGGATTCATCGGCAACAGCGGCTCTTTCACCAAGACCCTCACAGGGACCAATGAAACATTCACCACGGACCCGCAAGTTGCGATTGGGGAGATCCTGACTTATGAGATTCTCGTCAACCTGCCGATAGGAACACCGTTGGATAATGTCACCGTTACCGACCAGATGGATAAGGGACTTGCCTTTGTGGATTGTTTGTTTGTGGAAGTGGCTGGCGTTGATCAAACGGCGACGATCTGTCCGCCTCCTCCGCCGACGCCCCCAGCCCAGCCGGTGGTTTCCTCAATCACAAATCCTGGCGATTCGCCCGCCAATCCGGCGAATCCGGGCAGACAGGTGGTCTTTACTGTCGGGAATATCCCTACCCAAACATCGGCTACGACCCTGCTGATTCGGTACCGCGCCATTGTCCTGGATGTCATCGAGAACCAGGACGGCGTGACCTTGAACAACAATGTAACCTGGGCTTTCACCGGTGGTTCGTTCACAACCAGCGCGCCGGATGTGGAGGTTATCGAACCGGACCTTGCCATAAATAAATCGGCGATTCCATCCAGCGGGGTGCCGATCGGTACGCCGATTCAATTTTCGATTACTGTTAATCATTCAGCGATCAGTTCAACCGATGCCTTTGATGTCGTGCTGACGGACATCCTGCCGCCGGAATTGGAATACATACCGTGCACCGTGGTATACGCCGGCCTCGCGCCAACAACCCCGCCTGCGCCTGCCTATTGTCCGGCTGGAACGTCCAACCTGGTCTTTCAATGGGACGTTTTCCCGCTTGGGTCAACCGCCACCATCACCTTCAATGCCCGGCTTGTGGCTTCCCCTGCCACGAATACAGCAAATGTCGCCTGGACATCCCTGCCGATTGATCCGCAGCCAAACGGCCTGCCTGTCCAACTCAGCGTTCACAATGCGAGGTCCACGGAGAGATGGTACGACCCACTCGACGATGTGGATGTCTACGGCGTTTCCGCCAGTGTTGTAATCAATCAGGGTGGAACAGGCGCTGGCGGGGGAGGTCGGAAAGTTTCGGACTCAGACCTGCCAGACAAACTGCCGGATACAGGCTTCGCTCCGGGCGTGGTTACCCTCCTCCAAAAACAGCCTGCAGAAAAAGCCTACCGTGCCGCCGAGGTCTGGCTCGAAATTCCGCGCCTTGGGGTAAAGATGCCGATAGTCGGTGTGCCGTTGCTTGACGATAAATGGGATGTCACCTGGCTGTGGAACGAAGCAGGCTGGTTAGAAGGCACGGCATTCCCCAGTTGGTCGGGTAACAGTGTTCTGACAAGTCATGTAACCCTGCCGAACGGTGAGGACGGACCATTCGCCTCGCTCGGAGAATTGAAATGGGGCGACCGGATCATCGTCCATGCCTATGGTGTCTCCTACGAATACGAAGTACGCCAGAACCGGACCGTAAGCCCGACGAATAAGAGCGTCCTGCAGCACGAAGATGAACCGTGGCTGACATTGATCACTTGCGCGACCTACAATGAATCCACCGGTGAATACGGCAAACGCATCGCGATACGCGCGGTGCTGGTCGGCGCGGAGGAGAACGCTTCAAGCATCGGCAGTAGTAAAACCCGCTAACGTAGAATCAACAAAAGGCGGCGTCGCGAGGCGCCGCTTTTAGATTCAAACCGTATAATCAACAAATGGCATACAGTCCCTCGTTGAAAATCTTCATCAGCTATGCTTCTGCGGACCGCCCAAAGGCGCAGAAACTGCATTCTTATCTTGTTTCAAAGGGAGCGGAACCCTGGCTCGATACCGAAAACCTTTTGCCCGGGCAGGATTGGAAGATGGAAATTGCACGGGCATTGGATGAAACTGACCTTGTCCTGCTCTGCCTCTCGAAGCATTCCGTGAGCCGGGAAGGATACGTACAAAAGGAAATGCGCCTCGCGCTCGACCGGGCACTCGAGATTCCTCCCGGTGAGATTTTCCTCATCCCGGCACGTCTCGAGGAGGTCGAACTGCCGTATAGCCTGCGCGAATACCAGTCGGTTGATTTGTTCACGGAAACCGGAATGAGGAAACTTGTGAAAAGCCTCAACTTGCGGGCTGAAAAGGTAAATGCCGCCATGCTCTCCGACGATGATTCCCCCGCGCCGTACACGAAGAAGTAAAAACCTGCGCCGCGCAGATAACCGACTTCTTTCCATGCATCAAAAACCGAAATCCATATTCACGGTGATGACACCGGTTCGAACATCGTCATCGGTGACGACAATCGTGTAAGGAGCGAACCGGAGGAATGACAAAAAAGACCTTCGAATTTGAAAATCGAAGGTCTTTTCATTTGTCAATCGCAAATTGTCGGTCGCTTATTTCAATTCCTTCTCCGCCTGCGTCAATGCGTCTTCGAACATTGCCAACCCCTCGTCCGCTTCGCTCTTGCTGATCGAAAGCGGAGGTGCGATGCGGATCACGCTCTGACCGCAGGAGAGGGTTAATAACCCTCGTTCGAAGGCAAGGTCCACCACCCGGTCGGTGAGTTTCTTGGCGGGTTCTTTAGTTTCTCGATTCTTTACGAATTCCACGCCGATCATCAACCCCTTCCCGCGCACATCGCCGATGCTCGGATGCCTTGCCTGTATCTCGGTCAGCGCGTCCATGGTGTATTCGCCGACTTCCTTTGCGTTCTTCAAATATTCCTTTTCGATCAGATCGATCGTTGCAAGCGAGGCCGCGCATGAGATCGGATTTCCTCCGTAAGTGTTGCCGTGTGTGCCGAGTTCCCAATCCATCACGGACTTGCGTGCAATGCATGCGCCTAATGGCATACCAGAGGCAATGCCTTTCGCTGCGGTGATGATATCCGGCTCGACGCCGAAATGTTCGATCGCCCACCATTTTCCCGTTCGTCCCATACCAGACTGGACTTCATCGAGGATGAGCAAAATCCCATGCTTGTCGCAGAATTTTCGCAAGGCTGGGTAGAACCCGTCGGGCGGAACGATATACCCTCCTTCGCCTTGGATGGTCTCGACTAAAACGCCCGCGACTTCCTTGGCGGGAAGGATCTGGGCGATGATCTCCTCTTCGATGTACCGAACGACCGCTTCGCCGTAATCCTCTCCTTTGCGGCGTTCGAGGATGGGGCGATATGGATTGGGGAAGGGGGCATGGGTCACGCCGTTCATCAGTGGATAGAATCCGCTGTGATACTTTGCCTTGCTGGCGGTGAACGTCACCGCGCCCATTGTCCGCCCATGGAATGCTCCTGTAAAGCCGATGAAGTTTGATCGTTTGGTGTGATAGCGCGCAAGTTTTATTGCTGCTTCCACCGCTTCGGTCCCTGAATTTGTCATGAAAGAAAGCGCATCTTCCTTGAAAGGTGCGATCTCGTCCAGTTTTTCTCCGAGCCGGATCCAGTTCTCATGATAGAAGTCCGACGAGATATGGATGAATTTTTCCGCCTGTTCCTGGATCGCCTTGACGACTTTCGGATGCGCGTGCCCGGTGGCTACAACTGCAATGCCGCCCATAAAGTCGAGGAAGCGGTTTCCGTCCACATCCCAGACTTCCGTTCCTTTCCCGTGATCCATCGCAAATGGATAGCTTCGCGGATACGAGGGTGAGATCACCTTCTGGTCGCGCTCGATCATTGCCTTGGTCTTCGGACCGGGTAGATTCTTTTGGGTCATTTGTGCTCCTTGATGATGAATGGTTATATGCCGATTTTCATTTCCGCCAGTGCGCGCGCCCCAAGCAGACCGGCTTCATCGCCAAGTTGCGCCTGGGTGATCGCCAGTCCTTCGAGATATCGCGGATGAAAGACCCGCCTTTTCAAACTCGCATCGAACGGCTCGAACAATAGTCCTCCCACCTGAGAGACCCCGCCGCCGAAGATGATGATGGATGGATCGAACGCATGCAGGAAGGATGCCACCCCGATTCCAAGATACTCCCCCGCGCGTTGGTAGGCGCGGATTGCCAGTTCGTCGCCTTTGAGCGCCGCATCCGCAACATCACGTGCGTTCAGGGATTTTTCCCGCTTCAAGATCGATTTAAAGCCGGAATCCAGTTCTGCAAGGACATATTTGACGATGGCCGGACCCGAGGAAAATGACTCGAGGTGCCCATTGAAACCGCAAGAGCAGGGCGGTCCATCCGGGTCGACGATGACATGCCCGAGTTCTGCGGCGAGGCCGTGAAATCCCTGCAGGAGGCGGTCATCGATTACAACTCCCGCGCCGATCCCTGTGCTGACGGTGATATACAAAACATGATGATGTCCCTTCCCGGCTCCGTATCGATACTCGCCAAGCCCGGCGAGATTCGCATCGTTGTCGAGAAAGGTTTTTACCCCGAAATGTTTCTCGATCTCTGGCGCGAGGGGAAAATTATGCCATTCCGGGTTATTGGGCGGGGCAAGCAGATAGCCGGTATGGGGATCAAGCGGACCGGGCGATCCAAGTCCGATGGCTGTCACGGTGTCAGATTCTGGCCATACATCCTCGATCACATGGATGAGGCGTTCCAGTCCGCCGGGTTCTGTGGCAAGAGTGGGAATTTTCTTTTGCTTGAGGGGATTCAACTGGTCCTGCATATAAGCGGCTGCGCGCATCTGGGTGCCGCCGATATCTACAGCGATGACGATGGACATGATAATGATTATACCGTAATGGATTTTTGAGATTCCAGGGCTGGTTTGACTCATCCCCCCATCCCTGCTATTATCCCTTCGATGCGTTTTTATATTTTTCGCCGTCTTGGAGAATTGATCCGCGACCTGCCCCGCTGGCTTCGCCCGGGTTTGGGTGTAAAGCGTTGGCTGGTCTTAACCATGTTCGGAATTACCCTGATTGGTTTGGGCA
Source organism: Anaerolineales bacterium (assembly GCA_015075725.1). Taxonomy (NCBI): domain Bacteria; kingdom Bacillati; phylum Chloroflexota; class Anaerolineae; order Anaerolineales; species Anaerolineales bacterium. The sequence continues at coordinate 3,762,945 of JABTTV010000001.1, read as the reverse complement.
TTGCCGTCATCATCATCGATATTTACCGGACAGATTCCTCCGACCCCGCATTTCTCACCATCCTCTCTTATGCGTCATTGCGGTTCCTTCCCCGGATTCTTCGAGCCGCTATTTTTGGCGGATTGGGTTTGATCTTCATCTTGTATGGGATTTACAAATTGAACCGTTCGCTTCTTCGTCCTTTCCTTCGGGAGGATTCTGATGTGGTCAATACCCTTGTGGACTTTCGGCGTCGTGACCGTGGTCCCCGAATTGTGGCGATCGGCGGCGGGCATGGACTCGCCTCTCTCCTGCGCGGATTGAAACTGCATACGCGTAATCTTACTGCGGTCGTGACCGTTGCGGATGACGGGGGGTCTTCCGGAAGGTTGCGTGAGAGTTTTGGAATTCTTCCGCCCGGGGATATTCGCAATTGTCTTTCCGCTCTTTCCAACGATGAAGACATGTTGACCCAGCTTTTTCATTATCGCTTCAGCGGATCGCCGGATCTCGAAGGTCATTCGTTCGGAAATCTGTTTATCACGGCTCTGGCGGATATCACAGGGAGCTTCGAAAGCGCGGTTGTCGAATCGGGCAGGGTCCTTTCTGTGAATGGCAGGGTTTTACCCTCCACCCTCCATGACGTGAAACTCGTCGCCAGTTTGGAATTGCCTCATACGCTTCACGAAGTTCGTGTGGAGGGTGAAAGTAAGATCCCGTCGGTGGCCGGGCGCGTCCGCCGTGTCTGGTTGGAGCCGGATACCGCCCCCGCATTTCCACCTGTGATCAATGCATTGTTATCAGCCGACGTGATTGTCGTGGGACCGGGGAGCCTGTATACCAGCCTGCTGCCAAATCTATTGGTTCATGACCTCCTTTCAGGCATCCGTGCCAGCCGCGCAATTAAGATCTATGTCTGCAATATTGCCACACAGGATGGGGAGACCGACTCGTTTACCGCGTACGACCACGTCAGTGCGTTGGAGAGTCACGTCGGGGGGGATATCTTCGACGTGATATTGTGTAACACAAATTACACAGGGGTATTGAATCCAACCTCGGCCTGGGTGCGCCTGGATGAAGAAACCCTTGCGGACGAACGCACGTACGCAACCGACCTTGCCGAAAATGCACACCCCTGGCGGCATGATTCTGCGAAACTGGCGCAGGTGATCATGGACATTTACAACGAAAGAACCGGACCGCTGGCCTGATCGTTTGGGCAATGCGGATAGCGGGGGTTACGACGAAAGGGCGGTTAAATTCCCAAATCATGGTTGGAAAAAGATAAAAATCCCTGACAAATATCACATTAAAATGAAGCGGTAATAAAATTCACAAATCCCCTTTAACGCAGTACAATCTGCCCCGGTCAACTGAATAATCACTGGAGGATTATCCCATGGCAATCAAAGTAGGCATTAATGGATTTGGTCGTATCGGTCGCCAGGTTTTGAAGGCGATCCGTGACTACTATCCCAAAGAACTTGAAGTCGTTGCATTTAATGACATCGGCGACACAAAGACAATGGCTCATCTGCTGAAATACGACTCGACCTATGGCCGTTTCGACGGCACAGTCGAAATTGCGGATGATGGCTTGGTGGTCGATGGCAGGAAGGTCAAAGTTTTCAAGGAGACCGATCCGGCTGCCATTCCGTGGAAGGATCTGGGTGTCGATATTGTGATCGAGTCGACGGGTCTGTTCACAATCAAGGAAGACGGAGTGAATAAGAAGGGCAAGACCGTCAAAGGCGCTGTAAATCACATCACAGCTGGCGGAGCCAAAAAAGTGATAATTTCCGCGCCTGCTGAAGGTGAGGACCTCACCATCGTGTTGGGCGTCAACGAAGACAAATATGAACCCGCCAAGCATCATGTGATTTCCAATGCTTCCTGCACCACGAACTGCCTGGCTCCGGCGGCCAAAGTTGTTCACGACAAACTTACCATCAAACGCGCTTTCATGACCACGGTGCATTCCTACACCAATGATCAGAAAGTGCTCGACCTGCCGCATTCCGACCTGCGCCGCGCCCGCGCCGCTGGTCTGAATATCATCCCGACCACCACTGGCGCTGCAAAGGCTATTGCGTTGGTTATCCCGGATCTCAAGGGCAAGTTCGATGGCTATTCCTTGCGCGTCCCGACTCCTACTGTCTCAGTCGTTGACTTCACCGCTGAAGTTGAGAAAGAAACCACCACAGATGAACTGCGCCAGATGTTCCGCGACGCCGCCAAGGAACCGCGCTTCAAGGGCGTTCTGGAAGCCGTGGACGAACCGCTCGTCAGCATGGACTTCAAAGGCAGCTCCTACAGCTCCTCTATCGATCTGCCCTTCACATCCGTTTTGGGCAAGGATAAGAGCAACTTCATCAAAGTCGTTACCTGGTACGACAACGAATGGGGCTACTCCTGCCGCACAGCCGATCTCGCAGCGATGATGGCGAAATCTCTGTAATATTTCATAGGTCACGCTTCAAGCGTGACCTGCTTTTTAGGTGCAGCGATGAACAAGAAAACTGTAAAAGACATCGACCTCAAAGGCAAACGAGTTTTCATGCGCGTGGACTTCAATGTCCCGATGGCGGAGGGCAAAGTCACCGACGATAAGCGCATCAAAGCCGCCTTGCCCACCATCCAATATTGTTTGGATCAGGGAGCATCACTCCTGCTCGCCAGCCACTTGGGACGCCCCAAGGGCGGCTCCGACCCGGAATTCAGCCTGCGTGCCGCTTCTGAAGTTTTATCTACACTGATTAATCGTCCCGTGACCATGGCGCCAGATTGCGTGGGTACCGAAGTGGAGGCGATCGCCAGGTCTCTCAAACCCGGCGACGTGGTGATGCTTGAAAATACGCGCTTCCACAAGGGTGAAGAGAAAAACGACCCCGACCTCGCAAGGCAAATGGCATCGCTTGCCGATGTATATGTCAACGACGCGTTCGGTTCCGCCCATCGCGCTCACGCATCCACTGAAGGTATAGCGCGCTTCCTGCCTGCCGTCTCCGGCTTTTTGATGGAACAGGAATTGGAATACCTCGGCAAAGCGGTTGCCAACCCTGAACATCCCTATATCGCCATCCTCGGCGGGGCAAAGATCAGCGACAAGATTTTGGTTGTCGAAACTCTCGCCGCGAAATGTGACAAGCTCATCATCGGCGGCGGCATGGCAAATACCTTCCTCGCCGCGAAGGGATTGAACATGCAGGATAGCCTCGTCGAAGCGGAATCACTCGAAACCGCCAAGACCCTGCTTGGCAAACTTGGCGATAAACTCGTCCTGCCTGTGGATGCAGTCATTGCGGACAAATTCGATGCTGAAGCGAATTCGCAGGTCGTGGATGTGGACAAGATCCCTGCAGGCTGGTGCATGTTGGATGTGGGACCGAAAACTGTCGGCTTGTATAAAGCTACATTGGACGGAGCCAAATTGATCGTTTGGAACGGACCCGTGGGCGTCTTCGAAATGCCGAAGTTTGCCGAAGGGACATTCGCGCTTGCCAAACTCCTCGCAGAATCCGGCGCGACCACAGTCATTGGCGGCGGCGACTCCGCCAGCGCGGTCAAGAAGGCGGGCGTTGCGAAACAAATGACTCACGTCTCGACCGGTGGCGGCGCATCCCTTGAATATCTCGAAGGCAGGGAACTGCCCGGAGTTGTGGCCTTGCTCGATAAATAAAACCATCAAGAATAGGACAAAAGGAGCAGTGGGTTTTTTCCTATGCCCCTGCTCCTTTTTTTTGTATAATCCGCCCATCTTATTCCAAGGAGAAGAGAGAAAATGGAAACAAATCAGGTTCCGCAACCCGGACCGAAGAACAATCAAAAAACGATCCTTTACATTGCGATTGCCGTTCTTTTGTGCTGTTGTTGTGTCGGGACAGCTGCCGGTGGTTATTATGGATATCAAGCATATGTCGCCGCCCAGCAGGTCATGGAGGATGTACAAGACTTTGAAATCCCGACGGACGTGCCCTTTGTCCCTCTCGATCCGGGCAGCACGGAGACAGCGCCCAACTTCGATACCAGCGGTGAAGTCCCTGAGGGTGGGCTCTCGGATGAAGAGACTCGATTTATTGCCTGGGCTTCGGTTCAATTGGTTGGAATCATGTCCGGTTGTACCACTCCCATTGTCGAAGGGACGACGATTACGGTGACTCAGCAGCCGGATGCCAGCGGTCAATGGCGCGAGGAATGGAACGTCAATTGCGGCGACGGAACATTCAAAGCCTTCCCATTGGTGTTCACGCCCGATAGCAGCGGCTTTGTCAACGTCGAGGTTGAACTCCAGCCTTGATCGATTGACATCAGAACGGACGAGGTAATTACCTCGTCCGTTTTTTTATTTCCGTGACGATTTTCGATCAATTTACAGGCATCCAACCCAAGGTTGGGGTGCTCGGATATAATTGATAGATATTTATCGCGGAGAAATGATGATGGCATTCAATCCGGGAGAAATCGTGGGTCCGTATCGGATCATCGCTCAAAAGGGACAGGGCGGCATGGTTTCTGTCTTTAAAGCCCATTACCCTGCGCTCGATGGGCGCTGGACATGGCGGATGAAATACACGATTGATACCGTAAATTGCTAGAAGCAAGAGACCGCCAATCCTACCCCTCCAAGGAGCACTATGAGAACACCTTTTGTTGCTGGAAACTGGAAGATGAACAAAACGATCGCGGAGACGCGGGAACTGCTTGCCGCTATGGTTGCTGGTTTGGATGAAATCACCGGCGTGGAGCGGGTGGTCTGCCCTCCTTTTACGGCACTGGTTTCCGCATTTGAAATGCTTGCTGGGAAACACATCGGGCTTGGCGCCCAGGATATGCATTGGGAGGAAAAAGGGGCATACACGGGCCAGGTCTCGCCGGGGATGATAAAGGAATTATGCGGATATGTGATTCTGGGGCACTCTGAGCGCCGCACATATTTTGGAGAGACTGATGAAACAGTAAACAGAAAGCTTCTCGCCGCACAAAAATTTGGGCTGACCCCGATCGTCTGTGTGGGCGAAACGCTTGCGCAATACGAGGCGGGGGAGACTTCAAATGTCGTTTCCACTCAAACGCGGCTTGGACTGCAGGGCATATTTACCGATTTTGCGTCTAGAATCGTTGTGGCTTATGAGCCGGTCTGGGCGATCGGCACGGGGAAGGCATCGAGCGCAAGCAATGCCCAAGGTGTACATGGGGAAGTGATTCGCCCGGTCTTGAAGGAATTGTTCGGCGCGGAGATTTCGCAGGCGATCCGAATCCTTTATGGCGGTTCAGTGACCGCCGCGAACGCCGCCGAATTCTTCTCCCAACCGGATATCGACGGCGCATTGGTGGGCGGCGCAAGCTTAAAGCCCGGGGAGTTCATCGCCATCGCGCGGGCAGCTGCTGGTTAAATCGCCTTCTGTAGTTCCTAACCGCCCGTCCAGGGTCGATCGTGAATAAGAGGAAAACAACGCCGTGCAGTTCGTCGGTCTGATCATATTTGCCTTAAATCTTCTGCCGCTGGTATATCTCCAGCGGTTTTTACATCGTGAGATCCAGTTGATCTTCTTTATTCTGACTCGCAACAAACCTCTCACCATTGCCTTGTTTTCATTGCTATTCCTCCCGGGCGTATTGCTTCACGAAGCCAGCCATTATCTGACGGCAAAGCTCTTGGGCGTGCAAACTGGGCGATTCACTGTCGTGCCCCAGGCCGTTGAGAGCAGGGGTCTGGTTCTGGGATCGGTCGAGATCGAAAACACCGATATCCTGCGCGACTCTCTGATCGGACTCGCGCCGATCCTTTCCGGGACCCTCTTCATTGCATATGCGGCGCTCGTGCAATTACAGTTGGATGCGTTGTGGCACGTTCTGAAGAACGGTCAATGGAATTTGTTTTTTATGGGATTGAGACTGTTGCCGACGGTGCCCGATTTTTATTTATGGTTCTACCTGACCTTCGCGGTTTCGAGCACAATGCTGCCTTCAGAATCGGACCGGCATGCGTGGCTTCCCCTCGGCTTATGGGTCGGTATATTGATCGCCGTGGCGGCTTTTGCCGGGGCAGGCGCCTGGATGCTCCAAAACCTCGCGCCCCTCCTGGACTCCCTCCTGCGTTCGGCTTCGTTGTTCATTGCGCTAAGCAACATCGTCCATATCATGATGTGGATCCCCTTGTTTTCATTTCGCCGGGTGATTGCATTTTTCCTGGACGTGGAGCCGGGCTGAATCCAAGCTATTCCATCCCTTTCAGTTTTACATAAACTGCTTCCATTACGCCCCCTGCCACGGCGAGTGATTTATCCGAAACGAGCCGGATCATGGAGGGGTCGTTGCGGGCATCCACGTCCCCGATCTTCATTCCCTCGGCAACCTCGACCCGCGGATGGATTAGTCCGCGCAGAATACCATCGAAAGGGCTAGATACGGTCTTGCCGTTTACGCTGGCGATCACTTCGCCTTCTTTGCAAAATTCCCCAATTTGTTTGCGCGGTTCCAATGTCCCGGCAGTTGGGGCGCGTAATACACGCCGCGGATCGCCGTCCGGCTGCTGGTTGTCCGGCAGGGTACCGCCATCCCAGTAGACCCTGCCGAGCGTGTGACCGCGCCGTGTTTCGATCACAGCATCGCAGTTCGTTCCGGCAGTGAAGCCCGGTCCGAGCCCGATGTGAAGCGCGATTTGAGTCGGCAGCGGTTCAGGTTCCATTTTTATCAGCCGGGCGTCCACAACGAAGGTGGATTTGGGACTGGTTAGAAATTGATTGTTGAGGATATTGGCATTCGGGTCGATCAGAACCGGGATCTCTCCCGCCTCCAATGTGACCTGGAACTGATCGCCTGAAACCAGTCTTGCGGTCACGCCCTCCACGGTTTGCATCCCCTCATAAACAGCTTCGGAAAAGGAAACGGTCCGGCGGACTGCGAGCGGTTTATCGAGTTCGATGATGGCTATTTGAAACCCGACGCGATACAGGCGCAGGGCGACCCCGCTTGCGAGGTCTCCTCCGCCGCGGATGATGATCAATGGATTCATTTTGGTTCCTGTTGTTCATGGAGTAAAAGCCCGAAAGAATAGGTGGCGACGTAGATGAAAATAAAAAGGGAGGAGAATATTGAAATGAACATGATGGATTGCAGACTTGGATTCATGGCGTAGGTCAGTAATTCGCCGAGTCTGGCGACCGGGTCGAAGACCACATCCCAGGAGTTCCAGCGCAGGAAGCGCCCGATGTAGGTCCCGACTCCACAAAGTGTACCAACGATGAGGACGAATATCCATCCTGCAATGCGACCGAAAGCCCTGCGCACGAGGGTCTGCATCAGGAAAAGGGAGTAGACGCCCAACAGCATTCCTGTCCATGCGAACCAGTTGATCAGCAGGGTATCGAACCAGACTGGGACGTGTTCGCGCGGGTGGCGCAGATGGATGAGATCTGTGAGAATGTAAGGCGCATTCGGGAAAAACAAAAGCCATAGCGCCGCGGCTGGCAGGACGATGATCGCTGTGAAACGCCTGCGCGAAACGAAGCCCGATGCGGCGTAGGAGATCAGGAGTGGGAGCCAGGCGAGGAAGAGGTTCCATACCAGAATGGCGTAATCTGCAGTTCCGCTCATCTCGATGCGGAGTCGGACCAAAATTACGGACAGGAGGCTTGCCCCGGAGAGGATTGTAAAAATGGCAAGCCTGAAGCGAAAAGGTTTCAGGTTTTCATATATTTTGCGGATCATGATTGCCTCCGAACCATCTGCCCATTCTACGCGCGCCTTCTTTCAATCGCTTTCAAATACTCTCTTTATCGTATCGGCTGTGACGGTTGGGTGGAGTCCATCTGTTCAGGCAGACCGTTTGCGCGCGCCTTTTGTTCCTGCAGCATATGACTGAATGAGTAGAGCAGGAGGAAAATAAAAAGGAAGAAGAAAGTATATGCTATCGTAAAAGCAGCAAGCCGCCTGCTCGGGTCAATGACGATTCCGAGGATTTCCATGGCGGTCTCAGCCGGGCTTTGCAGGATATCCCATGAGTTCAAACGGACGAAGCGCCCGATGTAGATTCCAAAACTGCTCAAGCCTGAGATGACGAAGACGAACATCCATCCCAGCCATCGGTTGAAGGTGCGGATGATGATATCCTGCATGAGGTAAAGGGAGATCACGCCCAGCAGGGTTCCCGTCCATGAGCACCAGACCACGATGATGACATCGTACCAGAGCGGCGCTTCTTTTCCGGCTCCGCGCGCCAGGTCCTGCAGGTCGGTAAGCATGTAGGGCGCGTTGGGAAAGAATAATAACCAAAGGACTGCTACGAACGGGATGGCGAGATATACCCAGAGCTTGTTCCACGATAGCGCGTGGGCAAGGTAGGCGAGGATGAAGGGGATCCACGCCAGGAAGAGATTCCAGATCAATCCCGAATGGCGGGTTGAGTCCGTGAACACCACCCGGGCGCCGACGAGCGCTATGCAAGCCCCGCAGGCGAGGTTCAGAAGCAAAAAGACCGCGATATTGTGGCGATTGCGAAACGTAAAGTTCTTGATTCGATTGAAGTTCATGGTTTCTTTCTGAAATACAGGATCATGTCGAGATCACCCGGCGAATGACCGAGTTCGGTGAGGATGAACGCCGCTTCACTACGATGTTGCGTGCCGTGATTGACCACATGCGCCATCGACTCCCATAGGATGTTCTCGTATGCGACCCCTTCCGTGCTGGTATACCGAAAGGGACCGTTCAAACGTTCATCGGTAATTTTTGTGGTGAATGTCATTAATTCTTCCTCTTCCGATTGCCAGCGGTCGCGAAGAGAATCGAATGTCGGGAAATCTTCAGGTTGGAAGCGCATCTTTGGTGATTCACCCTCCCAGCGTTTGCGCCAGATCCATTCGGCGAAAAGGGTGTGGACGAGGATGCCGCGCAGCGATCCGTGCGGATATTCTCCCGGTTCAAGGAATTGCTCCAACGTTATTTTCGCAACCGTGTCGAGGATGCGCGCATTTGCCCATTGGTTGTACTTGAAAAGCTTTTGGATGTATTCGCTGTTCACGTTTCTTTCTCCATGATTTCATCCCCCATACAAGTGATTATTGCTGATAAGAGGGATTGGTTATCTCATTAAAAATTCTAACAGAATTTCATTTACTTCGCTTGCGCGTTCGTAATGGGGGATGTGGCCGCAATGGTCGAAGGCGTGAAATTCAGCATGGGGGATCGCGTTTAGAATATCCACGCTGTGCTCGAAGGGGACCGTGGTATCCTGCTTCCCCCAGAAAATCAAAGCAGGCTTTTTCAATTTACCGACCCGTTCAAAGACCTCAATAAAGGAGCCAAGCATGTCGCATCGTAGAGTGGAAAGGATCGCGCGTTTGAATCCCCGGTATTTCATCTGGTTTCGATATCTCTCTTGGAATTGCTCCACCAGTCTCGGTGAGAACATGTCGGCAGCGACACTTTTAACCATGCTACCCGTGCCAAACAAACCGATGAGTATTTCGCCAAGGATGGGAATTTTCACCGCTTCGAGGAGGGGCGAGAGCGATACCGGCTTTGCGCCGCATGGGTCGATCAGGATGTGTTTGGCAACCTCATCTGGATAAGCGTCAATGAATGCGGCAGTGATCGGTCCTCCCATGGAGAGTCCGACTAGGTTGATATTCTTGTAGTCCAGGGCATCGAGCAACTCCTTGAGCTGCCGGACGAAAAGGGATATATCATAGCGGGCTTTGGGTCTGTCGGAAAAACCGCGCCCGAGCAGGTCGTAGCGCAGGACGCGAAATCCCTGTTGGCTGAGGAACTCGAAGGTGGGGTTGTAGATAAAATACGGGACGGAGAAACCATGCACGAGGACTACGGCTTTTCCGTTTTTATCTCCGGCTTCTTCGTAGTGCGTGACTCCGCATCGGAGTGTAATGAATGAACCCGGCAAGCCTTTGCGGGTTTCTTCGTTCAAGGGAATCGTTTCGTCAAGGTAGGGAAAATTTATCATTCAACTGAAGTAACCGAAGAATTCTATCTATCCAACAATCCCAATACCACAGGAAGTAATTGTTTCTTCCTCGAAACGACTCCGGACGCGTCGCGGGAACCATCGTGCAGGGGTGGGTAGGGGAGATCGTTCAACACGGGCGGCGCGGATGAAGAGACCAATAACCGGCTCGTCCCGCGTACGATGTCAGTGACGAGCAGCATGGCAAAGTCGAGTCCGCGTTTATCGCGCAGGTTATCGAGCGCATTGGTAAGCGGATTTAGATGCTCGGTCAGCTGCATCAGGTCGGTCACTTCCACTTGCGCCACCGCAAATTTGAATCCGCCGCCTTCGAAGGATTTGATGTCTGTGCTGACGACTTCTTCCGGTTTTCGATTCGAGAGTCCCGCGCCTGCGCTGAGTAGCGATTTGCCGAACGATTCGATGGTTTCGCCTTGCAATGGGCTTCCTCCGACGAACGTCCAACGCGCGAGTCGTTCCGCAGCGGTGCGGTCACGATTTGTCGTGGTGGGAGAGGTCAGGATAAGCGTATCTGATAACAGTCCGGCAAGAAGCGCGCCAGCGACCTTTGGCGGGGCGGAGAGTCCCGCCTCGGCTGTCTGTTCCGTGACAAGGGTTGACGTCGAGCCGACCACATCCACTGTGAAGCGAATCGGTTGGTGAGTATAGGGGTTGCCTAGGCGGTGATGATCCAAAATTTCCAGCAGTTCGGCTTCCTCGAGCGCGGCGATGGACTGGCGTGGCTCATTATGATCCACAAGGATGATCTTGAGACGCGGCGGGTTAAGTATGTTCCGTTGGCGGGCAATGCCTAGATAAAGTCCGTTATCATCCACCACCCAGTAGTCATCGATCTCATCGCGAAGGATTCGATTAAGGGAATCGCGGATATGGGCGTTTGCCTTGAACTTCGGCACATTCGTATCTGCCGCGTCCTTGCACTCGGCAGACATCATCTCGCGCACGGTGGTGTCGCCGGGGCGGGGACCAAGAATGTTGGTGAAATAATTGAAGAGGCTCAGGCCGTTGATGATTCCGAATGGCGTTCCGTCCTCGTTTACGATGGGGGCGAGTCCGCCGGTGCGCGATGCGAGCGTCCACGCCGCGCCAAGTTGCGCATCGGGGCGGATACTGTCCAACCTGTGCATCACAGATTCGAACCTGGGCGACGCATCTGTGAGCAGGATCGGAGATTCGAGCCCGATGGTTTTAAGCACCCATGATGTTTGCGGATTCAACGCCCCGGCTCGGGCGGGGATCGCGTTGACCCTGTCCCTCTCGCGCAGAAGCCAGGCATACCCCATGGCGGATGCGATCGAGTCGGTATCCGGATTGATATGACCTACAATATAGATTTGATCTGGCATTGGTTGATTATTCCTTGCGTCATCCAATCAATGATTATATCTTGCATTGGCTCGAATTGATCCTAACATGCCTCTCCCATGTAGATCCTCGGATATGAAATTAAAATTCATTCCCTCCCGCCCAGGTTGACAAAAAGAACCCGCCAGCGGCATCTAAATCCCGGGCGAGTTCTTTTTTGTCCGCATGTCGGGTTCGTTTATTGATTCTTGATCGCCTTCCAAACCCTTTCCGGCGTGGCAGGGATCTCATCAACATTGGCGCCAATCGCGTCGAGGATTGCGTTCCCAACTGCCGGAGCAACGCCGTCCATCGGGATTTCCGCGACAGCTTTGACCCCGAAAGGATGACTCGGCTCGAAGGTTTCCACGAAGATGGTCTCGAGGTCGGGCATTTCGTCCGCGCGGAAGATGTGATAGCGGTCCAGGTCGCGTTCGTAAGCCGAGCCTTTTTCGTCGTAACGCATCTCTTCGCAAACGGCGTAACCGAGAGCCTGTGTCATGCCGCCTTCGATCTGCCCCGAAGCGGTGAGCGGATTGACGATCACGCCCGAATCCACCGCCATCACCAGTTTATCCACGGTGACCTGACCGGTTTCCGTGTCTACGGTCACTTCGGCGAATTGCGCCGCGAATGGGGGAGGGGACACCGGCGAGACGTAACTTGCCACGCCCATGATCTGTTCCTGGTTGTTCTTGTGCAATGTATCGAGCGCGATCTCCGCAAGCGTCACGGATCGTCCGTCGGGGGCGATGGCTTTTCTGTCTGACAATCGAATATTCGGGTATTCGGAATCTGCCATCCCCAGCATCTTTGCCGCGCGGATTTTGATTCTTTCAGCGACGATCTGTGCCGCCTTGGTCGCAGCGGTACCAGAGATGTACGTCGTTGACGAAGCGTACGCGCCTTTATCGAAGGGAGTGAAATCAGTATCGGATGAATAGGTGATCATATCTTCGACGGGCACGCCCAAAACTTCAGCTGCCATCTGCGCGAGGACGGTATCGGAGCCGGTCCCGAGGTCTGTCGCGCCGACGAGCAGGTTGAAAGAACCATCGTCGTTCATCTTGATCGATGCGCCGCCCATGTCGAGGTAGGGAATTGCAGTCCCCTGCATAACCATTGCCACGCCGATCCCGCGTTTCAGGTGTGAGGTGTCAGGTGTCAGGTTCTTTCCCGATACCTGATTCTTGGCACCTGACACATTTTTGTGCCATTCCTCATTCCCAAACTTCTGATCCCACCCAATTGCGGCTTTCCCTTGCGCCACGCATTGTTCCAGCCCAACGGTGTGGATGATCTCCGGGCGCGGTTCACGGCCCTCGTTCCAAGCCGTCGAAAATGGGTGGTACTCGCCGGGGCGGATCGCATTTTTCAACCGGAAATCGATGGGGTCGAAACCCATCGCGCGAGCGATCTTTTCGAGGTGGCGGTCGAGGGGCCAGTAGCCCTGCGGCACGCCGTATCCGCGGAAAGCTCCGGCGGGAGGCGTGTTGGTATACACAACATCGGCATAGAAGCGAATGTTTGGGGATTTTCGGTACTCGCCATCCCCCACATACAAGGCCATCGATTTGTGACCTGTGTTGCCGGTCACTGTCAATGCGTGACAGCCGTACGCGCCGGTATCGGATAACGCGTACATTTCGTTGGCGGTAATGGTGCCGTCTTTCTTAATGCCGGTCTTCATCTTAACCCGCATTGGGTGGCGAGAACGCGCTGCGATGAATTCCTCTTCGCGGTTGTATTCATAAATGACGGGACGCTTCGTGGCTATCGTCAAATGAGCCGCCACGTCTTCCATCAACACTTCCTGCTTGCCGCCGAAGCCGCCGCCGATGCGCGGCTTGATGACGCGGATTCTTTTGACGGGCAGGCCCAGCACTGGAGCGAGCATTCTCCGCACGTGGAATGGAACCTGCGTGGATGTGCGAATTACCAGCCGGTCGTCTTCGTCCCAATACGTCACGCAGACGTGCGGCTCGATGTGCGCCTGCTGGACTTTCGGCACTTCGTATTCAGCCTCAAAGATTTCGTCCGCTTCGGCAAAGCCTTTGTTCACGTCACCAATGTCGATGCGGATGTGCGCCGCAAGATTTTTCTCGGGGTTTGAATCTGCAAAGTTGACATATTCCGGCTCGTCGTGGATTTTTATCGCATCCGGTTTCATCGCTTCGCGCGAGTCGATGATGGCGGGCAGGATTTCATACTCCACTTCGATAAGCGAAAGGGCTTTCTCCGCAATTTCTGCGGTCTCTGCGGCGACGAACGCCACCCGATCGCCCACGAAGCGTACTTTGTGGTCGAGCGAAAACGAATCCAGCGGACCGGGAATCGGGTCGGATTGCCCTGCAGTGGAGTAAACCACGCGTGGAACATCCCGCCATGTCAGGACGGCGACAACGCCTTCCAACGCGAGCGCCTTGGTCGCGTCGATGCGTTTTATCTTCGCATGCGCATGAGGAGAGCGCAGGACTTTGGCGTGTAACATGCCGCGCATGTCCATGTCTGCTGCAAAGGCGGGTTTGCCCTGCACGAGTTTGATCGCGTCCACTTTCTTTTCTGGCTTGCCGACGGTCTGCCATTTCTCCGTTTCTGGCGTGACGACAACCTTGGGTCGCGTCAACACTGCGGCGGAGGGTGAGGCGGAATCTCCAGCGGGAGGAACAGGTCCGGATGTGCCGAAGTCCCAATGGATGGATGTCAAGTCGATGGGCTCATCTCCGCGCATCACTGCCGCGGCTTTCATCACCGCTTGGATTGGCTTGAGATAACCGGTGCAGCGACAGAGCACACCGCTAAGCGCTTCGCGAACTTCGGCTTCGTTTGGATTCGGATTTTTATCGAGCAGACCCTTCGCCGCAAGGATCTGCGCCGGGGTGCAGTATCCGCATTGAATGGCGCCTGATTCCACGAATGCTTTTTGCAGCGGATGCAAACCGTCGGTCTTGCGCCATCCCTGATCGGGATGTTCGCCCAACGCTTCGATCGTCGCCACGACATGACCTTCGGCTTGAGCCGCCAGCATCGACCCGGCGTTGACGGGTTTTCCGTCGAGCAAAATCGTATCTGCGCCGGTCAACCCATGCTCATCGCCGAATTTGACGCCGTGAAAACCAAGTCCGCGCAATGCGGCGAGCAGGGTTGTCGAAGCGGGGACTTCGATTGCATGCTCTATTCCGTTGATCTTGAGGGTGATGTTCATGGTGGCTCCTGTGGAGTGAGAGGTTATTTGAGTCGGGATTTCAAGATTTGAAGGTGGGCTAGGATTTCTGGGTTTAGATCGTATTTGCCTGCTTCCGCTTTGGCTAACAGGACCATGCGACACTGAGATTGATATCGTCGCCAACAAAGTCGAGAGCCTGGGAAGGGCGCGGACTACCGAGTAATGTGAGGGCTCCCCCGCCAAGGAGGAAAAGTCTCGATCTGACCGGGACTTGCCCTCCCAAGAGAGTAAGAATGGATTGCAAATAATCCTTATCCATTTTCAGCCTTGTGGAATTCCAGGTCTTTGTACCAGACATCCGCCGCATGCTGGTATGTGGCAAGCCAATTAATTGGTAATCCACTCAATTCCTTTTGTCGGAGGGATAGCGCGGAAAGATTTATCGCAGGGTCGTCACTAGGGGACAAACCCAGTTTGGAAGAGAAGAGATCAGGCAGGTTATTCTGTGACAAATATTTTCTTTCTATCCACACGGCGGCGGTGTAAAAACACTCCAATAGCAGGCGAGTTGCCGGATCCAATACAATCGAAACTTCGACGGCATATTGTGAGAATTCAGGATGGCAAAGAAAAAGTGGGATGAGACTTAGTTGCAGACGCGTTTCAGGGTTTTCAGCCAGGGCAACAATTAAATCAAAGGGCGGTAAGGTTGGTGGATGATTCGGCTTCTTCCCCAGAATGAAACGCACATCCCGTGCCCAGAGTTCTGAGACGAGTTGATCGTTTGTTACGGTAGGGGTGGGCTGCTCGGACATAAAATCAAAAGAGGGCAGAGATAAATCCCTGCCCTCTTATTTTACCCAAAACGGAGGTCGAAAAATTAGCTTTGTCTATGCAACCTTTGTGATCTTTAATTTTTCCTTCGAGCCATCCAGCGCGGATTGTGAACCGACGACGACTACGGCATCGGACTTGATGGCTTTTTCGAGCGCATCTCCGAAAGCGAGGAAGTCCTCTCCGTTCGTGGATAGGACCTGGTCGCGGATCTTTTGGCGCATTTCGTCGGTGCGACCGGTCAAGTGGCGCATCATGGACGTGTAGCCTTTCGCGTCGGGGAGTTGATAGGCATCCAGTTCGCCGATGGTCGAGATGATGGCTTTCTTCAATTCGTTATCCGACAGTCGGGCGGACTCGAGCCCTTTCAGGAAGGTGGGCGCGGAATCGTAGTTCTTGATGGTCTCATCCACGTTCGGGTCGCGATACGAGAGATAGGTAAACACGCCGGTCGTGTCGTCGAGTTGGGCGAAGACGCCATACGCGCCGCCCTGCACGCGGACCTTTTCCCAAAGATGCGTCATGCCGAGATAACCGATGACGACCTGCGCCGAACCGTCATATTCATAGCCGAGGTCGAATAGGTTCGCGCCTTTTCCCACGTAGTTGACCTGCGCCGGGATCACCAGCCCCTCCTTGTGAGTTGAAGGCTGAATGTCGAAGGATGAAAGTTGGGCATCCTTGACGGGCATGGCGAAGATGAAATTCTCCAGATGCGGTCGGACCGTTTTCCAATTCATCTCGTCGAGCGTGACATTCGCGATCATCGTCTTGCAATTGATGAGCGACTCGCGCATCGCCTCCATTTTTTCGAGTACCTTCTTCCAGTTCTTGTCGATGTCGTTCGCGAGTTCGCGCAATGCAAAAAGATAGCCCACGCCGCGTGTCTGGTCGTTGATCCATCCCGTGCCGCCGAATTGCGAGCGCAGGCGCATGTTCGCAAAGCGATGTCCGGCGGGCGCGAGTGCAGACTCCACGCCGGATTTTTCTTCGAGCACGATCTGCTTGAGTCGTTCCTTGTTGTCGAGTTTTACGGTCAGGAGGACGTCCCTGAGGATGGACAGCATCTCCTGGCTTTGACTCACAGTGGATTTGCCACGGATCATCAGGTGCGCCTGCGCCTCTTTCGTGGGCAGGTTTGTCAGGCTGACCGATGTGCCGTGGATTCCGCCGGTGCTTTTCCCGATCCGCTGCGAGAGTTTGACGTAATCCTCGGTCTCGGTGCCCATCTCGAACAACGCGCGCGCGAAGACCTCCGTCAGCGGAAGCATGTCCTTCGGCATGGGGCGCAGGTCGAAGGCGAGATCGAGATAGAGGATGCCGTTGGTGAAGATGTCGTGATAAAGGACCTTCGCATCCTGCACCTGGATCTCTTCGATGGAGATCGTGCGGGCTTGTTTGTCGAGGTCTTTCAGTTCGAGGGTCGGAATGGTCGCCAGCGCTTCCGCGGTGTCGGGAGTCTCCTGTCTTGCTTTTAGTTCATCCGCATTTTTGGCGTGTTTGCGGATCTCATCCGCGCTCATCGCGGACCTGGCGGATTCCAGCCGGGACTTCTCCTCTGCCTCGAGGCGCTGACCCAGTTCCGGGTCCGGTTTGAAGCGCAGGGTCGTCCGGTGATTATTCTCGATCAAATAAGTCTGGATCAATTTTTCAAAATATCGCGAGTCGTTGGTCAGTCGATTCTTGATATCAGCCAGCGGCGCTTCGAAGGCGAGCACTTTGAATGGGTCGTCGTCGTGCAGCCAGGTGGTCAGCGCGCGCAGCATCAGCCCGATCCCGCGCGGGAAGGAACCGGTGTTGTTCTCGCGCAGGGCGAACTCGATGGTGTTGATCGAAGCCGCGGTCATATCGGGGTCGATGCCGTCTGTGACGAGGGATTGCAGTGTATCGAAGATCAGCGTTTCGATCTTTTTCGCGCTGCGGGCGCGCGTGCCTTTAAGACCGGTGGAGAAGAACATCTCGCGCAGTTCGGTTTCGAGCCCGCCCCCGGCAAGGTCTTCGCCGAGTCCTGAGTCAAGGAGCGCTTTGCGGAGCGGGGAGGCGGGCGTACCGATGAGCGTGTGCGAAAGGATTTGAAGACTGAGTGTGAGGACGGGGTCGGTGGTATCCGTCAACTTCCAATTGACGGTAAGATAATGTTTGTTCTCAATATCCTCGCCTTCACTGGCAATGTAGGAATGCTCGACCTTCTTCGGTTTTTTGAAAGGTTTCCCGGGCGGCACCGCAGACTTGACCTTTTTCTTTTTGTACGGTTTGAGATAGCCCTCCATCAATTTTAGGCGTTTCTCCGGGTCGTCATTGCCATAGAAGAAGATGAACGAGTTGGACGGGTGATAATACGACCCCCAGAACCCGCGGAAGTTTTCGTAGGTCAGGTCGGGGATGTTTGCCGGATCGCCGCCTGAGTCGACTCCGTAGATGTGTTTTGGAAAGAGCGATTGCTGGATGGTGCGTGCCAGTAAATTCTCAGGCGAGGAATAAGCGCCCTTCATCTCGTTGAAGACCACGCCTTTATAAGTGAGCGCGTTTTCCTCCACTTCGTAGTGCCAGCCTTCCTGCATCAGGGTCTCTTCCGTGATGCGTGGATGCAGGACGGCATCCATGTACACGTCGATAAGATTGTAGAAGTCCTTTTCGTTCTGGCTTGCCACGGGGTAGCAGGTCTTATCGGGGTAGGTGAAGGCGTTGATAAAGGTCGCCAGCGAGCCTTTGACCAGTTCCACGAACGGTTCCTTGACCGGGTACTTCTCCGAGCCGCCCAACACCGAATGTTCGAGGATGTGCGCCACGCCGGTCGAATCCTTTGGCGTGGTCCGAAAATTGATGCTGAAGACCTTGTTCTCGTCGTCGTTGATGACCGAGAGCATCCGCGCTCCGGTGCGTTTGTGTTCGAATAGTTGAACTAGCGAGTTGATCTCGGGGATTTGCTGTTCTTTGATCAGGGTGAAAGATTTGGGCATGGGGGAGTCCTTGGATTGAAGTGTCATAAGTTTACCCCTTTCAAGAAATTACGAACCCTTCTTGTGAGGGATGTTGGAATTACATTGCGACTTGCGCGTAGCCAAACAAGCTCACATATAAGGATTATTACATGTTCACCAACCGTACTTCAGATTCTATCAGCTTTATGGCAGCAGAATAATCCCGCTCGCTTCCGCCATATCGATCACCGTCATATTCTGGAGCAAAATTTCAGGCGTAATGCCTTCGGGATAATAATCCTCCAGCCCGCGCACGAAGTAGGGCGGCAGGTGGCGGAAGTGGAAGACGGCATTGACGACGATCTGCTCGCCGGGGAATTCTGCCGCGTCGAAGACGTAATCGAACGAAGCCGAATCCCGTACCTGACCGTTTACAAGCGTGGTCGGGTTGATTGCGTCCATCGCCTGCCCGTCACTGACGCGCACGCGGGTCTTGACGATGTCCGCGGCGGGGGTCTGGTATGGTCTTTCGAAGAAGGTCTCGCCGATGGGTTCGGTCAAAACTTTTTGGAAATTCGCCAGCCACGGGTCGCAGTCCTCGATGGGCGCAGTTGCATCCTTGTTCAGGACGATCAGTTCGCCGTTCTTGCTCGGCTTGATTCCGAACTTCGCTACCGAAAGCGGATTGCATGTCAGCAGGTCCGCTTGCGGCGTTTCGATCACGCCCGAGGCGCATTGCGCGCCGATCGTGCCGAATTCGGTTTCGATGTCGGTCAGGCAGACCGGTTCGCCGTCAACTGTGACCGCTGAGACTTCGAGCCACATCTGCCGCGCAAAGGCAAAGCCGGTCGGCAGGCTGTGACCGACGAGATTGCTCTGCACCGTCACAGTGGCTGTGATCGTGCCATCTTCGGCGTTGTGTACCAAATCAATGGTCAGACTGGCGGCGGACCTCAACAACGCCTCGCGTTCTTCCTGGACGTGAGCGAACTGCTCGGGCGTGTATCTATCCGGTGCAAGATCGTAATCCACGCCTGCAAAAGTATGCGATTGGCGCTCGCGTTCCTGCGCGATGGGGAAGGGGTAGCCGGACTCCGGCGAGACGACGGGTCCATTTGGCAGTTGCGGCATGTGACAGTCCACACAGCCAAGCGCGGGCTGTCCGCGCGATTCTTGCAGCGCGACGTAATCCTCCCACTCGTCGAAGGTCGTTTGCAAAACCAGGTCTTCCAATTTGCCTTCATCGTCGAATTCCAGTTCATTCTCGTCAAGTTGGTTATCTTCATCCAAATCGCTGAAACTGCCGTCGCTTCCGGGGAACGCGGTGATCTCGCCGTCGCCGTCGATATCCACTTTGACGTTATGGCATGAGCCGCATAAACGGGATGAAGAAATGTTGTCGGTCATGAATCCGGTCTTGGATTCGTGCCAGACGTTCGGCAGTGCCGGAATCTCACCCAAAGAGGGACCGAACATATCCGTGAAGGATTTTGCGCCTCCTACCCCAACCGGGAAGTGGTCCGCCATCCCGCGCCTTTCCTCGGGTGCGGCTTCGAGCGTGTGACAGACGATGCAGGTGACACCATCATCCATCACTGCGCCGTTCGGCTCCGGGCGGAAGACGTTCTCCGCATCCAATGGCAGGATGACCTCCTGCGTGATGGATGTGCCGATGGGCGCATGACAGTTGTTACAGGCGCGCCCGAATTCGGGATGTTTTTCGAGTGCCATGATGGTCTGCGCGACCACCACCGGTCCGCTTTGAGCCTGCGAGTGCATGCTCACGCTCCATTCTTCATAGATATCGGCGTGACAGCGTTTGCATTCCGTGGCGGGCGGCAGGCCGGTCAATGCCCCGTGGACCGGTTTGCTGATGTTGGTAAAGACTTCGAGCACGTGGAACGAGACGATGAATAAAAACAGGATGGCTAGCGGGATGTGCAGCCATTTCCATCCCTGCATGAAGGCGGCGTAGAATTTCTGCGCGCGCTCGCGGCGGGCGTAACGGATAACCCGGTCGGCGAGGCGCTTCCAGTTTTCCCATTCACCGGTTTCCTCCGGCGGCAGTCGCAGGCTGGATTCGATCCGTTTCCACTTGCCGAACTTTACCCCTTCCATTGCTCCACGCCGAAACTCGGAAGATTTCCCCGCCAATAGTTTGTCCATCTCGACCTGCACGAGGTGCGCTTTGGCGTTCGTATCCTTGACCGCAAGGTTGCCGACTGAATCAGCGACCACTGGCGGGAAGGCGACATAGACGATGCGCCAGAAGATCCCGCTAACGACCAGGATCAGGAAGACCGTCAGCGAAAGACTGCCCCCTGAAGGCTCCGCTTTGACGATGGCGATGAACGCATGCACGAGCGCCAGACCGAAGGCAAGCAGGCCGAGATAGATGTGCGACTTGAGCCAGGACATCATCGTACCGGGCAGTTTTTCCTGGAGCAGGCGTTTGCGCGCGCTGTAGAAACCCACGATCAATGAAAGCAGGACGACGGACGCCCCCAAAGCCGAGATAAGGATGAGCATCGAAACGCGCGTTGTTTCGAGCAGATCGCGGATGAAATTCATCGAGAGGAACATGCCGAAAGAACAGAGGCACAGGAACACCAGGCTGATCCCAATCCAGGGAAGAGCCCGCTCGAATATGCCGTATTTGCGTTTTAGTTGAATCCGCTTTTTCATTACCGCCCGCCCTGCTTCTTTATTTCAAGACCGATGTTCAAGTCTTCGCGTTTGAACTGCTCCACCGGGTCGATGCGCATTGCCGCGCCGACAGGGCAGGCGCGCACGCAGGCGTAATCGTCGTAGCCTTCGCACAGGTTGCATTTCACCGCGATGCGGTCGCGCGAGTGGGATTCGTCTTTTTTCAATCCCAGTGATTTCAACATCGGCAGCAGGAATCCGCTTTCCTTGTGCCGGTCGTGCATTTGAATGTTTCCATACGGGCAGCGCTCCGAACATGCGCCGCAGCCGATGCAGTTTTCCGTCACGATGCTTATCTCGCCGTCCGGTTTGCGGACGATGCCGTTGACCGAGCAGAGCAGGCAGACCGGGTCTTCGCAGTGGCGGCAGGCGGTCGGGAAGAGCAGGTTGCCCATCTGCAAGCCGCGCCGTTCGAGCCGTGAATTGCCATGCCGCCGCCCGCAGGCGTCCACGCAGTTGTTGCAGTTCGTGCATGTGGCGGTATCGATCACGAGGATCTCGTGCGCCTGCATCACGCCCTGGTCCATCAGCGCCTTGAGCGAGATGTTCTCCTGGATGGTCTGAATGCCCGCCATGCCCGTCGTCGTCGATTCCTTCGCCTGCGGCTTGGCAAGCCTGAGCAGTTGATCGCTTTTGTACGCCTCTTCCACAAGGCGCGAACGCAGGTCGGGGTATTTCTCCAATAAGGCGAGCACGCTCGCGGCGGGGATGAAGACCACTTCGGCGCGGGTATTGGCGGTCACCGTTGTGGACTGCGGTTGTTTGAAAAGGATCGAGGATGCGCCGAAGATATCCCCCTCGCGGTAGTACTGCATCACAAGTTCCGAGTCGAAGTGTTTGCGCGATACCCGCAGATACCCGGCTTGGACGAGGCACAGGTCGCCGCCCGATTCGCCTTCGCGGTAAATGACCTCGCCCGCACGGAAGATCCGCAATGTGGCGTCGTTCAACAATCCTTCGACGGCTGACTCCGGCACGGACTTGAACAGCGGCGAACGGATCGCGTAGGTCCACAAGGCGCGGCGGCGGTAGAGTTCGTCCATCGTCGCCTTGAACGCCGTCAGTTCCTTCATCATGCGGTGGACGGTGGCTTTGGGCATCTCCAGCGCGATGGATTTTTGCATCGCCACTAGGTTGTAGCCTTCGGCAAGGTTGCTCAGCACGCCCATCTCCCCGTGGAAGGTCCCGGCGGTCAGCACAAGGATGCGCATATTGCTGCCGGTCGCGGTCGAGACCGATTGTTCGATCTCGCCTTCCAAGACGATATACAACCGTTCGTGGAATTCGCCTTCCCGGCATAACGTCTCTCCTTCGGCAAGTTGCCTCAAAGTGCAGCTCAACAACATGCGCCGCAAATGTTCGACCGGGACGCCGTTGAACAATTGATAATTGATCAGTTGACGCGCGAGGCTGTCGAGCGTCCAGTTGGATTGCACGACTTGCGAACCCACCTGCAAAGGCATCGGGCGGTCCGGCGCCACATGCTCCACCTTCATCTTGTTCCACAAGACCATGTCGGCGCGGTGAAGGTTCGCCGGGCAGACCGGTATGCATTGCTGGCATTGCGTGCAGGCGGTAACGAAATTGATCACGTTCACCGAAGTGATTCGGTCCGCCAACACGCCTGCGTTTAATTCCGCGATGGTCACGCGCGCCTTTTCCGGCAGCGGGCAGGCGAGCATGCAGTCGTTGCATCCGATGCACGCCATTACCTCGCGTTCGACTTCGTTCCGCAGTTCTTCGATGTAATCTAAAGTCATGCTACTCTGCCTTTAAAACAGTGCTGCCCAAACGTAATTCGTCGCCTTTATTCAGGACGACAGCCTGGTTGACTTCAAGTTTTATACCGTTATAAAACGTCCCGTTCACGCTGCCGATGTCGCTGACCCCGATCGTCCCGTCCGGGTTCAAAACGATTCGCAGATGCCTGCGCGAGATCAGCGGATCGTCGAGTCCCTGCACATCTTCCGTGGTTGTGCGGCCCACCGTCAGCGGGAGTTTTACCAACAGGATGCTGCGACCAATCCCGGGCCCGGCGAGAACCGTGAGGCGGGTGGGGAAGGAAGTCTGGATGAAATTTGTCGCCTCGCCTCCGACTCTGCCCGGGGCGGAATCTCGAACCGGAACCTGGGATTTCTCTGATTCCTTTGGCGCGGAATCCTGGACTGGGGATTGCGGTTTCGCTGGCGCCTCCGGTGCGGAATCCCGGATTGGAGGTTTCGGCTTTTCCATGATCTGCGCCGCTTCGATTCGTGCTTCTTTCTTTTCTTCCGCTTTGACCGGCGGCGGTTCTTGCACATGCTCTTCGGGTTCCATCACGAAAGTCATCGGCAAGCCGCTAGTCTTCCCGGCGGATGCGGCAGAGGGAACGAAGACTAATTTGACGTCGCCGAATTGAAGTTCGTCGGCGGGAGCGATCGGGCTTTCCTTGTTCGGCGCGAGTTGGGTCCCGTTGATGCGTGTGCCGTTCGCGCTCTGCAAATCTGTGACGAACCATTTCTCGTCGCGCCAGTCGAATCGCGCATGCTCACGGCTGATGGTCTGGTGCTGCAATGTGATGGCGTTCGACCCGGGGTCGCGCCCGAGCGTGACGGACGGCGGCTTGAGCGCGAAACTCAAACCGATGGTCGAGCCGGAGTAGGCGATCAATTGCCCCCAGGATTTTTCGACCTTTACGCTTTGCAGGAATTCGGTCTTTGCATGTTTCGGCGCAGGCGCGGGGCTGGTCATGCCGGAATGGAATGTCAGTTTGACCTTGCCGATGCGGATGATGTCGCCGTCGTTCAATACGCAAGGCGTGACGACGAGCGTATCGTTGACGAAGGTGCCGTTGCGGCTTCCGAGGTCGCGCAGGTAATGATGCTCGCCGTGGTGCGCGATCTGCGCGTGCATGAAGGATACGGTCGGGTCTTCGATGCGGATCGTCGCCTCGGGGTCGCGCCCCAAAGTGATGGTGTCATGCTTGAGTTCGATGCGCTTGCCGTTGTATTCGATCGCGCCCGGTGTGAAGAGTTCCTGCGGCGGCGCTTCGAGCGGAATCTCCTCCGGCAGGACGCTGGTCTTTTGCGCTTCAGCTTCGACTGCAAATTTCAGCGTGGTATGGCCGATCTCGATTACGTCGCCGTCTTTTAGCGCAAGAGGTTCTCCGATCCGGTTCTCGTTGACGAATGTGCCGTTCGTGCTTTTATTATCGACAATGAAGTAGGCGACCCCGCGTTTTTCGATGCGTGCGTGGCGGCTCGAAACGAGCGGCTCCTTGATGACGACGTTGTTTTCCGCGTTGCGCCCGATGGTGAGAATGTCGTCGATGGAATGGGTGGAGCCGTTCATTTTCAAAACAGCATGCGGCGTCTTCAGCGGTTTGACTGCAAAGGTATTGCCCGTGCTGGTCATTTCGCTCTTGCGCAGGCTGGCGGGCGAGGGTAGTGCCGATGTTGCGATCATGCTGCGGACAGCGATGACTTGGCTGCTCATGTTGAGCGAGTCGATCCAGCCAGGCAGGTCGAACTCCGGGTCGAGCATGCGTTCCGCCACCGACGAGACGTTGGTCTTCCTTTCAATCAATTTCTTGAAGAACAATCCGTTCCTGCGCACGTTCTCCTTGCGCTGACCAAGCATGAGCGCGCCGACAAGTATCCCATCGCGGATCACTACTTTCCGATAAGCGATGCGCCCGCTCCCGCGCGGGAAATCCACAAGCACCTGGTCGTCCGGCTTTTCGTTGATGCTGCCCACGCTGGCAAAGTCGAGGTCGTACAGGCGGGTGGCGAAATAATGTTCGCCGGGTTCATAGGTTTCTGTGCCGCCCGCCATGTTGCGCCCGGCGATGCGCCCCTGCAATCGCGCCGGTTCCCACAAACCGAGCGTTCGGTGAATTACATCGCCGCCCGCATAGACGTTCGGGACGTTCGTGCGCATGTGTTTATCCACGGTCACACCGAGGAGCGTTCCGCGCTTTTCGTCTTTTGCCATTTCGATGCCGGAGTCCTGCAGGAATTCGAGGTTCGGGCGGATGCCGATGGCGGTTCCTGCGAGTTGACAGTCGATGGTCTGGTTGGCATTCTTGAGCCGGATGGCTTTCAATTTCCCGTTCCAATCGCCGATGGCGGTGTCGATCTCTTCGTTCAAGCGCACATCCACCCCCTCGGCGCGCAATCGGCTGATGACAAGGTCTGAGCCGGTCCGGTCCAAAGCGCGGTCGAAGAACATGTCGCCGCGTAAAAGATACGTGACGTGGACTTTGTAGCGCATCAAGCCCTGCACCCATTCGATGCCGAGCGGACCGCCCCCGACAACCACCGCACGTTTGACCTTGCCCGAACGGATTCCGTCCAACACGGTTCGGACGTCTTGAAGCGTGCGCATGGTCATCACGCCGGAAAGTTCCGCGCCGGGGAAGGTCGGCGTGTTCGGACGTGAACCGCTGGCTATTAACAGCTGGTCATATTCGATCTCACGGTCATCGGCGAGGGTCACCTTGTTGTTTTTCGTATCCACAGCGCTGACACGGGCAAGGATGCGGTCGATTTCGTTTGTTATGTAAAAATCGGGTGGGACGGCAAATAGTTGAGACTCTTGTAATTCCCCCAGCAGGTAATTCGTGAGCGCCGCGCGGTAATAGGCAGGATTCGGGTCGTCCGAGACGATGGTAATGGACGCATCTTGATCCGCCGCGCGGATGTAATACGCCGCGGTTGTGCCGGTCGCGCCATCGCCGATGATGATATATCTCATCAGGACGGGGATTTTATTGGCTGGGGGGAATTAAGTCAATATGGATGGGATTGGGGATGTTTGAGATTGGGAAATACGGCGCAAACAAGTGAAATTATTTCACCTTCAACACAACCTTCCCAAACTGCTCTCCCTTTTCATACCGTTCGTACGCCTCCCTTGCCTTCTCCAGCGGATAAACCGAATCGACGATGGGCGTCAACTTGCCGTTGAAGACGTGTTCCATCATCTCCTTGAAGTCCTGCAAACTACCCATCGTCGTGCCGATGTGGGTTTGCTCGTTCCAGAACAGGAGCGAGAGGTTGGTGGTGGCTTCGCGCCCTGTGGTTCGCCCGTAGGTAACGATGCGCCCGCCTTTGCGTAAAACTTTCTGGCTGTCGCCCCAGGTCAACGCGCCGACGTTCTCGATCACCGCATCCACACCGCGCCCGCCTGTGAAGTTGAGCGCTTCCTCGAAGGGCTTGCCTTCACTGCGGTCCACGGCAAAGTCCGCGCCTGCAAGTTTCGCCTTCTCCATCTTTTCGGATGAACTGGTGATCGCGATGACTCTCGCCCCGAGCATGTGACAGATCTGGATCGCGGCTACCGCCACGCCGCCGCTTGCTCCGAGCACCAGAACGGTCTCTCCGCTGATGATTTTTCCGCGCGTAACGATCGCTCGCCAGGCGGTCTGGTACGCAAGGGGAGCGGCCGCAGCTGTGACGAAATCGAATCCCGGCGGGAGTTTCATCAGTTTGTCCGCATTCGCTGCAATGTATTCGGCATTGCCGCCGCCCCCGTTCGAGCCGAGAATATCGTAATCATCACATAAAGTGACGCCTCCTCTCTGGCAATGCTCGCATTGTCCACATGAAAGCGACGGGTTGACCACGACCGCATCGCCCGCTTTCCAATCCTTCACATCCGGCGCGACCTTTGAGATCACGCCAGAGATGTCCGATCCCGTCCACATCGGGAAGTGATAACTCTCGTCGGCGGGTCCGTGCAGCGACCACAACTCAAGGTGATTGAACGCGCTGGCATGGACTTGAATCAAGACCTGTCCCGGCTTGATCTCCGGCATCGGGACTTCGGCGATCTGGATCTTCGAAGCATCGCCGCATTCGTAAAAGACAGCGGCTCTCATCGGTAGATATCCTCCTCATCTTCCACCACGGGCGGCGGTGAGCCGAGGTCGTAATTCCAAACCCCGCTCTCCTTCATCGCCGAGGCTACGTCGTAGGGTGTGGGTTTGAATCCGTAGTTCTGTCCCTGCACGAATTCGAGGATGAGTTTATGCGGCGGACGTTCGACCTTGAAACTTTTCTGCACGTGGTTGAGGAAATACTTCGCGCTTTCGTTCGAGATGTCGAAGAGTCGCGCGATCTCTTCGAAGGCTTTGATTTTATTTGTGGGGGTCATTGGAAATTCCCGACCCCGAAGGGGTCAAATGGTTTTAGATTTGCGCTCCGGAAAAGACAACTCCGAAGGGGTGTCATGCCTGTGCGATCTTACGCGATGGACTCCAAACAACGCTTCGCCAGCACAGAAGCGGTGTCCATGCGGTATTCGGCGGATGCCCATTCATCGCTCGCTTCGTGGTAGGCGTTCATGGCGGCTTCTTCGATTCCATTCGCTTCGGTGCCGTCCATGGCAAGCAGTGGGGTTTTGCCATATCCGCCCAGGGTCAGCCGCGTGCGGCCCGAGTTCCATTTCGCCAACGCAGCGCAGACGACAGGTTTATCGGCGGGGGTTTTCGATACGAATTGGAAGGCATTTTTGGTGTTGAGTGGGATGATGATGGAGGTGACAAGCCCGCGCGGGCGGGTAAGGAGATATTCGCCCAGACCGAGGACGGTGGAATTTGGATTGCCTGCGGTCAATGGGCTATAGTCCATTTTTGCATCCATCGCGAGGAGCATGGTAACGAACGGGGAGCGGCCGTCGCTTGCAACGATGGTTCCTGCAACGGTGGCGGCATTCCGAATGTTGAGCGGCGCTTCGAGCTTGAGCGCTGTTTTCAGCGGTTCGGGGGAGTTGCTGTCTTCGTACAGAGATTGAAGCGTGCATGTCGCGCCGATGACGAATTCACTGCCGTTGGCGCGGAGCGAATCCAGCCCAAGGCGTTGGAGGTCGACGACGGAAACAGAATCCGTTGCGGAACGGGAGAGAAGCGTCCCGCCGCCGAGGGGCATGGTGTTCGGTTGATTCAGAAGCGCGAGGGCTTCATCGAGTGTCTGGGGTCTGTGATAGGTTGTGATCATGGTATTGTGTCTCCAGGCTTTGATTATACCCAGCGAGGTGATAAAATGCGTTCCTTATGGAGGCGGGAGAGTCACTTTGAAGCCGACGGCGAAAAGCCGCAGGATGAATACAATTACCGCGCCGGTGAGCGATGCAAATAAGGCATTTATCTCAAATGCGTCAAGAACGATGAAAAGGCTGGTCCCGATGAACGAACAGGTTGCATAGAGTTCAGTGCTTTGGCGGAACACGTTGGGAATGCGGTTGCTGAGAACATCGCGCAGCACGCCGCCAAAGATACCCGTGACTACGCCCATTAGGATCGCCACGATAGGGGAGATATTCAATTGCAGGGCGTAGGTCGCGCCGAGGATGCTGAAAATACTGAGACCGATGGCGTCTGCCACAATGAGCAGTCGTTTCGATAAGGTATCGAGCCGATAGAACGTAATGATCGCGAAGACAAAGGTGGTGACAGTCAGCCAGGGGTCGTCGATCCAGAAGACCGGAGTGCGGCCGAGCATCATATCTCGCAGGGTTCCACCGCCGAAGGCGTTTACATAAGCGATGGTCGTTGCGCCGACAATGTCCATCTGGTGTTTGCGGGCTTCAAGCGCGCCTGATACGGATGAGGCTGTGACAGCAATGTAGGTCAGGATAAAAAGAATCTGGTCCATTTAAAAAATTTTACCGCCATCGGAAAGATGGCGGTAAGGATTTTAACGTCCGGATCGTTATGGCGAAGCAAAGGGCGAGAGGAATTCCCGCTTCAATGCCTGCACAAGGATGTCTGCTTCGCCGCCGTTAGTGTAACGGCCGTGCAGGTGCCATACAGGTTGAACGTATTGCGGGCTGCTCGCTGGTCCCGGCGAATCATATTGCATCAACGGATCCATGGTGTAATACACCAGCTCAACAGTCTCGATAACGAGATCGGGCGGGACGTAATTGTCGTTGTTCCCGAACGGGTCCGGCAGGGGGCGGTCCATGTCAGCCATTGAAGGCAGTTCGAGCGGCTGTCCCGAGCTGGGGTCGATCGCAGGGGAGGAATAGAACACGCGCACCGTGGGGTATCCCGCAAAGGTCTCACCTGGCACGATCAAAGCCTGGATGAGGATCTCGCCGTCCGGATAATAATTCGAATCCGCAGAAGCGCCGCTCGGGACGAGTTGAACATAAGTCTCGCCTTCGTGGTTGAAGAGGACAAGCTGGGTGCCGTTGTAATCTCTCAACTCTTGGATACCTCTCAAGACCTGGAATTCCAAACCGGGGTAAAGTTCCTCGAACTTTTCAAGGCTTAGACGCGGGAATCCGGCGGTATCGTAGCGGATGCTTCCCCAGATCGCGACGGGTAGGTTTTCAACCCGCAGGAGATCGTCGAGGTTCTCACCTTCGAGATGGTAATACTGCCCGTTCTCTTTGAGTATGAAGGTGTACTCTGTTCGTTCGCGTCCGTCCGGTTTTACAAAAACCGTATGCTCGACCACACCTTCAACGCCGTCGAACCTTGCGGGAGCTGGAACGCCCGGCAGAACAAGCACCCATCCCGCGCCGATTTCATGATCGGTCAGGTAGTTGGCGCTCATGATGTCTTCGGCAGAAATGTTGAACTCGGCAGCGATGCTTTCCAATGTATCGCCATCTTTGACAGTGTATTGCAAAAAGGCGGCAAGCTCTTCGGGAGTGTACCTCTCTTCAGTTGCGGCAAGCGTGGGGAAGGGAATCGGGGTTCCGCTTAAGTTGAGCGGATAGAAGCCGTAACCGCCCCCGCCTCCGCCTCCGCCCATGCTGTTGATGTCGGCATAGAATTGGATCGACGACCAATCCAATTTTCCATCCGTGAGGATACCGCCAATGTTAAGGTAGGATTTTTCAGTGTCTGTGTTCAGCGGCAGGTCTGTGGGCGGGTCGAGAACGATGTATTCATCGCCGCCATCGCCCCGGATGATGATCTCACCGCTCTCATTGCGAAGGGAGCCCGCGATATTCATCTGCGGTATGCTGGTCTCCAATTCTTCCACGCTGAATTTGCGGACACCATTCTCGAACACGAACTGGCCCGTGACTACGACAAACATATAATTGTTCAGGGTTTCCAACTCGGCTGTCTCGCCAATGGCTTGGATGCCATCCAGGAGCAGCAGGGAGCGTCCGTCATTCTGGGTGGAGTCGTATTTTGTTAGGCTGGCTGAAATGGTGACGTGCTCGTTATCGGGATATTCCCTGTGCCAAACCAGCGGCGGCTCGGTGCTCGGTCCGTAGCCCGTCTCCAACGTGCCTGTCTGTGCGTCTCCCGAAAGCACCGCGTCGAGGGCGTCCTGGGCGTTGATGATGCCGTAGCTTCCGATCGGGGTCGGGTCGTAGTTCATAAGGTTGAATTCCGCATAGGCGACTTCGCCGTCCTTGCCGAGCGTGATGCGTGAGACCCACATGGTGAATGTGTCGAACATCATCGGCATGCCATCCGGCGAAAGCTGATGAACGGAGTACATTCCATTTCCGTCCTCTGAGACTCGATAGGCGAAGTCGAAGCCGTGCTTTGTCAGGAAGTCTCTGATGATGGATTCGGCGTTTGCATTGGACGCGCCATAGAAGCCGCGGCTCGTTGTTTGAACGTCTGCAGAGTAGGTAAAATAATTCGCGGTATAGATCGTCAGCAGGCGTTTCCCATCCGAGATCACATACCCGGTCCGATCCGGTAACTGGGGGAACGGAGTTGTATAAAGATCGCCTTGCAGCCCGAACTGATCTGCCAGCGCGCGCGCCTGCTCGGCGGTGGCTGGCGCATCTGTGATGTAAGCGTATACATTTGCACTGGTAGGTGACTCGGGCAGTGGCTGTGCAAGGAACAACTTCCCGCCGCGGAAGTCGTAGCCGCCTGCTGAGGTGTTGCTGGGTGTGGCGTTCGGGTCGATGATCACGCCAGGCGTTGCTTCAGCGACCGGGGTCGCATCGATCTGGTAGACCACCTCGGTCACAAAGGTCAGCGAAGCTTCGCCGACACGACCGGTCACCTCCCAACAGCCTGTAGTGGGGAAGATCAAGGCAAGGATTTGCAGCCCGGTGTCGCCGTAGCCGTCCGTGATGAAGGCGCGTAAAGGTTCGGCTTCGGCGTCGAGCCGCCGCCCTTCGACGGTCAACGCGCCCGAAACGTCATCCCCACGCACGAAACTCCACTTCATCGCAAACGAGCCGTCTGGCTCCACGTTGTGTGACTGCATGATGATCTTTCCATCAGGCCAGAGCGTCGTCCATAATTCGCCGTTACCGAGATAATATTGCGACTCGACCGTCTCGCCGGGAGGCAGGCTGCCGTTCGGGGGTGTGACCGGGCAAACGAAGCCTTCGCTGCTGCCGAAATTTTCATGCGGGCGCAGTTCCTGGAAGATCCACACCATGAACACGATCACCGCGGCAAGGGCGACGATTCCAGTCAGGGCCGAAAAGAGGTTTGCCGTCGTTCTTCCCATTCCTTGGGCTTGAATCCCCCTGAAAAGCGATTGAAGATTTTTCTTCGGTCTGTGCGCCGCGCGGAGTTTTTCCTCCAGTTCCGCTTTGAAGACGAGGTTTGGTCGTATCTGATCCGCGCTTTCCTCGAGGTATTTTTCGATCTCGTTATTCTTGTCGAATTCGTTCATTCTTCCACCTCCATTCTGAGGGAGGTTCTCTCGCGCAGGTCATGCAATCCGCGAGAGACAAGCATTTTGACGGCTGCTTCGTTCTTGTTCATCACGCGCGAAGCTTCCGCGTAATTCAATCCTCCGAAATAGATCAGTGTTATGGCTTCAGCCCGTTCATGCGTGATCTGGCGGAGCGCCTGGGCGATGGCTTCGAGCCGGATGCGCGCCATGGCGGCTTTGTCCGTCGGTAGGTTCGGGGTTGGATATTGCTCCGCCGCCTCCAACGGAACCTCGTGCATGTTTCCGCGAAAGAACATCGATCGCTTCTTTGAGGCGATTCCCATGATCCATGCCGCGAACGAGCCTTCGCCCCGAAACGAGCGTATCCCCTCCATTGCCGCAATAAACGTTTGTGAGGTCAGGTCTTCGGCGTCCTTGATATTGCCGATGTGCGCCATGTGATAACGATAGACCCTGGTCACGTGCTGGCGGTACAGCTCCGCGAAAGCGTCCACATCCGTGATCGCTTTGCGCGCCAGGTCGTCTTCATCACGGTCCTTGATTTTCATGTTCATTAGGGTGGTCATATACCTCCTGTAATGTGTGTACACATCTATATGTTGCAGGAGGTCGAAAAAAGTAACAGGCAGAATAGCGTAGGTCACGCTTCAGGCGTGAGCTACGCTATTTACTCTGGATAAACTCTCCAGCCCAGTTCTTCCAGCTTGCTCATATCGAATTGGTCTTTTGACACATTGATGTGCATCCCTGTGCCTTCTGCAAGCAATTCCTCTGTTTCGGCATCGTAGATTCCCGCCCACGCTTCGGCGACCCTGCCCTTGTCTTTCCCGGTCTTTCCAATGATCTTCAATAACTTTTCCACGGGAACGTTTTTGCGATACTTCACTTCGAGCTTTCCCGTGAACATAAAGCGCGGTTTTTGCGGGTCGCTCCCCAAGTAGGCCCGCCCGGTGACCTCATCGATGATGGCGGCAACGATCCCGCCGTGTAAGACGCCGGGATAACCTTGAAAATGGCTTGGCGCGACGTATTGGGTTTCCACCTCGCCGGGCCCGGTTTCGTAGAAATGCAGATGCAATCCCACCGGGTTTTCCAGCCCGCAGACGAAGCAATGTCGTGAATTGGCTTGTTTTATTTTTGGCATGAGCCGGATTATACTCTGGGTATGATTCGTCTCAATCCATCGGCGATCGGTTCAGGTATCGAAGACAACAAGGAATTGGTTGACCTGTGCAACGTGGTGAAAACGTACCGTAGTTCGGCAGGCACGTTCACAGCCTTGAAGGGGATCGATCTGAAGGTCGAGCCGGGGGCGTTCGTTTCCATTATCGGGAAATCCGGCAGCGGAAAATCCACGCTGATCAACGTCATTACCGGGATCGACAAACCCACCTCCGGCGAGGTCTTTGTGGATAACCATCCCATTCACGAATTTAGTGAAGAGGAGATCGCGCTCTGGCGCGGGCGCTCCATTGGCGTGATATTCCAGTTCTTTCAGCTCCTCCCAACCCTCACCGCAGTCGAAAATATTTTGCTGGCAATGGATTACGGTTCGCGATATCCCCGCCCTGATCGTGCCGATCAGGCCATGCGCCTGCTTGAACTGGTTGGCATGGCGGATCATGCCCATCATCTGCCGAGCGCGTTATCCGGCGGCGGACAACAATGTGTGGCGATCGCCCGCGCGCTGGCAAATGACCCCGTCCTGCTCACAGCGGACGAGCCCACTGGCAACCTTGATTCCAAATCCACCGAGATGATCTTCCGTTTGTTCGAAACCCTTGTCGAGTCGGGTAAGACGATATTGATGGTCACACACGACAGCGATCTCGCCCGGCGCGCCCGGCGAACGATACGCCTGGTGGATGGAAGGATTCAGGATGAATTCGTCAACCGATAGCCCATTAATCGAATTGCGTTCTGCGGTCAAGGTCTATGAAAGCCTTGCCGGTTCCGTTACCGCGCTCGATCACATCGATCTGGCAGTTCTCCCCGGGGAATTCTTGATCGTCACGGGAAAATCCGGCAGCGGCAAGACCACGCTGGTTAATATTATGACCGGCCTGGACCGCGCCACTTCAGGCGAGATATGGGTGAATGGAGAACCGATTCACAAGTACGGTCCTGAACGAGCCGCGAAGGTTCGCGGCAGGACGCTGGGTGTCGTTTTTCAATCTTTCGAATTGCTTCCAACCCTCACCGTTCTCCAAAACGTCATGCTGCCCATGGATTTTGCGAAACGATACCCGATCTGGGAGCAGCGCAGGCGTGCCATGTCCCTCCTTGAAGAGGTGGATATTGCCGATCATGCGAAAAAACTTCCAACCGCGCTTTCGGGCGGCCAGCAGCAAAGGCTTGCCATTGCGCGCGCCATGGCGAACGATCCCGCCATTCTCGTCGCAGATGAACCTACGGGTAGTCTCGATTCAGCCACCGCGGCGGTGATCATGGATATATTTGAACGTCTCGTACAGGAGAGGCATACTGTCTTCATGGTCACTCATGACGAAGATATCGCCAGACGCGGCTCGCGAATCATCACGTTATCCGACGGGCAGATCATTGGCATGAAGGAATCCGTCCATGCTTAAAGCGCGCTGGTTCAAGGTTATCAACGACCTGTTTGGCAACAAGACCCGCACGTTGTTGATCGTGCTTTCGATGTCCGTCGGTTTGTTCGCGCTGGGGATCATCTTGAGCGCACGGACGATCCTCGCCGATGGGCTTGCGGAAAGTTTTGCCGCCATTCATCCCTCCAGCGGCACGGTGCGGACGATCCAATTGTTCGACGAGGATTTTCTTGAATCCATTCGCAAAATGAAGGATGTGCAGGAGGCGGATGCGCGCAGGAACATCTCGGCGCGGCTCCTGACAAAATCCGGCGAGTGGAAGAACCTTACGGTGTTTGTCATTGCCGATTACGACGATATTCGCGTGAATAAGGTCACTTCGCAGAGCGGAGCCTGGCCCCCGCCCGAGCGCGAGATATTGATCGAGCGGGCGGCATTGCCTGTAATCGAGGCGGAAGTAGGCGATGTGGTCTTGATCAAATTTCCGAACGACGTCGAGCGCAGGGTCCGCATTGCCGGGGCGGCGTATGATCCCGCCCAGTTGCCCGCTCAGATCGACGGGACGCCGTACGGATACGTTACCTTCGATACGTTGGAATGGTTTGGCGAGCCGTATGGTTTCAATGAACTGCATGTGATTGCCGTCAATGCGCAGGATAAAGCATGGGCTCAAAGAGTCGTCAACCGCGTGAAAGACAAGGTCGAAAAATCCGGCTACACAATTCCGTTGAGCATGATCGCCGAACCAGGACAACTCCCCATGAACGATGTGCTGAACGGCATCCTTTTATTGATGGGACTGCTCGGTGTGTTGTCCTTGTTCCTCAGCGTTTTTCTCGTGGTCAACACGGTGTCCGCCATACTTACGCAGCAAAAACGTCAGATCGGTGTGATGAAAGCGGTGGGCGGGAGCTCGGCTCAGATCTTGGGCATGTATCTCGTCATGGTCCTGGCTTATGGCGCACTGGCTTTGTTGATAGCGCTTCCGCTTGGCGTTTATGGCGCGCAGGCATTGAGCGCCGCGCTGGCTGGATTTTTCAATTTCGACCTTTACTCGATGGAATCGCCGCCGGAAACATTTGCCGTTCAAATTGCGATCGGGCTGATCCTGCCGGTTCTGGCTTCGCTTGTTCCGTTCGTTACCAGTTTGCGCATCAGCGCCGCAGAGGCGATGAGCAATTACTCGATGGGCCGTGGTCGGTTCGGCGGGAATGTGATCGACAGGCTGCTTTCTGGCGCGAATTTATGGTTTGCGCGCGGTTTTTCGATCAGGTCGGTCTTGTTGTCCATCCGGAATACGTTTAGGAATAAGGGCCGGCTGATTCTGACATTGATCACGCTCACGCTCGGGTCCGCGACGTTCATCAGCGTGTTCAATGTGCGCGCATCCCTTTCGAGCACCGTCGAGGATATGATCAAATGGTTCAACTGCGATTCGATGCTCGCCCTTGACCGTTCCTACCGCGCGGATCGGATTCAAAGCGAGGCGGAATCCATTCCGGGAGTGGTCGGGACCGATGTGTGGATTCAGCTTCCGGCGCGTTTGATCCGGGACGATGGGAGCGAAAGCGGCTTGATCTACATGTTCGCTCCGACGGTTCATCCCGATAGTTTGATCGTTTCCCCGTCCCTTGCCGAAGGAAGATGGCTTGCCTCGGGTGATGAGAATGCAGTGGTCGTTCCCTCCGCCATGCTCCTGGATGAACCTGAGATGAAACTTGGCGGGGATATCCTCCTGAAGGTCGACGGCGAGGAACATACATTCAAGATTGTCGGAACGTTCAAGGGAATGGCGTTTCTTCCCATCATGTACGTCAATTACGAGTACATGACGAAGATCACAAACCGCATCGGTGAAACGGACGCACTGATGATCGCACTGGAACGGCATGACCCTGCCTATGTCGATTCCGTGACGCGCCTTGTCGAAGAACGGCTGGAATTTGTGGGCGTCAAGATCGGGCTTGCGACCACCATCAATACGGAACGGCGCGATGCAGAGGCATCCTTCGATGCCATTGTCTCTCTTCTTCTGACCATGGCGGTTTTGCTGGCGCTGGTCGGCGGACTCGGTTTGATGGGGACGATGAGCATCAACGTTTTAGA
Source organism: Anaerolineales bacterium (assembly GCA_015075725.1). Lineage (NCBI taxonomy): Bacteria > Bacillati > Chloroflexota > Anaerolineae > Anaerolineales > Anaerolineales bacterium. Next base: position 3,726,736 of record JABTTV010000001.1, on the reverse strand, counting down.
GCGGACGCGCGAGATCGGGGTCCTCAGGGCGATCGGCGCATCGAACCGGAGCGTGGCACTGGTCTTTATCCGCGAAGGGGTTGTCATCGGTTTGATGAGTTGGGCGATGGGTGCGGTTTTTGCTATCCCCATGACTCAAGGACTCAACCAGGCGCTCGGGCAGGCAGTGATGGGAACCGCTTTGACGTACACCTATTCCATGCCGGGGTTTTGGATGTGGCTGGGAATCGTGATATTCCTGAGCATGCTTGCCAGTTTCATTCCCGCGCGCAACGCGTCTCGTTTGACAGTCCGTGAAGTGTTGGCCTACGAATAAAAAAACTCCCGTCAGGCTTGAAGCCGGCGGGAGGGTTCGATAGATTCGGGACTTTCTACTTTTGTGCGAATGTATCGATTAGTAGTTTGAAATTGCCGCCGACGGGATAGAGAATGGGGCAGGTGCAGCCGCGCTTTTTGTACTCTTCCACCTTGGATTTGGCTTCTTCGGGTGTGCCGGAGGCAGTGATCTTATAAACCAACTCATTCGGCACCAGGTCTTTCGCCTTCATGATCTGTTCCTTGGTGGCGGGCCACCCAAGGATGGATTGAATCTCTTGCACCACGCCATCGGAGACATTCGAGGCTTTCGCAATGTGCGGCTGCTGGGCGATGTATTGGCATAGGAGCATCTTGGTGTAGTCGATGGCTTTGTCGTGATCCTCGTCCACCGAGCAGACGATCAGCTGCGGACGGTCGAAGCCCTCCATTTTCCGTCCGGATTTTTTCAATCCTTTTTCGAGAAGCTCCATGGCTTTGTCGTTGTACTCGGGGGCGACGCAATAGTTGAGCACCGCTCCGTCCGCCACTTCACCTGTCAGTTCCATCATTTGGTCGCCGGTTGCGCCGATCATGATCGGCACATTGCGCGGCTCCCGCCTGCCGTATACCACGTCAAGTTCGATGCTGTTCACACGGACAAATTCACCGTCGAAGGTAACGCGCTCCATGTTGAGGAGTTTTCTCATCACTGTCACTGTTTCTTTCATGGCGGTCAGCGGTTTCTTGCGGTCGATGCCGACATTTTTTGCCAGTGGATCCCACCATGCGCCAAGTCCGCAGATGACCCGATTCGGCGCGAGGTCGTCGAGAGTCAGAAAGGTGGCGGCGAGCAGACCGATATTCCGCGTCCAGTTGTTGATCACGCCTGAACCGACCTTGAGGTGCTCGGTCACTGCTGCATAGGCAGCCATGGGGACGATGGCATCGCGCACAAGGCGCGACTCGGCCTGCCAGACAGCTTCAAAACCGCGTTGTTCCGCGTAACGGGCGTAGTCCAATCCATCGCGCAGGTTATGGGAATCTTGCAGGTATAAAGCGACACGTTCCATGTTTTTATCCTTATGATCGAAATGGATTGAATTCTGTCACATTATAGCGCACGGCGGATGGATTCACCCCGATTTGTATAGATAAAAACACAGTGACAGTCACGCCAGCGGGACTGTCACTGTGAAAAAGGAGGATTAAGGGTTACAGCTCTTGTAATCGTTGCCACATTACAGGAGCGAGTTCGCGTGATCGTGCCGCAATTCGCTCTTCATCCATGGTGAGAATCTTCTTGTTTTGCATCAAGATCTTCCCCCGGCAGACCGTGGTGTCCACCGTTGCATCCACAAGCCCGAAGATGAGGTGACCGAGGAAATTGGCTTCGGTCAACGGCGTGGGCGGGTGATAATCCAGGATTGCCAGATCGGCGGGCCGTCCTGCGGCGATCTCTCCAACGCGGATCCCGAATTGACGCTCCACGATATCCGCGTTGTTTTGGAGGAGCAGTTGCGGTGCTTCCATGAAGGCTACGCGCGGGTCTTGGTTATCGAGTCGATGGAGCAGGTAGGCGCAGCGCATTTGTGTGAGCATGTCCGAGTTCATGCCGTCTGTGCCGAGCCCGACCAGGATTCCCCTGGCAAGCAGTTTAAGTAATTTCGTCACACCGACCGCATTGTTCATGTTCGATTCAGGATTGTGGACCACGATTGTGTTTGTAGTTGCGATGGTGTCCATTTCAGATTCGTCAATGTGGACGCAATGGACAAAGATGGACTTTTCGCCAGTCATGCCCAGCCTGTGGAGCCGCTCCACGGTTGGGATGCCGTACTTATCGAGCGAATCTTTTCGATCTGCAGCATCTTCCGCGACATGGATGTGACAGCCGACACCCGCATCCTTTGCAATACCGACGCATCGCTCGGCCGTCTCATCGTCCACTGTGAAAGAGGCATGCAGCCCCATCATGGCTGCGATCTGGCCATCGCCCTTGCCAACCTTTTTGATGAACCGTTCGTTCTCTTTGATTCCTTCTCCGTGCTGGTTGCGATCTGAAACTTCATAGCACAGCGAGGCACGCACGCCAGCCTGTCTTACAGCTGACTCGATCATGTCGAGCGAACCGTCGCCTGCCGATGGTGAGGCATGGTGGTCGATGATGGTGGTTGTCCCATTGCGGATGCACTCGATGAGCGGGATTTGCGCCGAGAGCAGGATATCATCACCGACAATGGCGCGGTCCACTTTCCACCACAATCGCTCGAGAACTTCCACAAAGTTGGACGCGGGATCGCCGGGGATGAACATGCCGCGCGCGAAGGTGGAGTAAAAGTGGTGGTGAGCACAGATGAAGGCTGGGAGGATGACCTTGTTCGTGCAGTCCACTGATTTGGCGTTTGGATATTTCTTTTTCATCTCTGACGTGGTGCCAACGGCGACGATGTTCTCGCCGTCCGTTATTACCGAGCCGTTCCAAATGACGCGGTTGTTCTTACCAAGGGTCACAACAATACCGTTTTCGAATCGAGTTTCCATGTGCCATTCCTTTCCAGATTGTTGCAAGGAATCCAGAGGTTCTGCTTCCGGGATGCGATCCTGAAATAGAACATCAGGATATCAAATACATTTTAGCCATAAACCTCACGGATACCGCGGAGTTACTTACTGTGTAAATCCGTGACAATGACCCGCAGGGTTATTCTGTGGTAAAAGGATTAATTTTCCACCAGCACAGCCAGTTCCTCTGCTGTGCGCTCCCGCATCGTGATAGCGCCCGTGAAACACTTCTGTGCGCAGATGGAACAGCCGATGCATTTGGTTGGGTCGGTCCACGGACGGAACTTTTCATCGAGCGAAATGGCAAGATACCCGCAGCGTGTGCAGTTTCCGCACGAGACACACAAATCATGATTGAATTCGGAGATCTTCTTGGTCGGCGATAGCGCCATGAAATCAGTTACCGGTTTCGGCTGCGCGATGCCGGTCAATTCCTTCACAGATTTGATGCCGCGTTCCTGCATCAGGAAGGCGGTGCCGGATTCAAGCTCGTTCACGATGCCCACACCGTATTTCATCGCGATCGTACAGAATTGGACGGTCTTGACTCCCAGCGCCAAAAAATTCATGGCGGCTTTGTAGGTCATTGGTCCGCCGTTACCTGATATCTCGATTCCCTCCGGCACTGCATTCGCCAGTGTCAGGTATGAGATGGGGGTGACGCCGTCGCCGCTCATGCCGACGATCACGCCTTCATCCCATCGCCGTGTTGCCGAAGCGCGGAAAGCCAGCGTAGGGAATGAGTTTGCCAGCGTGATACCCGCCTTCTTGTTTGGGTACTTGGCAAGCACGGCCTTGATGGCGCGCAAAATCGGAATGATCGAAGTGACTGCGGCGGTTAATTTAAACAACTTCGGCACATTCGCATCGCCGACTTTCAGTATCCAGTCGACGATTTTTGCGGTAAGCGCTGCATTTTGTGAGACGATATCGCCCTCAGTGCCGTCGCCGCCTTGGGGACAGGACAACGAATATTCGATAGCCATTGCGCCTGCGGCTTCAAGTTTCTTCGTGTTCGATTGCCAGCCTGCGCAATCACTCTCGTCATGACCAGTGACGGGTCCGCCTGTGGAGCCGACAGTTAGCCTGTCGGGCCATCGTTTGACGAGAATCTCGATCTCGCGGCAGACACGATCGAGCGGATGCCCTGACACGTTATCCGAGTTTCCATATGTTAGGGGGTTGAACGTGAACATGTACTCGTTGGGGATGTGGATGGGGACTTTGTCGAACGCGGTCTTCATAATGCCGCCCGCCCAGCCCGCTTTGTAGGCTTTTTCCATTTGAGCAAGTCCATCCGTGATTGGAGAGGCGGATAAGAGGTACGGGGAGTGAATTGTCCGCCCGAAGAAATCGGCTTCGAGTGAGATGGGTTTGGGGTTGTAGCCTGGCAGGATGAAATAGGATTTTGTCGCCTTTTGGATCACGGGTTTTTCCTCCCCCTTCAGGTATGCATCGATCTCGAGCGCGGCATTTTTGCCTGAGGCCGTTGCTTCCACAACCGTTTTCGGACCGTTGGCCATATCGCCCGCATGGAAAATGCCCTCTGCCTGCTCGCGCGGCAGGGTGGATCGCATCCCGATCGATACGATAACCGCTTCGAAATCGGAACTCAGGCAGTCAGTGCCTTCCACGTCCACAACTTTTGTGGGGTGAAATTTTTCTCCTATTGGGAGGTGTACTTTCATCACTTTGATGCCCCATAAGCCTTGCGTGTCCTTGAGGATGCGCGTAACGCGGGTCCGCCCTGTCACTTCGATATCATACGTCAGCAAATCCTGCCGTTCGCGTTTCGTCAGCGGCATCTCGGAGAGTTTCTCGAGCATGAACATTTCCACGTGGCGCGCGCCGTGTTCGCGTGCGGTTAGCGCGCAGTCCACGGCGGTCGCGCCTCCGCCGACAATGGCAACCCGTCCTTTAAAGTGATAACTAGCCGGATCGGAGAGGAAGTCCGTCATCTTGATCGCCAGGTCTTCGTTTTCGATTCCCAGTTCGATTGGCTTCCACAAACCGATGGTGACCAGGACCGCGTCGTAACCTTGTTTGAGCAGGGACTTTGGCTCCTCGATTTTCATCCCCGTTTTGACATTGATTTCGCCGAGCGTGAGCAGGAACTCGATATCTGTTTCGATCACGCGCCTGTCGATCCGGTCATCAGGAATCAGATTCATCATGCCGCCGAGTCTGTCGCGGGCTTCGAAAATATCAACAGCGTACCCCATCTGCCCGAGAGTTGCCGCCGCCCCCAATCCTGCGGGACCGCCACCGACGATAGCGATCCGTTTCCCATTGAGCGCTGGCTTATCGAGTTTCGGGATCCCGCCTAACCGCTTTGCCATCTCGACAATGGTCGCCTGCGCCTTCGGGATGTTGATCGAGCCGTCGAAATTTTTTCGCGTGCAAGCCGCCATGCAGAGTGTGTCGGGGCAAACCAGTCCACAAACGCCACCGAGCGGATTGGCGCGCATAACCTCACCCGCTGCCCGTCGCAAATCCGATGCGTTTCCGCTGCGCGCCGCCATGAGGAAATCACAGGGTGAACAATAGACGGGGCAGGCTTCGCGGCACGGTTTTTCTTCGCAATACTCACAACGCAGCGCTTCGGTTTCGAGTTGATGGTTCGTCATGAAGAGGGCGTCAAAGGTTTCTTTCGTTCGCATGGGGCACCTCGGGTTAATTGTGAAATAGAGGACAATTTCATTATAGCACCCCCGTTTTCGTATTAACCATGACAAAAGAACCTTTCAGGTGGAGCAATCTGTCACCAAATCTTGAGTCCCCATTACCAGTCGCTGAGATGCACAGACACTCAATTTCATTAATCCCTGAGACACCAGCCCTATGGCGTTCCTGCCTTATTCTTCTAATGGGATTCTCGTTTTACAGAGAAATTGATTTGCCCGATGAATCTGTCAAATGATTCACGTATTGAATGTCTATACTTTTTGCGCTTCCAATTTCCGGATGAGTTCCAAATCCTCCGGATCATCGAGATCGAGCCCAAGGGAAGGTAATTCCACCACTTCGAGTCTTGCTCCCGATTGGATCGCGCGTTCGCAGTGCCGCTGGAAGGAACCTTCTCCGAATTCGTATTCGATCTGCCCGGCGGGCACCATCAACAATGCATTCGTCCCGCGGTGATGCCTGTCCGGCGCGATGACCACCACGGGCGGCTTTGCTGCGCGGTCGATCAAGGCCAGAACATCATCTGCGGTAAGCAGGGGCAGGTCGACCGGCAGTACCAAAACTCCCTGCGTTGCATGGACTTGTGCCACGACGGAGGCGCGTGTAAGCGCGGTATTCAAATGCGGCTGTCCGTCTTCCTGCACGGTCTTCGCGCCGTGATTGCGGGCGATGGTCAGCGCATGAGTATCCCGGCTGACCACAAGGACTTCATCCAATTCTTTTAATTCCGAAAGAATGCGAAGCGTGCGCTCCAGCAGTTCCTGGTTCAACGCCGCGCGTTCCTCTTCCGTCAGGGCTCCGGCGAGGCGGGACTTGCCGCGCCTAAGGGGTTTAACAGGCAGGATCGCCCAAAGTGACATGGTTATAGACTCCCGATAAAGTGTAGCACATCCTTCGCCAGCCGCACACGGTCTTCAGCGGTTTTCATGAGCGTATCTGTGACGAGTGTTTTCATTATTATATTTTTGATCCCGGCATCCAACTCCCGGTCCATATTATCTAACACAAAGCCCGAAGCGATGTTGCGATAATGGCTTGCGACAGCCAGCGCCGAAGGTTCGATTCCCATTTCAGCGTACATTTTGGCGGCGGGTCCTTTTACCGCGGTCCCGCCGATGATGGGGGAGATGGCGACGACTGGTTTATTTATTTCCTTGACGACCTTGAGGATCGGATCGATGCTCACCCAGGGATTCGACGGGCAGATAATGACCGCGTCCGCCGAATCGAGCGCTTCTTTCGCGCCCGATGAGGGGCCCGCTCCGTAGACTCCGTCAAACCTGAAACCTTTGACCCTGGGTTCGCACCGTCTGTGGACAAAGTACTCCTGAAAAGCCAATTCGCCCTCATCGGTATTAACCATCGTCCGCACTGGCGAGTCTGACATCGGTAGAACTTTGAGTTTTATACCCCATGCGGCGCAAAAATCTTCCGTGATTTGCGAAAGAGATTCGCCTTCTTTTAGTTTGCGTGAACGCTCGAGGTGGGTCGCCATGTCCTTATCGCCCAGGCGAAACCAGGATGCTCCGCCTAGTTTTTCGAGATTCTCCATGAAATTCCAGGTTTCACCGGCGCGCCCCCATCCTGTTTCTGGGTTTGCCAGCCCTGCCAGCGTATAACAAACCGTGTCGAGATCCGGGCAGATATACAAACCCAGGTGTTCGAAATCGTCGCCGGTGTTGACGATTATGGTTAATTCCTCCGCTTTAAGGGATTGCGCCAGCCCGTGCGCGAGTTTCGCGCCGCCGACTCCGCCTGCAAGTGCGACGATATTCATGGTATTTTCGCTTCGATGTCAGTTATGAATTTGGTAATTTCATCCAATGGCTTTCTATCTCGCGCTGCCGGGATTTCAAGCGGATAGCCCAGCAGGATCATCGCTTGAGGTTCCCAGGCTAAGGAAATATTCAAAGCCTCTTGGACCGTTTTCTGCGCAAACATCGGACTGCACACCCAGACCCCGCCAAGCCCCTCTGCATGAGCCGCAAGGAGCAGCTGCATCCCTGCATTCGCCGCAGATTGCGTTGCGATGATGTATTCGGCTTTCCTGCGGTTGGAATCGGGGTAGACATCCATTTCGGTCATGTCCACGCAAAGCAGGATGACAACTGGGGCGTTTGTCATCCTTTCACGGGAACGATCGAGTCGTTTTTTTATTGTTTCGCTGGAAAGACCGTCTTTTTCGAGGTCTCGTGCGAATTCCGCTTCCATGGCGCGGGCGAGGCTGGTTTTCATCCTCTGATCGGTCAAAACGACGAAGCGCCAGGGTTGGCGGTTGTGGGCGGAGGGAGCGAAGGTTGCAGCGTGGAGAATCTCGCGGATGACCGAATCGGGTACCGGGTCCGGTTTGAAGCGGCGGACGGAGCGGCGGGTCCGCAAAAAAGTGAGCAGGTCAATCGTGTTCGTCAAAGGAAACCGGTTCGATCTTGAATATGATCCGCTTCTGTCCTTCGCGGTATTTCCAGGGCTTGTTGTGGTAACGCATCGAGAGCTTGTGGATGTGTTCGTCGGCGCCTTCGCGTGTGAAGGATACGACCCTGCCGCGAATCCCAAGATACCGATAGGGATCGTTCGGGTCCTGGATCGCCATGGCGACATCGGGCTGGTTTTTCATGTTGCGGTCTTTTACGCGCCCTTCATTTGTGTTGATAAGGATGTGTTCGCCATCGTGGTCGAACCAGACCGGGGTGACTTGTGGAATACCTTCCGAGTTGACGGTGGCGAGAAATAATATGGCTTTGGACTTTGGGTCGAAAAGATCGAGGAATTTTTCGGGGAAAGGCATGAGACTCCGTTGATGCGTTGATGCTTTTTTCTTATATCAATCCCGAATTAGATTTGCGTTAGCAATACCATACGATTTGCCTATGATTGCGGGGATGTGCCGGCAGCCCGTCTAGCTTTATTCAACGGAACATATCCATTTTTTTGGGACGGATGAGTTCCTTGAGTGAGCCGTCACCAAGGGGATAGGGAAAGCCCCGCGCATGAATGACGGGTGTGCCTTCGGCGGCTTGACCCATCACGAGGGAAGCGGCGGCGGCGAGTTCATCCGCCACCCCGACGACGGTGGCTTTGAGGGTGTACCCAAAAAGGTCCTTCCAGCCTCTTTCGTCCACAAGGGCGGGGATTCCGCTCAAACCGATGCAAATCCCGACTGTCCCGTTGCGCCATGCACGCCCGTGCGAGTCGATGATCATTACGCCGACATCCTTATTCGCTAATTGTTTGATCTCGTACCTTAATTTCTGTGCGGATGCATCCGGGTCCTGCGGCAGGAGCAGGACGTATTCCTCATCGACATTCCCTTCGCCTTTTACATTGGAATGGTCGATTCCCGCGTTTGCGCACACAAACCCAAGGCGATGTTCGACAACGATGACATCCTTGCGCACCCGCATCACTTCTTTGCTTTCCCTCAGGATCAATTCGATGAGGCGCGGATCCTTTTCAACCTGCGGCACGAGTTCCATTGCGCGGGAAGAAGGGGTGATGTCTGCAAGGTTGACCATCCGCCCCTCGGATTTGCTGATGATCTTCTGGGCAACGACAAAAATATCATTATTTCTTAATTCCAGATCCGTATCTGGCAGGGCATTAACAAGAATATCCGCCAGGTTGTCGCCTTGGCGGATGAGCGGGATATTCTTCAGGGGGGTGAGAACGAGTTGCGACACTTTATTTTTTATTCTGTTCGGATGATTCGCTCTCTTTGTTTATTCCGCTGACGCGAATCCCGCCTACCTTGGATTTATAGCGTTTGTTCATGGCGATGATGAGCGCGGTGAGCCCTTCGACAATAATGCCGTTATCCAGCCCTCCCGCTTCGTACGCCTGCATCCCCGCCGCCTCGGCAAGTTTCACCACTTGTGCGCGCGCATCAGGGTCATCGCCGCAGACCATGACGTCGCTCGCCAGTTCTGAATCCAGTTTTTTCAGGGCATGGGCGGGCACATTTTGGAAAGCAGCCACGACGCGCACTTCGGAACCGAGCAGGTCTTGCGCCTCACGCGCAGCTGAACGCCCCGCGGGCGGTTTGGGGTCTTTTGCGTCCACCCGGGCTGTGGCATCCACCAGGATTTTTCCCGCGAGCACGTCTTTCACTTTTTCAAGTGTATGGATTTGCGCCTCAGGCGGGACGGTAAGAACGACAATGTCCGCCGCGCGGCAGGCGGACTCATTATCCATTCCCTGGGTGTTCAGCATCCCTAATTGTTGGTTGATCTCATAAGCAGACTGGTCGGCGCGTTCGGCGGATCGGGAACCGATGATGACGAAATATCCGGCGCGCGCCCAACGCAACGCCAACCCTGAACCTTCCTTTCCGGTTCCGCCGAGGATGGCAATTTTTAATAGCAACTGGGTTTCTTCCATAACGATCTCCGATTGTCAGGATACTCTGGCTACTTCTTCTTCGTATTTCTTCCAAATGCGCGGGGCGATCTCCCTTGCGCGAGCGGCGATCTCTGCCTCATCAAGGGTGATGAGTTCGCGGTCTTTCATCAGGAACTTTCCATCGACCATGGTGGATGTCACCATGCTTTGCTGGAAACCGAAGATGATATGCCAGGGGAGGTTTCCGTCTGTGAGCGGTGTAAAAGGGTGGTAGTCCACGAAGATTAGGTCGGCAGCTGCGCCGGGTTTGATCTGCCCGATCGGCGCGTCTGGAAAGAAGACTTGAGCGAGAGCTGCGTTGTTATACGCTGCCATTTGCTGGACGTCGAATCCGCCCATGCGGCGCGGGTCGCGGTGTTCGATTTTATGGAGAAGGTACGCCGCTTTCCAGTCGTCCCATATGGAATTCGAGAAACCGTCGTTCCCGAGGCATACCTTAATTCCAAGCCTGAGCATGGATTCGATCTGCGCCGTTCCCACGCCGTTGTTCATGTTCGATCGTGGTTGGTGGGATAGCCAGGTCCCGGTTTCTTTCAGAATCTCCATTTCACGCGCATCGAAATGAACGCCGTGAGCGGCGATGGTGTTCGGTCCAAGGATGCCGTGTTTTTGCAGGCGGTCGATCACGCGCATGCCTGATTTTTGCAGGCTGTCGTATTCGTCCGATTCGTGCTCGGCAGTGTGGATGTGAAAACCGGTTCCTTCCGGTATGGAGGAGGCGCAGGCTTGCAAGGTCGTACCGGAAAGCGTCAGACTGGCATGGAGCCCGAAAGCGGCAGACAACCTCGGGTGCGGGTTCGAGGCGAGGCGCTTTATGAATCGCACATTCTCTTCGATCCCGGCATTTGCTTTTTCATTTCCGTCGCGGTCTGTCACTTCATAACAAAGCACGCTGCGTAAACCGCTTTTGTCCACAGCGTCTGCAATGACATCCAACGAACCGTCGATGAAATTGGGGGAGGCGTGATGGTCGATCAGCGTCGTCGACCCGTGCTTGATCGCGTCCACTAGGCAGACCAGGGCAGAATACCGGACTCCCTCTGCATCGAGGGAACGGTCGAGCGGCCACCATAATTTTCTCAGGATATCGGGAAAGTCCCTCGGCGCGGGACCGGGAATCGCCATGCCGCGGGCGAATGCGCCGTAGTAATGTGTATGGGCGCAAATACCCCCGGGCATCACATATTGATCCTTCGCGTCGAATTGCTTTACCTTGGGGTGTTTGGTCGCGAGCGAGCGTGTAGTGCCGACCTCTTTGATCCGCCCGCCTTCGATCAATATGGCATGATTGGCAAACACACGGTTGGGAGATTCCCAGGTGATGAGATTCGCATTTGTGATCAACATATCAACCTAATCCATAATCGGAGGGAATTGGGAGTTTAATCCCCGCAGACTCCAACTCCCAGAGGACTTTGAATGTGTATTCTCTCAACTCGGGGTCGTCAGTGTACATGGCTTCATAGAGCTGCTTCAAAACATTCTCCTGAGGAGTGAACTTGAGGAATTGCAACGATGCGAGACGCACATCCGGATTTTCATCCTTCAATGCCACCAAAAGTATTTCTGTGGCAGGAACACCGGGTGAAACGCCGACCCCTTTTTTCGCTGCAAATTCCACCAGCCACGGTGTGTCGGAAGGCGGCTTGAGTTTTACAGGCGAATAAGAATCGCCTTTCAACCGCATATCGAGAACTTCGGTGGCGGCATTACGGACCACCCATTGGTCGTCGTCGATTTGGACCTTCTTCAGTAGCTCGGTTGCCCAGTCTTCCTTGACACGGCCGAGGCCGTACACTACTGCGCGCCTCAGAAGAATATCGTTGAGAGTGACGCCGTCTTTCAACATCTCGTGGCCTTCAGACGGCTCGTTGGCAAGCGCCTCACCTGCCGCACGGCGGACGTCTTCTTCTCCATTGAGAAGGGCTTGCGCCACGATCTCCAGAGCTTCGTTGGTTCCAAGGGCGACAAGCGCCATGCATGCCGCGCGTTTTACTGAAACACTCGGAGCCTGCAATGCGCCTTGCAAAATTTTTACGGCTTTGCCATCCCGAACTGCGCCGAGCCCAAGAACGGCAAGATGCACGAGTTCGAATGAAGTGGATGTTGCGAATTGCCTGAACAAAGCTGCGGCACTGGGGTCGTTGCTGTAGACGAACGCAGCCATGGCCTGTCCTCGCAACCCAAGAGGGATTCCATCGGTTTGCAGGATGGAGGCAAGCATTCCAAACATCTTTCCACGCCAGGGTGCGTTGCGGGGCGCATCCCTCAACCAGCGCGCGGCTTCGAACAGCGGCCGGTGCATGGGCAGGCGGGAGAATCCCAACAGGTATTGTACAAACCGGCTGGCGTCGCCGTGCGCTGCGAGATATCTCATGGCCATGAATTTTCCCGGCCAATCCTTCTGGTTGATCAGGGTATCATCTGCGGCATAAGTGGTCAGGGCATGTCCGGCAAGATACCCTGCAAAAACCAGGTGAACGAATCTCATTCGATTGTTTGGGTGGGATACCAGTAAGCCGCTGCCGGACATTCTTGACAACAACCCGGATGTCGGTGTCGTTATTCTCTCGACCTTCGTGCGCGATACGGTATTTGGATTCACCCCTTGCGCCTCATCTTCCGGACTTTGGGCTGGTGCGCTTTCAGGGACCTCTTCCACCACTTCGAATGACTTCACCCACACCCGCGCCTTGCGCGAATCGAACACCGGATTCGCGCTAAGGATCGATTGCATTGCGAGAGTTTCCAGGGCGGCGATCGGTGTATTTGCGGGGGCGATGCGGCGAATATGCGTGGCGATGGCTTCGAGCACATGCGGCCCAAGACTGTCACCGGCATAAGCGCCCCAGACCTTCAAGGTCAACTCGAGGGGAGAAAGGTTGATGGATTCAGAACCCAACCAGGAGTTGACGAGAAGCGGATCCACTTGTTCCGGTCCCGTTTGCGCCCAGGCTTCGAGTGCGACGGTTCGCATCCACAACTCACCCCACTGGGCGATGAAATTTTGATTCGATTTCTCGTTCCAGGCGCACAAGGCCAGGGGCACGAACTCGAGCATGATCAGTCCGTCCAAATGTTCGGGAGCGCCCGTTGTTACGATGCGGAGGTTCGGGTTTTCCTTGAGGAGAGCCTTGAAGAATTCGGAAACGAGGTTCTGTTCGTCAGAAGTGATTTCGTCGAATCCGTCTACAAGAAGAATGGCATTTCCGCTTTTGAACGTGTTTTGGACGAAGGCGGGAATTTTCCCCGCATCGAACACCGGGGCATTTTCAGAGACCGCTTCGATGATTGGTTCGAGAATTTTTTTGGGATCCTTCGGCGGGAGGGTCAAGTCTGCGACGTGAAAGTGGAAGGGGACCTTGTCCTGCAGATGTCCCAATTTTTCGCTTCGATTAGCGGCGAGGCTCGCCAGGTATGCCAAGGCGACGGTCTTTCCCATTCCGGGTTGGCCGATGATCGCGAGGTTTGCGCCGCCTGCTAGCGCTTGCGGGAGTGTCAGTGTATGAGGTTGATAGGCAGCGGCAATTTCAGGCCAGGCCGGCAGATAGGGGAGGGTTTGCGTAACGACATCTTCGAAGCGGGAGGCTCCACCGCGTTCAACAGGCGCCGGCGGGGTAAGGACAGCGGGCTCCTGGAGGATTTCGTCCAACGGGAAGAGTTGGGCGGCAAGGTGCAATCCCTGCGCGCGTCGCAAAGTGACCCTGCGGTGATTTTCCTCGACCGAGCTCGTCTTGCGTGATTTTGCAATTTCACGTTGTTCCTTCAGATTTTGGCGCAGTTCGAGGATCAGCGGTCGCGACCGGCTGATGACAAACCACAGGACGGTTGCGGTCAGGAAACCGGTCAGGAAGGAGATGGGGTCGATGATATCGAAAATCATTTCTCTGGTTTATCTTGCGAACAGAATGCGACCGCAGGACGGACAGTGTGCCAGTTGCTTTTGCGAACGTGCAGTCTGCTGAAGCGCTGCATTGATTGTCGTACCGCAGGCGGCGCAGGCTCCATCATCCACTTCAGCCACAGCCACGCCGCGTTTTTGTTTGCGGAGGTCTTCGTACACGGTCAGAAGCGGACTTTCGATCGGGGCGAGCGCTGCCTCGCGCTCCTGGCCAAGGCTTTCCATCTGCCTAATCAGGTCGGTCTGTTCCTCGATCAGCTTTTTGTGATCGTTCCCCAGCCTTGCCTGGACAAGATCAAGGTCATTCTTTGCCTTTTCCAAATTCGTGGTTGCCGTTTCGGATAAAAGCATCGATTCCAATTGTCGTTCTTCAAGGGTCGCCAGATGTTTTTTTAGAGAGGCAACATCCTTTTGAAGGTCCTGAAGTTCCTTGGGGTTTTTGATGGAGCCGCTGTAAAGACTTGCTTCGGCCTGTTCGATCTTTATCCTCAAGTTATCTACATCGAGTTCAGCGTTTTTGAGCCCATGCTGGGCTTGCAGATAATCGCCGTTGGCATTTTCGTAAAGTTGCCGGGCTGATTTCATCTCCGCATCATCGTCGAGGGTCTTTTGGATATTATCAAGCCGCGTGCGGACGCGATCGATATGCTTGTCCACCTCTCCAAGTCGGTAAAGTCCCAGTGCGGCGCTCATGGTTGAATTATATACGAAGTGGGAAAAACCCGCCCGTTTTCAAGTGAAATCGGGCGGGTTGGTCATGGGCTTGCAATATTGAAATAATTATAGACAGCCTGCGTCAGGTTAACCACAAGGGGATTGGTGATGTCCCAGATGTTTTGAACGGGATGATAAGTATAAATGGAGAGGACGAAATTTCCACCGGGGGAATAGACAATGCCGACATCGCTGATGTCGTGCATGACGCCATCCCTCGAAAGCACGAAGCCATGCTTGTGAGGGACCAGGGTCCCATCGGGCACGCCGCCTTGAATCAATGCTCCAAATTTATCGAGAGCGAGGAAATCAATAATGGCTTGACAGGTGGACGGCGTGATTCGATTTGGAAATGCCGCAATAAGCGCGCCGCCTCCCGTTTGAACGCACTGGTAGATATCCGCGACCAGGATGCCCATTTCAGATGGCGTGGTCTGAGAGTAGGGATCGGGGTCGGTAAAGACATCCGTGCGGGAGTTGCCTGGGGTTATCCGCCCAGGCAGGAGATTTGGCGCCCCTAGAAAGAACATGCCGCTGATGTACGTGCTGGTCAGCCCAATGGCTTCCATATTTTGTGTCACGATGACGGGACCATTGTTCGGGTCGATGCGCTCGAGGATCAAGTCAGTTGCGGAATTGTCGGAAATTTGAAAGACGCGGGTGATGACGTCGATGGTTTGCGCGTCAAGTTCGGTGCCGCGGTTGATCAGATACGAGGTCAGGATGGGGAGTTTAATGGTGCTCGAGGCAGTGAAGGCAATATCCGGTTCGACGGAAATTTCCTGTTTGTTATTGATTGCAAAATGAATCTCCTGCCCGTTTTGCAGGTCCATCAAGTAAAAACCGATCAACCCGTCGAAATCGGATGTGGTCACGATCTGTTTTAGCAGGATTTCGAGGTTGTCGAAAGTGGGTCGGGTCGAGGTCGTTTGATTGTAGGTGAGGGCGACGGAACGATTTGCCGGGGACCGCAAAGCATTTGTGATGATGAGGACAGCCCGGTCAAGGTCGAGAGTCTGCCCGGGAGCGCCGGGAAGGAACGAGGTCCCGCCTGGAACTGGCTGGGCGGGGGAGGGTGGTTTGTCGTATCGCGAGGCGATCTCGTTCTGCAGAAATTCGCGCAGGCGTTCCTCCGAGACTGAAGCGCTCAGCGGAATTTGAGTTGGAAGTGTCTCGCGATTCCAAAGGTAATCCCAAAAACCGCCCCAGAAGGAACCTCCTGTGCGGGTAAGGTCTGCTGCGGCGAGCATGGTATCGATATCTATGCTGAATCCGACTGCCCCGGGATCGATGTGGAAAACAGCTTCGTCGTATCTGACTTCAATGGGGGATGTATATACTTCCAGTAGTCGTTGGGAGGTTTCAGCCGGCGAGAGACCTCCGACTGGAACGCCTGCAATCGTCATCCCGTTGGGGTAGCCTGTCCGTTGCCGGCTGTAGGCGATCAGGGACACGACTGTGAGAACGAATGCCCCTATCAGGAAAAGTATGGACAATCCCCGCAGGATTGTGTTGGTATTGCGTTTTCTCACTCTTGGATCCTGCCTTTAAGGCTATGACTCATGACAAATATCACGGAAAAAGTATAACATACCGAAACTGGAGTGCTGTGCTAGAATATGCAAGCAGTCAAATCGAAAACCGAGGATGGATATGCTCCGTTCATTTTTCATCTATCTTTCCAAAGCGGCTTGGGCGCAGAGATTGATCACCGGCTGGAGCTTCGCATGGCGGACCGCATCCCGGTTTGTGGCGGGGACAAATCTTGCAGACGCTTTACGTGTGGTGCGTGAATTGAACGCAAAAGGTATCAATGCGACCCTCGACCATCTTGGCGAACATACAAGCACACCCGAAGAAGCCCAGCTAGCTGCGGAGGATATCTTTGCCACGTTGGATGCCATCGGTGCGGAACCCGGGTTGCGGAGCAATGTATCGATCAAGTTGACACAGATCGGCATGGGGTTGGACGAGAGCATCTGTGCGGAGAATTTGGAACGCACGCTTGCCCGCGCAAAAGCCGCAAAAACGTTCATCCGCGTGGATATGGAAGATACGCCCTACACTGATAAAACGATCAACCTTCATTATGGTATGCGCGAAAAGGGGTATGAAAATCACGGAATGGTGATCCAGGCATATTTGTTTCGTTCTGAAGCGGACACTCGTCGGCTGCTGCAGGATGGCGTTCGCATCCGGAACGTCAAGGGCGCCTACAACGAACCGCCTGACAAGGCTTTTCCCAAAAAAGCGGATGTCGACGCGAATTTCGATCTGATAACCAAGATCTTACTCGATGCGTCCCTTGCAAATCGTTCCACGGTGAGCGAGGATGGGCGCATCCCCCCGATCCCTGCCATCGCCACTCACGATGAAAAGAGAATTCTCTTCGCGAAGAATTATGCCGCCAAGATCGGTTTGCCTAAGACGGGAATGGAATTTCAGATGCTCTACGGAATTCGTCGCGACCTGCAAGACTCCCTTGCCCGGGATGGCTACCCTGTCCGCGTGTATGTGCCGTTTGGAACTCATTGGTATCCGTATTTCATGCGTCGCCTAGCCGAACGACCGGCAAACATTTGGTTCTTCATCTCCAATTTTTTTAAGGGGTAGATGACCTTACCGGCATAAATCGTTGGTTAATTAAAACTTTGTAAAGCCCGATTCTTGGGGGTGATTATTGACTGCATCCTCTCACTGCAATACAATTGCGGTCTCCATTTTGAATCCCGATTAACAGAAAGAAGTTCATATGATTTTCTCCTCCTTTCCCCTTTCCCCCAGCCTATATCTCGATCCCGGTTCCGGCAGTATCGTCCTGCAGATGATCATTGCAGCCATTTTGGGCGCTGGCGTTCTTGTCCGCTCGCAATGGGCGCGGATCAAACGCTGGTTTGGCGGCAAGCCCGCAGACGAAGACGACGCAGAGGACGGTGAGGACGACGGTGGGCGCTGAACGGATCGCCGCCTCGTTTCGTGACCCGAGCGGATTCCTGTTTACCCGCAACGGAGTCTTATACCGCCAGATAAACAAGACTTACGCACAGGATTATTCCCTGTTCATGGGATCGGGGCTTTATGAAAACCTTGTAAAAAACGGGCTTCTTGTTCCGCACGAAGAGGTCGACGAGAGTCCCGAGGAACCATCCAATTGCTATAAAGTGATCCGGCCGCAAAAAGTAGGTTTTATATCCTACCCTTATGAATGGTCTTTTTCACAATTGAAAGATGCCGCTCTTGCGACCCTGACTGTACAACGCCGGGCGATGAAACACGGCTTGTCCCTTAAAGATGCCAGCGCGTTTAACATTCAGTTTCACGAAGGAAAGGCGATATTGATCGATACCCTTTCTTTTAAAGCGTACAAAGAAGGCGAACCCTGGGTTGCGTACAGGCAGTTTTGCCAGCATTTCCTTGCGCCGCTTGCGCTGATGGCAAATGTGGATGTCCGCCTCTCCGAGCTGTTTCGAAATCATATCGATGGAATTCCTCTCGACCTTGCCAGCCGCCTGCTTCCGCTCCGTACCCGATTAAATTTTGGACTATTGACCCACATCCACCTGCATGCCGGGGCGCAGGCGCGGTATGCAGGCAGGGTAATCGCATCATCCAAAGCAGGAATGAACAGGCAGGCATTCATTGGTTTGCTGGACAGTTTGAAGAATACAGTTCAAGCCCTGGACTGGAAACCGGTCGGCACCGATTGGGCTGATTATTACACCTTTACCAATTACACCGAATCGGCATTCGAGGAGAAGAGACGAATTATAGATGGTTGGGTGGACCGTATCCAGCCTTCCTCGGTTTGGGATCTGGGAGCAAATACAGGCCTCTTTACCCGCATTGCCTCAGAAAAAGGGATTCCCTCCATTTCTTTCGATATTGACCCGGCAGCGGTCGAGAAAAATTATAGGCGGGTCAAGGCGGAGAAGGAAAAGAAAATCCTGCCGCTCGTCATGGATCTGACCAACCCCAGCCCGTCTCTGGGCTGGAACAACCATGAGCGCGATTCCCTGGCCGCACGCGGCCCAGCGGACATGGTGTTTGCTTTGGCGGTCATTCACCACCTTGCGATTTCAAACAATGTGCCCCTGCCTGAACTTGCTGATTTCTTTAGCGACCTGGGCAAATGGCTGGTGATCGAATTCGTTCCGAAGTCCGATTCGCAGACGCAAAAACTGCTTGCTTCGCGTCTTGATATTTTTGATCAATATGTTCTTGCTGAATTTGAACGCTATTTTGAAAAAAGGTTTCTTATCCGTGAAAAGGTGGCGATTACAGGATCAGAGAGATATTTGTACCTATTGGAACGCCGGTAGGGGCGCGTCTGGAACGTAGATGGCTCGCAATCCACATGTGATAGTGAGTCTTAGTCCCTCCATGAAAGGAATATGTCAAATTATTCGCTTTTTTGATAACTTTCTGGCCGGGTTGGATTCCATTGGGGTGAAAAAACGCGACGAAAACCCATGTCCTAACAAGATGCTTTTTATTAAGTGAATCGCTGCGAATGGGAGATAGTTTTTAATCCATATTGCCATCCTCATCTTGCTCTTTGCCTTTTGGGTAGTCGCGCCGGTTTGCTCCCCGATTTCACTTCCATTGCTCCACATAGCTACATAATCACTTTGCTGTGGTGTGGAATTGAAAATTTTCACGGCTGTTATTTTCTTTGCGAGTACAAGCAGGTAGACAGGCTGTGAATTGACCAATGTGACCCGGCTTTTGACATCTTCGGGGTTTTTGACCACATACCAGGTGGAACCGGGTCTATCTTCGAAGGCAATCAAATTGACCATTTCGAAGCCGTTTTTTGGCGTGAATATATTGAAATACAGTTCGGGACTGAATTGATAGAAACCATGCCCCATGAAATTATTTGCAGGAGTTATTCCCAAATAGTGCCCGCCAACTTGCAGCATTTCCATGCAATTCTTGATCGCGATGGGGAAGTTAAATACATGTTCGAGCGAGCCTCCGTCAAGCACTACGGAATAACGTCCCTTAAGTTCTGGAAGGATCTCCTCGTTCATATCGTGCAAATGGGTCGCGCCTTCATAAGAAGATACATCGAACGAGTGGACGTTCTCTGCGCCAATATGTTTTAGAAAAGCTTCAGCGTATCCCTCGTTCTCGGAAAAAATGGATTTTAACGGCCCGGCATCAATTGTGTAACCGTGGGACATGAGAAGTTTTTTTAATTCTAGGCGTGAGAGATCCAGGCGCTGTCTGCCGATCATTGCAGTATTCTCAAATTCGACGCCTGAGTTTTGGGCAAAAAGCAGGAAACGTATTCCATTAAGGTCAAGTCCCATGGTCAATCCTTTTTTTTAATCAATTATTGAGTTGAATTCAATATCCAAATCCCATTATCGTTTTTCTGGCAGGAAATTTCCGGTTGGAATGGCGGTGATTTCGCGTCCAGGCGATAGGACACATTCACTTGATCAGAAGAGATCGTAACGATATTAAGCCAGGAAGGCGCGACTCCGGGATCTGCGACAGCCCCAAAGCGCGAGTGATTAAGCGAAAAATTCCCTTCGAAGGCGACATAGCGATACCCTCTACGATATAACTCCACCCAAAACTCGGCAGAGTTTTGGGTGGCCAGGTTTTTCAAGTCAATATATTCGTGTGCCCGGGTCGAACAGTCAAAAAGATCGTTGCGAAAATAATAACGGTATGCATTCAGGGCAAAAACCCTATCCCCGGGCGCTGCTTGCTCATTGATCGGATCAAAGAAATCGCAGAATGCAATACCCGAACAATGCGCCTGTCCATTCGAGTCGATGGGCGAATAAGCCGCAATGGAGATGTAAGCTATCCGCAGGGCAATAAAGCTCATAAGGGATCCGATCATGACCTTTGAGATCGACAAAAAGAGCTTTGGTTGAGTTTCAAAGATATGATCCATGAGCTGTCCGAGGGGTAATAATAACAAAACCCAAATGAATAGCACATAACGAATCTCCACGATTGTGTAGAAGAATAAGATCCATGCCGCCAGGGTAATAATCGAAGTCAGCAATAATTGAAGGAATTCTTCATTAATATCCAGCCTGGAACGAACTTCTTTAAACATTACAAATGGAAGGAAGCCGATGAAAAGCGGAGTGACGGTTCCCAAACTTTGCGCCGAGTTTAGAAATGTTACCGTCAGTGGATAGAGTGCTCGTAGCATATTCAACAAGCCAGGGTCGAATTTCCACTCCCAGTTGCTTGATCGGAGATTATCTGCAAATTCGAGGGGGGCAAGGGGGGATCCCAGCCAGACCCAGTTTTGCCAAATGTGGAAAAAGCCAATGCCAAAAAATGTTGGGAATAACCAGATGACCTTGGCTGCAAATGTTTTCAGCTCTTCCAGTACCGGGCGTGCCTGCTCTGTTTTTGCCGGATAATGTGATTTTGCAAGAGCGATAAGGTAATAGATAGCCACAAATACGCTGACTATAAAAATGTTGTACAACCTCGAGATGATCGAAAAGCCTGCCAGTGCTCCGATAAGTAGAAACAGATTTCTCGATGGTGATTTCATGCTGATCGGCAGCCAGTAAATAGCGACCAAGATTGGCGCAGTACTGATTAATTCCACCTTGCCATCACCAAGAAGGTCTGTAAAGGCTGTCGTGGTAAGCATCAGGACTAGGAAATTGAGCCTCGCATTGGTCGGGAAACCGTTTCTCCTCGCAATTTCGCAACCTGTTATTAAGATCGCCAAACCGTTGACCCAGGATAGCATTCTTGCTGCTTGATCTCCAAACATTTGGATCAGTATCGTAAAGAGGATATCAAGATGAAGCGAACTGACGATCATATGGTTATCCGGAAAGAACGATGAAGCCTCCCATACGGATGCCATAAGTTTCGCCTGGGAAAAATAATCTGAAACCGCATCGTATCCCAATCTTGCTGATGTAAGCAAAAGGCTTAGCGTCATTATGACAGTTATTGCTCCAAGTATGCCTTTCTGCCCGGGCGTCCATTCGTTGTCGGTTAACCTGCGAGTTCGATCTGCAATAAAACGATACAACGGCTTGGTACAGATTATTCCGCTGAGCACAAATATGATACCTGTCAAGGTCGGGCTCAATGCGGTAACGCTGATGATTGAGAGAAAGAGCACCGAAAATAAGATCTCGCCTGCTACGAATGCGGTTACCCCTTTCGCAAGGCTTGATGTTTCAGGGATTTCGGCATACCTTAATATAACCAAGCCAACGCCCATGCAAAGCAGAGAGAATATTGTCACCCCTGCGAACGAAAAGAGGATGTCAAAAATGAAGCTTGCGAGCGGAATATACGGCGACTTGCTTACGAATGCTTCCCAATTGGTGAACGAAAGCTGATGTAAATAACTTGTACGGTTTGCATCCATGAAAATAAGAACAGCCGCGACAAGCCAGCAAACCAAAAAATTGATCAGGATCAATCGATTTCGTTTTATCTTCATGGGCTTATGCGCCTTCTCCATAAATTACCATTGGATGCCTTATTGAATGACGTCCGAAAACTGTTTCTCGTAAAGCCCTGCGATATTATCCCAGTCCCATTGTTTTGCGTATTCGATGGACTGGATGCTGATTTGTTTCAAACGATGCGGATTATCGACAAGCTCGTCCAGGGTTTTTAGAGATTCGGCTAAAGAAGAAATGTTCAGGCAGATGAGCGGGGCATCCGGGAGGGAGGCGGCTGTTTCTTCAGACACGGCGGCTGGAACGCCGCAGGACATCGATTCTTGCACCGTCAGCGGGAAACCCTCTCCATGAGAGGGCAGAACAAATAGATTTGCCGCGATATAAAATTCGCGGAGCATTTCTTGAGGTTGATGTGAAAAGATATATACGTTTTTCAACCCCCAATTTGCGACATTGATCTCCCCGCTGCCCAATATCATCCATTTGTAGTTTGGGCGTGCTTTTGCGATATCTCGAATGATGTGTAGTCCTTTTTTATGGGTGAACCGCCCAATAAACAGGAGCACCTTTTCGTTTGGGGAAATTCCCAATTTGATCCTTGTAGTCTGAACCTCTTCGGTGGTGGGCGGAAAGAATATTGTGTGATCCACTCCGTTTTGTATAATGACCGTTCTCTCAACTTTTACCTTTTCTTTGAACCAGAGTTCGACCTTTTCGTTTATGAAAGTAACCCTGTCTGCGTTTCGGAGGACCAGCCTTCCAATTGTCTGATAGGCGAAGTGCTGCAATAGATTCTTGTATGCCTCCTTGTAGCGGACCGGGCCTACATGCTGGGTGATGATGACGGGCTTGGAAAGATACCATGCTGCAATGAAGGCGATAATATTTGCCAGATAAAGACAGTCGTGGATATGAACGATTTCAGACCAATTGACCTGGTCGATGATCATTCGATATGACCTTAACGATGGGATGGGGTATGGAAAACCCAGGAAATTTTCAGTAAAGTTATTGGATTCCAATGGGATGTTATCAACCTCAGGTTCATTTTTATCCGGCACAGGATTGCAGGCGACCCAATGAACTTCATTATTTTTTCTCCAAAGCGTGACCAGATTCTTTGCGACGATCTCAATACCACCGGGATGGCTCGGAAAAAAGTTGCTGATTGTTAGGATCTTCATCGATGGATTTTAAGTCGTTTATACCTTTGCCAGGATGAAGATGACATCCCCTTTGTCGCTTCGATTGAGCATGAATACGAAGTACAGAAAATGTGAGATCGCCTTCTTGACCAGGTTGTATTTGCCGTAGGTGTATTTTTCAGAACTTGGGAAGAGGCTGATAATGTCGCGGAACAGCGGGGAATAGAGAGGGTATCCCCATTCGACCACTTGCAGGACCTCGAACCCGGCAGACTCGATCTTTTGCCTTAACTCGCCATATGCATAATTCCTAACATGTCCGATCGATGTTTCGTTCCGCCTCATACGTCCTTGAACGGTGGCGATCAATGCATATTTCTTCGTGCAGAGCTTCATGTTCTCCAATGCGGCATTGTCATTTTCAAGGTGCTCCACTACATCGGAGCAGAAAACCAGGTCGAATTTTTTATCGGGGATTTCCGTTTGTATATCAAGAACGGAAAAATCGATATCGAGATTGGTTTTGGCAGACTCCAACGCGGTGTTGGAAAGATCAAAGCCGAATAACTTCGCTTTTGGGAACTGTGTGCGTAAAAAGTACAGATTTGACCCTTCTCCACAACCGATATCTGCAATGGATTGGATCTCCTCTTTTGGCAAATGCTCAAACATTATTGAAAATATCCGCCTGTGATGACGGTGGACGGGACCATATTTCTGCATATCCCCCCAAACGCCTCTCCAAATGTCTTCATAGTTGAAGGTATTCATTTTGGATCCCTTTTGCTTTCATCTTTTGAGTATGCTATTAAGGCATGGAATTATTTATTGGCTTGCTATGCGTTATTATGCGGAACGGGGTTGTACTGGAGGTGGCATCGCATTAAAAGATGAAATTATTGCTTGTACACCTTCAGCCCAAGTATACTAAGTACAAAGCTGGTGAAGAGTATTTGGAAGCCGCTTGTAAACGCGAGCACCCCACCAAAAACGAGCCGTATGCTATTGTTGTACCCTATCTGGGCAAAGTTCGAGGAGAGCGCCAATGCCCGTGTTATAAGAATTAATCCTAATAGAATGATGACCGCGCCTGCGAAAATTCCTCGTTCTAGGTTTATGTATTTGAATAATGAGAAAAAGCGTGGTGTGCGTGGCAACAGACCCGTCTGAAAAGCGAAAATTCGGGTGATTGCGGCGAAAGAGAGTGAGTTTAGCCCAAGATATACCATTGCTCCCGCTGCAATGAAGGTGTGGAAGTCTATATAACGAAAACCTATATTGACAGGACCAAAGAAGAGTGCCACGCTCATTATCCCGCCAAGTGTGACCAGGAGCGAGCCCGGATACAGGAACAACCACGAGGGACTGTATAAGAATAAAAACCTCAAATGCCGCCACCCATCCTGGAAGCTGCGGAGATGAGGCGGGCGATCCCTTCCATCAGGCGAGAGTGTGGTGGGCACTTCGCAAACTTTCATGCCGAGGATGGAGGCTTTGATGACGATTTCGCTTGCCAGTTCCATGCCGGTGGTCTGTAAGTTCATTTTCATAATGGCGTCTTTCGTGAATCCTCGCAAACCGCAATGAAAATCGTTCGCCGGACTTTTGAAGAACAATTTCCCAATGAAGGATAGGATGGGATTCCCGATATAACGATGATGCCAGGGCATGGCGCCTTTCTTGATTCCCCCCTTGAAGCGGTTCCCCATGACGAGATCGTAGCCTTCGCGCAATTTCTCGATGAAAGGCATCAAATTCGTCAGGTCGTAACTTTCATCCGCGTCCGCCATCAGGATGTATTTTCCCCGTGATGCTTCAAATCCTCCGCGCAGGGCGCTGCCGTATCCCTTGTTTTCGATATGAACAACCCTTGCCCCGCTTCTCTGCGCAAGTTCCACAGACCGGTCCATGCTGCCGTTGTCTGCCACGATCACTTCGCCGGGAATGCCCTGAGACTTCAGGAAATGGATCGATTTTTCAACGCATGACCCCACGGTCCGCTCTTCGTTCAAACACGGTAATACAACACTGATTTCCAATGATTGGGAAGTCATTGATTTTGCCTGTTAGAAAATTGCTGTGTGAACTTTTTCTGCCACTCGAATAGTTTGTTCAACGCCTCGATGGGGGACAGGGCGTTCACGTCGATGTCTTTCAATTCATTCAGCAACGGGTTAGTCTCCGGGAAGAGCGCAGCTTGTTGCGCCGCGTTCGGGTCGACTTTCACGCCGCGCGCCGCCGATTTTTCCAATTCCATCATGATCTCGTTGGCGCGCCCAATGACAGGCGCGGGCAATCCGGCAAGTTGTGCTACATGGATCCCATAAGAGCGATCCGCTCCGCCGGGGATGATCTTGTGCAGGAAAACAACCCTGCCATCCGCTTCGCTGACAGCCACATTGTAGTTTCTCACGCCTGGCAAAAGTTCTGCGAGTTGTGTCAATTCGTGGTAGTGGGTCGCAAACAAGGTCTTAGCCCGTAGTTGCGGATGGTTGTGGATATATTCGATCATACCCCACGCAATGGATAAACCGTCATACGTCGAAGTGCCGCGTCCGATTTCATCCAAGATCAACAAGCTGCGCGGCGTGGCGTGATGCAAGATATTCGCCGCCTCGACCATCTCGACCATGAACGTGGACTGCCCGGCGTGGATTTCATCCTGAGCGCCGATACGGGTAAAAATGCGATCGACGAGACCGATTTTTGCCGAGGATGCCGGCACGAACGAACCCATTTGTGCCATCAGCACGATCAGGGCGGTTTGACGAAGATAGGTCGATTTGCCGCTCATGTTCGGTCCGGTGATGACGCGCACCACTTCGCCTTTTTCAAAGATGACATCATTCGGAATGTATCGTTCAGATTTCAATAATTGCTCGACGACCGGATGCCGGCCTTCATGAATCTCCAGATCGCTTCCTTCGTGGACCTCGGGCTTGGCGTAGCCGTTCAAAGCGGATACTTCGCCGAGAGCGGATAGAACATCCAGCGTGGCGATGGCGCGCGCCGTGGCGAGAACCTTATTTGCCGTCTTTGACAGATCGGCGCATACTTCCTTGAACAGGCGGGTTTCGATCTCTTTGATGCGTTCTTCCGCGTTCAGGACCAGCGTTTCGTACTCCTTCATCTCCGGGGTGATGAAACGCTCAGCATTTACCAGCGTCTGCTTGCGGATGTAATGTTCCGGGGCTTTCTCCGCCGCACCGCGCGAGATTTCGATGTAATACCCGAAGACCTTGTTGTATCCTACCTTGAGAGTCTTGATGCCTGTCTTTTCTCTTTCGACAGATTCAAGAGTGGCGATCCACTCTCGGGCATGCTTTGAGGCATCCATCACGCCGTCGAGTTCCGCCGAATATCCGGGGCGAATCACGCCGGTGTTTTGCAGCGTCGCGGGCGGATCGTCGTCCAAAGCGTTTTGAAGCAACGATAATTGCTCGCCTAACAAATCCACTTTGGGCAATTCGACTTCTTTCCTCTCTCCTCTTTCCCCTTGCGCTTCATCTACTTTCCACTTTCCACTACCATTCAATGTCTTGACAACATTAGGCAGGACTCCCAGCGTCCCCCTCATCGCGACCAGATCCCTCGGCTGCGCCTGCCCGGCAATGACCCGGTTTATCAGCCGTTCCAGATCGGCGATGGGTTTCAATGCCTCCCTCAGTTCCGCCCGCGCCATACCGTTCTGTACGAAATGTTCCACGCCATTTTGACGCTTGTTGATCCTTTCAACATTCAATAATGGCTGGCTGACCCACTGGTGGATCAAGCGTTTGCCCATCGGCGTGATGGCGGCATCGAGAATGCCGAGCAGGGAACCTTTTCTTTCTCCGCGAAGGGTTTCATCTAATTCCAAATTGCGGCGGGTGGATGCGTCAATCGTCATGAACTCGTTTAGGCTATAAGAGCGAAGGGAGTTCAATAAATTGAGCGCGTCGGGTTGGGTCTCTTTGAGATATTGAATGATCGCCCCCGCCGCGCGGACGGAGAGGCTGTTCGCTTTCAGTCCAAAGCCATCCAGTGTGGATGCATTGAATTGAGTCAAAAGCGTCTCGTGGCATTTTCCCGGTTCGAATTTCCAGGCGGGCACGGGGGTGGTGTGACCGATAATACCCTCGGGTAATTTTTGATTATCCGGGTGGAGGATTTCAGCCGGGTGCAGGCGGGTCAGCTCGGCGCGCAAAGCCTCGAGCGGAAGTTCGGTCACGGCGAACTCTCCGGTCGTGACATCGGTAAAGGAAACAGAAGCAGCTGTCCCTGAGGATGAGGCGCCAGAGTCCAAGATCACAGCAGCGAGATAGTTATTCGCATCACCCGGCAGGAGACCAGGTTCCGTCACTGTCCCCGGAGTCACAACCCGCACCACTTTGCGTTCGACCAACCCCTTTGCAGGCACTTCTCCGATCTGTTCACAGATTGCGACGTGATAGCCTTTTTCGATCAGGCGTGAGAGATAATTTTCGACGGCATGATACGGAATGCCCGCCAACGGGACGCGCACGCCGCCGCCGACGGGACGCGAGGTGAGGACGATATCTAGTTCGCGAGCGGTGATCTCGGCGTCTTCATCGAAGGTCTCGTAAAAATCTCCGAGGCGGAAGAAGACGATCGCATCTGGATGTTGTTTCTTCGTTTCGAGGTATTGCCTTCGGACAGGGGTGATGTCTTCGTTGGACATTGCCTGATTTTACTATGAGCGAAAGAGTTGGACTATAATTTGCGCGATCACATTTCGAGGAGTAATCGATGTATAAACTCGTTCTGGTCCGTCACGGACAAAGCACCTGGAATCTCGAAAACCGCTTCACCGGCTGGACGGATGTCGACCTGACCGAACGCGGTAAAGCCGAAGCCGCCGAAGCGGCAAGACTCCTGCTCGATGGAAAGTATGATTTCGACATCGCCTACACCTCGGTCTTGAAGCGCGCTGTCAAAACCTTGAACATCATCCAGGATCTGATGGATCTCGATTGGCTGCCCGTCGTCCGCGCGTGGCAGTTGAACGAACGTCATTACGGCTCCCTGCAGGGATTGAACAAGGCTGAGATGGCGGAAAAATTCGGTGAGGCGCAGGTGAAGATCTGGAGGCGGTCATATGATGTTCCTCCGCCCGCATTGAAGTTGACCGATGAGCGTCATCCGCGTTTTGACCGACGTTACGCCTCTTTGACTCCCGGGCAGTTGCCGGCCACCGAGTCGCTTAAGATTACGCTGGAACGTGTGCTGCCATATTGGAATTCAACCCTTGCGCCGGAGATCAGATCTGGCAGGCGCGTTCTTGTTGTTGCGCACGGAAATTCCATCCGCGCCATGGTGAAATATCTCGACAATATCTCTGAATCTGAGATCACCGAATTGAACATTCCCACTGGCTTGCCATTGGTCTATGAACTTGATAAAGACTTGAAGCCCATCAGGAATTATTATCTCGGCGACCCTGCAGAAGCCGCCAAAAAAGCGGCTGCCGTCGCCAACCAGGGTAAGGCGAAATAGCGTAACCGACGTTCTCTAACGTCGGCGGGCGCGTAAGAGAACGCGCCCTATGCAGCGCTCCAATCGTAAATCGAGGTTCCCATGTCCCTCACATCCCGCGAACGTGTAATTGCAACGATCAACCACGAAGTTCCCGACCGTGTGCCGATTGTCATCGGCGCGAGCAATGCCACCGGTATTAACATGGTTGCCTACCGCAGGTTGAAAAAACTCCTCAGCGTTGATTCTCCGGACAGATATATTTACGATTTCCCCGAATTAGGCGCATCGCTCGTTGATGAAGAGGTGCTCGAAAGACTCCACGCCGACATCCGCGGAGTGTGGGACCGCGAGCCGCAGCACATCATCGAAAAGAATGCCAACCGCGAGCCGGGTTCGATGTATTACAACTCCTGGGGTTCCGGTGTTGTCAAGGCCGCAGAGGATTCCTGGTTCCCGCATTACCATCCTCTGGCGGAAACCCATTCCATCGAAGACCTCGAGAAATATCCCTGGCCTGATATGGACGACCCCACCCGCGTGGCGCATGTCCGTGAGCGGGCGCTGAAACTTCACGGGGAAAATAGATACGCCATCATGGGCACTCCTTGGCTGGCGTTTCCCGTCGAACGCGGTTATGAAATGCAGCGAATGGATCACTTCTATTACAACATGGGCAGGTATCCCGACTTCACCGTTGCCCTCCTGCAAAAGACAGCCGAGCTCTGCAAAACCCTGATGGGACATTTCCTCGACGAATGCGGTGACGTGATCGACATCATCAAGATCGGCGACGACCTTGGGATGAAGACCAGTCTCATGCTCTCGCCAAAGATGTACCGAAAACTGGTCAAGCCCATCCACGCGGACTATATTTCCTTCATCAAGGCGCGCACCAAGGCAAAGGTCTTCTTCCATACTGACGGCGACGTTTTCGACCTGCTGCCGGATTTCATCGAAATGGGCATCGACATTCTCAACCCCATCCAATCCTCCGCCGGGAAGATGTCCAACCTCGAAGAGCTTAAAAAACAATACGGCAAACAACTTGTCTTCTGCGGCGCCATCGACACCTCGAATACCCTCCCGTTCGGCACGCCGGAAGATGTCCGCGCAGAGGTGAAGCGCAATATCGGCATCCTTGGAGAGGGAGGCGGGTACATGGTCGCCGCCGTCCACACCGTCATGGCAGACGTCCCTCCGGAGAACATCCTTGCCATGGTGGATGCGGTCGAGGAATTTGGCTGGTACAAGCGGTAGAGCTGCGCAGCGGGCGTTCTATTACGTCTGCACGTAAAATCGATATGAGCCAAAAATGATTTGGGCGAAAAAAGCGATCCAATATAAATACCAGATAGTCTTCATAGCCGGGCTGTTCTTCCCGGCTTTTGTTATCTTCGTCTATCCGACCTGGTTCCAGCCGGACGACCTGGATGCATTTCTCCGCTGGTCACAGGATTGGGCGAAAGGCGCACGAGGCATTTACATTAACTGCATGTATTGCAACTATCCGTTCCTGGGTATGATGTTTTCAGCCGGGGCAGTGGACTCGCTGGGCATCCGCGACTTTGACGGGATGATGGGTCTATTTCGCTACTATCTTGCCTTCATCGACCTGTTGAACGTCGTGGTCATTTATTACCTGCTCAAAACGCTGAAGGTCAAAGACGCGCCGTTCTGGGCGGGCGTTGTCGGTTTATTGCCGTCGTCATGGATCGGCACATCCTATTGGGGGCAGATCGATAACGTCGGGCAGCTTCTGATTTTGTTCTTCCTTCTACTGGCGGCAAGACTCAACGAAATCCCTGATTCGAAACCCTGGCGGAACTATGTCCTTGCGCTAACGCTCGGGTTTTTGCTCTCCTGCCTTTTGATGACCAAGCAGCTGGTCTATTTCAGCGTGATTTCCCTTGGTTCGATGGCGGTTGCAAACATCATTCATATCTCGCGCAGGTGGACAGGCGCGCTTCTTTCCCTTGTTGTGCTCGTGCTTTCATTCATAACTCCGATTCTGCTTGTTGATTCGCTTCTCGAATTCGACCCCCAATATCTCTCCCACTTTCATTACGTCCTTGCGACCGGCAGTAGTCATGGCGACACGATCTCTTCGTTCGGCTTCAATATCTGGTCGGTCTTTACAGACGACCCGTTTGGCTCCTCTCGCGAGCCGATGTCTGTTTTTGGCCTGAGTTTGATTCCTTACAAAGTGGGAATTGCCTTGTTCCTGCTGAGCGTCCTGCTTTTGTCGGCTGCGGCGATCTATTTTCACGTCGGGGAATACAAAACCGGGAATCGCGCATTTACCTCTAGGCACCTTTGCTTCTGGCTTGTCCATCTCGCGTTGGTCAACCTGGGTTTCAATCTTCTCCTAACGGGCACGCACGAACGCTATCTGTATCATTTTTATCCGTTCGCCATAGCCGCTGTTCTCTTCCTTCAAAAAATGGAAGGGTTGAATCGGGCTGTCCTACTCGGCGGCGCAGTATTCTACGGCGTATTTCTTTACGGTTACCTTACCGGCTACAACCTGGATTTCGATCAACTTCCATATCGCATCATGACGCTGCTTCATTTGTATTTGCTGGTGTTCATTACCGGCTTGCTGTTCGAGACCTTTTTGTTTCAAAAAGATATCTCGATCCGAAACCCCTCAGGGACGAGGTAAGGTTTTGTGGATATTCTCGAGGAATTAAGACCACGCTTCAAAGGCGACCTTCGTCTTGATCCTGCCTCCAGGCTTTTATATTCCACGGATGCCTCGTCGTATCAGATCGAGCCGCTTGGGGTGGCGATTCCCAAAACACAGGACGACCTTCATACCGCGGTCGAGTTTGCGGCAAAACACAAAATCCCTATCCTCCCGCGCGGATCGGGCTCCTCGCTTGCAGGTCAGGCCATCGGCGAATCGTTGATCCTGGATTGTTCCCGCCATCTCGATTCGATCCTTGAAATAGATCACGAAGGACAATTTGCCGTCGTCGAGCCCGGCGTCATCCTTGCGGACTTGAACCGTGCCGCCGGAAAACATGGATTGATATTTGGTCCCGACCCCGCTTCCGCCGAACGCGCCACCATGGGCGGAGTGATCGGCAACAATGCCACCGGAGCACATTCCATTTTGTACGGCATGAGCGCTGATCACTTGTTGGAAGCGGAAGTAATTTTAAGCGATGGAAGTTTAAGCTCGTGGGGTATAGTGAAAAGCACAAATGGTAACGGGGATCGGGAACTGAAGATTATTTCCGCCGTGAATGAAATCAAAGCGAATTATGCCGAAGCCATCAAGAAAACCTTTCCCAAGTCCTGGCGGAACTCGGCTGGTTATAGACTTAATTATTTGCTGCCTTGGTCCGCCGCAGAGCCGCCTCAATGGAGAGGTGACTCGTATCCCGCCGACCTGGCGCCTGATACCTGGAACCTGGCACATCTATTGGCGGGCAGTGAAGGTACTCTTGCTGTAATCCGAAAACTCAAGGTCAGGCTCGTCCCCAAACCGAAACATACCATTCTCGGAGTATTGTCTTATTCGAGCATTGCATCAGCATGTGATGACGTTCCGCGATTATTGGGAATGGACCCGAGCGCGATCGAATTAATACCGCGATTGATTCTTCGCAACGCAAGGAGCATTCCACACTACGCGCGTCAAATGGGCTGGGTGATGGGAGATCCTGCCGCTATTCTCGTTGTCGAGTTTAGCGGGGATGATCCGTCTGCGTTGATGAATTCAGCTCGGAAATTGGGCGGGATATCGGCGATAGCCGAAACAACGGCGGACCAGGCTCAGATCTGGAATATCCGCAAAGTGGGGTTGGGGATTTTGGATTCACAACCAAAATCCGCCCGGCCGGTTGCTTTTATCGAGGATTGTGCGATTCCTGTGGAAAGACTTGGCGGTTTCGTCCGCGAAGTGGAGCGGATTCTCGAAGCACATGCCACATTTGGAGGGATCTACGCCCACGCCTCCGCGGGTTGTTTGCACATCCGCCCGGTGTTGGATTTGCAAAAGGGCGAAGGCGTGCGCTTCATGCGCGAGATTGCAGAACAGGTCTTTGCGCTGACGATGGGTCTCGGCGGTGCGATGAGCAGCGAGCACGGAGACGGTATCGCTCGCGGTGAATTCATAGAGCGCACCTACGGACCTGAAGTGACGAAGGCAATGCGCCTGTTGAAACAAGCCGCCGATCCCGATAATATCCTGAACCCGAAAAAGTTATTCGACGCGCCGCCAATGGACATGAATCTACGATACGGCGCGGGTTACCGGGCGAAAGCATGGGAACCCGTTATGCATTTCACTCATGAACGAGGGCTGGAAGGCGCCATCGAATCCTGCAACGGGCAGGGAGTTTGTAGAAAAACAACCGGCGTGATGTGCCCGTCCTTCCAGGCAACAAGAGAGGAAGCCAACTCCACCCGTGGCAGGGCGAATTTATTGCGGGGATTAATGTCTTTGCGAGCCGGAGGCGAAGCGATCTCCGACTTGAAGAGTGGATTGCTTCGTAGGGAAGAACTCCCCCCTCGCAATGACATCATCGAAGCTACCTTTCAGGCTCTCGATCTCTGCCTCGCCTGCAAAGGCTGCACCTCCGAATGTCCCAGCGGCGTGGACATGCCGAAGTTGAAATACGAATTCATGAACCAGTACTACAAATCGCACCGCCGCCCGCTGCGCGATTATCTCTTTGGTTATTTCCACATTGCCGCCCGCCTTCTCAGTCCCATTGCCCCTTTGGCGAATTTTTTCACGCAGCGGCATTGGTCTCGCAAAGCCATTGCCAGTGCTCTGGGAATAGCCCGTCAAAGACAATTCCCGAAATTCACCCGCAGGTCACGCTTCAAGCGTGACGTGGTATCGGGCGAAAGCGTCATACTTTTATCCGATGTCTTCTCTCATTACATCGAACCGGAAGTGGAAGAAGCCGCCATCGCGATTCTCAACAGGCTTGGGTATGAAGTCAAAGTTCTCCCGGTCATCGGAGCCGGGGCATCCCTGCTCTCGAAGGGATTCCTCGATGCAGCGCGGAGTCATGCCGGGAAAGTTTTGGGCGAAATCCACAGGCTGGATGGGGGAGCAGGTTTGAGCGTCGTCGGATGCGAACCTCCCGAAGTGTATTGCCTCAAACATGAGTATCGGGCATTGTTGCCGAATCGTAGTGAGGAGATCGAGTCACTCACAAGGCGTGTGTGGCTGGTTGACGAATTTATATTGCGTGTAGTCAACACGGGGAAATTGGGGATCGTTCGACTGAGTTTTGAAGAGGAAAAAAAGCATATCACTTTTCATCCTCACTGCCATCAGCGTGCAGAAGCCCCTGCGGAAGACGGACTGCCAACAGGCGTTGCTGCCACCGTTGAGATGTTGAACTTCTTTGGATATGATGCAAGTGTGATCAATGCGGGTTGCTGCGGCATGGCAGGCACGTTCGGATTCGATGCTGAGCATTACGAACTTTCGATACAGGTGGGGGAATTGAGCGTGCTGCCGAAGATCAGGGAGAAGGGAATGGGGAATAGTGAACTGGTTTCCAGCGGCGCGGCGTGCCGGATGCAGATCGAGCATGGGGCGGGAGTCGAGGCGCGGCATCCGCTGTTGTTGGTCCGTGAGAGGTTGGAGATATAATCTTCGCATGGCTTTTGAATCTTTCAAGGTCAGGGAAGTTATGCTCAACGGTTGGAAATATTTTGCTCTGCCCGTTTTGTTTTTTACGATTTCATTCATCGTTCTTACTTATCCCCTCATACTGAGTTTTGAGACGCATTTCTTCACTGATGACGGCGATGGATTGATGGGTGTCTGGAACTTGTGGTGGGTTGAGCGGGTTGTTACACATCCCATTGAGTACTCGACATTCTGGCATACGGATATGCTTCACCAGCCGTTTGGGATCACTTTATTGGGGCATACACTTACGCCATTCAATGGGCTTCTCGCCTCTCTTCTGACCCGATTCATGCCCCTGCTCGAAGCGCATAATCTCATCGTTATTTTTTCCTTCGTCATGAGCGGACTGACCGCCTACTGGCTGGGGTATTATTTCTCAAGATCTGCCTTTGGAAGCCTTATTGCAGGCTGGCTATTCACCTTTTCAGCGTACCACTTTACGCATTTTGACGGACACTTGAACCTGATCACCCTCGAATGGATTCCGCTTTTTGTTTTGTGTTTTTATGTCCTGACGAATAAACCCGGGAGCTTTGTAGGCGTTGCTGCGGCAGTCTCGTTGTGGCTCGTCCTTCTAAGCGATTTTTATTATCTGTTCTATTGTTTACTGCTGGGTGGGTTGATCGTCCTTGGACGGATGATTCAAATGAAGGATATTTTCTTTCCGTTCAGAAATAACCATGCAATTCCGTTTGGGATATTTGGCGTGCTTAGCGTTATTCTCCTTGCGCCCGTGGTCTTCCCTCTGGTGCTGGCTGCCATTCGCAGTCCCTTCCTGGGTGGGCACGACCCTGCTGAGTTTTCCCTGGACCTGCTTTCGGTCTTAATCCCCGGTGAACGTTGGCGTTTCGGTGAGTGGACTCGGTTCTTATGGACGAACCTTCCGGGCGATCCGGCGGAGATTAGCGTCTTTCCCGGTTGGTCGCTCCTGCTGTTTGTTGTTTACCTTTTTATGTCTCGTAAGTCGTTCGATGACGAGACTCGCTGGCGGGTAAAAATCTGGTTCGCTTGCTGGTTAGTTTTCCTGATCATGGCGTTCGGTCCAGTTTTGCATGTCGGCGGGATGAATACAGGGATTCCCATGCCCTATGCCCTCCTGGAGAGATTCGTTCCCTTTATTGAAATGTCCGGCGTTCCAGTGCGGATGATCATCATGTCTGTCCTGGCAGGGTCTGTCCTGTTCGCGATGGGGATTCGCAAATTGACCTCCGCTGAACCGTCGCGAAAGGTATTGATTGCCCTCATCTTTCTTTTGGTGATCTTCGAAACCCTTCCAGCGCCTTTACCCGCAACTTCGGTCGAAGCGCCGGGCTATGTGAAATTTTTAGCCGGATTGCCGGAAGGCGAAATTGTCCTCGACCGGGCAGCGTCGAATCAATACTTGCATTTGTTTTACCAGACCTACCATGAAAAGCCGCTTGTCTTCGGGTACACCGCGCGGATACCTTCCAGCCTGTATAAGCGCGAGAAGGACATCAGGGATGCCATTGGCGCGGGTGATTACCGCATCTTATGGCAGGAATATCGAATAAGGTATATAGCCACGCAAGAGAGGATCGAGGTATTTGATCCTGTTATGGATGTCCAACTGATCTACGATGAAGACGGGGTAAGAATCTACAGACTGGGGACACGCTGAAAAAACCGATTTAAATCCTCGGTTTTGAATGAAAACTGGGTACGTATTGAAGTGCGCATGGGCGCCCAGATTGGTTGTTTCATGGCGATTCGAGGAAATCATGCTTCTCCGGATGTCAGGATTGACGTTCCAACAGGCAAACGTGTAGAATCCCTGCGCATGAAGCACATTGGTAATTCGACATACATACGGGAAGCGGTGATCATTTTTTTTATCGCGCTTGTTGCCTATGGATACATCTCGAGCGAACGTGACGTCAATATCAATTCGCGGCTGGCGTTGGTAAAAGCTGTTGTTGATGAGGGGAGGCTGGAGATCGATTCCTATCACAACGCGGAACTATACACAAATGATAAAGCTTACTATGATGGGCATTATTATTCCGATAAAGCGATCGGCGCTTCGGTGTTGGGGACGGCGGTTTATTATCCTTTGCGTTGGATTTACTATAAATCGGACATCCGCCTTACCCCTCGGCTATTTCGCGAGTGGATCACGTTTTGGGCGATTGGTTTTCCGTCGGCTCTCCTTGCGCCAGTATTGTATCTACTGGTGAGACGCCTTAATGGTGGAAAGTGGGTTGCCTTCCTTGTCACCATGGGCATATGTTTGGGGACGCCCCTGTTCAAATACGCAACAGCCTTCTATGGGCACACGCTTGCCGCAGTATTGTATTTTCTTGCCTTTGCGATCTGGTTCAGCATCCGGGGAGCAGCGGCTGCCCGACCCGCATTGGTGTTTCTCTCCGGCTTTCTGATGGGTTTCGCCGTTATTACCGAATATCCCACGCTTATCCTCATTCTCACCCTGATTGTTTACATTATTTTTACGCTTTATTCCATCGGCCAGCATTGGAATATGGGGATCTACGCATCCCTCCTGTCAGGCATTGCGATTCCCGTGGTGCTTCTTGCGCTTTACAACCTGAGCATATATGGGACCCCTCTTGCTCTCGGTTATCTCCATGAAGCAGACGAAACTTTCAAGGAGGCGCATGCCGCGAACTTGATGGGCATTGGCGCGCCGGATCTGCTGGTGTTCTATTATCAAACCCTGCATCCCACGTTCGGCATTTTTTGGCAATGCCCGATCCTGCTACTGGGTGTGGTGGGTTATTATTTTATGGCTCGGCAAACACGGTTCCTGCCCGAACTGGCATTCAGCCTGGTTTCGATCCTGGTCTACTTGTTGGTGATTTCAGGCTATTACATGTGGTGGGGAGGTGTCTCTTTCACGCCTCGTCATATCATACCGATCCTTCCGTTGTTTGCGCTCCCGCTGGCGTTCCTTCCCATTCGCTTGGCTCCAGTCTTATTCGCATCAGCCGCTGTCTCTCTATTTCAAAACCTGCTCATCGCCGCCAGCGCCGAGACGGGGCTGGCGGCCTACCTCGAAATGGTCTTCGAAGGGAAGATGATTCCAATTTATAACGGGTCTGTTATTTACGATATCTGCCTGCCCAATGTGTTGGGCGGCGAACTGATGAACAACCGCGGCTTGGATATTTTTTCGCTAACCGGGGCGAAAAGCCTTCTCCCGCTTTTCGGCATTGAGATTTTAATGGTGGCCTTGTTTTTTCGGATGAGATCATCTGCGCCATAGTGTGGATCGGGAAAGGATGGCCATGCAGCGCGATTTTTCCATATTCGGCATATCGCTGCAACGGAAGCGATTGAAGTCTATGACCCTTACTTGGATCTCCGCTTGATTTTCGATGAGGAAGGCGTGAGGGTGTACCGGTTGGAGGTCAGGTGAAGAATATGCGTACAAATAAATTTGAAGCGGATTCCATGCGTGGTTTCGGAATTTGTTGCTCTCTGGCTGTTTTCCTGGCTATTTGGGTGATACTCAAGTGATCGCGCTTGCAGGGCAGGCGGACGATTCATTAACATGGTAGATTCGTTCTTACAGCGCAGCGTTGTAAATGGTAATTTATAAATTGGTAAGGAGAATATGACTCAAAAAAACGAACCTGATGAAATTAAACCTGCCTGGCAGAAAAGCCGGCTTAATAACCCGCTCTGGCGTTTGATCAGCGCGCTGATTGCAGTTTCCGCAGTCGGCGTTTTTCTCTACATTATCGTCGCAGGCTACACCACCATCCCAATTATGACAGTGGTCTTTTTCCTGATGTTGCTGCTCATGCCGCAGATCTGGAGGTGGATCGAATTCGTCTTCAGCAAACGGCCGTCGAACGTATGGTGGCGGCTTGCTCTCGATCTGGTTCTTGCCATCCTGATGGCATCCTTATTCGAGGATGTATGGGAGATAGTAGTCAGGTTGTCACGGCTGATTTTCAGGATGCTTATGGGGCTGTAGGGAGGAATAGGATGCCTTTCGCTGCATCGGCATGAGGGTGGTGTGTGCAGGCGCGCACCCGCGATTCATGGTTTTATTGCGCAATGGGATGGATAATTTCAACTTATAATCGATACAACGATTGTCGCTAGGCGGGCATTTGTCCCGTCCTAAACTGGCACTCATCGCCCGCGGCTGGAACGGGAGGGTTGATGGTTGCGTGACCAATCCAAGGTGACCGACCATGCAAAATAATTCCCCCGAGACCGATTGGAAAATTCTCTCCAGGATGAAACCGCTGGCGCACGTAAGATCAGTGAAGACCCGACCCGCAGCTGGAACGTGCGGGATGGCATTTGCATGACCATGACGACATAGGAGGCGCATCGTGCAGGTGAAACAGATTCATCCCTGGTTTCGAAATTCCTTCCGTTTGGGGAGTCTTCTCAGCCTCGTGGCAGGCATCCAGTTGTTTGTATTTTCCGGCCAGACCGATGTATATTTCGCCTGGACGATCCAATCTTCACTCACGGCTGCCACCCTGGGCGGATTTTATTTTGGGACGATGGTCTTCGGATACTTGTCCGCGCGCGAAACGGATTGGGCCCGCGTGCGCGGTCCCGCAGTGGGGTTGCTGGTTTTCATGTTCGTTACGCTTGCGGCTACGCTTCTGCATCTCGATAAATTCCATCTTGCCAGCCAGAATTGGCTGACCCGGGCCGCAGCCTGGAGTTGGCTGGGGATCTATGTTCTTTTTCCCGTCGAGCTGGTGGCGGCCGCCTGGCTTCAACAACGCCTTCCCGGAGCGGACTCCGAGCATACAGCGAGCCTGCCAGCCTGGTTTCGCTTGGTTCTGACCGTTCATGGCGCAGTTGGAATTGTGATCGCGCTGGGACTCTTCTTCGCGCCGCAAGCCCTGATTCCATTCTGGCCCTGGGCGTTGACTCCGCTCACTGCCCGCGCCCTCTCCGCGTGGTTTTTGTCCTTTGGGGCGCTAAACCTGCAATCTATGCGGGAGAATGACTGGAGCCGGGTGCGGGTAATGTCCATCTCCTATATCGTTTCAGGATTGTTCGCGCTCGTTGCTCTGTTGCGGTATGCCAGCCAGGCGGACTTGTCGGGCATCGGCGGGGTTGCTTATCTGATTCACCTGCTAGTCTTGCTCGGGATGGGCGTGTATGGCTGGCGGATCACGAAGGGAATTTGATCAAACGACACGGTTGATATGCTCCGCAAACTCTCCGAAGAACGCACGCGCAAGGAAATGATTGATCCGCAACTGGAAGCCGCGGGATGGTATTTGCGCGACCATTCCAAAGTCAAGATCGAAAATATTTTATTGATATCGTGCCTGCAAGAAGAGTTTGCGGGCATGGTGGCGCGGGAGTCGTGTCGAGTTCATCGAGGCATCGAGTCCCTGCGGGGGAGGAACTCGGCGTTTGAGCCTCGCGAGGCGGGGAGGCAGGCGCCGTGTCGAGCCTGTCGAGACATCGAGAGGTTGTTTGAGGCGTTGTTGGCGGAGAGTTTTGGAGATGGGAGATAAATTGTTAGAACGCGAATTTCTTGAGCGCCGACTTCCAATTGTTGAGGAACGCATTAAACATGTCAGCAACTTTGAAGTCGACAAAGACGGAAGATTCCATTTGCAATATCAACCGTCACCCCATATCGAGTATGCTTTGATTCGTGAGGCACGTTTGATTGAGAAAATGCTGGTACAAGTCGAAGAGGGGAAAGTATCTAATGCGCTTACATCTTGGAGAAAGATATTGGGCGAAAAATTATTGAAACATCGAGAGTATTATCGCCCAATGCAAGAAGCATATGACCACTGGCTTAGCCTGCCTTTCCCAACTCGAATAGAAATTCCTGAACCCCCTGCACCACCAGAGCTAAACATCATCGATTCGCAAGGAAGTGAATGGATAGTGGATGAGCATCTACTTAAAGTGATAGACGATGTTAATGATAGATTGAAAAAGTGGATTGAGAGCGA
The DNA here is from genome assembly GCA_015075725.1 of Anaerolineales bacterium. NCBI lineage: Bacteria > Bacillati > Chloroflexota > Anaerolineae > Anaerolineales > Anaerolineales bacterium. Next base: position 3,686,549 of record JABTTV010000001.1, on the reverse strand, counting down.
TGACGATGAAGAATGATAATCACTTTTATCTACTCTCGAATTTCTACTCTCTGCCCTACGCGGGCGGCGTGTCGACTGCCCGATAGGGCGTGTCGAACCATCGAGGGGTTGTTTGAGTCCTTGTTGAGCGAGGCTTTCAATGGGTAGGGGCGACTCTTCAATGCCATCGGGCGTATTGTCAAGCAAGAGAGTCTAGCCAGACAAGGCGCAAGTCAGCCCCAGGCGAGTCACTCCTACAGATGCGTGTGCGACCCGCCGCACTTCGCGGGTCGCATTTGGGGTGGGCTAGGGAGGGGCAGAAATGCCGCGCCCACCCAGGAGCAGCCCCAAAATCAGAACCCACGCCATCGAGCTGCGAAAAGAACTTACCCCCGCCATACGCAAACTCTGGGCAGCCATCTGCAACGACCAGTTGGGCGTCAACTAGTGATCCGCTTTTGGAACAACGATGTGATGAACGAAATTGATGGCGTTATACTTGCCATCATCCACGCGCTCGAAGACGATACCACTCCTTGAGGAGCTTTAGATATGGCGAAGGTCAACATCATCACCAAAGGTCGCTCCGGCACGATCCAATATACCGAAGGCTCACTGTTCAAGAAAAATACCTGCGAGTTTTATTGGGAGTTCGGCGGCGAGGGTACCTTCGCCATCATCTGGTTTCCGAAAACGGACGCCGAATGGGACAAGGCATATCCGTGGGCGGCTGGGCGGCGCATGGATATCGTCCGCGATATGGCTGAGCAAGTCCGCAGGAAGGAAGCGCCCTCGTCCACGCTCAAGTGGGAGGAAGGGACCGTGCTCTTGGTCGGCGGATAAAAATGCTCTGCTGACCTGGTGCTTGAACATCGGCGGGAAATGCCTATAATGAGAACTGCGAATCCATTGCGGCTGAACCGGGTTCTTATGGATGATCTTGAATTGCTCGAAATTCTGAAAGGAGAGATTGTATGACCCAGAAACGAAGAATTCAAATATTCCTTCTGCTTGCCGTCCTTGTTGCTGCTCTTGGTTTTACCCGGCCCGCCTCCGCCTGGTATTGTAGTTCCTATGTCACCGTCCAATGGGGAGATACCCTGAGCGGGATCGCCGCTTATTGCGGCACCACCGTCGAAGCAATCCGCGCCGCGAACCCGGGCTTGGGCTGGTGGGTGTATGCCGGGCAGGTCCTTTACATCCCGACCGGGTCTTCGTACTCCTATACACCGGTGACCTATTCATATTCCTATTCCGGGACATATGTCGTCCAGTGGGGCGATACCCTTGCGAAGATCGCAGCCGCGCATGGGGTCACCGTCAACGACTTGCTTGCCGCCAATCCGAATATCTGGAGCGCCAGCCTGATCTATGCCGGTCAGGTGATCTACGTGCCCGCCGCGCCCGCCTATCACACCGTCACCTACGGTCAGACCATGCGGAGCATCGCAGCCTGGTACGGAACCACCGTCTACGCCCTGCAGCAGCTCAACCCGCAGATTTGGGATGTCAATCTTATCTACCCGGGTCAGGTGATTCGGGTTCGCTGATTCTGCACGCTGAAATAAAAAACAGGATGCGCCTGCGAGTCCGGCTTCGCAGGCGCAATTTCATCTCATCCGCGGCGCGAGCCGCTTTTTTACATCCCAAGGAATTTCAGGGCTTCAAATACCAGCATCGCCGGCCAGATGATTCCTTTCAGGATGCCCAGCAGGCCCATCCCAAGGGAGGTTGCTGTCGAGAGGTAGTAATACCACGCGCCGAGCAGGCCAAATCCATACACCGCATCCGACCCGCCGCCTCGATAAAGGTATTTTGTTTTTTCTTTTTTCTCGCCGCTTGAACTGACGTCAGTGGACATGTCGTTCTCCTTCCATGTGTTGGATATGGTTATTACTCCGACGGGATGACGACCATCGCGATGAGGTAGATCAAAATTCCCGGCACGCCTCCCGGAATGAAGGCGATGAACATGGCAAGGCGGAACCAGAATGGGCTGATTCCGAAGAACTCGCCAAGCCCGCCGCACACCCCGGCGATGATTCGGTCGTGTTTTGACCGTCGTAAAGCTGTTCGTTGAGCGTTCATTTTTTCTCCTTGATGTTGCATACGCAGGTCGGCTGGAAAAGTCGCATGCCCGCAGAGAAACACTCGGTCCGCGCCGGTAAGGGCATCGCCGTGGAAAAGACCGCCGTCATGTTCGGTGTATAATGCCCGTCTTGCGGTTGCGATGAAATATCTCACGATTACCGGAGCGATTGGAAATTCCCGCCCTTTGTTTGCTGGTGTAACCTCAATATGAAATCCTTTTCATTCGGCGCTCATGATTTTCGGGCGGGGGGCTTTCGCCGGTCGATGAATGTTCTCTATTTGGTCTTTTTGTTTTTGGTGACGGCTTGCCGGCAGGAGATTCATGCAGATGGATCGGTCCCCATCGTGACTTCTGTTCTGAGGGCATCTTCGACTCCCGAAAGTACGCCTCAGCCCACCCCTGTGCCTGCCACACCGACCTTTGACTTTTCCTCCCCTCGGGATCTGCCCGCCGGACCCATCAACATCATTACCATCGGCGACGACCTCACCAGGGGAGACGGTGACGAGATCGGGCGTGGCTATCCGGGACGGCTATTGGAGTGGGTAAGCCAAATTCGTCCCGGTTCCACAGTGATCAACTTTGGGCAAACCGGCTGGACGTCCGACGACTTAATTCGAGGGGATGAGAATTTTTCGGGTCAGTTGGAGCGCGCGGTTTCCGAAGTGGAGTCTGCCAGATCGCAGGGAAGGCCGTCCGTGGTGCTGGTTTGGATTGGCGGAAATGATCTCTGGGAACTATATGCGGGTGAAGCGCGGGTGACATCTGGGAATGAAGACGCGGACCTGGAACGATTTTCCAGGAACCTTGCCCAGATCTTATCCGACTTGCGCAAAGCCGGGGCGGAGGTGATCGTCGCAAAGTTGGACGACCAGTCGAAACGTCCGGCGCAGACCCGCAATGAGATCTATCCCTCCATCACCGCAGAGGAACTCGAGCGGATGTCCCTGCAGGTCGATCGTTATAACCGTGAAATTTCAAGCATGTCGGGGGAATACGGCGTCCTGACAGTCGATTTTTATGGCAGCGGGATCTTCACCAGCGACGAAACGCTTTCACCCGATGGTTTTCATCCCGATGGCTCGGGTTACGAGGCGATCGCCCTGCTGTGGTACAAGGCGCTCATTCCCATATTGCCTTGAGTTTACGTTGTCCGGCTGCGATCGAACCGTTTCCATGTTTATTTGCTTAGTGCGTAAGCCGCTACGCTGAAAGCGATTGCCACGTTCAGAGAGCGCTTCTTTCCGCGCATGGGGATGAAAAGAATTTCGTCAGAAAGGGCGATCAACCCCGGGTCGATTCCCGTCACTTCATTGCCGAGAATGAGGACAGATCTTTCACCTGCGGCAGGCGGCGTTTGCCCTATTTCATTTGCGGTCTGTTCATCCTCCAACGCGATCACCCGCCAACTCTCCTTTTTTAGTTCCATGACGAGCTCCACGGCGTCTTTGTGATACGTCCATTGAATATTTTCTTCGGCGCCGAGCGAGGTTTTAACCACCGCCTCGTTATCCGGTGTGGGCGTGATTCCGCATAGGTGGATATGGTCGAAGCCGAAACCGTCTGCGCTGCGAAAGATCGAGCCCACGTTCCATGCCGAGCGGATGTTGTCTAGCAAAACTGCGCGTTGAGTAGCGATTCGCTTCCCCCTTCCATCGAATTCGCGTTCTCTGTCCGGAATGGGCTTTTGCAGGACGGAGCGGGTCTTTCCCAGGCAGGTTGGGCAGCGCCCTCCCGCAGAGGGTGTAACTTGCAAGGGGTATCGCAGGCCGCAATTCTCACAGACGCGTATTTCGAAGATGGGGTTGGTCGTATTTTTTCTCATATTGGTGATTGAAGTTTGAGTTCTTATTTCCTATAATTTACATTGGAAGGAGGCAGCCATGACCAAGCCGAATGTCGTAAAAAAAGGTACGGATATGACCGCAGAGGTGGAACCGGAAAACGAACAAACCAGATACTGGGAATCGATCAACAAACCTCCTCTGACAGTGATCGTTCAGGCGATTCTGACCATCTACCTGAATATTACCTTGATTTTGTGGGGGGTGCTGGTCTTCGACGTCGCGACCCTGAAGTTCGGTTTCATAAAGTGGTTATTGAAAATCGATAAGGTGGAGGAGACCGACCCCCTGATTCTGATCATGCTTGCCCTTATTGGCGGGGCGATCGGCGGCATTCTGTTCGGGATGAACAAACTTTATAAATACTCGATTAAAGGAAAGTTCGATATTCGGTTTGCGGGCGATTATATCTTCCGCCAGATCGGTTCTGCGGCGTTGGGAGCGATTGTTTTCGCCCTGGTTGCCTCCGGTCTGATGACGGTGGGAGTCCCCGCGATTGGAGACCAGTCATCGGAGCAGGCAGCCGGATCCGTGAGTACTGAAGCCGCGCCAATGGGGACCGTGGTACCGGAAGAAAGCACCGACGATGGCGGCAGTGCGGTCGTTCCCACCGAAACACCGGAATCCAATTCCAATGAAAATGGAACGAACGACGCAAAAAAGGATGGAGACGATAAGGATAAATCCCCGTTCTCACGGGCGTCGGGTTACTATGTATTTGGGCTGGGTTTTCTGGCTGGGTTTGGGAGTTATCAGGTCACCAAAAAATTGGATCAGATCATCAAAGTGATATTCGGGCAGCTCACAAGCCAGGATATCGAAGATAGATCTTGAGTTTTAATCCATGGCATGGCAGGCATGAAGTATCATTGCGCCTGCCATGCGTTATATCATCTTCAACAAACCTTACGGTGTGCTCTCGCAGTTCACCGATGAAGGGACGGGGCATCCCACTCTGAAGGATTTTATAAACATTCCGGGCATTTACGCGGCAGGGCGGTTGGATCGCGACAGCGAGGGATTGTTGCTGCTTACCGATGATGGCGCCTTGATAAAACGCCTGACCGACCCGAAACATCATCTGGAGAAGACGTATCTGGTGATGGTGGAGGGGGAGCCGACTCCCGAAAAGTTGAACCAGCTCTCCAGTGGGATCCAGATCAAAGGGCATTTCACCCGTCCCGCCTCCTTCCGCCTCATCGCTGACCCAATCCTGCCAGCCAGACCCAGGCCTGTCACCCCGCACGGACCGACTCACTGGCTTGAAGTGAAATTGAGCGAGGGCAAAAAGCGACAGATCCGTCACATGACAGCGGCGGTTGGCTTGTTCGCATTGCGGATAATTCGTGTTGCGATCGGTACCGTTCGGTTGGGGAATTTAGAAGCTGGTCATTGGCGTGACCTGACCGGGGACGAGCTCATCCAATTGACCTGATTTTCGATTATCCGCGTTTGACCCCACTTTATTGCCCAAACCCGCTTCGACGACGATTCTCGGCACGATCTCTTCCCAGCCCACCGCCATGATGTGTATTCCGTTCACGCCCTGTTTGGTCTTGATCTTTTCCACCAACTCCAGCGCGATCTGTAAGCCTTCATCCTTTTCATTCCCTTTTTCTTTTGCCTTTTCCATGCGCTTGAGGATTTTCTCCGGCACGAACACGCCGGGTATTTTCTTGTCCATGTACACGGCGGTCTTGTAACTCTTGAGCGGCGTGATTCCGATCATGATGTAGACCTTGTCGAGAATGTCCCGCTTGGCGATCTCGTTCAGCCATTCATCCAACGCATCCGCATCGAAGACCACGTTGGTCTGGAAGAACTGCGCCCCGGCATTGACCTTCTTCTGTTCGCGCAGTGCCTGAAATTTCATATTCGAAGCGAAGGGCGATGCCGCCGCGCCCAGGAAGTACTTGGGCGGGGTTTGAATCTCGCGCCCGTCTAGATACTTCGCTTCGTCCCGCATCCGGCGCAGGATCCACAGCATCTGGATCCCGTCAAGGTCCACGATATCCATGCGCCCCTGCGGACCTGGTCCCAGAACCATGCTGTCCCCGGTCAGACAGAGCACGTTGCGCACGCCCAATACAGATGCGCCCATCACGCTTGATTGTAAATTGACCCGTGTATGATCTCGCCCGGTGATCTGCATGACAGGGTCAGCGCCCAGGTCTAATGCCATTTTGCTGCACGCCCAGGAGGATATGCGCGGAATCGCCGAAGCACTGTCAGTGAAATTGATCGCAGCCACATACGGCTTGAGCAATTCGATGTTTTGTTTGAGTTTATCCGTGTTGATCGATAGGGGAGGGGTGACTTCTGCCGCAACGACGAATTCACCTGCTTTTAGTCTGCGTTCGAGTTCTGAGGCGGGCGCGGTATATTTCGGCGCGTGATATTCCGCGTCGCCTTGCCACCAATCGGGTTGGCGCACAGGTTTGAAGATGGAATCAAGTGTCCGGGTCACTGCACCGGCTTCCCCTGAAGTCAGACCCGTGACAATGTTCTTTATCCCCACCTTGCCAGCCTGTTCGAACACATCGCTCCAGGCATCCGTCCCGGTTTTGCTCCAATCCATCGGCGGCAGAACTTCGAGCAGCAGTGCCTCACGCCCCAGCTTGAACGACCTTTCGTAGATCTTGTACCAGATGCACGGACGCGACTCATCGACATAACATTTCTCGGGGGTCGAGCCGCCACAGGGACCATTGCGTAGCCCTTTCGGGCACTCCATCGGGCAGATCAACGCCGTCTCCTGCAGGAGGCAGTTTCCACACATGCGGCATCCAAATAATGGACCTTTGACCGCAAGTTCGATGGCGGCCAGCGCGCGTTTTTTGAACGGCTGGCGCTTGAACGGCATAAAGGGGGGTTGATACCGGCGTCCCGGCGTGAAACCTGGCATGACTACTCCTACAGATTATACATTATATATAATTTTACCTCCAGCTTGAACGTTTTGAAAAGGTACAAATTACCCAGCCTGGGCAATTTGCCCGCCCGGTATAATTTTTTCATGAAAAATTTTTCCTTCTGGATGATAACCCCGCTTCTTGTTCTGACCTTTGCCTTGATTCCGTCCGAACGGGTGGATGCCACGCCGCAGGATTTTTCTTTCCAACAAAGCGCTGTCGATTTGATCGATAAGGTGAATGCCTTGCGCAAATCGAAGGGATTACCGGGGTACACACCGAATTCCATCCTGATGAAAATTTCACAGGAACATGCGGGGTATCTTGCCAGAACCGGCGTGTTGACTCACTTCGATCAAAACGGTCTCCGTCCGTTCGAGCGGGCGATCGCTTCGGGATACCCGGTGGGGGGCGAGCTGGCGGCGGGTGGATTGTTCGCCGAAGCGATACATTCCGGTACCGGGCTTTCAGAGGACGATGTGATCGCAATTTGGCAGGCAGATGCCAATAATTCTCGCGTTTTGCTTTCTCCGGAATATAAAGATGCGGGCGCTGGCATTGCCGCCGCCAATGGTGTGACATATTTTGTTCTGGTTGCCGGGTCTGGTGATAAGGTTGTTGTCACTACCGTTTCACCGGAGGTAGGATCCCTTACTGTGATGCCCGGTACGGTCATGCCGAACACCCCTCTTCCAGGCGGCGAGATCTATCACATTGTGCAAAAAGATGAAGCTCTGTGGAGTATTGCGATCGCCTATAACACGACCATCGCAGAACTCAAACTTTTGAACAGCCTGTCGAGTGATGAGATTTTTGAAGGGCAAAAACTCCTCGTTCGCCGCGCATCCACTGAAACCCCGACTCCGACCAGTATTCCCGTTACAGTGACTCTCGGGATACCGACTTCGACGGCGACCCGGCCGGTGACGCCAACCGCGACTCAAACCTCGACTCCTCTTCCCAGCGCCCCGACCTCCCTGCAGGCTGGGGGTAAAGTCGTTGGCGGCATTACGCTGGCTGCGCTTGTTACCGCCGGTTTGGCTTCCTTCCTTCTCAGCCGCAGAGCCGGAAATAAAAAGTCAATGGAGTAATATCACTCGCTTTCCATTACATACTAAACTGCTCCAAATTAAACCCATTCTGTTATACTTGAATTGTGAATAAAATCACAATAAAAACGAAAGGAATGTAGTTATGACTGAATTCCGTATCGATTCGCTGTTGCCATCAGAAATGGCTACTCGGGCTGAGTATCTGGGTGTCCGAAAGGCGGAAATGCCAACCTTCACCATGTTGATGCTGGCTATTCTGGCTGGAGCTTTTATTGCGCTTGGAGCGATCTTCGCAACGACTGTATCGGCGGGGGGGATGGCTGTCAATGCCGCAGATGGCAGCCAGGTTTTTTCCACCGGGTTGCCCTACGGTGTGACCCGTCTGCTGGCTGGCCTGGTCTTTTGCCTGGGCCTGATTCTTGTGGTGGTGGGTGGTGCAGAACTTTTCACCGGCAATAACCTTATCGTCATGGCTTGGGCGAGCGGTAAGGTAACGACGTGGGGGCTTCTCTGGAACTGGGGGGTTGTTTATTTGGGAAATTTCATCGGTTCGATCGGCACTGTCATCCTGATGTTTTTCACCAAACAATATACATTCGGCTCGGACTCGGTCGGGATCGCCGCCTTGAGAATCGGCGTTGCCAAATGCCAGCTCGAGTTCCTTCAAGCCATCGCGCTTGGCATTCTCTGCAATGGTTTGGTTTGTCTCGCGGTCTGGCTCACGTTCAGTGCCCGTACCACCTTGGACAAGATCATTTCTATAATTTTCCCCATCACTGCATTCGTGGCCGCGGGATTTGAGCACAGCGTTGCCAATATGTACTTTATCCCCTACGCATTGATGGTAAAGATGTTCGACCCGGCATTCATCGAGCGGGTCGCTGATAAAGTGCCCGGGCTGGACGCCCTCACCTGGCAGGCGTTCTTTGTGAATAACCTGATTCCTGTTACGATTGGAAACATCATCGGCGGGGCGGTCTTGGTTGCCGCCATATATTGGGTTGTTTTCCTGCGGTCCAAACGGGATCTCTAGAAAAAGGAGCAGAACCATGAAAGCTTATGTCATGATCAAAATCCGTGCCGGCGAGGTCAAGGATGTCGTCAGCCATCTTCGCCGCATCAAGAGCGTCAAGGAGGCGCACATGACCTTCGGTCCGTACGATGCGGTGGCTGTCGTCGAGACCGAGGATGTGGCGACGCTTGGCAAGGTTACAGCGTCTCAGATTCAACCCATTCCCGGGGTGGAACAAACCCTCACCTGTCTTGCCGTGGACGTTTGAGTCGCTCAGATTGCTTGATTGGGCTTGAGGTGCTGGCGGGGAAGCATTGATAAAACCGGTCAGGGTCTGAAGTCGTTCCTGTCGAATTGATGATTCCAGGGAAATATATTAAAGTTCGGGCTGGCCGTGAACCCGCCCGAACTTTTTCTAGTAGAATACATGGACTATGCTCTTGAGGTTCGATGAAAAGAATTGACCAGTTGACAGTCACTCGGATCGCCATGGTCCTCCTGGTGGTTGTGTATCATGGCGGTGCCACATATTACACGGCATTTTTGGATTTTTTTCCCTTCTCCGCCATTCTCAGTTCCGCGCCGACCGCGGTCTCTTTCCTTTACGTGCTTTCCGGTTTCGTCATGGCGCTCGTGTATTTCAAGCCGGGCGAACGTCTCGATATCGCCGCGTTTTACCGGGCGCGTTTTGTGCGCATCTATCCGCTGTACATCATTGCGTTCATCCTGACCTGTCTGTATTACTACGACGGTTTGTTCGGCATCAAGCCCCAGAAGTTTCTCGCTAATATATTCGTCGTGCAGGCGTGGATTCCAGCATACGCGCAGTCCTTCAATTACGCTGCCTGGTCCATGACCGTCGAGTTTTTCTTCTATGCCGTCTTTCCATTCTTTCTGCTTTGGGCGGCTCGCCAATCCTCCCGTAAACTTGCATGGACGGCGATGGCGTTCTGGGGCATTACGCAGGCAATTCATTTCGTCCTTTGGAAGGGATACCACCCTGAATATAAGGACTTCATCATTTATTTTCCGTTATTTCATCTGAATTCCTTCATACTTGGCTCGGTCGGTGCGATCTGGTACTTGCGCCACGGACGGGGGGGTAGTTTCGATCCGAAGATGGTGATTGGGCTGATGGTGATCTCGCTCATTTTGATTGCGGGATACACCGTGGTCAGTTCCGACATTTACCCCGCCCTTCCTCATGACCTGGAGACCATGACGGGTTTGCTTGCGCCGATCATGACCCTTTTTATCGTCGCCCTTTCGCTCGATAATTCCATCATCTCCCGGGTATTTCGTCACCCGATTCCCGTTAACCTGGGTGAGACCGCATATGCAGTTTACATATTGCATGTTCCGTTATCCTGGCTGTACGAGAGCGCGTTGTGGAATTTGGGTCTTTCGAATCCGCAGTACATCTTTGATCTGACATTTCTGCCGTTGATCCTCATGGTCGGTTTGTTTGCCCATTTCGTCCTGGATCTCAGACTGAGGAAATGGTTGAATCGATTCCTCCAGACCATTACCATCCGTGTCTTGCTTTTCGATCTGGCGGTCGTCCTGCTTACGGCGTTTTTCATTTTCAAAGTGCGGTTTCCCTTGTGGCGCGATTACCAGGGGTATCGGGAAATGGAACGGTTGGTGATCTGGCTGACCTTTATCATCCTGCCTGCGGCATCTCTGATCATTGGTTCATGCCGCCGCACGCTGCTTGAAAAGCCCCTCTTCCAGTGGGCACGGGTTTTGTTGGTAAGCGTAACCGTCGGGAATGCGCTTGTCGCCGGGATCGTTTATGCGGTATATCGTTTTGGCGGATTTGAGAATTTTCCCCGGAGTATCTTTCTGTATGTATGGCTGATCGTATTGTCCACATCATTCTTGATACGGTTCGTGTTCTCGGCATTGAAAAAGGAAATACCCAGCCCGGTGATTGCCTGACAGTTGCGGACATTGGAAGATGTCCGCTTTTTCTAGATGGAATTATTATTACCGGACTTCATGCAAAAATCAAATCATTTTCCTGCTCATTGCGGCGGCAGTAAATTTGCAAGAGGCCCCCTGGTAAATTCAAGAGATGGGAATTCAGGAGTAATACCATGACCGACATCCAAAAAGAATTTCTCTATAAATTTTCCTCTCACCTGCGTCAGGGACTTGCCGACGTTCAGGAAAAAGTGAACGAGCTCTACCGCATCGAAGAACTGGAGGATTATATCGATATTCCCGATTCGCCCATCGAACACATCAAAGCGGTCCTCATGCCTTTGGTGGTGCAGGTAAGCGATTTTCAGGATTACGCTGAAACCGTCACAGACCGCATGGAACTTGACCTCCAGGAAGTGGATATCCATGCCATGATGGAAGGCGTGCTAATGATGGCAGATCAACTTGCCGAACACAAAGGCGGCATTGAAATGGAAGAGGATATCCCCGAAGATCTGCCAACCATCGAAGGCGATCCGGCACGTCTTTCACAAGCACTGATGCACTACATTCACAATGCCGTCAAATTTACGGACAAGGGCACGGTCACTGTCTGTGTGGAGAAGGAAGCGGATCGCATCCTGTTCGAGGTACAAGATACAGGGATTGGCATCGCCGAAGAGGACCAGGAAAAGGTCTTTGAGCCGTTCGAGACCATCCTGGAAGATAGAAGAGACCCGCGCCTCGGCTTTGCGCTTGGACTGAAGATCGTCGAGCACATCATCGATCTGCATGATGGCGAGACCTGGTTCGAGAGTAAAGCAGGGCAGGGGAGTTCATTCTTCTTTACCGTACCGTTGTAAATCAAAAGCGACGGTCACCTTTGATTAAGGCGGCCGTCGCTTTTTTATCTACATGCTAATCCGCTGCAGCGGCTGCCGCGAGGACTTCGGTTTCTTCGGTGTGGGCGCGCGAGGCGCTCGGGTTGAGCCGTGTGGAAAGATACAATGCAATACCAAGCATGATCGCTTCCATACCGAAAAGGGAGGAGTAGGCGGCAAAAGCGTTTCCCGTCGCAATGCGGACGCTGTCTACAATTGCGCCGCCGAGCAGGTTACCAAAGGCATGACCAACCATATTCGCCACGCCAAACACGCCCATCAACATCCCGGCGCGGATCGGCGTCGTGAAAGAGATGATTCCGCTTAACATGCCTGCGCCCGCCAACCCTGTGCCAAGCCCCATCACGAAGACCAGGCTTTTGAAGATACCAACGTTGTCCATCATGCCGGTGACGATCAAGCCGACAAATACCAGAATGCTGGCGATGATGCCGGCGCGCATCAACTTCATGAATCCCAGCCACTTGATCAGGAACAAGCCTGAGGCGAGCATCGAAGCGAGCACGCCAAAGCCCCAGTACATGGTCAGGCGGGTGGTGTCGCCCACGCTCATTCCAAGCACCAATGCGCCATAAGGTTCGAGCAGGGCATCCTGCGCCAATGTGCCGACGAATGTGAAAATGACCAGCGTGAACAGAGTCCGCACTTGCGGGTCTGCCCACACCAACTCTTTGAAGACCTGCTTGAACGGCATCTTGCGCGCCTGTTCAGAAGCCGTTTGTACCACGGAACTTTTCGGTTCCTGCCCGATGGCAGCCAAGGAAGCCAGCACAAAGATGACCGTTGCTACACCCGTTGCCACGCTGATGAGGCGGGCGGGTTCATACACTTCCAACGCTTTGCCGATGAACCCAGCGCCCATTACCGCACCGAGCAGGGTTGCCACTTCATACATGGTGATGGCGCGCGTGCGATGCGTCCCCTCGTAACGGTCAGAGACCAACGCCTGATAGGTGTTGTGTGCGAGGTTGCGCCCCAGCCCGTAGAGCATGAAAGAGAGCACGCCGCTCAAGACCAACATACCGCCCAACTGCGCGGACTGCGTCGCAACATTTGCCGAAGCGATAATTCCCAAGCCGATCACCAACGCGCCAAAAACGATATACGGCTCGCGGCGTTTACCGAAAATGGGGTAACCGTCGGAGCGATAGCCAAGCCACACACGCACCGGCGAGATCAATAGCGGAATGGCAAAGAAGAACGCCACCAGCGTGGCAGGCAATGCCAGTTCTGCGATCATAATGCGGTTCAACGTCCCGCCGATCAATGCGCCGCTTAAACCATACGCAATCGAAAAGAAAGCCAGCCTGAAGTTGTTGAGAGTTCGAACGATTTTCATTATGTCTCCTTGTTTCAAATGTCATTGCGAGGGCGAAGCCCGAAGCAATCCCCTGGTTAATTAAGATTGCTTCGGCGGCACCAAACCGCCTAGCAATGACGCAACTATTTTCACCGCCGCCTCGCGCCCTTGTCGAATACAATCCGGTACGGCAATGCCGCGGTACGAACTGCCAGCCAGCGCGATACCAGCAGGCAGCATTTTTTCGATCTCATCCACGCGTTCCAAATGCCCCACTTCGGCTTGTGGAAAACCACACTCCCAGCGAAACGCCGCCCATGTTTGCGGGTCGGCGGTGATGCCAAGCACTTCGCCGAGTTCGCGCTTCACAGCGGCGATCAACTCTTCATCGCTGAATTCCACCATCTCAGGCGCGCCGCCGCCGATGAACACGCGCACCACTGCATACCCCGGCGTGGATCGCTCCGGCATCTTGCGCGACGTGAACGTGACCGCATCGATCATCCGTTTTTCACGGCGGGGAATCATCAATCCATTCACGACTGGTTTTTCAGGGATATCCGACTCGCGGTACACCAGCGACAATGTGCCGATGTTTTGCTGACGCATCGCACTTAATCCCCGGCTTGCCTCAGCGGAAAGTTCCTTGACCAACGCCGAAGCCTGTTGCGCCAGTGTCGTCAGAATCACCCCATCCGCGAACAGACGTTCTCCATTCTCCAGCATCACTCGAGACTGCCCATCTTTTTTCATCACCGAAGCGACTCGCGTGTTCAACCGCAAATCTCCTGTGAGTTGGCGCGCCAATTCATCGGTCAGGGCTTGCAGACCGTTCTTGAACGAAACAAAACGCGGTTTCTTTTCAGCATTCATTTTCTTATTGCCTCTGAAAGCGCGTTTCAACGCGCCGAGGAATAGACCGCCTCCGTCCTTTTCCATTTCACGCATCACGGGCGAAGAGACCATGATGCTTTGCTTCTCCGGGTCTGTGTTGTAGATGCCGCCCAAGACCGGACCGATAAATTTATCCAATGCTTCCTGCCCCAATCTGCGACGGACGAAATCAGCAAGAGACTCATCGCCATCGTCGCGCCGGGCGGGTTGGAATGGCTCCGCCAGCATGCGCAATTTGCCGCGCAATGTCAGCAGCGGCGTGGAAAAAAACCGGGCGGGTGAAACAGGCAGCGGGTGGAGAGAGGCGTTATCCAGCACATATGTCCCGCTCATCTCCGAGCCGGGATTCACGACCTGGTCGAGCATCCCCAATTCCTTTGCGAGAACCCATGCTTCGGGTTTGCGAGTGATGAGGGTGTCGGGTCCGCCTTCGACGAGAAATGAAGCGTTATTCAACTCGATTCTTTGTGAAATGACCTTGCCGCCCCAACGGTTGGAGGCCTCAAGTAATGTGTAGTCGATGCCACGCTGCTGCAATTCCCACGCAGCGCTCAAGCCTGTGATCCCCCCGCCAATAACAACGATGCGCATGCACGTCTCCTGTGATGCTCTCCTCGACGTTGATTTTATTTTCGTTCGTCGAATTGGGTATGGAGATTATGGAGGTTTCAGTAAGGATTTGATAAGAGAAATAACATGAAAAATGTCACTGAATATAATAGACTAACTGCATGGGCAATATCGTAAATTACACGATAAAATTTTCTGCCGCGAGTGCATCATCTGCTATGGGAGATTTTATGGAAATAAATTTTGTTGGGCTTGTCGCCGCTCTGGCGACATTCTTTGGAATATGGTGGGGGCATGTATCTGTACGCAAGATCGAACGTGACGTTGTTCATCTATGGAAGCCGACCTTGATTGCCATCCTTCTTGGTATTGGATTTCTCGCCGTCTCTTTCTGGATCTCGAACATGGTGCTCTCCGCCGCAGGCGGGATTCTCGCTATCACCTTGTTCTGGGACGCGCTCGAGATCGCTGTCCGCCAGCCAAGGCGCATCGAAAATGGGGAGGCACCCGCCAACCCAAACAATCCGCGCCATGTTAAAATTCTCGCCGAATGCCCCGGAGCGACAACGCTAGACCTGCTTGCCCGCGACCCGATCGGACGCGCATACACGGCGGAAGAACTTTCATCCATGAAGGAGCGTGCCTGATGAATACCTTTGGTTTATGGGTCGGGATTGCCGCTCTTTTCATTATCGGCCTGGGATTCATCTGGGTCATTCGCGGCGAACGCTACTTTGGCTATCTTTGGTGGCCCTATGTGATGGGATTTGGTATTGCCCTCATCGTCGGTGCATTGTTCGTCTCGAATGTCTGGATTTCCGCGTTGCTTGGCGCGGCGGGAGCATCTCTTGTTTGGGGCTCAACCGAATTGAAAGAACAAGCCGTGCGCGGAGAATTGGGCTGGTATCCGTACAATGGGAAGAAGATCGATCCACCCTTCGTGGATGTGATCAAAAAGTGGAAGGCGCCAAGTTTGTAACTTGCTTATTATCCGGCACATGGGGGTAAAGTAAAATATTGCACCAATGAAATGCCTGCTGGCTTTAACGCTTTTTCTATCCGGCTGTTCCGCGGTCCTGGTAACGCCTTCAGCCACCTTGCCTCCTCCTGTTGTAAGTATCATTACATCGACAAAGACCCCGGAATCGACACGTATCCCGGCAGTCACGCCGACGACAACTGCCTTGCCGCATTTGATGTACCCTTATACGATCGCGGGCTTGCGTGAAAGGGATTTTCCCGGCGGTCAGGTCGAAATTGGCGCGCGGATTGCCTTCAATGACCAATTCAGCAGTTATCTGTTTTCCCATCCTTCGGACGGGTTGAAGATCACCGGTGTGCTCAACATCCCGGCCGGGGAGGGGATGTTTCCTGTCGTGGTCATGAATCATGGCTTTTACCCGCGTAGTGATTATTCATCGGGTGATGGTTCCCAGCGCGCGGCGGAATATCTGGCACAGAGGGGGTACATCACCATTTCATCCGATTATCGAACATGGGGCGGCTCCGATTTCGGCATTTCTTTTTTCCATACGGGTCTGGTGGCGGATGTGATGAATTTGCTGGCTTCGCTTGATTCGATCCCGCAGGCGGATGTGTCCCGAATTGGCATGTGGGGGCATTCCATGGGCGGTGGGATTACGACGAAGATACTCACGCTTGAGACGCCTGTCAGGGCGGCGGTCTTGTACGCGCCCAATTCCGCAGACGATGCCGATCTCATAGCGCGCTGGGGATATGGCTGCATCGGTGATATTGCCGCGGGTGAATTGCTTGAGACCTGCAATTCAGCGGATGTGATTCCCGAATCGCTTTCGGCGGAGGTCATCGCCGCTTATGTCGAATCAGCTCAAAGTCCGGAAAGGATGCGCGAGATCGCCCCTTATTATCATCTCGATTCGGTGGATGTCCCCGTTCAGATCCACATCGGTTCAGCAGATGGCGACTACATTGGCTCGACTCCGCCTGAGTGGTCGTACAAATTGAATCAAGGATTGCTCGATGCTGGCGCGGATGTTGAACTTTTCATATATCAAGGTCAGCGGCATTCCTTCACGGGCGATGCATGGCTGGTGTTCATGGATCGCGTTGCCCGCTTTTTCGATGAGAATTTGAAATGAGCAAATTCGTTCATTATGTCGCATCTTTTGATACCATTCGCCAAAATCTAAACTGCCTGCGGCATTTTGTCTCGTCCCCTAGCCCTTCGATGAGCGCAGCATAAACCTCGCCAGTGGGGCACAAGCCTGCGCTGGGTGTTTGCCTTGCTAACATGGCGGGGAGGGAGTGTACGCTGTGTCAGGCGCGATTATGACTTTTCATCTTTTTGTATGCCGGCTCTGGAATACAAGTCCCAGCCGAGCCATGCCCAGCCAATGACATAAAGGAGTATGTAAATGACACGCGTCCATACCAGCGACACCGTAAGCGGTTGGATCAGACCCAGCAGTACAAGAAGCAGACCGGCCTGTTTCGGAAACACCTGTGTACGGTAGATCGAAATGCCGAAAACAAGCAGACCTGCCACCCAAACCCACTGCAGTATGGAACTGGACACAGCATACGCAGGGACTTGCGCTATTTGTTCATCAGTAGCCAAACCTGCAACCACACCCAGGCTGACCGCATCGCTTGCAACAAAATACAGCTGAGCGAGCAAGATGAGGATATAGCCGACCAATCCGAGGATGCCGCCCGCTTTAGACTGACGCGCATAGACAGCGCCGAATCCCAGAACGAATAATGCGCCTGCCATAATTCCACGCCATGTGTCCATCATGGTCGGCAGGACCGGCTGTTCGGACAGGTAATAGATCAGGCGACCAAGACCCGTTAGGGACGCCGAGAGCAGAACGGCGATCCCTCCCAGCTTAAATAAGGATGTGGTTTTCATTACGATCTCCTTCCTGCTGTTTATTTAAGTACAAACGGTGTCGTCTTTCGACGAAGAGAGAGGTGAGGCGTAAAATACCTCCTGACGGGCAGTCCTGGGCGTCAGATGTGTGTGCGCTAATTTCGATATAGAAGACCTTATATAGTTAATTATACAGTCCGTCTGCCCAGCGGACAAGAAAAAATTCACCAAAAAAGTGTCATAAAGTAAAATACCGGGCATGAAACGACTGCTGGTTTTGGGGCTTTTTGTATCGGCTTGTTCCGCGGCGCAAGTCGCCGCGCCAACTTCGGCGCAATTGATCGTCACCATTGTCCCGCCTACTCTCGAGCCGACGAAGACCCCCGTTCCCACCGCAACCCTCACGAGGGAAGAATCCATCGAGCCGTACACCATCGCGGGTTTGCGCAGCCGCGAATTTGAAAACGGGAGGATCACAATCCGCGAAACCCTCCTCGATACCGATCATTTCACGCGTTACCTGATTCAATATCCCAGCGATGGCTTGACCATCACCGGTGTTCTGCAAATTCCGAAGGCGGGCGAGCCGCCCTATCCGGTCATTGTGATGAATCATGGGTTCTTTTCTCGTTACATCTACAACTCCGGCGACGGTACTGATCGGGCCGCCGATTTTCTCAACCGCAAAGGCTATCTGACCGTGTCATCAGATTATCGCAGTTGGGGCGGCTCGGATACCGGCGAGAGTTTGTTCTACTCCGGGCAGGTCATCGATGTCGTCAACTTGATGTATGCGCTCCCATCCATACCCGAAGCGGATACGACCCGCATCGGCATGTGGGGTCACAGCATGGGCGGCGGCATCACCGCCAAAGTTCTCACCATCATTGAGGATCGCATCAAAGCCGCCGTTCTGTATTCATCCGTCAGTGCCGATTTTGCCGATATTATCGGCCGCTGGGGTCCCGGCTGTGTGGGGGATGTTTACGAAGGCGAAGCGGCATTCGGATGCAACTCCTCGGATATCCTCCCGCTGGATTTGCCTCCCAACCTCACCGCATCATACTTCGACGCGACGACGGACCCGGTTATGCTGGAGGCTGTTTCTCCGCTGTACCATTTTGACAAGGTCAAAGCCCCTGTCCAGATCGTGTATGGCACTGAAGACGGGAAAACCTCTGCTGGCACGCCGCCCGAGTGGTCAAAGAAAATGTACGATGCCTTTATCGAAGCCGGTGTGGAGGCGCAGATATTCGGCTATCAGGGCGAAGAGCACTCCTTTATTGGCGATCCATGGTTTGTTTTCATGGCAAAGACCCAGTTGTTTTTTGATAAGTATGTGAAATGAGCGATTTAATTTAACGAAATGAGAGATATGACTGAATTTTCCCTCCACCGTACCGATAATAAATCCCTCATCGCATTTCTCCTCGTCGTTTTGCTTGGAGGTTCGAATTCGGTCGCCATTCGTTTTAGTAATCTGGAACTGGCTCCGTTCTGGGGAGCTTTCCTTCGCCTTATGCCTGCGGCATTGATCTACTGGGCGATTCTGTTCTGGCGAAAAATGTCCATGCCGACGTTCAAAGATGCCGCTGTGATTGCCGTCAACGGATTCGCCTCCACAGGTGTGGGCTTCGCCTTGCTGTATTGGGGTTTGCAAACCGTCCCTGTGAGTCTTGCCACCATCGTCATCTCGACCGGACCGTTATTCACCCTGGTGTTGGCGGTTTTGCATCGTCTTGAAAGTTTCCGTCTTCGATCTCTCGTCGGCGGACTGGTGGCATTCGCCGGGCTGGCGATTTCCGTCAATGCCCAGCCGGGTGGACGTGAATTAATTCCCGGCATCATCGCCTTGCTTTTTGGCGCATTGATCGGCGCGGAGGGGAATATTATTTTCAAGATATATTCTGTGAAAAGCAACCCGGTCATTATCAATGCCTTGTCCTTGTTTGCCGGGGCATTATTCCTTGGCATTGCTTCGGTCGTTGCGCACGAAACGTGGGATTTTCCATCCACCTCGACCGGTTGGACGGCCCTTGTCTACCTTATTCTATTTGGCTCGGTGATGATGTTTTATATGTTCGTCTACGTCCTTACTCGTTGGACGGCTTCCGCGGCATCCTATTCCATTCTATTTTTCCCGCTGACCGCTACCGTCCTTGCGGCGTTGCTGGCAAATGAAAAGGTCACTTTGCCCTTCGTCATCGGCGGTTTGATCGTTATCGCCGGGGTGTGGCTGGGGGCGTTCTACCGCAAAACTGGGGCTTGACGCGTCATAACCACTGGCATAAAATTCGATCACAATCTCATTCCACGAAAGGAGGCTCGAAAACATGCAAGCCAAATCAGTACTCACTGCCAATCTGTTCAGCGCGCCTCCTTTGTGCGTGTCGTAATCGCTTTCCAACCGACGACCGCAGGCGCGCCCCGCCTGCGGTTTTTTTGTAGGATGGGACACCATCCCATTTCAGCCGCAGGATATCGCATCCTGTGGTTTTTTGTTTAATGACAAGGTTTATAACACAATGAGCAAGAACAAACTGTTGGATTATTTCGACGAACTCGACGACTCCACCGAGGAAACCGGATCAGACTCGACCCGGAAGCGGGTCTCCCAGAAACGCGAATCAAGACGAAAGGAGCAGGAGGCGCGGCTCTTTATCCGGGCGCAGGAAATTTCGCGCGAGTTCAGGTTTACATACAAGGCGGCTCGCTTCGAGGAAGCCTGGTTGCTTGATTCGCTTTCAGAGATCGCCGAACATCAATGGATCACCGACGTGATTCGCAAAGTGAAGGTTGGCAAGGAAGCCTCGGTCTATCTTTGCAAGCCGGGTCCCGCGGTGGACGTACCGCTCCTTGCGGCGAAGATTTATCGTCCGCGTTCATTGCGGAATTTAAAGAACGACCAGCTATACCGCGTCGGACGCACTGACCTGGATGAAGATGGACACGCGCTTTGGAAGGAGGCGGATGTAAACGCGATCATCAAGCGCACCAGTTACGGCGAGGAGGTGAGGCATCAATCGTGGATTGCGTATGAGTTCGTCACGATGGAAATGTTGTACGAAGTGGGTGCGGATGTGCCAAAACCGTTTGCCAGGGAAAAGAATGCCATCCTGATGGAATTTATCGGCGATCGGGGGACCTCCGCGCCCCCGCTCAACCATATCTTGCTGGAGCGGGAGGAGGCGAAGCCTCTCTTCGAGCGCGTCATCCACAATATTGACATCATGCTTTCGAAAGACCGCATCCACGGCGACCTCTCCGCCTACAACATTTTATATTGGGATGGCGGGATAAGGATCATCGACTTCCCGCAGGTTGTGATTCCCGAATCCAACCCCGCCTCCTGGCGCATCTTCCAGCGGGATGTCCAGCGCGTCTGCCAGTATTTTTCCGCGCAAGGTGTCCGCGCTGATGCGGGCGGCCTCGCCGCCGATCTGTGGACCTCTCACGGTCATCGGGTTTTTGAGAAGGTCCACCCGAAATTTTTAGACGCCGATAAACCCGACGACCGAAAACGTTGGGAGAAGGAAAAGTAGTATCGGTTGATGGGGGAGGCTGGATAATCGGCGGCGCGATCTCTTGCAAAGGAGTGAGTTTGCGCCGCCTGTTCGGCATCCAGGCTTCCTGGGAGATTATGCTGTTCACGAGGTGGGATAGAATTGCGGGCAAGGAGATCGAATTTATGAATAACGTCCGCCCGCGATTGACCTTGTTGGATGAAGGACAGATTCTGGAAGCGCATGGGAATGTTTTAAAGGTGTTGAACAAAACCGGCGTGCGCGTGGACTCGCCTGCGATTTTACATATGCTCGAATCGAAACTTGGGTTGAAATCTAAAGATCGGGTTATCAGATTCCCGTCCGAAGTCGTCGAAGAGGCGATCAAGTCTGCGCCGAAGTCCATTGATATTTATGACCGCCGCGGAAACCTTAAACTGAACTTGGGCGAAGATCGCCTGCGATTTGGGGTGGGGGTGACGGCGCTGTTTTATCAAAACCCAGTGGATGAGACCCTGGATATCTTCAAACGCGAAAATTTCCGCGACCTCGTGCGGCTCGGATCGGTGCTCGAGCATTACGATGTGATCTCCACCGTCGGCATTGTCCGCGATGTAAAGGAGGAATTGGGCGATATGTACGGCTCGTTGGAGCACATCGCCAATACGACAAAACCGCTGGTCCTGCTGGTATCCGACGAAGACCGTTTTCCAGACGTGCTGGACATGTTCGAGTACCTGCATGGCAGGGAGGTCGGGGATATGCCGTTCGTGATTCCCTACTTCAATCCGGTCAGTCCGCTAGTAATGAATGCCGGGACGGTGGATAAGATGAAGGTCGCCATCGAACGCGGACTTCCGATCATCTTTTCGAATTACAGCATGGCGGGGGCGTCCACGCCGCTAACCCCTGCGGGCACGCTCACATTGCTCATGGCGGAATTGCTTGCCGGCCTGGTCATCAGCCAGACGATCAGGAAAGGCGCACCGATTTTGCTCGGCATGCTGCCTGTTTATTTCGACATGCGTACGATGCTGAATTTTTACGATCCGCAAAGTATATTGATCAGCGTAGCCTGTTCTGAGATGATGAAATATTA
This sequence comes from Anaerolineales bacterium, assembly GCA_015075725.1. NCBI lineage: Bacteria > Bacillati > Chloroflexota > Anaerolineae > Anaerolineales > Anaerolineales bacterium. Next base: position 3,664,610 of record JABTTV010000001.1, on the reverse strand, counting down.
TGGAATTCCGCATTGTTCGACGTCCGGAAGCGGCACTGGCTGGGGCATGGATCTGATCGCCGCAGATACCTACTGGATGAATACGCTTGCGCTTCTTCTCTCCAACGGGCACCTGGCTCCGTTCATTGGGGATTCGCTTGGCTCCAAGTCGATCTCGCCAACAACCTTTGTCCATTGCCACGAGATCATCGACCAGGCTTTGCGCCTCCACAACGGCTTTCAGTTGGATGATGTAAATTCGGCGGTGGATGAAATATTCAAGGTCGGACCCGGCAAGAGTTTTCTCAACCAGCCTTCGACGTTGAAAAATTACAAGAATGGCTATTATGTCAGTGGCGTTTATCCGCGGTACAGCATGGAAAAATGGTTGGAGGCAGGTTCGCCGCCTGCGCGTCAGGTCTTGCGCCGGAAAACGCAGGACATGATGGCTTCCGCGCCTGTGCCGGATGAATATGACGAGTTCATTGAAAAAGGGGAGGAGTTTATCCGAAGGAAATTTCACGATATACTTTAAAGGCAGGAGTTTCAGTGCGTAATATCATTTTCCTTTCTGTATCTTTGGTGATTGCTCTGGCATGCGCGATTCCGGGCGTCCCTATCGCGGAGTTAACTCCATTGCCTACATTCGATGAGAATGCGCCAGGAACTGTCATTGCCCAAACCGCAGGTGCAGCGCAAACACAGACGGCGTTGAAACTGCCGACAGCCACAAGCACACCCATTCCCACCAAGATCCCATCTGCCACGCCGACATTTACTCCGACCTTCCTTTGGAGGTTGCCTACCTTTACTCCGATTTATACGATGACACTTCCTGTCACGGAAACACAGGCGGATGGCGGGGGAGAGGATTCGGACGGGGAGGATGCGGAGAAAAAGAACAAGGATGAGGATCCGCGTAAATTTACGGGGAAGCAATGGTCATGCGTAGTGGTTGGGACGTATCCCCCGCGTGATTCGGTGATAAAAGCCGGTGTGCGTTTCGTGGTGCAGTGGACGGTTTTCAATGCCGGGACTGAATCCTGGGGGTACAACGACCTGGATTTCGTTTGGAAAAGCGGTTTCCGCCATGAAGAGACCAAGATCCAGGATTTTCCTGCATCAATCCCATCGGGCGGAGAAGTAAAACTGACCGCGACCTTTGTTGCGCCTAAAAAAGCCGGTGATTACCAAAGTTTCTTTCATCTAACAGTGGGAAAAAGGGATTTCTGTGGAATGTATTACATATTCAAAGTGATCGAGTAGTAGCAAAGCCTGATTTCCAATGTGTTTTCGCGTAGTCAAATAGGTCATGATTTATCCTTATTAGTGTATGATGAACGGGTAAGTAGGTATTTATTTACGTCGCCAGGGGCGTCCTCTCCGAAAACTAGATAAACCAGCCAGAGAAAAAAAATGGGGATCAAGGAATCAAAGGATTTTCATAGCTCGCAAAGCTGGCGACACGCTCACTATAGAAATTTTCGCGTAGCCATATAACCAACAAATTATTTACAAAATAATTATTAAATCAATAATAAAGTAAAATCGACCCATACTCAGAGAAAATACATTTCCGAAATTTCCTTCACACAGGCAGCATAAGTGCTATGATATGCCATGCGTAGCGTTAGCTATATATTTCCAAGTTCGTATCAAAATTTCATAAAGAGGATGCCATGAAAAAGAAAATGCTTTTCACGATCTTAATCGCCGCATTAGCCCTTTCTGCCTGCAGTGGCGGGGGAGGGCAGGCACAGCCTGCAATCGTTCGTGTCGGATGGGCAGGAAGTCCGGATACGCTCAATCCTGGCATGGCGATCCTGACCGAGGCTTATACGATCTTCGAACTCGTCTACGATTCGATGTATGAACTCAACCTGGACGGCTCGTTCACGTTGTCTCTCGCGGAAAGTGCCAATGTTTCAGATGACGGCACGGTCTGGACCTTCAAGATTCGTGATGGACTGAAGTGGCACGACGGTCAACCGCTGACAGCGGAAGATGTTGCCTGGACCTATAACCTGTATAAAGACACGCCAGAATATCCCTACCTGAATGGATATTACACACCTTACTTCGACACAATCGAGTCGACTCCGGACAACGAGGTGGTTTTGACTCTCACGGAGGCGATCCCGAACATCGAAAGCCAGCTTGTTTTCCTTTATATTCTCCCGAAACATGTTTGGGAGAGCGTCAACAAGACTGAATATGAGAACGTGGAAATGATCGGCTCGGGTCCGTTCAAGATGGCGGAATATGTTCAGAACGAGTTCGTGCGTCTGACCGCCAACAAGGATCATTTCTCGACGCCGCCGAAGGTGGACGAGGTCATCTTCCAAACCTTCGAGAATCAGGACGCGCTTGTGCAGGCGATCCGCACTGGACAGGTTGATATGGTTACGGAGATGCCGAACACCGCGGCAGAGTCCTTGAAAGCGGATGAAAATATCGAACTCGTAGTCGGGGCGCCTCTCGCTCCCGGCGTGACCGATATCATTTTCAATCAACTCGATCCGGAGAATTGCCCCGAAGGCGGTATCTGCTCGGGCCATCCAGCCTTGCGCGACCGCAACATCCGCCTCGCTATGGCGCACGCCACCGACAAACAACAACTTATTGATGTGATTCTCCTCGGTTTGGGTAACCCCGGTTTGACGCTCATCCCGGACGGATTGGGCGTCTGGTACAACTCCTCGCTTACCGATTATGAATTCGATCCGGTGAAAGCCAATCAAATTCTGGACGATGCCGGATATGCGGATACGGACGGAGATGGAATCCGTGAGATGCCCGATGGCTCTGAGCCGCTGACCTTCCGCTTGAACTGGCCGAGTGACAGCATCAACGCTCCGAGAATGTCGGAACTGCTCGCCGAAATGTGGGGAGCGATCGGAATCAGTCTCGAACCACAGGCGGTGGATCCGGATGCGCTTACAGCGCAATGTTGTCCGGCCTTCGATTTCGACATCATGATCTGGGGTTGGGCTTCCGACCCGGATCCCAGCGCCCTGTTGTATGTGTACACGACCGAAGCCATTCCCACCGGCTCCAGCGAGACCGGTTATTCCAACCCGGAATACGATGAGTTGTACACAAACCAGCAGGTTGAGTTGGACTTCGAAGCCCGCCGTGAAATCGTCTGGCAAATGCAAAAGATGGTGTTCGATGATGTGGTGTATATCATCCCATTCTACGATGCCAATGTGCAGGCATACCGCACCGACCGGTTCACCGGATGGATCACCGATCAGGCAAAGGTCGAACTATCCGACATCACATCCCTTGTGTTGATCGAACCGGTTAAATAATATCGAAACAGCCTATCAAAATAAGCCCGCCGGTTTACATGAAACGAACCGGCGGGCTGAAAAATAAAAGAGTGTAATGTGAACCGAACGCGCGCCGTTCTTCGGAAGACCGCCTGGTCATTTTTTACGATTGTCTTTGTTGTTGTCCTGAATTTTTTTCTGTTCCGCGTCCTGCCCGGTGACCCGGCCCGGGCGGGCATACGCGACCCGCGTCTTAATAAGGATGCGATTGAGGTGATACGGGTCCGTTTTGGTTTGGATAAACCGATCATTAACTGCTTCGATTCTCTGAACCCTGTCAAAGTGGGGAATTGCGCCGTCAACCCGTTGGAAACCCAGTTCTTCATCTATGCAAAGAATCTGGTTCAAGGAGAGTTGGGGATCAGCTATCACGCCAACCGCCCAGTGGTGGACATACTCGGCGAGCGCTTATGGAATACCATCCTGTTGATCGGAGTGGGGCAGATCCTTTCGATCATTCTCGGCGCGGCGTTCGGCGTTTTTGCCGCGTGGAAGGCGCGCACATCGCTCGAGTACACTGCGGTGGGGATCAGCCTCGTCGCATGGAGTCTCCCAACCTTCTGGCTCGCGATCCTGCTTCTGTTTTGGGGAAGTACGATGGGACTCCCGGTCGCCGGAAAGGCGACACCGGGGATGAGTTCCTTTCCGTTGCTGCAGCAATGGGGCGATATTGCAAAACATATGCTCTTGCCGACGCTGACGTATACCATCATCTACATGGGCGAGTACACATTGATCATGCGCTCGAGCCTGCTGGACGTGCTATCAGAAGACTATATCCTTAGCGCAAGGGCAAAGGGTCTGAACACCGTCCAGATCCTGCGCGACCATGCGCTAAAGAATGCCATGCTCCCGTTGGTTACCGTCATTGCAATCAACCTGGGCTTTACGGTGGCGGGTGTCATCCAGATCGAGTCGGTGTTTTCATGGCCCGGCCTGGGAAGCGCTATTTACGAGGCGGTGATCCGGCGGGATTTTCCCGTCCTGCAGGGCGCATTCCTCCTGATCGCAATCACGGTCATCCTGGCTAATTTACTGGCTGACCTGACCTATACCTACCTCGATCCCCGCGTAACAGTGGAATAACTCATGCAAACCACCCTGCAAAGTTCGACGACCTTCTCCCGGCCGGAATCGGGTTTTACCGTTTTCTGGCGCGCGTTTCGTAAGAGCCGCACGGGACTTGTCGGCTTGATCATGCTCGCCATCGCCATCTTCGTCGCCATGTTTGCGCCTGCGATTGCGCCATACGAAAACGCTGCCGCCACTTCAGTGGGCATTATGGATATTTATCAGCCGCCCAGCGCGGCTCATATCTTGGGGACAGATGATGCCGGGCAGGACGTTTTCACGAATTTCATTTTCGGTGCGCGCGTATCTCTGACCGTTGGATTTTTCGCCGCGTTCATTTCCATTTTCATTGGCGGGATATTCGGTTTGGTGGCCGGGTTCTTCGGAGGGAGATGGGAAACCTTCCTCATGCGCCTGACCGACGTGATGCTGGTCATCCCGGACCTGCCACTCACCGTTGTCATCGTCGCGCTGACAAAGCCATCACTGTTGAATATTATTTTCGTCATCGGAATTCTCGGATGGACCACCACGGCGCGTGTGGTCCGTTCGCAGACTCTGGCGGTAAAATCGCGCAAGTTCGTCCTGCGGGCGCGCGCCATTGGCGCGGGCAGGATGCACATCCTTACAAGGCACGTCCTGCCGCTGGTCATGCCCATTCTGGTGGTACAGGCTGTTCTCGCCATTTCACTGGCGATCTTGAACGAAAGCACGCTGTCATTTATCGGGTTGGGCGACCCGACCGCGCCTTCGTGGGGGCAGATGCTCAACTTTGCATTCGGGCGCGGAGCAATGTCTGTGGGGGCTTGGTGGGCGCTGGTCGTTCCGGGATTTGGAATCGTTTGGGTGGTTTTGTCGTTGACCCTGCTTGGGCAGGGATTGGAACAGGTATTAAACCCGCGGCTGGATACACACCATTTAATGCCGGGCAGGCCAAAGGTCGGAACCGAGGCGCATGCTGTACTTCCTGCAAGGGACATCATCCTCGATGTGCGAAATGTCTCCATCCACTATATCAACGAGGGGAAACCACCCGCCCGCGCAGTGGAGAATGTCAGTTTATCGCTTCGCGAAGGGGATCTGCTCGGGTTGGTGGGCGAGAGCGGCTGCGGCAAGACCACATTGATGCTTTCTCTCTTGAATCTCCTTCCCGCCGCGGGGCAGATCGTAGATGGAAATGTTTACTACAAGGGCAGGGACCTTACCGCGATGAGCGAGGATGAGATCAACAAGATTCGCTGGAGCCGAATCTCCATCATCTTTCAGGGCGCGATGAACGCGCTCAACCCCGTTCGGACGGTCGGCGACCAGATCGCGGAAGCCATTCTCAAGCATAATCCTGCCTTTCCAAAAAACAAGATTCCGGACCGCGTGACCGAACTGCTCGACCTGGTGGGCATCGCGGCCTCTCACAGCGATCACTTTCCCCATCAATATTCCGGCGGAATGCGTCAGCGCGCCATGATCGCCATGGCGTTGGCGTGCAATCCGGATGTGGTGATAGCCGATGAACCGACGACCGCGTTGGATGTAATGATCCAGGCGCAGATCCTCGAACTGCTCGATGAATTGAGAAAGAAACTTGGGCTGTCCGTTATTTTCGTCACCCATGACCTTGGCGTGGTGGCGGAATTGTGCGACCGCGTTCTGGTGATGTACGGCGGCGTGACCGCCGAATACGCCGGGGTGGATACGATCTACAACGAACCGAAACATCCCTACACCCAGGAATTGCTCAAGGCGTTTCCCGATCTGACCAAACCGAAGAAGAAACTTTCCTCCATTCCCGGCTACCCTCCCCGGCTCGATGACCTTCCAGCCGGATGTCGGTTTGCTCCTCGCTGCCCTGCGGTATTCGACCGCTGTCAGGTGGAGGAACCCGGTTTACATGTACTAAAGAACCACCACCATGTGGGATGTCATCTCGCCGAGGGATCGAAATGAAGAAACCGGCAAATGCAAAATTCCTCGAAACACGCGGGTTGAAAAAATACTTCGATGCCGGAAAGCGCTGGATTTTTTCCTCTAACATAAAGAAAGTCCATGCGGTGGATGGGGTCAGCCTGACCCTGCGCCGGAGCGAGGTGCTGGCCTTGGTGGGTGAAAGCGGCTGTGGAAAAACGACGCTCGGTCTGATGTTAATGGGATTGGAAGAACCCACCGATGGGACCATTTTCTTCGAAGGTCGGGACATCACACACCTCGCCGATCATGATAGGAAGGACTTGCGCCGGAAGATTCAAATGGTCTTCCAGGATCCATACGAATCGCTCAATCCGACCCAAACCGTCAAGGAGATCATCAGCGAACCTCTTCATGTGCATGGCATTGGGGACTCCCATCAGGAACGTGACGAGCGTGTCATCAAGGCGCTTGAAGATGCAGGCTTGAAGCCCGCCGAAACGTACCTGACCCGATTCCCGCACGAACTCTCCGGCGGTCAACGGCAGCGCGTGGTCATCGCCGCTGCGCTCGTGCTCGAGCCGGAGATCATCGTTGCTGATGAGCCCGTTTCCATGCTCGATGTTTCCATCCGTGCAGAAGTGATCAACCTCCTCGCCGAGTTGCGCATTTCACGCCAGATCGCGGTTATTTTCATCACACACGATCTGGGATCGGTGGGATTCTTCGCAGACAGAGTCGCCGTCATGTACCTGGGGCGCATCGTGGAGATCGGGACAATGCTCGATGTGCTCGAACGCCCCCAACATCCCTACACAAAAGCGCTGCTGTCCGTCATCCCCGTTCCAAATCCGAGATTGCGGCATGAGCGGATTATTCTCAAGGGCGAAACGCCAAACCCTGTCGAAATTCCGCCGGGATGCCGCTTTCATCCGCGCTGTCCAGTTGCGTTCGATGCATGCAGGCTCAGTGACCCGCCGATGACGGCTGTCTCGAAAACACACCAGGCTGCCTGCCTGCTGATGCCAAAATGAATCAAGGGGCAATTCATTTCCCTGGAAAGAAAATGGACATCACCAGTTTGCAAAATCCGCGCGTCAAGCATATTGTCAGGCTCCGCGAAGAAAAGAAACAAAGACAAAAAGACGGGTTGATTCTTGTCGAAGGGTTCGATGAATTGACCCTCGCCGTCGAATGTGGACATGAACCTCTCACGCTTCTGTCCGCCCCCGAGCTTGCCAGCCGGACTTTGAGCTTTCCCCGCGCCGAACAGATCACCGTCAGCCGCGCCGTTTTCGAAAAAATATCCTATCGTGAAAATCCAGACGGCTGGTTGGGGATTCTCCCCATGCCTTCGCAAAAGTTGGAGGACATCACTCTCGCAGGGATCCCGTTGGTTCTGCTTGTAGAATCGGTGGAGAAACCCGGGAATTTGGGGGCTATCCTTCGCACTGCCGACGCTGCAAATGTGGACGCTGTCCTTGTCTGCGACCCGCGGGTGGATGTCTGGAATCCCAATGTGATCCGCGCCAGCCGCGGCGCGGTCTTTGCCGTCACTGTCGCCGAGGTGGATTCGCGTCAGGCATTGGTCTGGCTCAGGTCGGGTGGGATGCGTGTGATAGCGGCGACTCCTTCTGCCCGCAAAATTTACACGAACGTCGACATGAAAGAACCGATTGCCATCGCCGTCGGGACGGAGGATGAAGGTCTCACCGATTTTTGGCTGGAGAATGCGGACGCGCGCGTAAAAATCCCGATGGGCGGAAAGGTCAATTCATTGAACGTTTCCATTGCCGCCGCATTGATGGCTTATGAAGCGAGGCGGCAGAGATCCTTATGACTGCTGAATCAGGTTTGCATACGGACCTGAACATCTTGGCGCGCCTCGGCAGGGACCTGGCAGGCACGTCCGATGCCCGGACGGCGGCGCGTATCATCCTGGATGCCGCGGACAAACTGATGGGGTGGGATGCCTGTTATCTCATTCTGTATGACCCGGAACTGGACGAAGAACCCTGCCCTTTGTTGACGATCGATACGATCGGGGGGGAACGGGTGATCCAGCCTGATGCCGCCCCCAAGCGGCCGAGCGATAATATGCTGAAGGCGATCCGTGAGGGCGGCTTCCTCTCGCAGTATGATCGATATTTCGAGATCGAACCCTCCCTGTCATTCGGGGACCACAGCAAGCGCACCCTCTCCCAACTGTTTGTGCCGGTGGTGAGCGGATTTCGGACGATCGGTGTGCTATCCATCCAAAGTTACCAGCGCAATTACTATACAAAGGAACAGCTTGAATTATTGAAGGATCTTTCCAGTCACTGCGCCGGGGCGTTGGAGCGCATTTGGGCGCAGGATGCCCTGAGCGAATTCAGCGGCAGGTTGAGTGTCCTCCACTCCGCGCTGAGCGAGATCAACGCCAGCCTGGATCTGGAACGCGTCTGTCAGGTGGTCTATGAAACCGTCACCCAGGTGATGCCGTGCGATGATTTCGTCATCGATGGTTACGACCCTGAAAGGAACGAGATCGTTCCGATCTATGCGGTGGAATATCCCAACCGGCGCGTGTTCACCAACCGTTATATCGCGGATCATGGAATGGCTGGCGAGATCGTGCGCACATTAAAGCCGTTGCTGTTCAATAACACCCGGGAGATGGATGAAAGCGGAATCCAATTCGAACTGTACGGCTCGGCAGTGCAGGAGGACCCCACCCAATCCATCATTGCCGTACCCATGATCCTCCACAACGCGATCTATGGCATGGTGTCTGCGCAGTCCTATCGGGAGGACGCCTATGACCATGACGACCTTTACCTTTTGGAAGTGCTGGCTTCCCATGCCGCCATCGCCATCGAAAATGCCCGGCTGTTCGATTCGATTCAAAAACTTGCGATCACCGACCCGTTGACGGGCATCCTCAACCGCCGCCGCTTCTTCGAGCTCGCTGAACGGGAATTCGCCAAAGCCGAAAAGACCGACACGCCCTTCTCCGTCATCATGCTGGACGTGGACGACTTCAAACAGTTCAATGACCGGCACGGTCACAAGGTGGGGGACGAGGTATTGATCCGCGTTGCCGCATCCTGTATAGGCTCTCTGCGCTCCGGCGACATCCTTGGCCGCATGGGCGGCGAGGAATTTGCCGTCGCCCTGCCCAACACCCGCCTTGCAGACGCGCTGGAGATCGCCGACCGCCTGCGGATTTCAATTCAGGAGGCCGTCCTGCCTGAAATTGCCGACCTGCAATCCGATCTGCATGGGATCACCGTCAGCGTCGGCGTGGCAGAGTACACGTCTTCCTGTAAAACGCTCGATGCGCTCATCGACCGCGCCGACAAAGCCATGTACATATCTAAAAATTCAGGGCGGAATCAGGTGCGTGTATGGGAAAATTCTTGATTTTTTCTTGATATTCTTTTCTCTCTTCTTAACCCCAAGTTGACCAACAACTGAATACACTGCCTCATGGAGGCACGTATGAACGACCTTTTATTACTTGGCTTAACCGTTCTGTTCTTTTTGCTTTCCATTGGGTTGCTGAATGCGCTTGATGGTTTGCGGGAGGACAAGTCATGAATCCGCTTTATTTAATTGTGGGAGTTGTGGCGTTAGGGTTAATGTTCTATCTCGTTCTGGCTTTAGTGAAACCGGAATGGTTCTGATGAATAACTGGATTCAATTGATTCTTTACTTTGCGATTTTGCTCCTGCTGGCAAAGCCGCTCGGCGCATACATGGCAAAAGTCTATCAAGGGGAACGCCTCTTTCTGGACCCAATACTGGGTCCAGTTGAAAGATTCCTTTACCGCCTCTCAGGCATTGACCAGCGCTCCGAGATGACGTGGAAAACGTACGCTGTTGCGATGTTGTTCTTCAACATCCTCGGCTTGATCGTGGTCTATCTGCTGCAACGTTTGCAAGGGATTCTGCCCCTCAACCCGCAGGGACTCGGTGCAGTCACCCCTGACTCGTCTTGGAACACGGCGGTGAGTTTTGCCACAAATACCAACTGGCAGGGCTACGGTGGCGAGACGACCATGAGTTACCTCACCCAAATGCTTGGCATGACTGTGCAAAACTTTCTCTCTCCAGCAACTGGCGTGGCGGTGATGGTTGCATTGATTCGCGGAATCGTGAGACATACCACCAAAGAGATCGGCAACTTCTGGGTGGATATGACTCGTTCCGTTCTCTACATCCTTTTACCGCTCTCGTTGGTTCTTGCATTAGCTCTGGTTTCTCAAGGTGTTGTGCAGACTTTCAGCGAATACAAAACTGCGACTTCGCTTCAATCAAGTGAGACCCAACTCATCGCAGTGGGACCTGCCGCGTCGCAGGTCGCGATCAAACAACTTGGCACCAACGGCGGCGGATTCTTCAACGTCAATTCGGCGCACCCGCTGGAAAACCCGACTCCGTTCTCGAACTTTCTGGAGATGTTATCCATTCTGCTGATTCCTGCCGCGCTTTGTTACACCTACGGCAAAATGGTGGGAGATACCCGTCAGGGTTGGGCATTGCTGGCGGTGATGACGATCGTGCTGGTTGCGTTGTTGGGCGTGGCGATTTGGTCAGAGCAAAGTGGAAACCCTATGCTCGCAAAACTCGGCATTGACCAAACGCAAACAGACATCAACCCAGGCGGGAACATGGAAGGCAAGGAAGTCCGCTTTGGGATCGTGAACTCGGCACTGTGGGCAACTGTCACCACTGCTGCGTCGAATGGATCGGTCAACGCCATGCATGACTCGTTCATGCCGTTGGGCGGACTCGTCCCGATGTGGCTCATGCAACTCGGTGAAATTATTTACGGCGGCGTTGGCTCAGGCTTGTACGGAATGTTGGCATTTGTCATCATCGCGGTCTTTGTCTCTGGCTTGATGGTGGGACGCACGCCCGAATATCTCGGCAAGAAAATTGAAGCCTACGAAATGAAGATGGCATCCATCGTCATTCTCATCCCCGTCATGGTGGCGTTGATTGGGACTGCCACAGCCTTGATGACCGAAGCAGGGCGGGCGACGATCTTAAACCCGTCCGCGCATGGATTCAGCGAAGTGTTGTATGCGTTCTCGTCTGCTGGGAATAACAACGGCTCGGCATTTGCAGGATTGGGCGCGAACACGCCCTTCTATAACATCGCGCTTGGCATTGCCATGTTCGTATCTCGTTATTGGCTGGCAATTCCCATGCTGGCGATTGCGGGTTCACTGGCGAACAAAAAGAAAGTCCCAGCCAGTGCAGGGACATTGCCCACGCATACCCCGCTCTTCATTGCCTGGGTCATCGGCGTCATCATCATCGTCGGCGCGTTGAGTTTTCTCCCCGCCCTGGCGCTCGGACCGATTGTGGAACACTTAATGATCTTCGGATAAAACCTGTCAACCACAAAGGGTCACGAAGGTACACAAAGGTTTTTTCTTTGTGACCCCTTGTCTCCTTCGTGGTGAAAAAAGAGACTCTATGACTACCAAAAACAAAACCCAAGCCCGCCGCGAAATGTACCAACGCGCTGTGCTGGACTCTTTTATCAAACTCAACCCGCGCTGGATGGTGCGCAACCCTGTCATGTTCGTGGTGGAAGTGGGCAGCGTGCTCACCACCCTGTTGTGGATTCAATCTCTCATCGGCAAAGGCGAAGCGCCTGCGGGTTTCATCGGCGCGATTGCGCTTTGGCTGTGGTTCACTGTCTTGTTCGCCAACTTCTCTGAAGCTGTCGCCGAAGGACGCGGGAAGGCGCAAGCAGAATCACTGCGCAAGGCAAGGCAGGATACGCCCGCTAAAAAAGTTGGCAAGTTGCAGGTTGAACGTTTACAGGTTGAAGGTGCAAACGTCGAGCATGAGATTGTTTCATCAACGGCTCTCAGAAAAGACGATTTATATCTTGTGGTGGCTGGCGACATTCTGCCTGCTGATGGCGAGATCGTAGTTGGAATCGCTTCGGTGGACGAAAGCGCTGTGACTGGCGAATCCGCTCCAGTTGTGCGTGAGGCGGGCGGTGACCGTTCCGCTGTCACAGGCGGCACGCGACTGCTATCTGACTGGCTCATCATCCGCGTCAGCGCCGACCCTGGACAGGGATTTCTCGACCGCATGATCAGCATGGTTGAAGGTGCGAAGCGTCAGAAGACGCCGAACGAAATTGCGCTCAATATTTTGCTGGCGGGTTTCACCATCATCTTTCTCATCGTCTGTGCCACGCTGCTGCCGTATTCGATTTACAGCGTCGAAGCGAGCGGAAGCGGCGCGCCCATTACCATCACCGTGCTCATTGCGCTGCTCGTTTGTCTCATCCCAACCACCATCGGCGGCTTGCTTTCCGCCATCGGCATCGCGGGCATGGACAGAATGATTCAGCGCAACGTCATCGCCATGTCGGGTCGCGCGGTGGAAGCGGCGGGCGATGTGGATGTGCTGCTGCTCGACAAAACGGGAACCATCACGCTTGGCAATCGTCAGGCGGTCGAGTTCATCCCAGTCAACGGCGCGAACGCCAACGAACTCGCCGAAGCCGCGCAACTCGCTTCGCTTGCGGATGAAACGCCCGAAGGTCGTTCCATCGTTGTGCTTGCCAAAGAAAAATTCGGTCTGCGCGGTCACACCGTGGACGGCATGCACTTCATCCCGTTCACCGCGCAAACCCGTATGAGCGGAGTGAATTTTAACGGGACGCAAATTAGGAAGGGAGCGCCTGACACGATGATGGGCTTGATTCAATCGAACGGAAACGGCGTCGCCTCAGACCTCAAGACGACAGTTGATTCTATTGCCCGAGCAGGTGGCACGCCTTTAGTGGTGACTCGCGACAACAAGGCGCTGGGAGTCATCCACTTGAAAGACATCGTCAAAGGCGGCATGAAGGAACGCTTCGCGCAACTGCGCAAGATGGGCATCAAGACCGTGATGATCACAGGCGACAATCCGCTTACCGCTGCCGCCATCGCCGCCGAAGCAGGCGTGGACGATTTTCTGGCGCAAGCCACGCCCGAAGCCAAACTCAAACTCATCCGCGAATATCAAACGGGCGGACGCCTGGTTGCAATGACGGGCGACGGCACGAACGACGCCCCCGCTCTTGCTCAAGCCGACGTTGCCGTGGCGATGAACACAGGCACGCAACCCGCGCGCGAAGCCGCCAACATGGTGGACTTGGACAGCAACCCGACCAAGTTAATCGAGATCGTCGAGATCGGCAAGCAACTGCTGATGACTCGCGGCGCGTTGACCACTTTTAGTCTTGCGAATGATGTCAGCAAATATTTCGCCATCATCCCTGCCGCATTCGCCAGCACATATCCGCAGTTGAATGCACTCAACATCATGCGCCTTGCCACACCTGAAAGCGCCATCATGTCCGCTGTGATTTTCAACGCACTTATCATCATTGCGTTGATTCCGCTGGCGTTGCGCGGCGTGCCGTATCGTGCTGTGGGTGCAGCACAGTTATTGCGCGACAACTTGCTCATTTACGGTCTCGGCGGTCTGCTCGTGCCGTTCATAGGAATCAAGGTCATTGATATGTTGCTGGTGGCGTTGCATTTAGTTTGATGTCATTGCGAGGAGCACTCTTGCTCTTTGCAACGAAGCAATCCCTCACAGTCTGAGATTGCTTCGGGCGGAAGGACACCGCCCTCGCAATGATTTGAATGGAGTACAAAATGAAAACAAAACTTTCCCTTTCTAAGATCGCTGGCATTCTTTCTACGGCTGGGCTTGCGGCTGCCAGTGTTGCGCCAAATGCGTTCAATATCCCCATTCCTTTGCAACCATGGGTTTTCATATTCACCATCGCGTGGACATTGCTCGTCGTCTCTGGAGTCTTTTCATGAAAGCACAACTTCGCCCAGCCATCACGTTGCTGGCATTGCTTACCATCATCACTGGAGTGATTTATCCGCTCACCGTGACGGGACTCGCTCAAGTCCTTTTCCCGCATCAGGCAAATGGTAGTCTCGTCGTCATAGACGGAAAGACCTACGGCTCGGAACTTATCGGTCAGCAGTTCGATGACCCAAAATATTTCTGGGGTCGTCCCTCTGCGGCGGGATACAATGCCGCTGCTTCGTCAGGCTCCAACTTGGGACCGATGAATCCATCGCTTGAAGAAGTTGTGCAAGCACGCATCGACGCGCTCCATGCGGCAGACTCTGATAACACACTTCCGATTCCTGTTGACCTGGTCACTGCTTCGGGAAGCGGACTCGACCCGCACATCAGCGTGGCGTCGGCGTTGTATCAGGTTCGAAGGGTGGCATCCGCTCGCGGGTTGAGTGAAGCGGTAGTCACATCCTTGGTGGAGAAATATACCGAAGGGCGTCAGTTTGGGATTTTTGGCGAGCCGCGAGTCAACGTCTTGTTATTAAATCTCGCGTTAGATGGACTACAATAGATTCGATGGATAAACGCCCCGACCCTGATGAACTGCTAAAAAATATCCAAGCCGAAGAAACGCGGCGCGGACGGTTGAAGATCTTCCTTGGCTATGTGGCGGGCGTGGGAAAGACCTATGCCATGCTCGAAGCCGCGCATCAACGCAAGGCGCAAGGCGTGGATGTAATCGTCGGTTATATCGAAACGCACAAACGCGCCGAGACGGAAGCACTGGTGCATGGTTTGGATGTATTGCCGCGCAAGCAGGTGGAATATCACAACAAAGCCCTGCCTGAAATGGATGTGGACGCGGTCATTCAACGCAAGCCGCAATTGGTGCTGGTGGATGAGTTCGCGCACACGAATGCGCCAGGCTCACGACATGCCAAGCGCTATCAGGACGTGCAGGAGATTCTCGCGGCAGGCATTGACGTGTACACCACGCTCAACATCCAGCACCTTGAAAGCCTGAACGACATCGTGGCGCAGGTGACGGGAGTCATTATCCGCGAGACCATCCCTGACCGTGTCATTGATGAGGCGTCAGAAATCGAAGTGATTGACCTGCCGCCCGATGAGTTGCTCGTGCGTTTGCAGGAGGGCAAGGTCTATGTGCCCGACCAGGCAGCGCGGGCGATCCAGAAATTTTTCCGCAAAGGGAATCTCACCGCGCTGCGCGAGATGTCTTTGCGCCGCGCTGCTGAACGTGTAGACGACCAAATGCGCGCCTACATGCAGACCCGCGCCATTCAAGGCATTTGGGCGGCGAGTGAAAGACTTCTGGTTTGTATCAGCCCTAGCCCGTTGAGTGAGAGACTGGTCCGCACTACAAGGCGGCTTGCCGATGAACTCAACGCCGAGTGGATTGCCTTGTATGTGGAAACACCGCAATTTGCCTCGATGTCGCAGGCTAAGCGTGACCGTGTGGCGGGTATTTTGCAATTGGCAGAAGATCTGGGGGCGCGATCGTATACCCTCTCTTCCAGCAATTCGATGGATTCCGTTTCGCAAACCATTATTGATTTCGCCCACAAGAACAATATCACCAAGATCGTGGCAGGGAAGCCGCTCCGCCCGCGCTGGCAGGAGATTCTGCGCGGATCACTGGTGGATAAGTTGATCCATCAGAGCGGCGACATAGATGTGTATGTGGTTACGAGCGCCGATAAACCATCTGCACCCGCAGAAGAAAGTCCGCTGCGTTTACATAGTTCGGTCAGTCGTTATGGGTGGAGTCTGTTTTTGGTTACGCTGGCAACTGGGGTGGGGGTATTGATCGGCGGACGTATCGAAGCCACCAATTTGGTCATGGTGTATTTGTTGGCTGTCGTGATCGCCGCCATCTATCTGGGACGTGGTCCAGCCATTTTTGCGTCACTATTGGGCGTCTTGACATTCGATTTTCTGTTTGTACATCCCTTTTACACGTTTGCAGTTGCAGATACTGAATACATCATCACGTTTATCGGTTTGTTTCTGGTGGGAGTGGTCATCAGCCAGCTAACAGCTCGGGCGAGTGAGCAGGCAGAGGCGGCGCGTCAGCGTGAGGCGGAAACGGCTGAATTGTATGACCTCAGCCGCGATCTCGCATCCGCTGCCGATCTCGAATCCATTTTGTCTGTTTTGCAAAAACATTTGGAGCAAACTTTCGGCCGAATCGTTGCCATCCTTTTGCCTGAATCGAATCGGCTTGTCACGCATTCGTTGAGCAAGGGCATGAGTTTGAATGAAGAAGAACTTGCCGTTGCAGATTGGGTCTATCGTCACGCCGAGCCGGCGGGACGACACACCAACACCCTGCCTGCCGCGCAATTGCGTTATCTGCCGCTGCGAACTTCAAAGGGAGTGGTTGGAGTTCTTGGGGTTGGCAAGGCAAATACTTCTGATTCTGATCTTTCCCCCGCGCAGCGCCGATTGATGGAAGCCTTTGCGAATCAAGGCGCGCAAGCCATCGAGCGGGCGCAACTCGAAGAACAGAACCGTCAGATCGCGTTATTGCAATCGGCGGAGAAATTACAGAACACGTTGCTCAATTCAATCTCACACGACTTGCGCACGCCGTTGGTTGCCATCACAGGCGCGCTCTCTGCGCTCGATGAAAAAGATGTGGAGATCGATGAACCAACGCGTAATACGCTGATCGAAAACGCGCGCGGTGAGGCAGATCGGCTAAATCGTCTGGTTGGAAATCTTTTGAACATGACGCGCATCGAAAGTGGTGCGATCAAACTTCGGCTTGAACCTTGCGATGTGCAGGATCTGATCGGTACAGCGCTTGAGCAACTCGGGGCACGCGCTGAGAAGAATCCCATTCAGGTGAATGTGCCCGCAAATTTTCCGCTCGTGCCCATGGACTTCACGCTGATGGCGCAGGTCATGGTCAATCTCTTGGAAAACGCCATCAAATACTCACCGCAGGATTTGTTGATCGAAGTGACCGCTTCGGTGAATGGCTCAAAAGCCCGCCTCCAAATTCTGGACCGTGGGGTTGGGATTCCATCCGAGGACCTTTTCCGCGTCTTCGATAAGTTCTACCGAGTCCAACGCCCTGAGAGTGTCAGTGGCACCGGGCTGGGACTCTCCATCAGCAAGGGTATTGTCGAGGCGCATGGCGGCGAGGTCCACGCGAAGAACCGTGAAGGGGGCGGCACAATTTTGGAAGTTGAATTACCATTGAGCGTATGACGACACCCACTAATCAACGCGTGCTGGTCGTGGATGATGAAGCGCCCATTCGGCGTTATTTGCGCGCGGCATTGAGCGCACAAGGTTTCACCGTGTATGAATCTGCATTGGGGGAAGAGGCGCTGCAAGCCGTGCTCAGTCATCGCCCCGATATGATCATCCTCGATCTGGGACTGCCCGACATCGACGGCATCGAAGTGACGCGCCGCCTGCGTGAGTGGAGTCAAACGCCGATCATCATTCTCTCCGTCCGCGAAGCCGAGCAGGATAAGATCGCCGCACTCGACGCAGGCGCGGACGATTACCTCACCAAGCCCTTCGGCACGGGCGAGCTTCTGGCGAGGATGAGAGTCGCGTTGCGCAAACAATCGTCGGCGGCGAATGAGCCGGTCTTTGAATCCAAAGGTTTGAGCATGGATTTTGCCCGTCGCTTGGTCACGGTCAATGAAAAAGAAATCCAACTCACACCTACAGAATATGACCTGCTCAAAATTTTGGTAACGCACGCGGGTAAGGTCATCACTCATCATCAATTGCTGCGGCAGGTGTGGGGCGAGGGCTACGACGATATGCACATTTTGCGCGTCAACATCAGCAATTTGCGGGGAAAGATCGAACCCGATCCATCCCGGCCGACCTACATTCACACGGAGCCGGGGGTGGGGTATCGGTTGAAGATTTGAATTGATAAAATCTTGATCTGCCTTAACACTTCCTTGACCCTAATTTGACTGACAACTGAATGGACTCACGTGAAAACACAATAAATAAATGAAAGATCAAAAAGCAAAGTCCTCTAAGATATTTGTCTCGGAGGACTTTGCTTTTCACTACTACCTATTCACAATCAATCCGCCGCCACGCTCTCCCTCTTCATCACAACCGAATCTGCCGTCACACCTTCGCGCTCGTTCCCATTCTCATCTGCAACTCCATATTGCACTTCCAACTCATGCCGGAACTGCTGGGTGTACAGACGGTAGTAATGTCCGCGGGCACGGAGGAGCTCAGCATGCGTGCCATGCTCCGCGATGCGACCGTACTCGATCACTAAAATGCGGTTCGCGCGGCGAATGGTGCTGAGTCTGTGCGCGATCACGAAGGATGTGCGTCCCTTCATCAGGGCTTCCATGCCTTTTTGGATCAATGCTTCGGTCAGCGTGTCCACCGATGAAGTCGCTTCGTCCATGATGAACAGCTCCGGCTTGGCAAGCACCGCGCGCGCCAGTGAGATCAACTGCTTTTGTCCCACCGAAAGCAGGTTGCCGCCTTCGCCCACGTTCTGGTCGTACCCCTTTTCGAGCGTCAGGATGAAATCATGCGCCCCGGCAATTTTCGCGGCTTCTTCCACTTCGGTGTCGCTCGCATCCAGTTTGCCGTAGCGGATGTTCTCCCGCACCGTTCCCGAAAACAGGTGCGGCGTTTGCAGCACGATGCCGATTCGTTTGTGGATCGACTCAAGCGTGTACCCGGTGTAGTCCCTGCCGTTGATGCGGATTATGCCGTTCTGTGGCTCGTAGAAGCGGCACAGCAGGTTCACGATGGTGGACTTCCCGCCACCTGTCGGACCGACCAGCGCGATCATCTCCCCTGGCTTGACCTTCAGCGTGAAGTCGGTCAGTACCGGTTTGCGGTCTTCGTAGAAGAAGTCCACGTGATCGAATTCGATCTCACCAAGCAAAGTTTTCGCCTCGACGGCGTCGGCTCGGTTATGGACCTCGGGCTGGGTATCCACCAATTTGAAGATTCTCTCCGCCGAAGCGATGCTGTGCTGAGTCTCGGCGTAGACGCGAGCCAGATCCTGCACGGGCCACATCATGAAGGTCAGGTACGAGACAAAGGCTTGGATTCCGCCGATGGTGATGAAGCCGGTCGAGATCTCCACGCCGCCATACCAGACGATGGCTCCCAACGCAAATGCCGCAATGATCTGCACAGTGGGGAGGAAGAGCGCCGAAAGCCACGCTGCGCGGTACGATGAGCGATACATGGTCGAGGTCAGGTTCTGGAATTCGACTAGATTGGCGTCTTCACGTCCCAGGGCTTTGACAACACGTACGCCCTGAATGTTCTCGTTATATGCGCCCGTGATCTTCGAGTTCGTCCGGCGCGTGGTGCGGAATTCCACCAAAATGTACTTCTGGAACTTGGTCGCTACGAAGATCATGACCGGGATGATGACCGAAACGATCAGCGCCAGCTTCCAGTTGATGATCGCCATGAAGGTCAGCGAGGTGATAATGTTCATCAACGCCCACACGCTGTCCACGATGCCCCAGGTCACCAGTTCCGAGACCCGCCCCGTGTCCGAAGTGACGCGAGCGATCAAGCGTCCCACTGCATTTTGGGCGTAATACGAAAGCGACAAGTCCTGCAGGTGATTGAAGAGCAGTTTGCGCAAATCATATTGCACGCGCTCGCCCAGCACTCCGGCGAGATAAATGAACGTGAACACGAAGACGGACTGCATGAGCAGGAACGATCCGTATATCCATGCGATGCGGGTGATGAACGCCTTATCCGAAAGCACGATGCCGTAGTCCACGATCTCCTTGTTCAAGTAAGTGAAATAAGCATCCAGTCCGGAGACCAGTCCGATCGTAATGAGAAAACCCAGCACCCACTTCCAATGCGGCTTGATGATTCCCATGATCCGCTTGAAGACCGGGAAGGTCATTTGTGATGTATGTTCTTCTTCTTCGAGTTCCAATAATTCGTCGGTCATTTTTGCTCCAATTATGAATTCGGAATGATGAATTATGAAAGCTGATCAGTCCTGAATTCACAGCTACTTCTTATTAATTCGTTTCTTCACTTTGGTAACGATGGTTACGAGGATGGCAATGATCTCATCGATTTCCTTGCGAAGCGCCTCGAGGCGTTGAGCTGGAACAATTTCCGCTTTTACCAGCAATTCAAGCCAATAAGCGGTCTCATCGGCTTCCTGCAAACATCCTTCCAGCTTGTTAATGAAATCCACATCCGATTTTGCGCGTTGGCTTTCACGGAATTGAGCGCCGACGGATGTTCCTGAGCGTAAGACCTGTTTGCCTAAAGTTTGCGCTTCCGTGGTCTTCGGCAGTTGGGTGTACATTCGAACGATTCTCAAGGCAAACTCTGTGGTTCTTTCTCGCAAGTCGTTTTTCGCCTCACTCATCGTTTTCTCCTTCGGGTTTCTGAATTCATAATTCAGATTTCATAATTTCCTGTTCCAGTTCCTCATCGATCCTTGTCTGAATGTCATACACTCTTCGGTACATGCTTCCGATTTGTGTGACCAGTTCCTCGTGAGTTCCATGCTGCACGACTTGACCCTTATCCAACACCAGGATCTGGTCCGCTTTCATCACGGATTGAATACGGTGTGCGATGATGAAGGTCGTGCGGTTCTCCATCAGGTCGTCCAACGCCTGGCGGATGGACGCTTCGGTCTCGGTGTCCACTGCCGAAGTTGAGTCGTCGAGGATTAGGATCTTCGGGTTCTTGAGGATCGTCCGCGCGATGGTCACGCGCTGCTTTTGACCGCCAGAAAGCGTCACGCCTTTTTCGCCGACGATGGTGTTGTAACCGTCCGGGAATCCGACGATCACATCATGCACAGCGGCGGCTTTCGCGGCGGCTTCGATCTCATCCTGCGTTACGCTGCGGCCCACGCCGTAAAGAATATTCTCGCGGATCGAGCGGCTGAACAGGAACGGCTCCTGCTGGACGATGCCGATCTGCTCGCGCAGGTACTTGCGCGGGTAATCCTTCAGATCCAAGCCGTCGAGCAAGATCTGCCCGTCCGTGTAATCGTGGAATCTCGGCAGTAAATTCATCATTGAGGTCTTCCCGGAACCGGTTGACCCGAGCAGCGCGATCGACTCTCCCGGTTTGATATGGAACGAAATATCCTTGATGACATGATGCGTCCCGTCTGAGTAGATGAACGAGACGTTTTTGAATTCGATCTCGCCTCTCACCGGACCCGCCGGATGCACTTTGCCGCCATCCAGGTCTTCCCGTGTCTGTTTTGTGATGTCCATCAGGCGCTGGTAAGAAACCATCCCGGTCGAAGTTTGCACGATCACACGCCCCAGGTTGCGGATCGGGAAGATCAGCCAGACCAGCAAGCCGACGTAAGCCACATAATCGCCTACGGAAATTTCGCCGTTGATCGCCATAAAAGCGGCATAGATGAAACCGAACAGCATCTGTCCGCCCAGCACGATGTCCGATAAAGGCCAGAAGAGCGAGTGCATCAGGAGCAGGAATTTGCCCTTGATGTATTTCAGCCAGTTATCCTTCTCGAACTTCTCCATCTCATAGTCTTGCCGGGCAAAGGCTTTGACCACGCGCACGCCGGTCAGGTTTTCCTGCAGGGTGGTGGAAAGCACCGCCTCCTGCGCCTGGTAATCCTCGTAGGCTTTGGTCACTTTCTTGAAGAACCACAACGAGACCCACAGGATCAGCGGTATTGTTGCGACGGAGATCCATCCCAGCTTTACATTGATGTACAGGATCGCTGCCCAGTTGATGAAGAAGAGCAAAACGATTCTGCCGACGCCGATCGCCTGCTCCGAGAAGAAGCGCCGCAGGGCGTCCACATCCGAGGTCACGCGCTCGATCAGGTCGCCCGTCGGCGTCTGGCTGTGATACGAGAAACTCAGGCGTTGGATATGGTCGAAGAGAAAGTCGCGTAAACGGCGCGTAATGCCTTCGGCGGTGTAAGCCGCCAGCCGTCCCGACAGGAACGAGCCGCCGCCTTCGATAAAGGCAAGCCCGATGAACCCCAGACCGATCCATAAAAAGGTTTGGGTCATACTTGAGCCGATCAACTTTCCCTGCATAAGGACATCGTCCGCGAAGAAGCGCAGCAAAAGATAGACCGAGGTCTTCGCCAGCGCAGAGAGGGCGAGCGCGATCGTTGCGGCGATGTAGGAAAGGCGAAAGTCCGTCATCATGCGCCACAGACCGGCGAGCCGGTTGGCGTGAAGCGCATTGCGAAAGTCAAAGGTTTGTGCGTTGTTGGTCATGGCGATTTCTCCATTACTAAAAAGACCTGACAGGTTTGTGGAAACCTGTCAGGTCTCCACCATACAGAAACAAAAAGGCTGTAGCGCGTGCGCCACAGCCCAATAACTACAAAGGAACTGAAAGAGACCTAGGAACGGTCAACAGGCGCACTCCGAGAAGGCAATTTGCCAACTGCATCGGGAAGGGTGATGAAGATTGTGTTGCTCATCAAGAGTGCGCTCCTTTCGTGGAATTTTTATTGCGTCTCGCAGTTTACACCCGTGAACGGATTTGTGTCAAGGATTCTGGGAATGGGATCAGGGAATGAAAACCTCGCACACACCGGCGGCGATGTCGCAGCGCGCCACTTCTTCATCCACCCATACCACGCGGAATTGCCTGGAACCTTCCTTGGGAGTCCAGAATAAAACCTCGAAGGGTCGGTCCCAGCGCGCTTGGACGGTGTTTACGACTCCCGTCGAGCACTCGTCCGGGTCGAGGTATGGCGGGTCCTGGTCGCCGTAAATGGTGATATTCGCGCAATAGTTGCGCGGCAGGTAGTCGAGCGAGGCCGTTTCCCAGCGATAACCTTCGAAGTAGTCTCTTGCTATTGAACTATCCTCGTTCAGGCGTTGGAAGAAAAATCCTGAGATGCTGCGGATGTCATAGGAACGGTTGAGGATGAAGAAACTTGTTTCGTTATAGAAAAGCGTGTAATGATTCCCTTCAGGGTAAAGGACGGTGGGAACTCCGTCCAGGATCGGCGGCGGTTCAGGAGTTGGCGTGAACGGGATCGGGGTCGCTGACGGGATGAAAGTTCCGGTGGGGGTTGAAGCCGGTGTCGACTGAACAGGGCTGGGCGTGGATGGAAGCGTGGGAGATGAAGTTGCTGTGGAGGGAACTGCCGGGAGGAGGAATCCGCTGCGAGTGAAGAGAAAGGCTCCGATTCCCAATATCAGTAGTGGCACGAACCAGATCCAATAATTTCGTTTTTTGCCGGGTTGACTCGTGCGCCCTGTGGCGGGAATTTTTCCAATGACGAGTTCGGGCGCTTCGAACGGTTTTCGTTCTGAACGTTTTGCGATCTGCTCGATGGACTTCTCGCTCCGGCGAACGGTTGGCACGCCGACAGGCAGCGGCGGCAGCGGGGTTTTCTTCCCGGAACCGGTGTCGTCAAAAGCGGCTTCGAGCGCGTCCATGAATTTCCCGCCGGTCTGATAGCGCTCCCTGATATCCTTCTCAAGGACCTTCATCAGGACTTTTTCGACGGAAGCCGGGAGAGTCGGATTGACACTGCGCGGCGGCGGGGGTTTCTCCGAAATATGCTGCAGGGCAATGCTCGCAGGCGATGAGTCGTTGAAGGGAACTTCGCCGGTGAGGATCTCATACATGATGACTCCCAGCGAGTAGATGTCGGACTGGGGCACCGCATCGGCGGAACGTTTGGCTTGTTCGGGCGATATGTAATGCGGCGTCCCGAAAATGTCTCCCATCGATCCGTCGCGCACTTCCAACGCCATGCCGAAATCCCCGATTAATACCCGCCCGTCCTTGGCGAGGAGGATGTTCGACGGTTTAATATCGCGGTGGATCACCCCATGCCGATGGGCGTAGTCGAGGGCGCTCGCGACCGCCCTGCCCACGCGCAGCGCATCTGTGATGGGCATAAGGGTTTTTTCTTCGCGGTATAGCGCGATGATCGCGCCCAAGTCCGGGCCGTCCACGTATTCCATGACGTAATAGGGGAAGCCGTGCGCATCGTCGGCGTAATAGATCTGGATGATGTTCTCGTGCCGCCACTGCGCCATCATGCGCGCCTCTTTGACGAAGCGGCCGGCATAGGTGCGATGGTCCTTATAGCGCTTATCCAGCGCTTTGATGGCAACCGGGCGGTGCAGTTTGACGTCCTGCCCGAAATACACCGTGGCCATGCCGCCCTGCCCGATCAGGCGTACCACGCGGAAGTTGGCAAGCGACATTCCGATCAGCGGGTCTTTCATTGCACGGAATTTCCTTTGTTCAGTAGCTTCGACATGGATCTCCGGCTGGCGGTGGTGATGCGTGAAAGGTCGCGGATGTAACGATTGAATCCTTCGGCATAGGCGTCCAGATAGTCGCGTGCGATGAGAGCGGCAAGGTCTTTGCGTCCGCTGCGAAAAAGTGTGTTCACATGCGGTCTGAAGTCTCTCAGGTGAATGTGCAGGACGCTTTGTGCATCTGTAATGATACCCCAGGCGAGCTGCTTCTGTTGATTATCGTCCTTGGCGGTCATGAAGCGGGTTAGCGTACTGCCTGGAGGTACCGCGCCCACGTTCGAGACGACTTCACGCCCTTTGATGATGTTGTTCAGAACTTCGAATCGCTCGGGGATCCTGTCAAGTAACCTCTGAAGGGGCGGCGGCAGGTGAGCCAAAAGTTTGATCGCCCCGGTGGCTGCGCTCTCGCCTTGCACCGCCATAGCTTTTGCGCGCGAAAAGTAAGCGCCTAATCCCTGCAGCAGGGCGAGATATTCCCGCTGCGTCGTGGCGAATCTGTCGATGATCGTGGCTCGATC
Source organism: Anaerolineales bacterium (assembly GCA_015075725.1). NCBI lineage: Bacteria > Bacillati > Chloroflexota > Anaerolineae > Anaerolineales > Anaerolineales bacterium. Next base: position 3,639,717 of record JABTTV010000001.1, on the reverse strand, counting down.
GTCTTCGGGTGTTTCCTCGAGAGTGTCCAGCAGGTTCAAAGTCTGTTCATGGATGGTGGGCAGGTTCAATTCAGCGAGAGGGACTTCCATGCACATCGGGAAGACCCGCTCGCGTGGGGCTTTAAGACTGGCATCCATCGGGATCAGGATGGATGGATTGGTACGGCTCCCTTCCTCCACGAGCTGATGAAGGACAGCGGAAAGATCGGGCTGGGTCGTCGAAAGTTTTTTGATCTCTTCCGACAAACGCCTGGACGGCACGTACGTGGCGGCATGAATGGCGCGATATAAGACCAGCAGGTCGTTCACGGTCAGTTCGATCTCTTCGCTGCGTTGTTTGAATTCCTTCCGCAGAGCCAGGCAGGCTTTGATATCCACTTTATCGGTTTCCGCCCCCGCCTCCTGGGCGGCGTACGGCGCCTGCCTGACCAGATCCAGGTCGGCGGGGGAGAGTTGAAGCCTGAGCGATGTATAAATTCGGGTTTTGGCAGGCTCCGCTGGAGGCACCAGGCTCAGGTATCTTGCCCAGGATAACGCTTCATTGGTCATGATCTCGGAAAGCGCTGTGCCCCACGCGCCATCGAAGAAGATGTGCGATTGGTCAAAGACGAATGTCTCGCCGGTATCAAAGATCGTCAGCGCGTGTGAGCCGATGCCGCGTTCCGTTTGGCGCAATTCAGAAAGCGGAAGCGCCCGGGAACGGAGATCGGTCGAGATAAGGATCGGCGCAAACTTGAGGTTATCCAGGTCGCTTACCAGTTCCGGGCTGAGTTTGGAGCGCAGGCTCGCCAGTGCAGCGCGTTTGACCTTTGCCAGCGGTGCGATCTGTGAATGTGCAACGAACGGCGCGGAGAGCAATGCCGCGACCTGCGAACGAGCGGTGTTCACATCCAGCAGGTTTCCCGCCTCGTCGCAAACCGGCAGAAGATAATAGCCGTCGTTGTGGATGATTCCGATTTTGGCATCCTTAAGATCGTATGTTTCTCGCGTCTCTCCATAAAGTCCCGGCTCGAGCGTGGCAAGGATGGACATTTGTTTTTTGTAGGCATCCAACTCCTGCTCCTCGGCACGTTTCAACGCCGTCTGCCAGGCATTTCCCACAGCTTTGGGCAGTGTCTGCGAACGTGTGAACAGAAACTCTTCGAACTTCATCCGGCGATAGGTGGGGTAATCGAATAATGCGCCGTCTTCGCCCCGCACATAAGGACGTTGACTTTCCCACTCGCGCAGAATGACCTTCGGTTTCTTTGTTTCCAGGCCGGTTCTCCGCATGGCTTTTTCGAGCAGTGATATCGACACCCGCTCCCGCCACTCATTCTCGAGCAGAGCGGGATACTGTGACAGGCAGGTGATGGCAGCCATGAACCAGGCGGTTACCCGGTCGGTTTTATCGAGCCGGATCTCATGCTCATTGAGAATGGAATCGAATCCGTGTGTTTCGTTCGTGTGCCGCGCCGTATCCTCGCGCAATGCGTACTCGGAATAGAATTGCCACATCCCCTCCGGGAAGGCAGACTCGGGATCTTTGCCTGCCAGCCTCAACAGATTCTGGTATCCCCAAAGCACGGCGGCGGGTCCGGCGAAGAAGGCGGCATATACAGCCCGGTCGAGGATCTGTTCCACACCGCTGAATAAAGCCGTCACATCCTGCTGCAATTTCTGTGCGGGGATTCGTCTGCCCGGGAGCCGCGCCAGCCCGCTCAAGATCATGCCGGGCACGTTCCCAGCCGGGATGACGCGCGAGACCAATTGCACCACCGCCTCGATCTCCGGAAGGGTCAACCGGGATAGTTGCTGGACGGAGATGCTCTTGGCTACCGTTCGCAGGTTTGCGGCGGTCAGTTCCGACGCTCGTTTGACCGAAGCAGTATCGAGTCCCATCTCTTGAATTATATTTCACGTTCGTTTGGCGGTCATTTCATACCATCTTGCAAATTTGTTAGGTGCGCGATTTATAATGGATGCATGCCAATCCAGGGTTATCGACTTACAAGAAAAGGGAGCTTCCCCCTCGATTTCTCCGCCTCCTCCCTCGACGAGTTGACGGGTCGTCTTTCAGAAGGTTTTTATACCACCTTTACCACCCATTCCGGCGGGAAGCGAGTCCTCGGGTTGACCTCCCACCTGAAGAGACTCTACGATCCGATCAAAGATTTACGTATTCATCCCTCGGTCGATGAAAAACTCTTGCGTGTATATATCGCAGGTTTCGCGCAGACAAACCTGCCGGATGAATCCCGCATCAGACTGATCCTGACCAGGGATACCGGCGACGTGTTCATCGGCATCCAGCCATTTTCACCTTTGCCGGCTTCCGTGTATGAAAAAGGCGTTCATGTCGTCACCACAGAAATGGCGCGCCACGATCCGCGCATCAAAGGCACCGATTTCATCACCCAAAGCGCCGAACTGCGGAAACTCGTTAAAGGTGATGTGTTTGAAATTCTGTTGGCTCATCATGGAAGGATACTGGAAGGCATGACGTCGAATTTTTATGTCATAATGCATAACCCTGCCGCGAGCAAAGTGAGAGGCGCGAGACCTGCCGCTAAACTCATCACCGCCCAAAGGGGTATCCTCCTCGGCGTGACGAGACGTGCCATATTGAAACTTGCAAGAGGGGAGGGAATGACCATCGAATACCGCCCGCCAAGCATGGATGAAGATTTCGACGAAGCGTTTCTCACATCCAGTTCGCGGGGCGTGGTCTCCATCGTGAGAATCGACGATAAGCCGGTTGGGCTGGGCAAGGTGGGTGAGTATTCGAAAAGGCTGATGCGTTCGTTCGAGAACTTGTATGCCGCTAAAAGCGAATGGCTGATTCCCGCAGATCAATAATAATATTAAATTTAAAGGTTCACGGCAATACCCCTTCAGTCCCTGCCGGGAAGGTATTTTTACAAATCCACCTTGCATTATTGTAAGTAGTAAGATTTCAATTTCATTGTAAAATCAATTTAAAATTATACGCAGACGGGAAAGTAACTTTAGCGGTAGCTACATTATTAATCTTATTGTCCATACAAATTCTGTCGACATATTGCAGGGAAGGCTCGGGCAGGACCCTTGAACAATGGAATCCGATAATCAAATCGACCAGGATAATAGAAAGACGACCTATTTCAATAGGTTTTTGGGGCGTATTGACAAAAGACCGGATTCCGATTTTGAATTTAAGTATGTGGACAGCAACCCCTATGAAATATCGTATGCCTGTCTGTTGATTCCGCGTTTCCATAACCATCTTCTGGTGGGGGATATCACCTCATATCTCACCGATTGGATGCAAAAGATCTGTATCTCATTTGCATGGAAACTGGAGATGATCGACATTCAGCCTGCATATTTCCATTGGGGGATGAGCGTATCCATGACCAATTCACCCGCTCAGTTCATCCGCAACATTCGGAAGTCGACCTCCAGCCAGATATTCGAAGAGTTCCCAAGGTACAGGAAGGACAATCAATCGGACGATTTCTGGGCGCCAGCCAACCTGATCCTGGCGGGAAAACAACCCCATCCCGCGCCCATGATCGAGGAGTTCATCAACATCGCAAGAAGCCAGCAGGGATTCAACTTTTGGAAGCGATGACATCGAAATAAGCACTAGAGAACCCCAATGACGCCGGTCTTTGAGCTCATAATTGCATTGTTGCTGTATTGGTACCTGTTGAGCGGGCTGACCATGCAGGCATTGGAATGGGTGGCGTCCTCTCTTCAATGGCGGTCGAAGGACCTTTACGGGGGAATTCGTAAGATCTTTGGCAGTGAAGGTTTGACATTTTACTTTTATCGGCATCCGCTCATCCAGGGGCTGCATGTCGGCGGCGGGGAGAATCGCCGCATGCCGTCATATATTCCCGCCAGCCAGTTCTCTTCCGCCATAATCAATATTCTTCACTCCGCCGATCACGAATTGTTCTTTCTGAGCTACAACCTTCAATGGCTGTCAGCAAAGATTTCGGTAATAAAGGACAAGCGCCGTCGGTCTGCTGCCTCATCGGATTTCGACAGGATCCTTGCCCTTTGCTCTCTCGACGAGCCCATCGGAGAAAAACCGAATGAAGCGTTTACCAATCTGGTGGCTGCAACCGCTGAAAGGAATTTGCAAAACCTGGCGGAAACATTCCCCGAGCTGGCTGACGACATTTCCGCTGCGTTGACAAATATCAATCTGCAAAGGGATAAAAGTCTCGAACAATTGAAATCCCTCCATCATGTGGAGGCAGCCGGGGATGGCGGAGATCTCGATCTGGTGGAAGGCATGATGGTCATTGGCACCATCTCGCCCAAACTCAAGACGTTATTTGGGAGCCTTATGCCCGCCTCTGTCCCTGCTGGCGGAGGGCACGGTCCTTCGTTGACCGATCATCTGAAATCCGAGTTGGAAAAATGGTACAACGCATCCATGGACCGGCTCTCGGGCCACTACAAACGAAAGACCCAATGGGCTGCTTTTCTTATTGGGATTTGTGGTGCCCTCCTTTTCAATCTCGACAGTCTTGAATTTGCCGGAAATGCATGGAAAAACGCTGCGTTACGTCAGGTGCTGCAAACGATCGCGGAGTCAAGAATAACTGGATCAACCGGTTCCCCGCTTGACTTAAGCCCTGAATCCATCCTGAGCGACCTCTCCGAATTCCCCATTGGTTGGAAGTTCGATACAGCCCCCCTGGCAGGCGGGGAATGTCACTGGATTCCCCCTGCAAATCAGCCAATTGGGATTAAAATGGGACGAATATGCCTGATGCCGGGCACGTATTCAACAGCTACGAATGGTTGGTCATGGCTGTCTGTGAAATTAGCCGGGTTCCTTCTCACCGCCTTCGCTTGTGCCCAGGGGGCGTCGTATTGGTTCGATATTTTGAAGCGGTTTATCAACGTGCGTTTCTCCGGCCGCAAACCGCTGGAATTCGGATGAGTCATCCTTGAAATGAGAGAGATCGGATTTGAGTAAAATCACCACTCAGCGTGTCGGCGAATTGATCAGGGCTGTTTTGGAGCTTCTGTGGAGCAAGCCTGGCGGTCTGCCCGCATCCGAAATCATTGCCTTCATTCCTCAATTAACCCATCTGACAGATTATGAAAGGGAATATGTGCCGCCGTCGAATATGCCGAGGTACGAGCGTTACCTCCGGCTGGCAACCATTCCGCTGGTCAAGGCCGGATGGCTCGTTAAAAGCAACAAGGGCAGATGGCACATTACAGAGGAAGGCAGAAATGCCTGCCTTACCCATAAATCTGCCCAGGAATTCTATGATGCCGCCATCCGCCAATTTGAAGATACGAAGGTGGCAAATCCCGGAATTATTGCAGAAGCCGAGAGGGCGGAGGAAAAGGCGTGGGAGCAGATCGAAGCGTTCCTGCTTGGTCTTAAGCGCAGGGAGTTCATAAACCTGGTGGCGGATCTTTTCACCTCGATGGGATTTCAACTCATCTGGACCGCCCCGCCGGATAAGGATCGGGGGCAAATCGATCTAATTGTGAACAAGGACCCGCTTGGCTCAAAGGAAACACGGATATTTGTCCAGGTCCGGCATGATGAAAGGTCGATCACGGAAAAGGACCTCAAGAGTTTTGTCACTGCCATCACGCCATCCAGCCACGGCGTCATCGTTTCCACAGCGGGATTTGCCAACGAATTGAATGAGACTGTAAATGCTAATCCACAATCAAAGATCACCCTTTTGAGCCTGGAATCGTTTTTCGACTTGTGGGTGAGGAATATTTCAGACCTCGATTCTGAAGCGCTGTTGCGTTTCCCGCTGAAGATCGTCTATTTTCTCGCCGGGTACCCCAGGTAGAAATGACCAAAGGCGAAAGAACTTTTGATGCGAATGTAAAGGCTCTTGTTGATGAATTGGAGAGTGCTTCCAGGTGGGATAGACCTAGTATTTTATTTGCGGTCTGCGATGATTTTTGGGTGAAGACCAGGGCGGTATTGCTGCTGGAAAGGAAATTGTCATCCATGGGGTTTGAAGAACCCCTGAAGTTGAACTTTGCCCAGGTTCCCGAAACCAGCCTGGTTGCAACGATCAAGGCTCTGGGACCGAAGATCTGCTTTGCATCGAACCTGCTGGACCCGCTGGATGAGGAAGAGACCATATCCTACAAAGCCCTTAACATGCAAAGGGAAACCTTTGTGGAAGGCAGAGTGAAGATGGTTTTTTGGCTGACGTCAAGGGAAGCTTCCTGCTTCCCGGGCTTTGCCCCCGATTTTTGGTCATTCCGGCACAGGGTGATCATTTTCAACGATTCGAGATCGATTTCGAATCGTTCCATTTGTCCTCACCTCATGCTGTGGTGGTGGGACGGGGACGTGCCTTTGGACATCGATGCAAGGAAGAAAGCCATTTCCGCTGAACTCCCCTTATACGAATCGGGCTCGAAAAAGCAAAAGGAACAGCTCCTCGTTTCGCTAAGCAGGTTGACAAAGTTGTACTGGTCCATTGGCGAACGAAACAGATCCTTCGATTTAGCAAGAGAAGGGCTGGACCTGTATGACGGCCGGGCTGTTGTTGGTACGGAATATGTGAATCTGTGGATCGGCATGTCTGCAAACTTGTATGCCAACGGGATGTACAGGGAGGCGGAGAATGTATTGTCCGACCTGGGTGAAAAAGCGGGAAGGGCGCCCATTGTTTTGTCGAACCTTGGTGACCTGTACGTTTGCACCGGAAGGAAAAGGGAAGGGCTTGAACTGGCAAGCCAGGGAGTGCAGGCTTCTGGCCACGAGGTTTCTTCTTCGCTGCTTTATGGCTTTCTGCTTCTGGTGGCCGGAAGGATCGAAGACGCTGTTTCGTGGTTCGGAATGGAATTGGAGAGATGTGGAGATTCTTTGTTCGGGGAGGCGCAGGGTCTTTGCCAGATAAAATCCGGCAGGTTTCCCGCAAACCGGTTGGGAGATTTCCAGCCGGAAGGATTCCTCCCGGCTCATGGGAAACATATCAAGCCTGCCGATTCCGCTTCACTATCCGCCCTCGCTGCGATGGAGAAAGTTGCGCCGTCGATCTTTGGTTCGAAGCAAAATCAATTTTTTAATCCGGGTCTTTGGGTCGCTGCCTATCCTGAAAATCCGGAGGATGTATTGAAAGGTTTGAAAAAATGAAGGGATTGGAAAATGTTCTTGCCAGTGAGAGTTTCCTTCTTATCTATTTGATTGCCGCGTTCTGCCTGTCGATCTTTGTCCTTTCCCGAAACAGGGATTTAAAGGAACGCCTTGTCCTGGCGGCTTACTTTATTCTTATCGCCTATTGGGCGGGCGTGACTGCCTGGCAGCCCGTCACCAGCAGGCCCGTTCACACGACCGGACTGCTTCTATTTTTCTGTTTTTCCTTGGTTATTTCTTGTAAGTTCATGGCAAGCCTGGCTATCGGATTCGAGGGGAAGGGGAAATTTTGGTCTACCCTTGCTTTGCTCATGGTGATTCCGATCATTTCGATGCTGATATATATTTTCGACCTTCCCGGGGTCGATTTTCATTATTCAGAGGTCATAAGTGCAAATGGGTCTTACGTATCTGGGGTTTGGTCCCTGGTCGTGCTTGCCTACTTGTTCGTCTTGATCGTCATCGCTATTTTCTTGCTCAGAAAGGGTTTTAAGGCATCCGGGTTCTCGATGCTCCTCTTTCGCTGGTCGCTTATCCACGCACTGGCCGTATCGCTTTTTTCCATATTTTCATCGGTATCGGGGAGATTCCCCGATTGGTTCATTTCAGTGGATGTATTGTTCAGATACGAAGTGTTTTCCAGTTATTTTATTTTATGGGCGGTCTTTGGCTGGACATCTTCGAACAGGGTGAATCGTGGGGCCGTTGTGGAAAGTATGCATGATGGCTGGATGGTCATCGACCAGAAGAATCATATTATCGACATCAATGAAAGCGCGGCAGGGGTACTTGGCGGCACTAGGGATTCGATCCTGGATTTGCCCCTCACAAAGTTCGACCTTGGGATTCCTTTAAATCGATCTTCTATGGATCAACCGTCCAGCTTTGAGATACAAAAGAGCATAAAAAGGCGTGAAGAAAACAAATACTACAGTGTCCAGGTGAGTTCGATTTCCGAATCAGCAAACGGACCCGAGCAGCTTCTCCTCTGGCGCGAAATAACGAATAAAAAACTGGTCGAAAATGTTAGACAAAAGACAAGGGATGCAATGTTCGTGCTGTTAAATGCAGTATCCGGCGAGGCGAGTCAGTCTGCATCTGTTGCCGAGTTTTTGGATGGTGTCATCTACCAGCTGATCTTTACCTTCCGCACCCAGGCTGCCGCTGTCTACCTGGGGGATAAGGTCGAAAAAGGTATCGGCGGTTCATACGAGATTTACCAACCTGTCTCTGTCTTCGGTCTGCCCGCCGACATGATGCCGGTGATCCAGTCTGGCAGTGGCGCATTTGAGATCATCAATACTGTCTTTGACTCCGGAGAGCCGTTTCAGATCGAAGACCCAGCGCATGAAAAAAGGTTGCCGCCTGCCCTCCGGGAGGAATCCTTTGTAGCAGTGTTGGTACTGCCCCTCAAGATCGGGCAGGGGGGAGACGCTCAAAATATTGGCTGCATGTTCCTCATCAGGAAGGAAAAGCCATGCTACAACAATAGCGAATTATTGCAGCTCGGCACCCTTGCGGACCATATTGCGAATCTGGTGGATAATGAACGCAGGCGGAAATTGGCGATCGCATTGACCGAACGACAGCGCCTGATGCGCGATCTTCACGATTCCGTCAGCCAGAAACTTTACGGTCTGGTAACCCTGACCGAAGCCGCACAGGCGATCATCGAGACCGGCGGAAGGTTCGAGCCTGAAAAGATTCTTTCGAAAATAGGCGAAAACGCCCGTCAGGCTGTAAAGGAAATGAGGCTGTTCTTGCATCAGATGCATCCGGTCGAAATTGAGAAGGAGGGCTTTATCTCCGCGCTTCATCACCGCCTCGCTGCCGTCGAAGGAAGGGCGGACATCAAAGCGGGTCTTATCGCAGATGAAAAAATAAAACTCATGCCTGATATCGAAATTGCCTTGTATTACATAGCGCAGGAGGCTCTGAACAACATCCTTCGGCATGCCCGCGCCGCCAGCGTGATGGTCACCTACAAACAATCCAAGAAGAATATCATCCTGAAGATCACGGATGATGGAAGAGGTTTTGATCTTAATGAGATCGACCGGTCAGGCTTGGGCCTGGAAAGTATGAAAGAGCGCACGCAAAAGATCAATGGCATTTTCAAGATTTCCTCCACCCCGGGTAGCGGCACCGCCGTAACGGTTACAATACCAAAGAGCAATGCAATCGGGTGGTCTCCGGAGATGATTCAATGAAGAAGATACGAGTGATGGTTGTGGACGATGAAAGTGTTGTCCGGGAGGGGATCGTCACGATACTTTCCCTGCAGCCCGACATCCATGTTGTTGCAGACTGCAAGGATGGCGCGGAGGCCGTCATTCTTGCAAAGGAAAAGAAACCGGACGTCGTTCTTTTGGACCTCGTCATGCCGCGCCAGGACGGGTTAACGACGATTCCCCTGTTGAAAGCCATTTCTCAGAATATTCAGATCATTGTTTTGACAAGCTTTGCGGAAAGCGATCGTGTATATCAGGCGATCAAATCGGGCGCGGTCGGGTTCCTGCTGAAGGATGCCACCCGTGCGCAATTACTGGAGGCTATTCATGAAGTAGCGGACGGCAAGGGCGCCATCCAACCCGCAATTGCATTGAAAGTCATCAATGAGATCAATCATCCGTCTGAATTTTTTTACACATCCCAGCCGTTGACGCCCAGGGAACTTGAAACCCTCAAACTGATCGCCCGGGGTTATAACAATCAGGATATCGCCGAGGCGCTTGTTGTGCATGAACGCACCGTGGCAAAGCATGTAAGCTCGATATTGGAAAAATTACAACTGGCCAATCGAACTCAGGCTGCTTTGTACGCCATTCGAGAGGGCTTGTCGGACGGGGGAACTATGAAAAAGAAAAAATAAAGGCGTGTTTTCTTATTGATCAAAAGAACCGGCTGTCCCAAGCCGGTTCTTTTGATTCATGGAATGGGCGATCATGTCAGGCGGTCGTTCCGTGCTCAGTCTGGCATCTCCATAAATGTCATAAAACGCCTATGACAGACATCACGGACCTAGCAAAATTATGGGCGATATCGGGGGCGCAAAATGACCGGTCATTTATTTCCGTCTTCCACCGCAAACATGGTCAATAAAGAACAACATGGTTTTCGTATTTCCACGATTGGTTAAAAATGGTCGGATCTTTATAATGCACCGCATATAAGAAAAATAAATTCAAATCGGAGAGCAGCTTTGTTTCTCGGAAAACATGTTTGCAAATTGGAATCAAATAACAAATTGAAACTCCCCAAGGGGTTTATCAAGAATAGGTCCAGGGAGTTTTACCTGATTCAAGGCTTCGAGAAAAACCTTTTATGTCTGGAAAAAAACGCTTTCTCCGAGGTGTTCCAAAAAGCGGCATCACTCAACATCACGGATCCCCTGGCAAGGTTGCTGCTGAGATTGATCATGGGCAGCGCGCATAATGTCCAAATGGAAAAAGATGGTTATTTTCAAATGCCGGAGTCATTGTTCAAGCTGATCGGGAACGGGCCGGAAGTCTGTATTGTGGGGCAGGGCGACTTTTTTGAGATTTGGTCTGTCGAAAGCTGGAAAAAGCAGGAATCCTTGATCATGGATGTCGAAAGCAATTCATCCCGGTTTGCCAATCTTGAGATCACACTTCGATAACGCTAACAAGGTGAAAAATGAAATCCAATCAACCCCATCATTGCCATAAGAAAATTCAAGTCATGCTGGTCGAGGACCAGACCGTTGTCCGCGAAGGACTGGCGGCGATCATCTCTGTTCAGTCGGATATGGAAGTCGTAGCCGAAGCTGAAAATGGGATTCAAGCCGTCCCCCTGGTAAAAAAGCACAAACCGGATGTGGTCATTCTCGACATGGTCATGCCGCAACAGGACGGATTGTCGACGATACCCGGCTTGCTATCTGCTCATCCGGATGTCCGCATCCTCGTCCTGACCGGATTTCCTGAAAGCGATAAGGTCTATCAGGCGGTCAAGGCGGGAGCCCTGGGGTATATGCTCAAAGATGCAACCCGCTCACAATTAATTCAGTCGCTGCGGGACGTTGCGTCCGGGAAGGCGTCCATCCATCCCTCGATTGCAATGAAGGTGATCAATGAGTTCGAGAAACGCAACCTTGTCTCCGAGGGTGTGAAAATCTCACTGACGCGGCGCGAAATTGAAACGCTGAAGTACATTGCAAGGGGATTAAGCAACCAGGAGATCGCCCTTGCCCTAGTTGTTCACGAGCGCACGGTTGCAAAACATGTAAGTTCGATACTCGGCAAGCTCAATGTAACCAATCGGACCCAGGCGGCTCTGTTTGCAATACGGGAAGGCATTGCGATGCCCGCACCTGTTTGAGCTTGCTGAAATTTCACCAGTGTATTTGATTCAATAATTTTTCCATTGGCGAATAGGAATAAACGAATGAACAACCTCGATTACATTACTGCAACTGATTTTGACAGGGCATGGCTTAACTTCGAGTTGGACCTGCCCCTTAAACCGGACAAGAATGGGAATCCCAATCCTTTCTATATCGATCGTCCTGCGAATCCGATCGCCGAGCTGGTCGACTCGCTCTTATCCCCCTTTTACCGTCCGCCAAAATTCTTTTTTTCCGGTCACCGGGGATGCGGAAAATCCACCGAACTTCAACACCTCCTTAGCAATGAACAATTGCGGAAAAAATACTGGCCCATCAATTTCAGCATCCGCGAAGAGACCGACATCATCGATATCGATTTCAGGGATGTCCTTTTGGCGATCGGCGGCCGCCTGTTCAGGGAATATACGAAAAAAGGCGGCGAACTTCCCAGACAGCTGCTTAAAGAATTGAACAACTGGAAGGGCAAGGTCGAGAAGGAGATCGTCACGATTTTGGAAGGCCGCATTTCCGATGTGGAGGTAAACGGCTCAATTGACGCGTTTTTCGCCAACGCGGGAGTCAAAATGAAATTGGAACCCGCGACGAGGGGCGTGCTCAGGCAGGTTGTGGAGAATGACATCACCGGGCTTATTTCGATCATTAATCATATTACTACCGCGATCTATACCCAGGAAAAACTAATTCCCCTCATCCTGATCGACGACATGGACAAACCTGAACTTGAAAGAGCGAGGGCGATCTTCCATGACCGCCGCGAAATCATGATGCAGCCAAGTTGCGCGATCGTTTACACGGTGTCGAGTGCTTTGTTCTACAGCAAGGAATTCGATTCGATTCGGGATCAGGCACTTTTCCTGCCAAATATCAACCTGCATACCAGGATGAATGAACTTGATTTGAATCGTGAAGGTTTCGAGACCCTCAGGAGATTTGTAAGCGTGCGTATGTCGCCCGATCTTTGCGAGCCCGAGGCATTGGATCTTGCGATCACATACAGCGGCGGTGTCTTCCGCGAAATGGCGCGCATCATGCGGACATCCATTGGGCGTGCCCGCCGCAGGCATGCGGCACGGATCGCCGCAGAGGATGTTGAATGGGCGGTCATCGAGATCCGGAACGAATATCGGCGCATCCTGGACAAGGGGGATGTCAAGTTACTCAAAGAGATCTATCGGAATAAGAAGCTTGAGTACAGCGAACAAATGCGCCCGTTATTACAGTTACTTGCGATTCTGGAGTATCGCAACGGCGAAAACTGGTGTGATATCCATCCCGTTTTGAGGAAACTTGTCCATGATTAACGAATTCGATCCTGAAGTCCTTCTTCCAGAAGGATTGGATGACAGAATCGAAGGCATTCTCCGCGAGATGGAGTTGTCGATCCGTTGGCGGCGGCCATGCATCCTGTTCGCAATCTACGGTTCGGAATTCGTGCGCCAGGATGTACAGTCCGATCTCGATAACCACTTCTTCGATCTTGGGCAAAAAACGATCCCGCTGCCAATATCGGACAGTCACAATAATATCGTCCAGATCCTGGATGGCTTTGACGATAAGGCCGGCTCGATTTTTATCGTGGGCGGCTCTCATCTGGTCCCGGGGACGCAGTCTGCGTTCTTCAGTAATTTGAATGGGCTGCGCGAGTTTTTCATCGAGAACAATATAAGAATTATCTTCTGGCTGACCCAGAATGAGATCATCAAACTCGCGCGGCTTGCTCCGGATTTCTGGGGTCTCCGCGCCCAGGTCGTCGAATTCACTGAATCGCCCCGCCGGAACCATATTCTCACACAAACCCTCGAATCGATCTGGCAGGGGACGGGGGAGTATGACGACCAGATCGATGACGCCGACGAGAAGATTTCCTACCGCGAATCTTTGCTGACCGATCTGCCTGCCGGCGGGGAGTCGAGCTCGATCCGGGCAAACATGCTTTTGACCCTTGGCATCCTTCACTGGCGCAAGGGCGAGTATGAAAAAGCGGAATCCCTGCTTGAAGAGGCCATCGAATTATCGGTGAAGTTGGATAATAAATGGCTTGAAGCGGAATGCCTCAATGCGCGCGCCTTTGTTTATACGGGCATGGGCAAGGTCGACCATGCCATCGATTCCTACAAACAGGCGATCCGGCTGCTGCCCAACCAGATCTTTGCCTGGAACAACCTCGGCAACCTTTGCGCAAAGATCGGCAGGAATGACGAGGCGATCGTGACATTCTCGAAGGCAGTCGAATGCAATCCGGAGGATTCCATTGCCTGGAATGGGCTTGGAAACGTGTACCAGGCCATCGGCTATTATGATGACGCCATCACATCCTATCGGAAGTCCATTCAATTCACCTCGACCTTTGCGCAGCCCTGGAATGGGTTGGGTGATGTCTATTCGATCATGGGTCGCATGGAGGATGCGATTGCCGCATACGAAAGGTCCATAAACATAAGCAGGAGTTATGCCGAGCCCTGGAATGGATTGGCAAAGATCTTTCTCAAACAGGAACGCTACCGTGACGCCATAAAAGCGTACCAGCGCATCCTGTCCATCAATGAACGGGATTGCAGGGCTTGGAATCAGCTTGGGATGGCTCAGCTCAATACCGGCGACCTAGCCTCCGCTGAAAAATCCTTCCGCAATGCGATCCGCGTTGACCGCACCTTTGGAAGGTCCTACAACAACCTCGGGGTCCTATTCGCAAAATTGGATCGGGTTGAGGAGGCCATTACTCTCCTGACCAAAAGCCTGGATTTTCTTAATAACGAGGAAGAACGGGCGGAAATTTGGAACGAATTGGGTGAGCTATACAGGCGTGTCAACAAATATGATCTTGCGGTTCAGGCATACAAGAATGCCGACTTAAAGAATCGCGGGAATCAGCCGCATGAGATTGAAGCCGCAACAGCAGTGACGGTTTCCAAAACCGAATCAGATCTCGTAATTGCCCCTCCTCAGCTGATTGAACAGAAAACAGCGGAAGAGACCACCCCGGGATTTGAACTCAGACTGAATGTTGTTGAACCCCCGGCGTGGTTAAAGGTAAGAGAAAGTACCGCCCCGGAGGCAGGTGCAAGAGAAACCATCAAAGGAGTCGATATGCAGCCAGATGCGCAAACAAACATGAACGAATATGAACTCCCCATGGAAAAAAGCGGATCGGAATCCAAAGTGGACGCCCCCGCCTGGAACGAGATCGGAAACGAGCATTTTCGAAAAGGCAATTACGGCGAAGCCATCATCTCCTACAACAAGGCGGTCCAAAAAGACCCTGCCTTTGGAATGCCGTACGCAAACATGGGACTGATCAGCCTGATGCAGGGCCGGTTCTCTGAAGCGATCCTTCTGTATAACAAAAGCGCGCAATTGCTCAAAACCAATACAGAAAGGGCTGTTGTCTACAACGGCCTGGGAAATTCGTACCGGGCTGTCGGCGACTACGAAAAGGCGGCAGTCTGTTTCCGCAAAGCAGCCGAACTTGACCCTGATAGATCCGGCATTCAGGATCGCATGGGAGCCTGCCAAATCGGCGAGTCCTCGACCAGCCCCGCGTTTTGGAAGGAGCTTGGGCTGGCATTCCTCGAAAACAGTTCATTTAATGAGGCGTTGACTTCATTGAATAAAGCCGCCGAACTCGACCCATCCGATGGATGGATCCACCTCAACATCGGAAAGGCGCTTTCATTCTCGGGAAAGTATGCGGAGGCGATTGCGCCTTATGCCAGGAGCCTCGATCATTTCAAGAACAACAAGGAAAAAGCCGTGGCGATGAACCTGATGGGCAATGCCTACCGGAAACTGAACAATTATGACAAGGCGATCGAATGTTTCCAGAGAGCGGTCGTTTTAAATGACGAGGGCGTGAATCTTGTGACGCGTGCTCGTTTTAGCCTGCTGAGCAACTGCTTGGCAGAGTAAATTAACCAACGGAGGTTAAGATGACTAGTTATGAGTTTTGGGAAGAATTGAACAAGATCTTCAGCGCAGTGATTTCCTACCAGGAAAAGTCGATCGAGTTCAATAATCGCTTCATCACGCCCTGGATCCGCTTGGGGAACGTGTTCGACAAGCGGGATCAAAGTCGTGAGAAGATCGATGCGTACAAGAAATCCCTCGAGATGGATCCCGCCAATGTGCAGAACTGGATCGAGCTTGGGAACCTGCAAATGGAGGCGAACGAACTCGAGGAGGCTCTCCAGTCCTTCAAGAACGCCATCGCATTGAATCCCGACCTGGGCTGGGCGTACAGCAATCTCGGCACCGTTTACATGATGATGGGCGATTACGAGAACGCAATCGAAAACTTCCAGCGCGGGATCACTCTCCTGCCGGATGACGACGCGAAAGCCCTGGCATGGAACCGGCTTGGAACGTTGTATCGGAAAACCCAGCAATACGAACTTGCGCTCGATGCGTTCCGAAATGCGGACAGCCTCGATACCGGTTGCGTGCAGGCTCCTTCGGGGATGGAAGCTGTCGGCGAGAGCGATTCAGCTGCTGCTCCCATGCCAGCAAACGACCTGATTCCGTCCGTTCCCGATGGCATGGAATTGGTCACGATCATGCCGGATGCTGCAAATGATATTCCGTCCGATGCGTCCGCTCAAACGGCTGCGGAAGCGCCCGTGGATGAAGCCGCAACGATCGAGGTCGGCTCACAGTACCCGGATGTCACCGAAACCAATACAGACGCCTTCCCCGTTGTCGGGACAGCGACTCTGACCAACGAGCCGCTTCTGCTCGAAGACATTCCCGCTTCGGGCGCGGAACCCGTCGCTGAAGCAGATTCCAGATCTTTGACGGGCGAGGATAACCAGCCGCTTTTGCTCGAAGATATCCCCGTTCCAAGTCAGGAGCCTGCTGTCGAAGAAGACACCCTGCCTTTGATGGTCGAAGCCGCCCAGCCCGCTGAAGAGATTCTTATTGAATCGGTTCAGGCTGCCCCGGTTGTTGATCAGCAGACTGAAGAAGCCCTTGCTCCCGAACAAGACTCGGAAGTGAGTGAATCTACAGATCCCGTGCTCGAGTTGGACCCGATGATCACCGAAATTGAGGAAGAACCGAACATCGAGGCACTCGAAGTGGAATTGCAGGAACAGGCTCAAGATGAACCGGTCCTGGATTCGACCGAGGTGGAAGTTACCCCCGAAGCCGAATCAGCGGATCCCGATGGATCTGACGAGGCGGAGGAAGAACCGCTTGAAATCCCCGAAACCTTGAGCATGGAAGCCGAAAAAGACTCTGTAGTGAATGCCGAAGCAACGGAGTCGCGCGAAAAGGCATACGAGGAATATCTGCTCGCTGAAAACGGACTCTCGATTTCAGAGGATGACCAGGACAACCAGAAATCCCCGTCTGCCACTGCGGATCCCGTTACCATCATCGATTCATCCGGCGATGTTCAAATGGAAGTGGACATCAACAACGCGAAGGTGTGGAACGAACTGGGCAATGTCTATTACAACAATGGCGCGATTGAAGATGCAGTCCTGGCATATGCAAAATCCATCGAATTGGATCGGCAGTTCGCCTGGCCCTACAGCAATCTTGCCCTGGCGTATGTTCAGAAGGACCGTTTCGCCGAAGCCATCCTCCTTTACCAGCGGTCGATCGAGCTGTTCACCTCTGAAAAAGACAAAGCCATCGCCTGGAACCGCCTTGGCAACGTGTACCGCAGAATGGATGATTACGAAAATGCCATTTCCGCCTACCAGCGCGCTGATGAACTTGACCCAGGCAACATCTCCCTCGCTGTCCAGAGCCGGTACAGTTTGTTGGGAACGCTCACCCCGTCCCAAGCCACAGTCACTTCGTAAACCTTCGTGAGGATCCTATGAGCGAGCATGAAGTCTGGAACGAATTGGGTAATCTCTACTTCCTGTCCGGCATGCTGGAACAAGCCGCCTATGCCTACAACCGGTCCATTGGCTTGCAGCCGCAATATGGTATGCCCTACTGCAACCTTGCCTACATCAGGTTGCAGCAGGGTCAACCGGAAGAAGCGGTCGGCCTGTATACACAGAGCATCGAATTGCTCGAGTCAGATCATGACAAGGCTGTTTCGTGGTACCGGCTTGGAGATGCATTCCGCCTCATCAAGAACTACCGTGATGCCATCATGGCGTATCAACAGGCAGACGCTCTCGACGCCGAGGTCAGCAAGAGCATCGAGGATGGAAATGTCTTTCTGTATGGACCATCCAATCTTGCTGCGGACATGTTACCGATCCTCGAGGAACAGGTAAGCCGGCATGAAGTTGCGATGGAACCCGATGTGGAGGCTGGGAATGAATCCGCAATACCTTTGAATAACCCAACCCAGCCTGTAGCCGCCGAAGAGCACGATGCGGAGATCAAATCTCGGGAATCCCAGCAACCATCGGCTGACATGACCCAGCCAACAGACAATATGGATGACCCTGAAGAGGAAAGTAAAAACGCCGCCGAAATGGAGGCTGCGACTGATAAGGACCTTCCTGTTGAACCGCCGGAACTGCCGTACGATGGTCTCCCGCTCCTTGCTGTCGAAACTGTTGATGAAATTGTTTACGAGATGGACTCCAAGGAGCCCATCCAGTTCGAGGAAGCAAAAGCGCTTCCTGCCGGTTATCTGAATTCGATTTCCGTTGAAAGGGAAAACGCCCGGCCGGTGTTCTATTCCGAATCGATGGTGAATCCTGGATCAGCCGTCGTCAAAGAAGCTGCGTCAGATACCGAGGTAATGGTCTGTCCGCCATCCGAAGTAGGATTCTTCTTCCTTCCGGTTGATGAGGGACAGACGACAGCCATGGCCGATCCGGAGGAAGATGAGAAGATCGTCGAGAATGATAGATCGGTTGATTTGCCGCACGATGCGATGGATTCCGTATATGACCAAATCCTAGATCTCGAAGGCGAAATTCAACGAGCCCCCCAGGATGCGTCAAAATGGGATGAATTGGCTGGATTGTATAAGCGGGCAAAGAGGTTCAACGACGCGCTTTTGGCAACTCAGCAGGCGGTTAATCTGAATTCCGAATCGCCGACCTATCTGCACAACCTTGGCGTAATCTTTGCCGTTGTCGGCAGGCATGAGGAAGCCATGCAGTGCATGCAGCGTGTGATCGAACTATGCCCGTCACACAGCCTGGCGCATGCCTCGCTCGGCGGATATTTTCGGAAGATGGGTTTGGAAGAGCTGGCAAATCAACATATAGGTATGGCTATGAAAAATTACATTGATGAAGAGAGTCAGTACAATCGCGCGTGTCTCGAGGCATTATGCGGGAACGTAGATCAGGCGGTCGAATATTTGCGGGCCGCCCTAGATAACAAGCAGATCTATGTCGAATGGGTTCTTCGCGACCCGGATCTTGACGGGATCCGCTTCACTCCGCAATTCAAGGATTTACTTGCCGAATTCGCGCAATAGTGGAATCAGATTGTTTTGTAGTACCGACTGGATTTCCCCTGAAAAGGAGTTGCGTGATGATAGCATGTGAATTTGCCGCCGATAAACGCCTGACAAAACCGGTAGATTCTCCCGTGGGTGGGTTTCCGCGGGCGAATCTACCAGGGCGAAGGGAATCGTGCGGAAGGGCAGCGGTCCGCTACCGGGATTGAAATAATCCCTTGATGAATTCAATAATGAATTCCAGGAATTCTTCGAATGGGGTGGGGGAGGGTTCTGTCTCGTCAGGAGCGACGGTTGGTGGGGTGGTCGAAGTCGGGACGCTTGTAGGCATTCGGGTCGGCGTTTCAGTTGAAGTTACGGTGGGGAGAGGGGTGACGGTTGATTGTTCCCGGGGGCTTTGCGTGATACGCGGATTGATCCAGGCGGCATTATCGTCATTAGTGGCGCCCAGAGAGCTTACCTCCAGAACGATGGAACCGGTTTTACCGGCAAGCGGGGCAAGAGGGATTTCGAATCCGGCGACTTGACCGTCATAAAATTCACCGACTGCCCATAATTCTGCGATCTCGTTATCCGTTCCAATGAAATAGATTCGGAAAAGCACCGAACACGTCAATGCGTTTTCGAGGCATCCTGCATTTCCGGAAAGGGTTTGCCCCGCGGAGATTTCCAGCTCGGGTGAGCGGACGGATCCGGTCGATCCGGCGGAATCCTGTGGGAACCGCAGGGTGATCAACTTACTGTAAAAATCGCCGTTCTCGATCAGCCCAATCATTTCCTTCGAGATCACCGTGTCTGGTCCGCTGACTGCGTTACAGTCAATGGGGGTTTGGTCCACAGTAATTTCTGTTTCACAATAACTATCGAAATAATCGAATACGACCGTGTCGCCTGGCAGCGAACTAGCCGCTGGCGCGGGTAATGTGGTTTCAAAAGTGGGAGTGGAAATTAAGGTTGGTGTCCATGTTGCTAACTCTGCTGGCGTGTTGGCAGATGTCGGCGTATAGGAGGGTGTGCTGGTCGGCGTCGATGTGAGTGTCGGCGTATTGGATGGCGTACTAGTCGACGTGAATGTAGGTGTTGGCGTTCTCGACGGCGTGCTGGTTGCAGTCGAAGTGGGTGTTGGCGTGTTGGACGGCGTGCTGGTCAATGTAAATGTAGGCGCCGGAGTGTGTGACGGTGTACTGGTCGCAGTCGACGTGGATGTCGGTGTGTACGATGGCGTGCTGGTCGGCGTTGATGTTGGCGTATTGGATGGGGTACTCGTCGATGTGAAAGTAGCCGTCGGTGTTCGCGATGGTGTGCTCGTCAAAGTAAACGTGGGCGTTGGTGTGTTCGATGGCGTACCGGTCGGAGTCGACGTGGATGTTGGGGTATTGGATGGGGTACTCGTCGATGTGAATGTCGGTGTCGGTGTTCGCGATGGTGTATTGGTCGGAGTCGACGTGGATGTCGGCGTACTCGTCGATGTAAATGTAGGCGTCGGTGTTCTCGATGGCGTGCCGGTCGGAGTCGACGTGGATGTCGGCGTGTTGGACGGCGTACTTGTCGATGTGAATGTAGGTGTCGGGGTTCGCGATGGTGTGCTAGTCAATGTGAACGTGGATGTTGGCGTATTGGACGGCGTACTAGTCGAAGTGAATGTAGGTGTCGGCGTGTTGGACGGCGTGCTGGTCGATGTGAATGTAGCCGTCGGTGTTCTCGAAGGCGTGCTGGTCGGCGTCGATGTGGATGTCGGCGTGTTGGACGGCGTGCTCGTCAATGTAAATGTAGGTGCTGGTGTTCGCGATGGTGTACTGGTCGATGTGAATGTAGCCGTCGGTGTTCTCGAAGGTGTGCTCGTCAATGTAAATGTAGGTGCTGGTGTTCTCGACGGCGTACTAGTCGATGTGATTGTCGGTGTCGGCGTGTTGGACGGCGTACTAGTCGATGTGAATGTAGGCGTCGGTGTGTTGGACGGCGTACTGGTCGGCGTCGACGTGGATGTTGGCGTATTGGATGGCGTACTCGTCGATGTGAATGTAGGTGTCGGTGTTCGCGATGGCGTACTGGTCGACGTCGATGTGGATGTTGGTGTGTTCGAAGGCGTACTTGTCGATGTGAATGTGGGCGTCGGCGTGTTGGACGGCGTGCTCGTCAATGTAAATGTAGGTGCTGGTGTTCGCGATGGTGTGCTGGTCGGTGTCGACGTGGATGTTGGTGTTCGCGATGGTGTATTGGTCGGAGTCGACGTAGATGTCGGCGTATTCGTCGATGTAAATGTAGGTGTTGGTGTTCTCGATGGCGTACTGGTCGGCGTTGATGTGGATGTTGGCGTGTTGGACGGCGTGCTCGTCAATGTAAATGTAGGTGCTGGTGTTCGCGATGGCGTACTGGTTGGCGTTGACGTGGATGTCGGTGTTCTCGACGGTGTGCTTGTCGATGTCGAAGTGGTTGTCGGTGTGTTGGACGGCGTGCTGGTCGATGTGAATGTAGCTGTCGGTGTTCTCGACGGTGTGCTGGTCGGCGTCGACGTGGATGTTGGCGTATTGGATGGTGTACTTGTTGATGTGAATGTAGGCGTCGGTGTTCGCGATGGCGTGCTGGTCGACGTCGACGTCGATGTCGGTGTGTTCGATGGCGTACTAGTCGACGTGAATGTAGGCGTCGGTGTTCGCGATAGCGTACTAGTCAATGTGAAGGTAGATGTTGGCGTATTCGATGGCGTGCTGGTCGGCGTCGACGTGGATGTTGGTGTATTGGATGGCGTACTGGTCGGCGTCGACGTGGATGTCGGTGTATTGGATGGCGTACTCGTCGATGTGTATGTAGATGTCGGTGTTCGCGATGGTGTATTGGTCGGTGTCGATGTGGATGTAGGCGTATTGGACGGCGTACTCGTCGATATAAATGTATGCGTCGGTGTTCTCGATGGCGTGCTGGTCGGTGTCGACGTGGATGTTGGCGTGTTGGACGGCGTGCTCGTCAATGTAAATGTAGGCGCTGGTGTTCGCGATGGCGTACTGGTTGGCGTTGACGTGGATGTCGGTGTTCTCGACGGGGTGCTGGTCAATGTGAATGTAGGTGCCGGTGTTCTCGACGGCGTGCTGGTCGATGTGAATGTAGTCGTTGGCGTTCGCGATGGTGTATTGGTCGGAGTCGACGTGGATGTCGGCGTATTCGATGGCGTGCTGGTCGGCGTCGACGTGGATGTCGGTGTTATCGATGGTGTGTTGGTCGCAGTCGACGTGGATGTTGGCGTATTCGATGGCGTACTAGTCGACGTGAATGTAGTTGTCGGCGTGTTGGACGGCGTACTTGTCGATGTAAAAGTGGGCGTCGGCGTATTGGAGGGTGTACTCGTCGATGTGAATGTAGCCGTCGGTGTTCTCGAAGGTGTATTGGTCGGAGTCGACGTGGATGTCGGCGTGTTGGACGGCGTACTCGTCGATGTGAATGTAGCTGTCGGTGTTCTCGAAGGCGTGCTCGTCGAAGTAAATGTGGGTGTTGGTGTTCTCGACGGCGTGCTGGTCGGTGTCGACGTGGATGTTGGCGTATTGGATGGCGTACTCGTCGATGTGAATGTAGGCGTCGGTGTTCTCGATGGCGTACTGGTCGACGTCGATGTGAATGTAGCCGTCGGTGTTCGCGATGGCGTACTGGTCGCAGTCGACGTGGATGTCGGTGTGTTCGATGGCGTACTCGTCGATGTAAACGTGGGCGTCGGTGTATTTGACGGCGTAAAGGTGGCTGTCGTCGTATTTGTTGGTGTGTATGTAGGCGTAAAGGTAATGACCGCGCACAATGGGGCTGAATCCACCTGCCCTGAAGGGCTCATCGTTCGCAGGTTCTCGTCATATAGTTTGACGAATTTCACTTCAGACACCTGCTTCAACGTCAACGCCAAAGGATCGAGGAGGCTGTATGAATTGCCAAGCGTGGAGCAATTTCCTGCCAGGAACACACTGAGCACGCCGTCGTCGCTCAATGAATACTCTTTGTGACCGGTAAATCCGCTCCAAACAGCGACCAGACCATTATTTTGTTCGCTTGCAGTGGGTCCGCGGAAATATTCGATCAGCAGGGTATCGATGGCGTCCTGATCCGTCGCAAGTTTGCGGGGTACGCCAACCTCGATGGGTACGCGATTAGTCCTCAGGCTTCCCATTGAGGTGAAATACACGATCATCTCGCGATAAGCGGGTGTCGCTGTGGGCGTGATGGATGGGGTTGGGGAAGCTGTCGGTGTCCGAGTGGGCGTGCTTGTCGATGTGAATGTAGGCGTCGGTGTTCGCGATGGCGTGTTGGTCGGTGTCTTCGAGGAAGTCGGTGTCCGAGTAGGTGTGCTTGTTGATGTTAATGTAGGCGTCAGTGTTTTCGTTGAAGTGTTGGTCGCCGTCGCCGTGGTGGTCGGCGCTTGGGTGGGTGTGCTCGTTGATGTAAAGGTTGGCGTTGGAGTTTTCGATGCCGTATTGGTTGGCGTCGCTGTAGCTGTCGATGTAAATGTAGGCGTACTTGTTACTGTAAATGTGGGCTTGGGTGTATTCGATGGCGTAATGGTTGGCGTAAAAGTCAAAGTGGGCGTGTTCGCGGGTGTGCTGGTCGATGTAAATGTGGTCGTAGGTGTTTTCGATGATGTGCTGGTTGGTGTCTTTGTGGCAGTAGACGTCATTGTGGACGTCGGTGTGCTGGACGCGGTGCTTGTCGAAGTGAGTGTCGGCGTCGGAGTCCTTGATGGCGTATAGGTCGAAGTTGCGGTCGCTGTCGGAGTCCGGGTGGGCGTGCTCGTCGGTGTGAAGGTAGCCGTTGGTGTTTTCGAAGGCGTACCGGTTGGCGTCATCGTGAAAGTCGGCGTTTTTGTCGGTGTGTTGGTTGATGTAAATGTTGGTGTCGGTGTTCGCGATGGCGTGTTCGAAGGCGTTACCGTGGATGTCGGTGTCTGCGTGGCGACCACACAGTCAGGGACCGAATCGACCGGTCCATCCGGTTCACGCGTACGCCGGTATTCATCGAAGAATTTTATGAAGGTTATTCCGTCGATTTGTCGCAAGGTTCTTCCGAGCGGTTGGGCAAAACTGTATTTATCTGATATTGCCTCGCAATAGCCGATAAGGTAGACTTTCAGCACGCCGTCAGTTCCTAGTTCATACTTGTCATACCCCAAAAAGCCGTTCCAAACTGGGGACAAGCCTCGTCGGGTTTCCTGTGCATTCGTTCCGGCGAAGTAGGTCTTCAGGATGGAATCGATCGGGTCGGATGTAAGGATCTCCCTGTCCACGGCCTGGTCGAATGGCTGGATGCCCTGGTTCAAATTATTGATGTTCGTAAAATACACCTGCATGGTGATCGACACCGGGGTGGGGGAGGCGGGGACTGAAGACGGAGGAAATGGGGTCAGAGGAGTGGGACTGTTCAACAATTCCTGCGTGACAGGTGGTTGATCTTCCAGGGTCGGCATCGACGCATCCGTTTGCAAACCAACTTGCAGCGTTGAATCCGGTAGGCCTGTCGTTCCAGGCTGGTTTTGAAAATTTAAGGAGGCTGTGAAATAGGCAAGCCAACCTGATGCGATCAACGACAATAGTGCCCAGAAAAAAGACCATCTCGCCGTGGAAAGGTATTTGTTTCGAATTAGAAAATTGGGAAGCGACCTGCTGTTTTGAATTCCCCGAAACCCGGCGCGGATGCCCAAAATGGCCATGAAAAAAAATAAAACAGCCGCAATGAGAGGCAAAAACGTGGGCATCTTGGCGATTATATCATCCATAAATTGACAGCCCGCAGCCGTCGTTGCGGCAATTTCCCCGGGAGCAGGGGGTTCTGGGATCGGTTTCCGGCGTGGACGAACCTTCTCTCTTCAGCGTGCCGGGCATATGTGTAGGAAGGAGGCGAAAAGATCGTAATTCGACTTCTTGCAGATGCCGAAAACACCGTCCAGCTTTATAATCAAAGATGAGATCATATTTTAAAGGAGAAGAGAGAGATGAAGAAAACGTTTGTTGCCGCGTTATGTGTTTTATTTCTGCTGTCCGCCTGTGGGGGATCTCTCGAACCACAGGTCGTGACTGCGTCCGGCGATATCGCTGCTGCTGTCGAACAGTATCGCGCATTGCTTGGCGCCAATAACGGGGGAGACCCCGGCACGAAGGGATCGGACGGCTACCGCGAGATCAACTGGGACACTTTGCCCGATGAGGAATCCGCTCCGAATTATTATGCGCCGGATTTCTTCAATCAGCCCGAAGCGCCGCGCGCTCGCGGCATCGTGCTCAACACGCCTGGCGAAGGCTTGATGGTCAGCGCGAATGCAAACAATCCTTCAGGAGTTTTGCCGCGTTTCGGCAACATCAACCCGCAATACGCCGACATTTTCAAGGCGTTCAGCGAGGAGAAATTATTTTCACCCCTGGGCAGCAATCTGGTGGTGATCACATTCTTCGTCCCCGGCACAGATGAGCCCGCGGCGGTGCGCGGATTCGGCGCGGTCTATGCCGATGTGGATACAACCCACACCGCCTTTGAGTACTTCGACAGGGACGGCAACTCGCTCGGCAGTTATGAAACGCCGATCTGTGATGGATGTCTATCCTTCCTCGGTGTGGTCTTCGATGATGCCGTCGTCGCCAGTGTGGAGGTCCGGTACGGCACCGGCGCGCTCGGTCCAGACGATGGGGCAGGGGGCGTGGATGTGGCTGTGATGGACAATTTCATCTTCGGCGAGCCGCAGGCGATAAAATAAATTTGATGGATGAAGAGACTGCCGCCTCAAAGGCGGCAGTCTCTTTTATTTTGTTCAGTGGGGTGGGGGAGGAGATCGATTCAACCGGTTTTTCGTTATCGCCTCCGAAGGAAAATCTCCACGTTGCCCGCAGTGACCGCAAGCAGGGCGGCGCAATCCAGGAAGATCGTCAGACCCCAGAGCCGCGTCAGGGAGGTGACCAAACCAAGCAGCACCAACCCAAGGAAGAGTCCGTTGAGTTGGACGATGTTTTTTGTTAATTCATTAAGCGGCCGCAATAGGAGGAGCAGCCAGCCGGCGCCTCCCAGGATCAACACGAGGCTCATTGCAATTAAAAGAAACAGAGAGCCTTTTCCATCCAACTCGAACAGGCTCATGACCAAAATACTGCATGCGTCCTGGCGCGAAGGCAATTCGCGATACGGCCGTTGAAAAATATTGACCAGCACCACGCGCTCGAAGGCGATATCCGAGCCGTTGACCGTCCACTCGAGCGGCTGGCTCTCCAATGGGGCGAGCTCGAGCGTTTCACTGATCACTCTGGCGTTTTCTCCCTGCCCAATGAAGGCATTGACAACCGGCTTGGTCGCCTGATCGGTCAGTGTGTTCGTGATCGTTGTTCGTATGGAGGCGGTTTCCCACGGCGCGATCGCCAGTGGGCAGGAAAGGTCCAGGCTTTCATCGCCGATTTGCTGGTTGATCAGGCGGGCTTCCAATTCGCCCCACAGCATGACAGCGGAGAGGGAAAGGCTGATCGCGATCCCGGTCAGGAAAAGGAACAAACTGAAAACAACGGGAAGAAGTCTTTTCGATTTCATTTTCAGGTTTTACCCTGTTTTGCCCGATTTTCAAAGACCTCGTAGTATGCTTTATCCAATTCCTCGTCTGATAGGTGGGTATATCGCTGGGTGACTTGAATATTCTCATGCCGCGCCAGTTTCTGAGCCAATGCCAGGTTTCCTGTTCCTTGAAGCACCGACGTGACGAAATAATGGCGAAAGGAATGCGGTGTGATCTTTCCGGTCATTTCGCTTCCCAGGAACTGGCGGACGCGTTCCCTGACGATGTTTCGCCCGGTCGTGGTTGTGATCGGCTTGATCTTTTTCCCGGCACCCTTGTCGTGCCGCGCAAAGAGGGGCAGGGAACTCAATTGCCTGCCGGATTTTCCATCCAGTTCTGCTCGCTGGGCGAGATAATCCTTGATGGCTTGCATCGAACGTGAGGCAAAACGCACGACGGCTTGCTTGTTTCCCTTGCCGATGATGATCGTGCGGCTCTCGTTCCAATCGATATCGCCGCGCCTGAGTTTACAAGCCTCATGGACGCGCAGTCCGGTATCTGCCAAAGTGATTAAGAATGCCTTGTCGCGGTATGCGCGTAGTTTAACGCTGGCTTGCTCGGAATCCTCTGTGGTTTCATTTTCCATTAGTGCGTGGACGTCTTCCACTTTTTCCAACAGGGTGTCGATATCGTTGGCGGGGAATTGTGGCAGGCGTTTTCCGGGGCGTCTGGCGCGTTGCTGCATCAGAACGGTGAGCCGCGGAAGGTTTACATCCGCTAAATTGTCTGAAGCCACGAACAGGTAAAAGCCTTTCACAGCCTGCAGGTACAAATGTTCGGTCGCGGTCGCGTATGCGTTGAGGTGATCCACAAAGTCCGCAAAATGATCTTCGCTCAACAGGGCGATGGGGGTGCCGGCTGGCGGGAAATTCTTTTCATCCAGCATCTGGCTGAAAATATTCAAAGCGTTCTTATACGAAAGCATGGTGGGCTTGCTGCGCGCGCGCTCGACCATGCGTAAATAACGGGCAATCGCCTCGGAAATCATTGGATTTTGGTTCACTGGGGCATCTGGCATGTCTTCATTATACGAAATTGCCTGCTTTTGTCAATGGTTTCGATAATAATTCTTATCGAAAGCATAAGATGGAAATGTCATTACGACCTGAGCCTGTCGAAGGGAAGCAATCCCCCGCTCCCCCACGCGGACAATTACCACGCAATACTTTTGATGCAGACACACTTCAAATTACGGACATGAGCCGCTTCCGCCTGCAACTCTACTCCACTGATAACTGATCACTGACCCACTCCCTTCCCCTCCCCTGCCCCACTTTGAAATGTGTATAAACTCACTTGCACCGCCGTCCCGATTATGCGACAATCGATTTGGCAACACACCGTCTCACGGGAGGGACGTTTTCTGTGGGCGATCTGGTAAATCCCTACATTGCGGGGGCACCTGTCACCGAGCAACGCATGTTCTTCGGTCGTGAGGATATTTTCCAATGGATCGAGAACAGCATCACCGGGCAGTACGCAGACCATATACTTGTCATTCACGGACAGCGCCGGGTGGGGAAAACTTCCGTTCTCAAACAATTGGGCAACCGGTTGCCCCAACGCTACATCCCCGTCTTCTTCGATTTGCAGGGTCGCACGCATACCACGCTCGACCGCTTTCTTTGGTGGCTCGCACGTGAGATCGTCCGCGTGCTCAAGCAGGATCATGATATCGATCTGCCCATCCCGGACAGGGACGATTTCACACGCGACGTTGAGTTCTTTGAAAACCGCTTCCTGCCGGACCTCAAGCCTGTCCTGACCGATAAGACCCTTCTCCTCACTTTTGACGAATTCGACAACCTCGAGGAAAGCGAAGTAAAGGAAGAGTTGGCACGTCCGTTGGTGGATTATCTGCGCCGGCTGATGGGGTATGCGAACTTGAACTTCATTTTCTCCATCGGCTCGTCGGGGCGGAAATTGGAAAACATGCAGGCGGCATATACAGAATTTTTCAAGTCCGCACTGTATAAAAAAATCAGCTTCCTGAACGAGGAACAGACCCGTCACCTCATTACCCGCCCGGTCGAAGGCTTGTTGAGATATGACGACAAAGCTGTCGAGCGGATCTTCAGCCTCGCCTCCGGGCATCCCTATTTCACACAGCTCACCTGTCATGAACTTTTCGCCCGCTGTCAACGCACAAAGCAGCGTCACATTGCCGTTGAGGATGTGGAAGCCGTCCTGGATGATGTGATCGAACGCGGGACCGTCAATCTGAAATTCGTTTGGGATGAAGCTTCCGATATCGAAAAATGGAGTTTAGCCGGGCTTGCAGATCTGGATCAAGCAGACTCCCGCGCTCTAGCAGATTATCTCCGCAGGAACCGTGTGCGCTTTAGCGAATCAGACTTAACATCTGGTTTGCTTCACCTGCGGGAGAAGGACATCCTAACGTTTGATAATAGCTTTGTCATCCAGCTAATGCGGCGCTGGCTGCAAAAGAACCGTCCCATCGAACAAGTGCGCGAAGAGTTGACCGAAGTCAACCCGATCGCGAATCGCTATATTGAGATCGGTCTCGAATTCAAGGATGCAAGCCTGTTCGATAAAGCCATCGAAAGTTTCCATCAGGCGCTCGAGATCGCGAACGACAACATCCAGGCGCAGGTCAACATCGCATTGACGTACATGGATCAAAAACTGTACGGGAAGGCTGTGGTCGAATTCGAAAAGACGCTGGCATTGGACGATGAAGACGTCTCGGCTCGTGCCGGGCTTTGCGAGGCTCATCTCGCGCTCGGCGACCTGGCGTTAACCAGGGGGCGCGAAAGGGATGCGGCGCTTTCCTATCAGCGTGTGCTGGCAATCAATGCCGAACATACCGAGGCACGCGGACGCATGGCGGATATCGCGCGTCAGCGCGCCGAGAAAGCGTTGACCGACGGTAAGGACGAGGAAGCCTTCTCCGCGTTTGCAGAGGCGTTGAAATACACGCCGGAAGACGAAGCGTTGTCAATTCGCTTTGAGGAAGTGAAAAAAGAGCGGCGGGAAAAAGTCCTTTCCACATTGTTGGCGCGGGCAGAAAAGGAACTCACCGCAAAGAACTGGGATTCCGCCATCCGTATATTACAGGAGGGTTTGCAACTCTCGGCTGAGGATGAACGCTTCAAGAAAAGGATCGCAACCGCAAAAGAGAATCAACGCGCCGCAAAGCTGGAGTCCTGTCTGGCTCGCGCGTCGCATGCGGAACAGGCTGGTAAATGGGAGGCGGCTGCCGCGGCATTGCAGGAATACCTGTCCATTGAGGCAGATCAACCGCAAGTGCAGGGCAGGCTAGAGAAGGCGCGCGGCAAAATACGTGAGATCGAACTGAGTGAGTTGCGCGAAAGAGCGCGAAGTTTCGCCCGCTCTGAGCGCTGGGACGAGTCACTAACAGCGTGGGACGCTGTCCTTGTGCAGGAACCAACTGACTTGTTGGCGCGAAGTGAAAGAGAGGCGGTTGAAAAAAGCCGTGGGCTTTCAAAGTCGTATGCGGAGGCGCAATCTGCATTCGCAAAGAAGGATTACGATAAGGCGATCGCGCTTTTCAAGAACATCGTCATGGAAGATTCGGATTACAAGGAGGCGACCCGCCTATTGGCGGAGTCTGTCGAATTGCGCCGCACGGTACGCAAATGGTGGCAAAGTCGGTGGGCGTTGGGCGGAGTCGCGATCATAACTTTACTTATTGGTGCGTGGCTCCTGGTCCGTTTTGGGTTGCCATTGTTTACGGCACAGCCTGCATCCCCGATTGGATCAGAACCTGCCATTGCAAACCCATTGCCTGCATCCCCGCCTTCTGTGACATTGGTTCCAACTGCCTCCCCCACTCCCCTACCGCTGAAATGGACGCGGTTGAATTCGGGGCAGTTTTTACCGCGGATGAATGTGAAAGCCATTGTAGTGGATCCCGCGGACTCAGGCGTTATCTATGTTGGTACCGAAACATCAGGTATTTATAAATCAATCGATGGCGGCATATCGTGGCAGCCGTCTCATAAAGGACTGGAACAGGCAAGCATTGCGAAGTTGGTGATCGATCCACAAGATTCAAACATTCTCTATGTGAGCTCAGCAAACGGAATCTACAAGACAATCGATGGCGGCCGCAACTGGAATTTGCTCTATCCAATTGAAGGCTCCCGTAATCTCACCATGGATTCTCAAAATCACGAACACCTCTATTTTGTGGACGGCGATTTTTATCGTGAATCCAATTATTTATACCAAACAATGAATGGCGGTGAGACATGGGATAAATTACAAACGCCTACCTGCCCGAGTTCATTTGCCAATCTGAATTTACTTCCTGAAAATGCGGACACTCTATTCCTCACTTTTACATCCTATTTTGAAATCAACGAGTGTAATCAGGGAGTCTATATATCCGAGAATGGCGGCCAGACCTGGAATTTCACCCCTGCAAATCTTGAAGGAATAGATCAACTGAGAATTCTCAACATTCAAACCCAGCCGGTCGAAATAATTTACAGGTCAATACGGATCAGTGAACAATCCTTTATCCTTTACAAATCCCTAGATCGGGGACAAACCTGGTCGTTGATATTGAACAACCGATGCTTTGCCATAACTATTGATCCAACCAATCCGGAAAAGTTATTCTGCGGCGCCGATGGACAACTCATGCTTACAGAGGATGGCGGAAAAACATGGTCATCCGCGCTTGAGACGGACGGCTGGCTTGTCGCAATAGCATTTTCATCGAACGCCATATTTGTGGGTGAAATGATGGGGAACGGCCTGTATATATCAGATGATGGCGGCAGGGAGTGGAAAGAGCAAAACAGCGGGATGGGTGGCATCTATTTCAACTTGCACGTTAATTTTGCGCAAAGTTCAAACTGGTATGCCGAAGAAGAGGCAGGGGTGTTTCATTCCAGTGACCTTGGTCAGACCTGGGATCTGGTTGACGATCGCGGATGGCTTACGGCATTAGGAAGTGACGGAAATACAATTTATCGGCTTGGAGGAAACGGTATCCTTCGCTCAAAAGATGCTGGAAAAACATGGGTGGAACTGGCCTTACCGTCGAAGGACACTGTTTCAGGTATCGCAACTTTATCTCAACAACCGGAGACTGTTCTTGCTCTTAGAAGAAATGGTTATTATATATCTACAGATGGCGGAGCAACGTGGGATGCTTCATTCGAAAACGCATGGGAACAAATACCATTCGATGGTACAAGTAATCCAAAGCTCTATTCGGACAGCACGCGGCAGCAGTTTTATGTAATCGGTACAAATGGCAATACAGAATTTTTGCACTCCGAGGACGGGGGCAGGAAATGGGATATTTGCGCGCCTATAGACGCATCCTTTATGTTCTCTTCATCAAACTTATCCATTGATCCAATGGATAAGCAACGGCTCATCGTAGCGACAGAGAGAGGCGTATTTTTCAGCACAGACGGGTGTCGCTCTTGGCGGGCCATTAACGATGGCTTGAAAAGTCTATATGTAAATTCTGTAGCCATTGATCCCAACAAACCCGATACACTCTATACAGGCACCGACAGCGGCGCGTATGTCTCTTTCAATGGCGGTGAAACCTGGAACGAGGTCAACGACGGACTGCTCGGCGCGACGGTGGTGTATTCCATCGCTGTTGATAAAGAAAGCAACGTCTACGCCGCGACGCCTTATGGCATATTCAAGCTGGAGGGGAAATGAATGCAAGGCTGGAGCAGCTCTATCAGGAAGTCAAATCTGCCCTCAAAGTAAAAAACTACGACCATGCCGCGGAATTGGAGAGTGTCTAAAACAGTGGGCTAACGAAGTCCATCACATGAGAGACGTAGTTTGGAAAGCGTTGCTTGTGCAGTTGCCTGCTGTTGAAACAATAGACAAATAAGCGCAAAGCACACTCCAGCGCATATGGACAGCGTGAGAAACAACGGGATTTGCGAGCCAGACGAGCCAGATAGTGACGCAGCTCGGCATTGTCAGCTTCCACTGAATATGTGTCCGTCTTGCCTTGCGAAACTTCGTACCTGCCGAAATGATACCAAAGCCATTTGCAAGCATCAAACCCATCACTGTAGTACCACTTGGCTTTCGGCGCTTGATCCACGACTTGCTGGATGGCTTCCTGAGTGCGGATCCAGACCACCGCCCAGCCCAAAATGCAACGAGTCTTGCGATCTACCACAGTGATAATGTAGATTCTGTTTTTTTATCGCCGATAAAGGTGAAGATTTCATCCATTTCGGCTTCTTTGACCTCTTCGGGCACGGGTGCGTTCGGTAAAGCCTCAGCTACATCGGTCACCCAATACGCCACCGTTTGTGGCGCAACTTTCAAATGACGAGCTATCCGCCGCAGATTACCTCCATCCACGTACATTTCCATGGCTCGCTTGCGGAGACTGTCCGGATACCCCTGCTTTTTCGGTTCCGGCGTGTATTTGCGGTGGCAGTGCATACAGCGATACCTTTGCGACCCGGCGTTTGTTCTTCCTGCTTTGTTTTGGCGGGTTGTTTCTTGGCAGTATGGGCATCTTCTCATGTCTCTATTTTAGCCCATTCCTTTGGACACTCCCCGGAATTGCTCAAGCAGATCTTAGCCATTGACGAGAATTACAAGGATGCTTCGCGCCTGCTGGCACAGACGGTCAAGTTGCGGAGGCGGCGCTGGTACAACTATCCCGCCTTATGGGGAACTTTATCTGTTCTGTTTATGATCGGCGTGGGCGTTTTGCTTTTTCCGAAAATTCAAAGTCTTTATTCCAGTCAGGCTTTTTCGCCAACTTTATCCGTGCCGACCGCCGCACTCTTGCAAACATCACCGCCGGTTGCTGTCAGCGAATCGCCAGGCCTGCTTCCCACACCCACAGCCGTCCCGTTGGTATGGAAGCGCATCGCAGTCGGGCAGGAATTCCCGCGTGATACGGTTTCCGCATTCGCAACAGACAAGAACGATCCGGACATCATCTATGCCAGCCTGCAAAACGCCGGGGTGTACAAGTCCATTGACGGGGGTCTTTCATGGCGTCCCGCGCATCAGGGGCTATCGAACACACAGGTCATGTCATTGGTCATTGATTTCCTAAACCCGAATATCCTCTATGCTGGCACCATGGACGGGGTGTACAAGACCGAAGACGGCGGCGGGAACTGGCGCAGGGTCGGCGAAGGGACCTATTTGTTGATGGATCAACAGGATAGTTCTCATTTGTATGCCCGCAATGAAAATGGGATCTATGAAACGAGGGATAGCGGGAGCAGTTGGACGACTACGCACCCATCGGGCAAAGAGTGCCCAACCCCAATTTATGCCTGGGCCATTCATCCCCTTGATGGCATGGCTCTCTATGTGGGCGGCTGGGGTGATTGCGGGCCAGGCCTCTATTACTCTGACAACGGAGGTTTAACATGGACACTTATCGAAATGAAGGGCAGGCCGGATATTGGTTCGCTTGCAATTGGCCTCGATGCGCAGGAAAACATCCCCATCTATGCTGGGTCGGGAACGATTAACACCCCTACGGAAAACCGTGGTCTTTCCGTGTCGTACGACGGCGGGCAGAGTTGGCACTTGATAAATCCTACGGGTTGTGACCCATCTTTCTTTGACCCAGACAATCCATCGATAATCTATTGCGCGAGTTCGGGTTTGTATGTCATACAAGCAATGGAAGGCGCAGTACACAGGCGCGGATTGAACACCATGAAACTTACCACAATCCATGTTGATCGCATCAATGATAAGGTGCGCATCCTCGCAGGCGGGGTTCGGAGCGGGGACGACAAGGATGAAGGGCTTTTCGTCTCGTTGGATGATGGCGCGACATGGGCAAGACATAGCAACGGGCTCGCCTCCGCACAAGCCGAACTCAAGATAGACCCGCATGATGCCGCTAAAATGTATTTGGCAACATACTTTTTTTCCAAAAACGAGAAAGCCAGTTGTGTGTTGTATCGTTCCCGGGATGCTGGAAAAAATTGGTTTGAGATTTACAGCACCATCGGTTGGTGCGGACCAGCCTTCGATACCACTGGTAATTTTTATTTATTGGATTGGTACGCCCTCCAAATGACATGGGACAGTGGCGATCATTGGTTGTTCGAAGAACCGGGGTATTTGGCGCCTTACAGCCTGCAGGGTACAACTCAAAGCATATCCGCAAATCCCTTTATCGATGAGCTCGTCTATGATGTTGGAAATCAGATCTATTATTCCGAACACGCCGGCAGACTCTGGATGCCTGCCAACGGCAGTGAAGGTTTATCGGATGCACGCTTGTTCTTCAAGGATCAAGGGCAGACCTTATATGCCATTGGCAGGGATCACCATATTTACTCCATCGACGGAGGCAGGACGTGGATGAGCTGTGGCGAAGATAAAACCGCTTCCCGCTCAGACACCCGCCTCGCAGTTGACCCGCAGGATTCCCGCCTTTATTTGGCGACACCTGGTCAGGGTGTGTTCATCAGCACAGACAATTGCTCATCATGGCAGGCCAGCAACAATGGATTGGGTAACCTGTTCGTGAATACTGTTGCCGTCGACCCAAACGATCCCAACCTTGTGTATGCAGGCACCGATGGCGGGGCATTTATCTCTTTTGACAGCGGGAAAAGTTGGGACCAGATCAACGACGGGCTGCTCGGCGCGACGGTGGTGTATTCGATTGCGGTGGATAAGGATGGCAATGTCTACGCTGCGACGCCGTATGGAATTTTCAAACTGGAGGGAAAATAATGGCTGAACATGATTTGGAGGCGTTATACCGGGAAGCCGAGTCCGCTTTAAAAGCCAGAGACTATGACCGCGCTGCCGAACTCCTCAAGCAAATCCTCCTTGAAGATCATGAGTACAAGGATGTCTCCCGCCTGCTGGCAGAGACGGTCAAGCTGCGGAGGCGCAGATGGTACAACCATCCGTTCTTGTGGAGCGCGTTGGGGTTGGTAACTTTGATTGTGCTTGGATTCTTTATTACCCCACGCTTGCATGGATTTTATAGGACCGTGGAAGCAACACCGGCAGCCAGCCTACCGACAATGATTCTGCCAACAGAAATGGGAATCCCAACCGAAACTGCCATACCCTCCCCCACCCCAATCCCGCTGTCATGGAAGCGCCTCTGGCTGGGGCAGGAATTGCCTCGCGACAGGGTCACTGCCTTCGCAATTGACCCCAAAGATCCGGATGTGCTCTATGCAGGCATGGAAAATGCGGGAATTTACAAATCCATTGATGGCGGGCTCTCCTGGTATCCGTCGCACCGTGGTTTAACCAACACACAAGTTGCATCAATTTCAATTGACCTCCAAAACCCGGGCATTGTTTATGTAGGGACAAAGGCTGGGATCTTCAAGTCCCATGACGGCGGCGAAATTTGGACAGCTATTGGCGAGGGAACTCATGTGCTGATCGATCCTATGAATACCTCCCATCTTTATACGCGTGATGCTGATAATATTTACGAATCAACAGATGGTGGAAAAACATGGAAAGCAGTCTATTCTTCGCAAGCAGGCTGTCCCGGTAGGATTTTTGCGTGGGCGATCCATCCCTCTGATGACAAGACTCTCTTCATATCCGCAGGAGAGGCGGAATGTCAGCCGGGCATTTACGAATCCGATGACGGTGGGCGCACATGGGTGCTGCTTCAAAAGCTGGAAATTCCACCCGGTTATGAATGGGGATGGGCGTCTTACCTCGTCGAGGAAATGAGTTGGCTCCTCGTCCGGCAGGAGAATGGAAACATTGTATTAGAGTATGGTCCCCTATGGGAAAC
Source organism: Anaerolineales bacterium (assembly GCA_015075725.1). Lineage (NCBI taxonomy): Bacteria > Bacillati > Chloroflexota > Anaerolineae > Anaerolineales > Anaerolineales bacterium. The sequence continues at coordinate 3,603,556 of JABTTV010000001.1, read as the reverse complement.
CCCTCCCTTGGCGGGTTTCGTCTATTATCGTTGCTGGGAGCCATTTCTTCCATTCTTGTGCAGGTCCAAGCCGGATGGGCAACAAGAGGAAAGGCTTGGAAAACCGGATATTTGGGGGGATGCTTTCACATGGGAGGACTATGTTGCAGAAGTTCCCGTGATCACAATTTCGCCTCACGATCCGAATACCATCTATGTTGCCGGAAAAGGCATTGCGCTGTCGAGGGATGGAGGAACAACGTGGGGGCAGGCAAGCAACGGGTTGGGAAATACCATTCTTGATTTGGTAGCGGGTCAAGGAAATGAGCGAACTCTTTTTCTTTTGCCAGGGAATTGCAAAGGGGAATTTACAGCTGGAAAACACGACCTTATGCACTCGCTCTATCTTTCAACAAATGGCGGAACTGCATGGGATTTTGTGACCGAAATGGGCTGCTATTTGATAATGGATGTGTATGGGTCAACCATGTACCGCCTGAGTACAAATTACTGGTGGACAGGGGAGACTTGGATGGGGTGGATGTGGCGTTCACAAGATGGAGGAAGGTCATGGCGCAAAATCTTAATTCCACCGGTGATCGAAACCATTGTTGCGCACAACAGCCAAACGGGGCATTTATACGCGTTTGGCAAAGACCCCTTTTATCAAACCAGTGTTAATCCCGATTTTCAGGAAAAATATTATTATGAATCCAATGATTATGGTGACACGTGGAAAAAACTGGACCCCCCCGCAGGAATAAAAACCTGCTACGGCTCGACCCTGCAATTTATTGATAAATACCGCCCAATGATGATTGATCCCAGCGATGGAGATCACGTCTTCGTAATCGACGATGGGATAATGCTCGAATCGCATGATAGTTGCGACACCACAGAAATATTTGCAACGGCTCCAAATACAAGCATGAATTCCGTTGCTTTCAATCCAAATAATTCCGACACGATTTATGCCGGGACAGACAGCGGCGCGTACGTCTCCTTCGATGGCGGTAAAACATGGAGTGAAATCAGTGACGGCTTGCTCGGTGCGACGGTGGTCTACTCAATTGTGGTGGATAAGGACAGCAACGTCTACGCTGCCACGCCGTATGGAGTATTCAAATTGGGGGGCAAATAATGTCATCGTGGGGAGTGCACACCTTCATTCTTCATAATTCAAATACAATTCCTCACTTGTATCCGCCGCCTAAATATGCCACAATAAGAATGGCACGTCGTCTCGTGGGAGGGACGTCTTCGTGGGTGAAATAATCAATCCCTATATTGCGGGGGCACCCGTCACCGAACAGCGCATGTTCTTCGGTCGTGAGGACATTTTTCAATGGATCGAGAACAGCATCGCTGGGCAGTATGCCGACCACATCCTCGTCCTTCACGGGCAACGCCGCGTCGGCAAAACCTCCGTTCTAAAGCAATTAAGCAATCGCCTCCCCCATCGTTACATCCCCGTCTTCTTTGATCTTCAAGGTCGCACCCATACAACCCTAGATCATTTTTTGTGGTGGCTGGCGCGCGAGATCGTGCGCGTCCTCAAACAGGAACGCGCTATCGAAGTCCCTCCCCCTCCAAAAGAATCCTTCACAACCGATCCCGAATTCTTTGAGAACCAATTCCTCACCAGCCTGCAGGCGCACCTCGGCAGCGACACGCTCCTTCTCACGTTTGACGAGTTCGACAACCTCGAGGAAAGCGAGGTCAGGGAGGAGTTGGCGCGCCCGCTCATCGATCATCTGCGTCGTCTGATGGGGCATCCCAACCTCAACTTCATCTTCTCCATTGGCTCCTCGGGCCGCAAGCTCGAGAACATGCAGGCCGCCTACACCGACTTTTTCAAGACCGCCCTCTACAAAAAGATCAGTTTCCTCAGCGAAGAACAGACTGACCATCTGGTCACGCGTCCCGTCGCAGGCGTGATCGAATACGAGCGCCCTGCGGTCGACCGTATCTACCAGATCGCGTCGGGGCACCCCTACTTCACCCAGCTCACCTGCCACGAACTCTTCGCTCGTTGTCAGCGCACCGAACAGCGCAAGATCGCCGTCGCGGATGTCGAATCCGTACTCGATGATGTTGTCGAACGCGGCACTGTCAATCTCAAATTCGTCTGGGACGAAGCCTCCGACATCGAAAAATGGAGTCTCGCCGCGCTGGTGCAGTTGGAGAAGACCGACAACCGCACCCTTGCCGAGTTCCTGCGCAGGAACCATGTCCGCTTCAGTGAGACCGATCTCACTTCCGGCCTTCTCCGCTTGCGCGAGAAGGATGTCCTTACCCCGCAAAACCGCTTCGTTATCCACCTATTGCACATCTGGCTGCAAAAGAACCGCCCCATCGAACAGGTCCGCGAGGAACTGACCGAGTCCAACCCCATCGCCAACCGCTTCATCGAGATCGGCTTGGAATTCCGCGATGGCGGCCAACCCGAAAAAGCCATTGAATTCTTCCGCCAGGCGCTCTCCGTTGCATCCGATAATCTTCAGGCGCAGGTCAATATTGCGCTGACCTACGCCGTGCAGGGACATTTGGAACAAGCCATCGCCGAATTCGAAAAAGCCCTCACCATCGACGATGAAGACGTAGCCTCGCGTTCCGGCCTCTGTGATGCGCACCTCGCCCTCGGCGATGCGGCGATGAAACGCGGACGCGTAAAAGACGCAGTGCTTTCCTATCAGCGTGTGCTGGCTATTAATGCCGAACATCTCGAAGCGCGCGGGCGCATGGCCGAGTTGAGCCGCCAGCGTGCCGAAAAAGCCCTCGCAGGCGGTCGGGACGAGGAGGCCTTGTCTGCCTTTGCCGAGGCGCTCAAGTTCACGCCTGAAGATCAGGCACTGATCGCCCGTTCGGAAAAAGTACGCGCCGAGAAAAATGCCAAGGTTTTGGCAGATCAGATTTCGAGGTCCGAGAAGGAAGCCGCCGCGCGCAATTGGGCGAAAGCCGTCGAAGCCTTGAACGCCGCGTTGGAGATCGCGCCCGGCGATGCCTCCATCCTGAAGCGGATCGAGACCATTAACCAGAGTCAGTTGCGCGAACGGCTTGATGCCCTCTTGTCGAAGGTCGCCGCCGCCGAAAAAACGGAACGCTGGGACGCCGCCATCGGTGGCTTGAACGAATATCTTCAATTAAAGCCCGATGACACAGCCGTCCAAAAACGCATCGCGGATCTGGTCGAAGCCAGGCACACTGCCTGGCAGAAAGCGGTTCTCGAACGCGTCGATCATGCCGTGGCAGACCGCAATTGGGATGCAGCCCTGAGCGCCCTGAACGAAGCCTTGCGGTTGGAACCGGACAACGCAGTGATGCAGGCCAGGGCTGGTCAGGTGCGTGCCGAGCGTCGCACGGCCGAACTGAACGCCCGTCTGGCGCGCGCCGAGTCTGCCATCAGCGCAGGCCGCTGGGACGAGGCCATCGAAGTGCTCAATGACGGCCTTGCCGCCGAGCCGGAGAATGAAACGCTGAAAACCAAACTGGCGGAGGCGCGCAAAGCCAGGCGGGAGTCACGCTTGCAGGCCGCTCTTCGTCTGGCGGAAAGCGCCGCACAGGCGGGCAAGTGGGA